>JACDQH010000001.1:0-250334 GCA_018101195.1 Rickettsiaceae bacterium H1
AAAGCCGTGTCCAAGCAGCATAGTCCTGCTGCAGCTCCTAAAACAATACCTCTTAACATTTATACCTATCGATTAACAAATAAAAGTTGATAATCAATCTATAATACAACTGTTAGTTTTATATTAAGAAAAAGTGTAGATTTATAAATATTTCTTCTTACACTAAATAGAAAGCTATCGATAATAAAATTTAATATTAACAATTTATTATTAAGCAAAAATAGATATAGTATAAAGCATGACAATTTTTGACATTAACAAAAATTACTTCATCGATGAAAGTGCACACTTAGAAAAATGCGCAAAAATCGCAAAACTAACTAACGACAGCAACATAGAAATCTCTAAACGTGCTCACAAACTTATTAAAAATATCAAATCCAGTAAAGGTACGATCGAATCTTTCATGAAGCAATACAGCTTATCGAATAACGAAGGAATTATGCTTATGTGCTTGGCAGAAGCATTACTTCGCATACCAGATAAAAACACAGCCAATGAACTAATAAAAGATAAAATAGGCTCTTCCAATTGGTATCAACACATAGGCTCTTCCGATTCGGTATTAGTTAATGCATCGACGTGGGCTTTAATGTTGACGGGTAAAGTATTATCAAGCGGTTATGACGATACTCTGAAAGCATCTTTTGCCAAAATCATAAGAAAATCGGGAGAGCCGATTATCAGACAAGCATTAACGCAAGGTATGCAAATTTTGGGAAACCAATTCGTAATGGCAAGTAATATCGATAAAGCTATAACCAAATCAAAAAAAGAAAGTAATTGGCATTATTCATTCGACATGTTGGGAGAGGCTGCCTACACTGCCGAAGATGCCGAAAAATACTATCACAGATACCGAGATGCGATAACGAAAATTAGCAAACAAAACGACTTGATTACCGGACCAGGAATTTCAATAAAACTTTCCGCATTACATCCCAGATACGAATTTACTAAAGAAGACAGAGCAATGCTGGAATTACTTCCAAAAGTTCATACTTTGTGCAAAATGGCGAAAGAAAATAACATGGGCCTATGTATAGATGCAGAGGAAGCAGATAGGTTGGATCTTTCACTTAAAATAATCGAAAAGTTATGTAACAGTAAAGACTTATCAGGTTGGAAAGGTTTTGGTTTTGCAATACAAGCTTACCAAAAACGAGCTTTATCCGTAATAAGTTGGGCCGCCAAACTTGCTAAAAGTTCTTCTCGTAAACTTATGCTCCGACTCGTTAAAGGAGCATATTGGGATTTTGAAATAAAGCACGCTCAAGAAATGGGCCATATGGATTATCCGGTATTTACTTCGAAAGCGAATACCGATGTTTCTTATTTAGCTTGCGTCCATAAACTATTCGAACACTCCGATTACATATATCCATGCTTTGCAACACATAATGCTCGCACTCTCTCTTATATTCTGGAATGTACCAAAAAATATAAAAGCGAATTCGAATTTCAAAGATTGCACGGAATGGGAGAAACACTATATAAGCAAATCGATTATCCGTGTAGAGTTTACGCTCCTATCGGCGAGCATGAAGATTTGTTATCTTATCTAATAAGAAGATTACTGGAAAACGGAGCAAACAGTTCTTTCATTAATCAAGTACATATGGCACCAATATCCAAAATTATAAAAGACCCAATATTCACCATAATAGGAAATAAGCTTATGCGAAATGAAAAAATACCCTTGCCGATTGACATATTCGGTAGTGCACGCAAAAATTCAACAGGAATAGAAATAGAGAATCCAATTGTTATGAAAAAACTAATTGAAGCAATGAAAAGTTTTGACATAAAGCGAACAGCATTACCGATATTAGATGGAGTTACATCTGAAAAAAACGGTTTGATCTCATTATATAATCCTGCGGATTCACAAGAAATTATAGGAAACGGATCTTTTGCTACCCCGGAAGACGCATTACTAGCACTAAGTGTAGCTCACGACTCTTTTCCCAAATGGAATGGCACCGAAAAAAAAATCAGAGCAGGACATCTTGAAAAAATAGCAGATCTGTACGAAAAAAATAAAACCGAATTAATTACGATATTAGTAAAAGAAACAGGAAAAGTAATATCTGATGCAATCTCGGAAGTAAGAGAAGCTATCGATTTTTTACGTTATTACGCAATACAAGCGAAAAAAACATTATCGAAATGGCAAGATTTGCCCGGTATTACAGGCGAATCTAACAAAATCAGGTTGGTCGGAAGGGGAGTATTCATGTGTATTTCGCCCTGGAATTTTCCGCTCGCAATTTTTACCGGCCAAATTGCAGCTGCATTAGTCACGGGGAATACGGTACTGGCAAAACCTTCAGAACAGTCATTCATAATCGGATTCGAAGCGGTTAAATTAATGCATGAAGGAGGAATACCACGCTCGGTCTTACATTACCTGCCCGGAGATGGAAAGATGTTAGGTAATACTTTGCTAGCCGATAATCGCATATCCGGTGTCGCTTTTACCGGTTCGACCGCTACCGCTCACATAATTAACCGAAAATTAGCAGAGCGGGATTGCGCAATATCTCCTTTAATTGCCGAAACGGGAGGAATAAACGCAATGATCGTCGATAGTTCCGCACTCACCGAACAGGTAACGAAAAACGTTATTCAATCTGCATTTCACAGCGCAGGTCAAAGATGTTCGGCACTAAGGGTGTTATTCTTACAAGAAGAAATAGCGGATAAACAAATTAAAATGATTATCGGCGCTATGAAAGAGCTGGAAATAGGAGATCCAGCAAAATTAAATACCGATGTCGGGCCGATAATAGATAAAGAATCTTTATCCGTTTTACAAAAGTATACTGATAAAATGGATAAGAACGGTAAATTATTGGCACGAATGGAAATATCGTCAAAATTAAAAAAAGGTTATTTCTTTCCTCCGTGTATATATGAAACCAAATCGATATCAAAATTGGAACGAGAAGCATTCGGACCGATATTACACATCGTCAGATATAAAAAATCCGACTTGGATAACATAATCAACGAAATCAATGCCACCGGTTATGGGCTTACTTTCTCGATACAAAGCCGAATCAACGCAAACATCGAGTATATTACCAAAAAAATCACAGCGGGAAATATCTACATAAATCGTAATCAAATCGGAGCGGTAGTGGAATCCCAACCGTTCGGCGGATCGGGTTTATCCGGAACCGGACCGAAAACCGGGGGACCCAGATATCTTTACCGTTTTTGCACCGAGCAAGTAATCACTACCGATACCACTGCCTCCGGTGGAAATGCAGATTTATTAAATTTATAATAAAAATCGCAAAAAGATATCTTTCTTAAAAAAATTGTCTTATATTATATTTTATATAATTTTATAAAGAAAAAAATCAGTAGCTTTTTCTCTTGGATTAAAAGCAAATTTACCAGGCAAACAAATAGCACGAAAGATGAAAAAAAGATTGGTAAGCAAGCAACTAATCATGAAGAACAATCAGTAAACACAAATCACTAAAAGTTACATCAGAAAAAAATCGCGGTTTTGTAGACAGTGCCAAGCAAGATCAAATTCTTGATAATAGTGAAGATTCGGAAGAGGAATTTTATGATGCCGTAGAAGAAATGGAAGACAAAAAACGTTTAAATGAAAATCCCTTTGATTCTATCGATGGTGAAAATGAATATTCCAGCAACGTGAAGAAAATAGCAAAAGATTATTTTAGCAAGAATTATCCGTTTTTTAGACAGAATAATTTAACACAATAGAAAAGATTGGTACCAAAGCAAGAGTAACGATATAACATTTAAAGTATATGAGAGTAATAACACAATTCAATTAAATCATAAGCAAGCCCCTATCGCTTTTTTATTACTCGAAATAGGAATACAAGAATTCTTTATGGAAAAATCTGCAGGTAAATATTGGAAACAATACCTAAATAAAGAACAATTGACATAGGATTCTGTAAAAACAGATAATGACAATACGAAAACATTTATGGAATTAATCGTAAGCAAACAATCCGAGTTACAAAAAAGGAACTACCCTTTAGTAATTTTATTATTTGCCAAGTAATCCAACAAACCATAATCCGTAAGGTCTATTCCCACAGGATTAATGACTATATACCCTTCATGGAGGCTGGGGCAATCTATTTTTATATTATTCGTACCAATAAGATACTCCCCTTTATTAACCGCTTCGATGTGATTGCCTAAATAATGATTACCTTGGGAAAGAACTTTAACTCCGATAACATCTACAAAAGGCAAATTAATGTTTAATAACGACCTTTCTTTAAAAAGGTTTTTATCATCATAAGAAGAAATTAAATCTGCCAAAATTTTGATAAATATTTTGTTTTCGTGTTGCCATTTCACTTTGGCAGAACTTCTATGCCCTCGATAAATTTGACTGATAGCAATCCCAGGTATACCAGAAAGCGAAGCTTCTCTGGCCGCAGCAACCGTTCCAGAATACATAATGTCTATATCAACATTAGCACCCTCGTTTATTCCCGAAATTACCATATCGGGTCTAGATTCTTTCATTAAATCCTTTATGGCAAAAATTACACAATCAACGGGAGTTCCGGTAACAGCAAATTTTTTCTCGGCAAGTTTATTTACTGTAATTCTTTTATTAAAACTCATAGAATGGCTGGAGCAACTGCGGTTAACATCGGGTGCTATCGTCCATACTTCTTTAACGAAATCATATTTCGATACGGTATTAAACAAATTTCGTAACCCGGGGGCATTTATTCCGTCGTCATTGGTTAAAAGGACTTTCATTTAGGCTCCGAAACATATAACTTTAAATTACCCAACATCCTAAAACCCAAACGTTGATATAAATTAATAGATTGTTTCATACAATGAGCAATAGCATACTTACATCCTTGTTTTTGTGCTATTTCTATCTTTTTCAATATCATTTGTGAAGCAACTCCTTGACCTCTAAAACGGGGAAATACTCCGTCCGCGTAAAATCCGATACTTTCCGAACCGATATAAAACGCACAAGTACCGACACATTCGTCATTGATTTTAGCGAGAAAAAATTGCAATTTATCCGTATGATTTTTCGCCACTCCCCTGATAAACTCAGTCACTATTCCCGTATTATGATAGAATATTTCCGAAGTCGCTTTATCGTATTCGGTAATTAATTCGTCCGTTTCTACTTTAACCAACTTAAGATTCGGCACTTCTTTCATATTACTCGGTTCTATAAAACCCGTAATATTTAACAAAGCTTTTTTTGGAGTGCTGGCATGGAGTAATTTCAAATCGTCCAATATAACTGCCAAATTACCCATATGAACATCGACCGGCCAGGTTGCTTCCCACTTTTTTTCTTGCAAAAATTCCAAGACTTCCACCACGTCGTTTTTAGTTACTTCTTCCAAGCAAAAAGCATAATTAAACAAAGATTCTTTATGCCCGTTATAAATAAATTCGATATTATTAAAGGAATAACGTTCCCAATTGGAAATTTCCATCGTATAGGTAATATATTCCTTTAGATTTCGTAACGCAAAAGCCGATTTCATAATATAAAATTTATCACTGCACTAACCGATAAGCCTGCCATTATTGCCGCCATTACATCATCCAACATAATGCCAAGCCCTCCTTTAACTTTTTTATCGAAAAAAGAAACTGGCCAAGGTTTTATCACATCAAATATTCTGAAAGCAAAAAATGAAATAATGGTAACTATCAAATTTATCTTTACGAAAAGTTGCACGATATAAAAAGTAAATAACATGCCGACAAATTCGTCTATTACAACTTCTTTCGGATCGTCATTTTTCGTTGAATACCGATCTGCAGCCCATAGCCCCAGTACAAAGACAATTAATAAAAACGCAACGGATAAAATCCCGTTACAAAATAAAATAACGGGCAAAAACGGTAATGCGGCTAAACTACCTAGAGTTCCCGGGGCCCAGCAAAAAAATCCAAGATTGAAACACGTACTAATAAATATTACAATATTTTTTTTTATACTATTACTCATCATTTAGTATGCAACGTGTCTAATTTAATAAATAAACTCAAGAGTACAAGAGCAAAATATAAATATATTGCCATATTGGCTCTTATCTTAGTATCGTGGTTTTTCTATAATAATTTTACCAACAACAAATATTCGATAAATAATCAAAGTAAAAATAAGACGCCGCTAGTCTCAACAGAAGTAATATTCCCCGAAGAAAAATCGGTAAAGCTAAGCCTTACCGGAGTTATCGATACCAGAAATAACATTGAACTGACCGCACAAACATCGGGAAAAGTTGAATTTATCAAAGTTGAAAAAGGAGATTTCGTTAAGAAGGACGACATCATTCTTTTGGTAGAAGTTAACGATAAAAGAGCAAATTTAGAAAAAGCGCAAGCATTATTAAAACAACGCCAAATCGAACATAATTCTGCCGAATCGTTAAATGAGGCGGGATATCGATCGGAATTCTCGTTAGCTGCCTCCTTTGCCGCTTTAAAAGCAGCGGAAGCAGACGTAGAAGGAGCAAAAATCGATTTGGAAAATTGTTATGTTAAATCGCCGTTCGAAGGAATAATCGACACGATCTACGCAAAAAAAGGAATAACAATTAATGGTGCGACACCGATATTACGGCTTATCGAATGCAAAAACTATATTGTTAAAACCAATATTCCCGAAAAAAGTATCGATAAGTTTCAAGAAAAAGCGGCGGAAATAACTTCGCCAGCATTCGATCACCCTATTAAAGGCTCGGTTAGCGGTATTAGTATGAAATCGAATAAAAATACAAGAAGTTACGAAGTTGAAATCAAAATCCCGGAATTACAAGATAAGTGCATGAATATAGTTGGAATGACCGCAGACGTAATTCTCGATTTATATAAAACAAAATCGTACCTGATTCCTTCTTATGCCTTATCGTTAAGTGACGAAGGATCGGTCGGGATTAAATACCTAGATTCAAGCAATACCGTAAGATTTAAAAGTGTAGAAATTTTGGAAGAAAACGAAGACGGAAACTTTTGGGTAAAAACCGAAACGGACGATAAAATCACCCTTGTCGCTCAAGGCCATACTTACGTCAAAGTAGGAGAAAAAGTTAACGTAAAATAAGTTTACAGTTTTAACCATTTATGTTATAGTTGCTGTAATTAGAGGAGATCAAAATGCCAGAAAGATATAGGCAAGAAGTTGAAGCTGCTATCAGTTCCAATTTTGACGATCTCAAAACAACTTCCAACCAGCAAGATCTACAAGATGAAATTAAAAAGATAAAGAAAATAATTACCGAACCGAATTCCGAAAGCGAGAAATATAAAATCTTCCAACAAGCATTTGCCGATCCTAATATCTTAAAAATAAGGATAGATAATGGAAGAAACCAAATAACAAAAGGCAAAATCAGAAAATGCATGATTGAAACCATAGACGACTTCCTGCTCAAAAATGATGATGGTAGTGAACGACAAGATAGGAATAGAGAAGAATGGAATAAGGAGCAACTTATACAAGAGTTTCAAACCTTAATGATCACAACGAACCACTCAACAACTCTACTCAAGTACAAAATGAAATTGATATGGAGCACCTCCTCAGAAATATTTTTCAAGAATTTTATGGTGATATCCAAAGAGAGTATCCTCTATTTTCATTTATTGAAAAATTACTTTTAGCAATTTTTCTGCCCGTTATATTGGTTGTGGCTAGCGCAGCGTTGCTAATATTTTCCATATTATTAATCATAGCCACACCCACTTTAATGATAAACGATTGCTGTAAACAAAATAATGATATTTCTCAAGAAAATGGAGCTGAAAATGGTGAAAATGCTACTAAAAGAACTGCTTTAACAGCTCTTGTACTGGCATTTCTTTTTGTTGGGTTAAGTATCGGTTGCTTAATTGTGGCATCGATCTTATTGGTAGCAGGCCAGGCATTCCTTACACAATATGTTCCAGCTGTACATCTGACGCTAATGCTATGGCAATCCAAGAACAAGGCCTAGCGCATTAAGTTAAGAAATATTCTATGAAAATCTTACTATAAAACATTTTCAGCAGTTTTGCTCCAAGATAGAAAAATAAAAAAACCTTATTATTAATTAGGTATTTTTTTTTACCATTTTATACGATAACCTTATTATTAAATATTGTTCAATTTTCATGAGTATAAAAAGCTGTTTTATATTGTTTTTGCTGTTTATTTTGCTTTCTAACAAAAGTAACACGGAACAATATAATACCACGTTTCATGAAAATACCAATGATAAAAAACCCATTTTCATCATAGCAATTGACGGAGGAGGGCTTCGCGGTATGATACCAGCATTAATTATCTCGGACATGGAAAAGAAATTTTCTAAGGCTGCGGGTAAAGAAATAAAACTCATGGAAGTGTTTGATGCTGCCGTCGGAACTTCTACAGGAGGTTTAATAACACTGATGACTAATGTGCCTCGACCAGACAAATCTCAACCTCTTTTTTCTTCTAATGAAATTGTCGAAATGTACAAGCAGCTGGGGAAAGAAGTTTTTCAAACAAATTTTTGGGAATCTTTAATAAGACTTTTCGGCTTGTTCGGACAAGCAAAATATAACCATGCTAACTTGGAAAAATACTTAAAAAAATATCTGGGGAATAATAATTTTTTAAGCAATACATTTAAACCGATTGTAATAACCACATACGATAATAATAACAAAACTATATTTCCTATGGCATCATATCGAGCAAAAGAATCAAAATGGCTTGATTTTCCTTTATGGCTTGCAGGTCGTGCTACTAGTGCGGCGCCTTCTTACTTTGAGCCAGTACATTATACATTACCAACAGGTGCAGAGTTGCAATTAATTGATGGCGGAATCGGGATGAATAATCCGGGAATAATAGCATTAGATGAAGCTATGCGTTTATGCAGAAAAAAAACCAAAACCAAATGTTATATTAACATCGTTTCAATAGGCACAGGCACAAAT
Organism: Rickettsiaceae bacterium H1; assembly: GCA_018101195.1. Lineage (GTDB taxonomy): Bacteria > Pseudomonadota > Alphaproteobacteria > Rickettsiales > Anaplasmataceae > JACDQH01. The sequence goes on from JACDQH010000001.1 coordinate 8,965, forward strand.
ATAGCAAAAGGTAGTTCGTCTTCTTTTTTCGGAATATTCGGAGTAATTAAACCAACTATCGAGGGTTTATTCAACGCTCAAAATCAAATAACCGAAGACCATTTAAAATTTTTCAGATTATATAACGGACCAAAAAGCAAATATTTTCGTTTGAATACATACTTGTCAAAAGAAGATTCAGCAATGGATGACCCCACAAAAATACCAAGTTATGAAAAAATTGCTAAAGAAATCATCGAATCACCACAATATCTGAAAATGATAAAATATTTAATCGATAATGCATTAAAATTATATTAAATCAAATATTAAAACAGACGGAAAAACTGATGATGATAATTTTTCAGATCGGTTTATAGTATCATTAAGTCCAAACAGATGATAGATAATACTGTGACTATTAACTATAAACAAATCACGCAAAAAACTATGGCCAAAAATTAATAAGGCAAACTTGTAAAACCTGACAAAACAGAACACAAACTCGCAGCAAATAACGATAATATAACCATACAAAGAAAATGAAGAAGCAATTAGAAGAAAAATTTGAAATGCTCCAAATCATGATCCTAATGAGAACTACATCGCAAAATTAGCACTGGAAAACTTAGAGAAAAATCAAAGAGGCTAAGCAAATATTACCAAATAATCAACCAAGCACCAATATAACAGAAGTATAAGAAGCAAACACCTCACAAAACAAAAAAACAACCAATTTAAAACATTTCTGGCAAAAATTGCAAAATATCGTAACATAAGCTGGAAGGTACAAAAAACATAAAAAACATGCTAGAAAAAAAAGTACTTAATTTTGGTCCACAACATCCTGCGGCACATGGTGTATTGCGTTTGGTACTAGAAATAGAAGGTGAAATCGTAAGTAGGGCGGACCCACATATCGGTTTATTACACCGAGGGACTGAAAAACTCATCGAACATAAAAATTATTTGCAAGCTCTACCTTATTTCGATCGTCTGGATTATGTTTCGCCAATGTGCCAAGAGCACGCTTATTCTCTATGCGTAGAAAAATTACTAGATTGTTACGTCCCGCTTCGAGCACAATATATAAGAGTGATGTTTTGCGAAATCACAAGGATACTTAATCACTTACTCAATGTTACCACCCAAGCTTTGGACGTAGGGGCAATGACTCCATTATTTTGGATGTTTGAAGAAAGGGAAAAAATGCTGGAGTTCTACGAAAGAGCATCCGGTTCTCGCTTTCATGCCGCATATATAAGGCCCGGAGGAATTACCAGAGATATCCCGGAAGGTTTAACCGAAGATATAATGAAATTCATCGAGCAACTCCCCGGCAAAATTGAAGACATGGAAGGAATGCTAACCGAAAATCGAATATTTAAGCAACGTTCGGTAGATATCGGAGTAGCAACTAAAAAACAAGCTTTAGACTGGGGTTTTTCCGGACCGATGCTTAGAGCATCGGGAGTAGCGTGGGACTTAAGAAAAAATCAACCATATGACGTATATGACGAAATGGATTTCGAAATTCCGGTAGGTAAGCACGGTGATTGTTACGATCGCTATTTAATTAGAGTCGAAGAAATGCGCCAATCGATAAAAATAATAAAGCAGTGCATAGAAAAACTCCCTGAAGGTGAAATAAAAACTGCTGATCGTAAAATATCTCCTCCTCCCAGAAAAGAAATGAAAAAATCAATGGAAGCTTTAATTCATCATTTCAAGTTATACTCCGAAGGTTACCACGTCCCTGCCGGCGAACACTATTTCCCGGTGGAAGCTCCGAAAGGAGAATTCGGAGTTTACATAGTGGCCGACGGGACTAATAAACCATATCGATGTAGAATCAGAGCACCGGGATTTGCCCACTTGCAAGCACTGGAAGCTCTTTCCAAAGGGCATATGTTGGCCGATGTTCCTTCGATTCTCGGATCTATGGATATAGTTTTCGGTGAAGTCGATCGGTGAATAAGCAAATATATTCGTGCCAAAAATGCGGATCGCAATTCACCAAGTGGTCCGGAAAGTGTAACGATTGCAATTCGTGGAATACCATTATCGAAGAAACTTTCGGAAAGAAATTATTGGGTAAAACACTAGACATAGAATTATTACAAACAAAACAAAATTCTTACCGAAAAAACACAACTTCTTCGCAAATAACCGAACTCGATAGAGTCCTGGGCGGAGGGATGGTGACAGGATCAGTGATTTTGCTCGGAGGAGAACCGGGAATCGGAAAATCCACATTAGTGTTGCAAATAGCAAATTCGTTAAACGAAAATTGTTTATATATTTCGGGAGAGGAATCAATTGAACAAATACGTTTGCGTGCTGATCGTTTGCAAATTAAAACACCAAAGCTCAACATACTGATTGCAACTAACCTGGAAAATATAGAAGCCACTCTTACAAAACATAAAAAGGAAACAAAGCTCATTGTTGTCGATTCCATTCAAACGATTTATAGCAACGAAGCTCCTTCTTCCCCAGGAACGGTAACACAAGTGAGAAATTCAGCTTATCGCTTAATAAATTTTGCCAAAGATAACGATATCGTTTTGTTACTTATCGGCCATGTCACGAAAGAAGGACAAATTGCCGGACCGAAAGTGTTAGAACATATGGTAGATACCGTCCTCTATTTCGAAAACGAATCTACTCATCAATTCCGCATTTTACGTTCGGTAAAAAACAGGTTCGGTCCCGCCAATGAAATCGGGATTTTTGAAATGCGAGAAAAAGGATTGAGCGAAGTAAAAAATCCCTCTTTTATTTCCGATTACGACGAAAAAACCAGCGGCACGGCAATATTTGCCGGGATTGAAGGTACACGCCCTATTTTAGTCGAAGTCCAAGCGCTAGTGGCAAAAACGAATATGGCCACCCCTAGGAGAACGGTAGTCGGATGGGACGTAAATCGATTGGCAATGATCGTAGCAATATTAGGCAGTCGCTACGGAATATTTATCGGCGACAAAGAAATATATTTAAATATAGCAGGCGGAATAAAAGTGCAAGATCCTGCCGCGGATTTAGCGGTAGCAGCTGCAATACTTTCCGCTACTTTAAATATTCCGATTCCTAAAAAAACCGTTATTTTCGGCGAAGTGGCACTTTCCGGAAAATTAAGAAAAGTCGCTCATCAAGAGCGAAGAATAAAGGAAGCTTTAAGAATGAGATTCGATAATATTATCTCACCGATTGAAAGTAATAAAAATATAAAATGCACAACGATCAAGCATGTGCAGGATTTAAAAAAAATCTTTAATTCTAGTTAAAACCCTTGCTTGTTCATGCTAGAACGATTATTTGTTTTCACTAACATTGTGGGAACGTTTTATTTGAAAACCTTTATAACCTAAAACAAAATTAAAAGTTTTATTGCACACTCTTATTTTTTATATTAATTATAGTATTGACGGCCAAATAAATATGTAGTTATACAAAATCATAAAAGAGAATTAAGAGAAATACTAGAATTGTATGAGCTCGATACAATTCAAGATTAAGAAAAACTCAAAAATAAGGTTAATCATATCAAAGATGTAATTAACAAATCCCTACACAAAGAGTCTGATATTGAAGAAAACAGCGTCTTCAAGGACGCTTTCATTAATCCCGATAAATTACCCCTTAGAACCGCTCAAGGTCGAAAAATAACAAAAGGCGAGATAAGAACGCATGCATCATAGACGAATTCACCGTTACACTTCATCAAAACAAAAATATGGAGAGTTTTGAATGGAATAAAAAGGAATTTTTAGAAAAAATAGCATCACTCGATGATCATAATAACGAGTATTACGGCAACAAAACAAAACCTGATTTTTCAGATTTTTTAAACCGGGCAAATGAATTGGAAGGTTTAATTCGATCCATTATGTCAGAAACAAGACATATTATACAAGAAAACAGTCAATCGATCCTTTTTTAAAGAAATAAATTCCATTATTAGTAGTAATAACCCTGAATATCATGGTTTACTTATACAACTTATCCGAGTTTTACCGGTTTCATTGATTTTCTTGAGAGTTGCAGTAAGGAAGAAAATCAAAACTCTGAAACCAACAGAACAAACAATCACAATTTCACAAACATCGAAGAAGCAGACTTTAACGTCATACAAAACGAAAATTATGAAGAAAAGAGAATTGAGCAAAATATTTAAGCAACTCCCAAAACCACTTCTCGGCTGACCTCAAACCAACATAGCGGAAGCGGAGACTTTCCTGAAAATAGAGGGAACACAACGTTGATTAAATACGTACTTTCAGAATATTTTATTCAAAAGCCTATTATAATAAATAGCAGATCGGATAAAAAATCTTTACTTTACATCTCCAGTTTTTATGTTACTTCCAGTATTGATTGAGAAAAATATATAATAGTGCAAAATAACAATAAAGCTAAGCTGAGAAACAACCAATCAATTCAAGAGATAACAGAGACTCTTGAAGCTATTGATGTCGCTTCTCGGAGAGATATGACAGAACTTACCCAAAAGATTATCAATTTCATTAGTTCTCTTAACGATTCAAATAAAGAAGAAAACGAATACCGTGTATTTATGGAAGATGTTGCTAATTTTCTCGCCTATTTCAATGATTTAGGACAAGAAGAACGCCAAAAATTCACTAATTTGATTGCTTTTCTCAAGGCTTTAAATCAAGAACAAGACCCAAAACCTCAATCTCTAGAAGATCTTACCAATCTCATCATTACTTCCATGGGGTTAAATGAAAATCACCACTCCAAAATTCACGAAAACGTTACCAAGTGCATTACTTCTCTCAGTAGGGATTTAAATACAACACAAGATGAAGATTCTACGTTTATTCAAAGCCTTACTGATTTCACTACTCTTCTAAGTAATTCAACTAAGCACGAAAATAGTAAAAACCCCAGCACGGTGAATCAGTAAGATATAAATACAACACCATCAAAACTGCCCAACACAGAGCAAACCAGCATAACAGAAGTACAAAACCTCACAGAACGAAGAAGAACACAAAATTAATTAAATAGATCTATACATCTTTTAGGAACCTTTTGTTCAAAAACTTTTTATATTTTACAAAATAAAACCAAAACTTTTACTGTATGTCTCTATTTTTATACTAATTAAAGCATAGTTTACTAAGCAAGCACGTAATTATGCAAAGTTATAAAAATCAAATTGAAACTAATATTTCCAACTTAAAAATAAACAATTTTTTTAAAGAGTATATGAGTGAAGATAATTTCAATTATCTTACTCTCAAGTATGAACAAAATCCCACAAACCAAGGATAAGAAAATAGAATAGCTGATTAAAGAATCCCTCCTCAATTTTTAAAGAAGAATTCAACTCGTCCAAGGAAAAACTTTCTCAGTGAGAACAACTTTTCTTCGATTCGTATTACCAAATAAAAAACAGTTTGAAGAAAGCTCAGGAGATAAGACCAATTTAACCAAGAAGTCACGTCGCCAAATCTAATTTTTACGTACGTACTCTTAAATTACGTATTCTTAAAGTTAGTAATAAAAAATTAGAACTGTTTCAACAAGCAATTAAGTTAATATCAAAACAGACTATCGGTTCAATAATAACTCAAACAGAAGCAAGACAACGGAACAAATTAATCCCAAAAGTACTCGTGAAACAAACAGATCAACCTAGAATTAGGATAGAAGTAATGCAAACGACAGCCAAATAGAGGTATCTGTTTTAATTAATTAAATTTAAAATGCATTATGTCGCCATCTTGAACGATATACTCTTTACCTTCCAACCTAATTTTTCCCGAATCACGACACTTTGCTTCGCTTCCACATTCGATATAATCCGAATAACTAATAACATCGGCTTTTATAAAACCCTTGGCAAAATCAGTATGAATAACTTCAGCCGCTTGAGGAGCGTAAGAATCCTTTTTAATCGACCAAGCATGAGCTTCTTTCGGACCGACCGTAAAAAAAGTAATCAAATCTAACAACGAATAACCAGCACGTACCAAAACATTTAATCCCGATTCTTTTAGACCCATACTCTCCAAAAATTCTGTTTTTTCACTTTCGTTATCACCAAGATTAGCTATTTCTTCTTCGATTTTTGCCGAAATAACAATAGCATTTTCCATAAATTTCTTTGATATGGCTTGTGATAAGTTATTTCCGCCTGCGGCAGAATCTTCATCAACATTACAGACATATAAAATCGGCTTAGAGGTAACCAACTGCAATGATTTCAATGTTTCCCCGTCAATATCGGTAATATCGTGCGCAGGATTTCCTTCATGTAAAAAAGCCAATACCTTCTCCAACAATATTTTAGTTTCTTTATCTAATCTGCGTGCATTTCTTAGTCTTTTCTCTATGCTTTGTATGTCTGCTAAAATTAGTTCCAAATTAATTAAATCGGCATCGTCAATCGGATTTATCACCGAACTGACATGCTCTATATTTTTATCTTCGAAACAACGTAAAACGTGAATAATCGCATCAACTTCGCGAATATTACTCAGAAATTGATTGCCCCGCCCTTCTCCTTTACTTGCACCTTTAACCAGTCCCGCTATATCCACTATCTCGAGCTGATTATAAATTATTTTTTGCGATTCGGCTATCTTCGCCAATTTATCGAGCCTACGATCTGTTACCGCTACCCGGCCGATATTCGGTTCTATAGTGCAAAAAGAATAATTGGCAGCTTCGGCATTTTGCGTCTGCGTGACAGCATTAAAAAGAGTCGACTTACCAACGTTAGGCAAACCGACAATTCCACATTTAAAGCCCATTTAAATATTCCGATAAGCTCGTCATTTCCAAAATGTTTATATCATGTTTCATAGCAAATTTTTCCAAATCCGGCATTCTGGCCATAGTGCCGTCTTCTTTAATAATTTCGCAAATCACTGCTGACGGCTCGTTAAATCCAGCTAATTTCATTATTTCCACACTACCTTCGGTATGTCCTTTCCTGATTTTTAAACCTTCGTTTTCAGCTACAAGCGGCAATATATGACCCGGAGTTGCAATAAGATCTTTATCACCAGATAAAGCAACTTTTATCGATTTTGCTCTCTCATGGGCCGAAATACCCGTTTTTACTTCGCTTGCATCAAACGGCGTAGCAAAATTAGTGGCATATTTACGATTATTACGTTTAGGTAATAAGTCGAGACCTAATTTCCTTCTTAATTTTTCCGTCATAGTTAAGCATATGCAACCTTTACCGTAAGTTATCATGAAATTAATTATATCCGGTGTAATTAACTCTGCCGCAACAACCAAATCGCCTTCGTTCTCACGACTCGCTTCATCAACCAAAATAAACTTTTTTCCAATTTTTGCATTTGCGATTATTTGCTCAACACCAGCAATCATTATTAAAAAATAATTTATTATATAATTGTTTATACAATTCTTATTGACTTAGCTCAAATATCTTTTTATCATTTTCCTATTGTCTATCAAAGTATTAGCTAATGTTTGCAGTCATCAAAACTGGGGGTAAGCAATATCCAGTCCGAGTAGGTAATATCATTAAAGTTGAAAAATTAGAAGGTAACATCGGTAACATAATTACTTTCGATAATGTGTTGTTTGCAAACGATAATAACGTACAAATCGACGATTTTAAGCAAGTTAAAGTTAAAGCCGAAATATTAGAACAAAAAAGAAATAAAAAAATCATAGTTTTCAAAAAAAGAAGAAGAAAGAACTACAAAAGGAAAAATGGACACAGACAATATTGCACCATATTAAGGATTATAGGAGTGGATAAAAATGGCAACTAAAAAAGCCGGCGGTAGCAGCTGTAACGGTAGAAAGACGATCGGTCGTCGGTTGGGGGTGAAAAAATTTGGCGGTCAATTCGTTATACCCGGTAATATAATTGTTAGACAAAGAGGGACAAAATTTCATCCCGGTGAAAACGTAGGTATAGGCAAAGATCACACTATATACGCTATTGCTACCGGAAATGTACAATTTTCTCGTAAAAAAAACAACAGACGCTTTGTTAGCGTAAAATAACAATAGGATGTTACAATCTATTCTAGTATTCGATATAGAAACAATACCCGATACTGAGGTTTGCGAAGCTTTAACCGGATCACAAGCATGCACTACTCTCGAGCAAAGAGAAGAATTAATAAAATACCATTTAGAAATTACTGATGGAAAAAATCCTTTTTTAAGACAGCCTTTTCACAAAATTATAGCAATAAGTTTTTTACATGCAGGGTTAACACGGGAAGGGCGTTACGAATGTTACTCGCTAGAAGAAATCAAATCGGGCGGAAAGCAAAATTCTAGCGAAGCAGAATTAATCAGAGGATTTCTAAATTTAATTGCAAAAATAAAGCCGAGATTAATTTCATTTAACGGAAGAACTTTTGACCTTCCAGTAATAAAATACAGAGCAATGCTTCACGGAATACAAGCAGAATACCTTTATCGAAGCGGTGATAAATGGAATAATTACACTCAACGTTACAGTTTAGATTGGCATTGTGATCTTTTGGAAGCACTTTCCGATTATGGAGCTTCTGCCAAAGTAAAAATGAATGAAGTTTGTGCCGCTTTAAAATTACCGGGTAAAATCGGAACAGAAGGATCACAAGTAACGCAACTTTATGATAGCGATAAAATAGAAGAAATTAGGAATTATTGTGAAACCGACGTAATTAACACGTATTTAATTTATTTACGATTTACTCATTATCAAGGATATATAAAAACAACTCAGTATAACCACTGCATAAAAGAGCTGATAAAACAATTACAACGAGAAGAAAAAGAGCATTTTGATAAATTTTATTCAGAATGGAAAAGAGTATGTAAAAACAGCTTTTTTATTTAATCTTCACTTTCTTCAAGCGACTTTATTTCTCCAAGCGACTTTATTAAACTAATAACTTTTTTACGAACACTAGGATTAGAGATACTTTTATAAGCACGTATCAGTGATAACATTTCTTTATTATTTTCAACTTGATCGTAACTTATATCATATACGAATCTCTCTTCATCTTCAGACAAAGAATGTTGACCGTTTCCACTTAAAGCATCAATAAAATAAGATGGTCTTATGGAAAAAAAACTGCATATATCAACCAACCTACTAACACAAACTCGATTAATACCGCGTTCATATTTTTGTAATTGCTGAAAAGTTATTCCTATTTTTTTTGCTATTGCATCCTGACTGTAACCTCTCAAAATTCTTAACTTCCTGATTTGTTGGCCTAACTTCACATCTATAGAACTCTTTTGAGCTTTTGTAGGATTTACAATAACTTTATTAGGATGAGACATACAAGATTGAGATAAAATATCTAATTAATGACATTTTTAAGGAAGGATAAAAAAATGTCAAGTACTTCAGGATTATTACCAATTTATTCCAAATTTATTATGATTTCCAGGCTAAATCAAATATATTTATTCCCTTATCAGTAAGAGGATGTTTCACTAAAAGACTTAGTGTTTCTGCAGGCACGGTAACTATATTAGCTCCAATCTTACCAGCTTCCGATACCTGCATAGGGTTTCTAATAGATGCTACGATTACTTTAGTGTTTATCTCGACATAATTATTGAAAATCGTGCATATGTCACTTATCAAAGTCATTCCGTTAGCAGCAATGTCATCAAGTCGACCTACAAAAGGCGAAACAAAAGTTGCACCCGCCTTAGCAGCTAGCAATGCTTGATTAGCAGAAAAACACAAAGTAACATTTACTTGACAACCTTCGTTAACCAATTTACGACAAGCCTTTAAACCTTCATCAGTTAGAGGTAATTTTACTACGATATTACTTGCTATCTTTGATAATTCCTTCCCCTCCTTTACCATATCTTCACAACTATGAGAACGAACTTCGGCACTAACCGGACCACTGACTTCATCACAAATATCAGCCAACAATCTCTTATAATTATTTTTAAATTTACTTATTAAAGAAGGATTAGTCGTAACTCCATCTATTATTCCGAGGGAATTAAACTCTCTAATATTGCTTAATTCAGCACTATCAATAAAAATTTTCATACTATCACCCAATTAATTTAGCTTTTGTAGTAATAACTACACATTGATCAAATTCAGCATTCATTACCCCGCCACTTATTTTCACTCGCTCCACTTGCTCCAGATTGCGAGCACAAAACACGATTGTTCCGGAACATAAATTCGCGGTTAATTTTTCGTGGCCGAATAATACCGACAAATTTCCTTCGCCTCCAGGTAAAGATATCACACTGACTTCGCCATTATACACAACTTTTTCAGGAGTTAAGATGCGTAACTTTAATAACTTTTTATGATGCATTTTTCATCTTCTTGGCTTTTTGCTTTACTTCATCGATGTTTCCCACCATATAAAACGCCGCTTCCGGCAAATCGTCATATTTACCACTTAATAAGTCTTTAAAATCCTCGATCGTATCCTGTAAGGGTACTAATTTACCCGGACTTCCGGTAAATACTTCGGCAACATGGAACGGTTGAGATAAAAATTTCTGTATTTTCCTTGCACGTGCCACCGTTAATTTATCTTGCTCCGAAAGCTCGTCCATACCCAATATGGCGATTATATCTTGCAAAGATTTGTAAGTTTGCAAGACACGTTTAACCTCTTGTGCTACCGAATAATGCTCATCTCCTACGATATTCGGGTCTAATGCTTGAGAATTAGAATCCAAAGGATCGATTGCAGGGTATATTCCTAACTCTGCTATTTGTCTGGAAAGAACCGTAGTTGCATCTAAGTGAGCAAAAGACGCCGCCGGAGCCGGATCAGTCAAATCATCTGCAGGAACATATATTGCTTGTATAGAAGTAATCGAACCTTTATCGGTCGAAGTTATCCTTTCTTGCAATTCACCCATATCTGTTGCAAGCGTAGGTTGATAGCCAACGGCCGAAGGGATACGACCCAACAATACAGATAACTCCGAACCAGCTTGAGTAAAACGAAACAAGTTATCTACGAAAAATAAAACATCTTGCCCTTCACGATCCCTAAAATATTCCGCCATGGTAAGACCGGAAAATGCAACACGAGCTCTAGCTCCCGGAGGCTCGTTCATTTGACCATAAACAAGTGCAACTTTCGATTTTTCTCTATCTTTTAAATTTATCACTCCCGATTCTATCATTTCATGATACAAATCGTTACCTTCTCTGGTACGTTCACCGACACCAGTAAATACCGAAAATCCTCCGTGAGCTTTTGCTATATTATTGATTAATTCCATGATCAAAACCGTTTTTCCCACACCGGCACCACCGAACAGTCCTATCTTTCCCCCTTTCAGATACGGAGCTAACAAATCGACAACTTTAATTCCAGTCTCCAATATTCCTTTATCCGTATTCTGTTCGGTTAATTTCGGAGGTTCGGAATAAATAGAAGATACTTCTCCATCTTGTTTAAAATCATTTGTTCCATCTATGGTCTCACCTAAAACATTAAAAATATGTCCAGCAACATGCTTGCCGATAGGAACAGTAATAGGCTTTCCCGTATCTTGAACTTTCGTAGAGCGAATTAACCCATCAGTACTGTCCATAGCGATACAACGTACCGTATTATCCCCCAGGTGTTGAGCAACTTCCAAACTTATATTATTTTCGTTATTGCAAATCAACCGATTACGTATAGAAGGTAACTCGCCTTCTAAAAATTCAACATCCACTACCGCTCCCAGCACTTGTATTACTTTACCGATATTCATTTTTACTAATATTTAACAGGTTGAAATAGTAACATTTTGCCAAGCAAGGTACAATAATTTATTTTTCCCATTGCTCACATGTTAATCTAACAAGTCCTTTGGCACCGTCTTGATAAGTCCAATCGGCAAGAGAGATACATCCTCCTGCACCCGGTATATTAGGTTTTTCCTTTTTTCTATAGCTTATTTCGTTACCGCCATTACAATTCGTATCTTCGAATTTTACATAATTTCCAGTTTCTATCGGCGGATAACTTATAGGGTTACCGTCATCACCTACGGGAGGAGGATCGGGAAGCTTCAACGGTAGCGGCACCATAGGTTCATCCCTATTAGGATTGATGTGAATACCGGAATTTCCTTTCAATCTTTCCACCTCGAACAATTTACTATTATCGACATCTCCTTCACTTGCTAAACCGTTCAACGGACCACCCTTAGCAGTTAATAATTGTTGGCAATTACTTTTGTCATCTTCACATAACCAAACCACGGTATCTTCTCCCGAGTTATTATTACCGCTGCCTTCACCTACTTTTATTTTTAATGTTTTTTTACTATCGGTTTTCTTAAAATTAATCGTTCCTTTAGTATAACCTCCAGCCGACCCCGTGTAATTTTCACGCCAACCGCTTGCACCAGCTCCCCATGCTTCTATAGTTACAAAATCACACTTATTGGTTACAAAATCAATTGTTCGAAATTGATCTTGAGTTGTGTTGGTAATATCTACATAAGTAGGTTTGGGAAAGCACAAACCTCGAATATAAGCATTTGTTTGCTTCATATTTTCCGTTTCCTGATCACTGAGCAATATGGGATCATTTTCTAACGTAATGTAAGGAGTAGTTTCATTTCCCACTTGAATAAGAGGGTTTTGATACCTAAATTTTTCCCGATTATTCATATCAGGACGAATACTAATACCGTCATTATCCAAAATCACCGTATCAAGCACATTTTGCCCAGTATCTATTATATTAACATTATTTCTTCCAACAGAATCATCTTCTATAAACCCTCCAACAATGCTGCTATATTTTACCGGAATAAAAACATCGTTAACTCTTCTAAATCTAATCAACCTGTCATTTCTAGTTATAGAATAATCGTTAATCGGATTGCTGCCGTGAACACATAACATATTACTATTAGGATTTTCCTCAAATTTTTCGTCAACATATTTAAACTCTCTTCGTTCATTTATGGTGGGTTTAATCAAATACAAACCAGTTCCATTATGTTGCTCTCCGTATCTTATCTGAAACTCTTGGTTGTTATCATACCCATCGACAGCAAGCGAAACCGAGTCGGCAGAATAAGATTTAATCGTAGGATCGGGCATTTTAATTAATCCATAGCATTGTTCTAAAATTAACGAAGGATCACTTACGTCATATCTTGCACAAATGTTATTTTCATCTAAGTATGCTGAAAAATTATAATCTTTGTTATTGTACTGTAATTGTGTCGATTCTCCAGGTTTTAATTCACTTTCAGCATAAGATAATATCGAATCAGTAATACCGTTAACACAAGATTGTGCTATTTCCACTTCATCACCGTTACTACATTTTCTTTTTACATCGACTCCAACCCTTACTTTTATTCTCGGGTTAATGACCGATGCTTCTCGAACGGGAACAATAGTAAGATTCGGTCTATTCGGTTTAACAATGTTACTGCAACAAGGAGCAGGTGGCGGGCCCATTGGGATCACAAAACAACCAAATACGGTTTTTCCGAAAATATCGTTCCAAATAGTATCACTACATGTTGTTGCAACTGATGCACATATACAATCCATCGAACCATTATCGTTACGGATACCTTCAGTCGTCCCGGAAACGGGATCGCATTTTGCTTTAAAAGCCGCTGCTTTTCTCGGACATACGTAACCACAACTACCAACATCAAGAGTTTTACTCGTATTTTGTGAAATTCGACAACCGCCGCTACTTCTAACCCTTATTTTAGGATAAAAAAAAGCTCGCCAATCTTTAGGATCATTAATGTCTTTCGCCGTATTGTATAAAAAATCGCATCCTGTCTTATCATCATCATCACACTTGCAATCAAAAGAAAACGGGGGGATACAAGTACCACTAAAACAACCACTGCTAAAAAATAGCAATACGAAAGTTAAAATGACAAAATACCTCAGCTTACAAAACATATGAAATTAATGAAAAAATCTTGTATAAGATTTATTAATTGCTACTGTAAGTTGTGATTATCAGATGAGATCTACCGAATTCGGTAATAAATTATTAATGTGAAAAACAACTCATTTTTCCCATTGTTCGCATGTTACTCGGACAAGGCCATTTCCACCTCTTTGATTCACATGTTTTATAAGAGATAAGCACCCTCCCATCCCGGGTATTTTCGTGTAATCCGCACTAAGATAAGTTCCTTGAACAGAGGAACAATTTGTATTACTAAAATTTACATAACCGTTTTTTTCTTCGGGATATTTAACCGCTTTACCATTATCATGAACATTAGGAAAAGGCAGCTTTTTAGGCATGGGAACAAGTGGTTCGGGGTTGCTCTTACTAATCCCTTCAATCCCGGGATTTCCCGCTAAAAACTCAGTATCGAATAATTTGCCAGTCGCTACGTAACCTTTTTCAGTGGCAACCATATCACGCTTACCACCCTTCGCCGTAAGAAGAGTCGTACAATCGGTCTTGTTATTCCTACATAAATGCACTTCGGTATCCCCACCGTCACGTGTTGCCCATGCACCTCCCTCACCGATTTTTACTTTTAAAGTTTGTTTATCATCACTTTTCTTAAAATGAATAGTACCCTTAGTATACCCCCCGGAAGAACCGGAGTTATAGGGCACATTATCTTTATTCGATACGGCACCTGCTCCCCATGCTTCTATAGTTACAAAATCACATTTATTATTTACGAAATCAATTACTTCATAGTGATCCTGGGTCGTGTCGGTAATATCTACATAACCAGGCTTGGGAAAACATAGCCCTTTCATGTACGGATCCGTTAACCTCATATCTTTTTTTTCTTGGTCGCTAAGCAATATAGGGTGATTACCTTCCAGGGTAACATAAGGTGTAGTTTCATTCCCAACCCTAATAAGAGAAGTTTCATACTTGAATTTTTCCCGATCATTCATATCGGGCCTGATATACACCGTATGATCCGGGTTCAAAATTACCGTATCCAAAATATGTTGTTTCGTATCTTTCGTATTAACATTATGTTTCCCGGGACTGTAATCTCTAATAAAACCTTGAATAAAACCGTCATACTTTACCGGAACAAAAACCGATTCCAAGTGTTTAAATCTAACGATTCGATTGTTGCGAATTATCGAATAATCGTTAGCCGGATTTTTTTTCGCTATACATAATACGTTACTGTTTGGGTTGTTTGTAATAGTTTTATCGGCATTATACTGAAATTGTCTTTTACCGCCTACTTTAGGTTTCACCAAATACAAACCCGTTTTTTTATCTTCTTGACCATATCGAATGTCAAACGGTTGATTATTATTATAACCGTTGACCATAACCGATACTTTATCGCCATAATAAGATTTAATAATCGGATCGGGAGATTCGAGTAATTGGTAACACTGTTCTTTTTCCAACTCAGCGTTATTTGTTATATGTTTTGCACATATCCCGTTTTTACTATCTCTCCGTGCCTGAAATTTATAATCTTGCCCGGAATAATTAATTACCGTAGTCTCTTTCGGTATTAAAATTTCTTCTTTATATTCGAGTATTTCCGTCGTACTACCGTTAATACAAAATTCCGAGATTTTCACCTCGTCACCGTTACTACATTTTCTTTTCACATCGGTTCCGACTCTAACCTTAATTTTCGGATCGATAACCGACGCTCCTTTTACGGGCACTATGGTAATATTCGGCACAATAATGGCACAATTGTTACAAAATGGCCGAGGCGGAGGACCCAAGGGTAAAATAAAACAGCCTATCTTCATTCTAAACAAATCATTATTAGATTGCGGTGTAGAACAACTGGTTACGGTAGCTGCACATACACAATCGAAATGCCCCTCCTTTTTGATTTCACCCGAAGAATCACATTTCGAACGAAAAGCAGAAACATTTTGCGGGCATACATAATCACAATCACCAGGACTCATTATTTTATTCGTATCTTCAAGAACATAACAACCCGAACTAGGCCTTACATGTATTTTAGGATAAAACAAAGCTTTCCAATTGGAAAAATTATGTACTCTTTTTACAGAATTCATCATAAAATCACACCCCTTATCACTACCAGAATCATCACAAGGACAATATCCTGCCCCAGCAAAGCAAACGGCAGATAAGTTGGTGCTCGCCAACAAAAAGATCAAAGTAAAGAAAGTAAACGATATTCTCACTTATAGTAATTATAGCTTATCTAATACTAATTAGGGTATATCGTATAAAAATACGTTAATTCGGGTATTAATTGACGAAAAATACGAAAGAAAGACGGTTTAAAAGGAAAAAGTCAATAGGATAACCGTTGCTTCAAAATACGATTCACTATTTCCGGATTTGCTTTTCCCAATGTTGCTTTCATCACTTGACCGACAAAAAACCCGTATAATTTTTCTTTACCGTTTTTATATTCAATTACTTTTTCTTGATTATTTGCCAGAATTTCATCTATCACCTTAACTATTTTCTCTTCGTCGGTAATTTGCACCAAATTCATTTCTTTAACGATTTGCCTCGGTGATTTTCCGGTGGCAAACATCACGTCGAAAACTTGTTTGGCAATTTTATTCGAAATAGTTTTTTCAGAAATGAGCTTTAATAAATCTGCAAAATCACAAGGAAGAACAGGAGATTTTCCCATACCAATACCGGCTTTGTTCAATCTGGCAAACAGCTCGACGGTAATCCACTTCATTGCAACAACAGGCTCGTTAATTAAAGCTGTTACTTCCTCGAAATATTTGGATGCTTCCTTATTCGCCACCAAAACATCTGCATCATACTCGCTAAGCCCTAACTCCGACATATAACGACTATGTTTTTTATCAGGTAATTCGGGTAAACTTTCACAAAGATCGTTCACCAATTCTTGAGAAATTTTAACCGGTAGTAAATCCGGATCGGGAAAATACCGATAATCTATCGCTTCTTCCTTTTTACGCATAGTAAAAGTTCGTTTTTTTTCTACGTTGAACAACCTGGTTTCTTGCTCCACCAATTCTCCGTTTTCGATCATTTCCACCTGGCGGCGCGCTTCGTATTCTATCGCTTCGGTAATATAACGGATAGAGTTAAGATTTTTTATCTCGCACCTGGTGCCGAATTTTTCTTCTCCCAAAGGACGAACGGAAACATTAGCATCGCAGCGAAGCGAACCTTGTTCCATATTCCCATCGCAAGTTTCTATGTAACGTAAAATCAATCGCAGTTTTTTTACATATTCCGCCGCTTCTTCGGCAGAACGCATATCCGGCTCGGAAATTATTTCCATCAAAGCAACTCCAGCGCGATTTAAATCGATATACGTTTTATCCGGAGAGTAATCGTGCATACTTTTACCAGCATCTTGCTCTAAATGTATATGATGTATTCTTATTTTTTTTTCATTACCCTCTTTATTATTTATCCTAACATCGCCTCCGTCGATAATAGGGTGATAAAACTGCGAAATCTGGTATCCCTGGGGCAAGTCCGGATAAAAATAATTTTTTCTGTCGAAGACACTCTCCGAATTTACCTTCCCGTTTAAAGCCAAACCGGTTTTAACGGCTTGCTCGATACAAAACTTATTCACTACCGGAAGCATCCCGGGCATAGCCGCATCAATTAACGACACTTGTTTGTTAGGCTCTGCACCGAATTTTGTCGATGCACACGAAAATAATTTGGAACCGGAAATAACTTGAGCATGCACTTCCAAGCCTATCACCATTTCCCATTTTCCTGTTTTGCTTTCGATAATTTTCATATTTTTTATTTTAATTGAGGGAAATATAGCACATTTACTTTGTGCTTCAATTAAACAAAATTTACCAATAAAATTTATTACTCGATATTTTATATCGATTGCTGACTTTATTTACATCGTGTAATAGTATGTCGGTATGGATTTATTTTTTGCTTTAACCGCACTATTTCTAAGTGCTTCGATATTGCTTATTAAGGTTTGCGTAACGAAAAATTTTTATGAAAAATTGCTTATTACAAATTCTTTTTCAACACACGTAGTATTAATTATTTCGGTATTTTCTTTTTATAATAACTCCGTTGCAATGATAGATATCGCCTTGGTTTACGCTTTCATAGGTTTTCTTGCAACGATATCGATCGGTCGTTATCTTGAAAACTCATGATCATAAGCTCGTTGTTAATTTTTCTCGGTTTGTTTTTTATCGTCACCAGTACCGTCGGGATAATACGTTTTTCCGATTTATATAATAAATTCCACCCCGCCGGAATTACGGATGCATTGGGAATGCCGTTAATAATGCTGGGTTTGATCGTGAGAAACGGTTTATCAGTTGTCAGCGCCAAAATATTATTGATAGTATTGGCTTTATGGATTACGGGAAGTACCGCTTCCCACATTATTGCAAAATCATATTACGAAAAAGACAAAAAATGACGATGATATTACCAATTATTCTATTGCTAATCGTAATTACGCTAGCGATTTTATCTTCTCATAATTTATTGACCGATATAGTATTGCTGAGCATATTCAGTTTTCTCATGGCGGCTCTTTACTCAATAATGAACGCACCGGATGTTGCAATCACCGAAGCATCCGTTAACGCAGCCCTAGGTACAATTTTCATGTTATCGGCACTACTTTATCGTAAAGAAAACAGCCCCATTAACAGAAGCAAAGCTTTTTGGCCGGGAATAATTATGCTCTCGACATTAGTACTGATTTTGCCGATTTTGCTCATATTTCCCGAATTAGGAAGCCCGTCTTCACCGGTAAATAACGAAGTGTCGCATTACTACATAACCAAAACTATTGAAAAACTCGGGTTCACCAATATCGTCACCGGAATTCTTGCCAGCTTCAGAGGTTTTGATACTCTTATCGAGACAGTGGTAATTTTCACTGCGGGAAACTCGGTATACATGTTAATAAGCGACAATGAAAAAAAGTAATAACATCGTCACCCAAACAGTAATATTTTTCTTAATGCCGATAATATTATTACTGGCTTTATACGTACAAATACACGGCGATTATAGCCCGGGCGGAGGATTTCAAGCCGGAGCTGTTTTCGCTTCGATATTAATCGTACACTCGATGGTTACGGGTAACTTTTTTCCAACCCTTTACATAAAAATTTTATCGGTAACAGGAGTAGGTTTATATGCGGGAACGGGATGCTTTGCGATGACGAAAGGTGAAAATTTTTTAAATTATTCAGCGCTACTGACAAATAACGTAAGCGGTCAAAGCTTAGGAGTAATGCTGGTGGAACTAGGAGTAGGAATAACGGTATTTTCTTCCATGCTATTGATTTATAATTCGTTTTACTCGAAATGACTCAATTAATATATTGCGCAATTTTAATATTAATGCTCAGCGGATTACTAATCGTAATAATGCATAAAAATAAATTTAAAAGGCTGTTTGGTCTTAATATATTTCAAAATTCGGTTCTACTCTTTTATATTGCGGTCGGTTTTATCGATAATGCTTCGATACCGATATATCAAGGTGCGGAGCAAATATACTCTAACCCGATACCGCAGGTGTTAATGCTAACCGCTATCGTCGTTAGCGTTGCTACGACGGCTGTCGGTTTAGCATTAATCGTTAAAGAGAAAAAACAAAATTCAAAATAGATGTTTAATACAGCATAAATAATTGCATTACATCGTTGCTTACCTAACTTAAAACTATATAATCAACAATAACTATAATAATTTTTCAATGCTTAAAGGAAAAATTGCGTTAATTACCGGTGCGTCAAGCGGCCTTGGAGCGTCTTTGGCCAAACAATTCGCCAAGGAAGAAGCTCACGTAATATTATTAGGCCGAGACTTAAAAAAACTGGAAGCAGTTGACGACATAATTAAAGTTTTCGGTGGAGATCCAACGATAATCAGCATGGATCTAACAGAATCAGAAAAAATCGCTTCTTTAGCTGCATCAATATCACATCGTTTTAACAAACTCGATATACTGGTCGGTAATGCGACAAGCATGACCGATTTAGGACTATTGGTCGATCATAATGAAGAATCGTGGCATCATATATTTAACACTAACCTTCATGCCAATTGGCAGTTAATTAAACATTTCGATCCTCTACTCAAACTTTCCAATGCCGGAAGAGCGGTATTTGTCAGTTGTGATGCTTGCCGTCTTGAAAATCCTTCGTTTTGGGGGCCATACATGATAAGTAAAGTGGCATTAGAATCTATGGTAAAAATTTATGCGGCGGAAACAAAACACACAAATATTAAAGCCAATTTGGTTATTCCTGGACCAATCGCAACCGAAACACACCGAAAAGCTTTTCCAGGACAGAAATTATCGCAATTATCTCAACCCGAAGACATTATCGAAATATTCCTAAAATTATCTTCGGAAAGTTGTAAATTTTCTGGAAGAACCTATCAAGCTCAATATTAAATAGTGATACTTATCACTCGTATACAAGAAGATTCCTTAAAAACGCAACGATTGCTATCCGAATACAAGATAAATTCGCTGATAGAACCGTTAATCAAACTTAATTTTCACTCAAACATGAAAATAAATCATAATAACGAAACACTTTTAGTAACCAGCATGAATGCAATTCGCTCGTTAGTGAAAATCGACAAAAATAAAGATTACAAAATAATAGCAATAGGAGAATCTACGGCAAATTTTGCTCGTAATAACGGTTTTAACAACGTAATTTCGGCAGGACAAAACGTGAAAGACCTTATTAATTACGTTTTAAAAAATTGCACAGAACAAAAATTTCTTTATATTAGCGGAGAAAAAATTTCTTACCCATTAGATAATATTCTGTCAGATTACCGGATAAATATAAAAAGAATTATAGTATACGATACGATATATCGAAAAAAATTCAGTGACAAATGCTACCGATCATTGCAAAATTATAAGATAAAAGGCATTACTTTTTTCTCGTTAAATACCGCCGAGACTTTTCTTAAGTTAATATTCGAACACAAATTGGAAAGCAAGTTAAAAACTATTAAAGTCTATTCGCTAAGCAGAAAAATAACAAATTTTCTATCAAAAGAACATTGGGGGAAAATTTACACTGCAGACATGCCAACACACGAATCGTTAATTAATTCCATAGTTAACAATTAAATAAAAAATTCCTGATAATTTGTTATACAAAGCATAGTATGTCAAAATCACAACAGGAGGTTATGCATGAAAATCGGAGTACCAAAAGAAATTAAACCGCAAGAAAATCGAGTGGGATTAAATCCGGCCAATACTCAAGTTTTAACTACGCACGGGCACCAAGTGTTCATTGAAAATAATGCCGGATTCAGCAGTAGCTTCACTAATGAAGATTACGCTAAAGCAGGAGCAATTATTATAAACAGTGCCGAGGAAATTTTCGCAACAACAGACTTAATAATAAAAGTAAAAGAACCTCAACCGCAAGAATGCAAAATGCTACGCAAGGGACAAGCTATTTTTACTTACTTACACTTGGCACCGGATCCCAAGCAGACCAAGTTATTACTTGAGTCGCAGGCAATAGCAATCGCTTACGAAACGGTAACCGACAGTTATCATTCGTTACCTTTACTGGCCCCCATGAGTGCCATCGCCGGAAGGTTGGCAGTACAAGCGGGAGCAAGATGCCTGGAAAAATCAACCGGAGGAAAAGGGATATTACTAAGTGGAGTTCACGGCACTATTCCCGCCAGAGTAGTTATAATCGGCGGAGGTATCGTCGGTGTAAATGCAGCCCGCATGGCTATAGGTTTGGAAGCAAACGTCACCATATTGGACACTTCGCTCACGCGCATACAACAACTAGACGATATGTATACCCCTAAATTAAAAGCTCTTTATTCTATAAAAAGTATAATAGAAGAACATTTGCTAAGAGCGGATTTAGTCATAGGATCCGTATTGATACCCGGAGCTGCCGCACCGAAAATAATAACGGAAGAAATGGTAAAAAGCATGAAAGAAAAATCCGTGCTAGTCGACGTGGCAATCGACCAAGGGGGTTGTTGTGCTACCAGTAAGCCGACAACACATAAAGATCCGACGTATATAAAACACGACATAATTCACTATTGTGTTATGAACATGCCGAGCAATGTCGCTCGCACGGCTACATTCTCCTTAAACAATGCAACTCTTAAACTTATTATGTCGATAGCGGAAAATGGTTGTGAAACTGCTCTGAAAAAAGACCGTCACTTGCGTAACGGTTTGAATATATATTATGATAAAGTAACAAACAAAGGAGTTGCGGATAGTTTAAACTATCAATATCATTCTCCGGATTCAGTGTTAGGATTATTATGAGCAGTAAAAAATTAACAAAAAATCAATTAATCAAGTTATATCGCGACATGTTATTACTGCGCAGGTTTGAAGAAAGAGCCGCACAAAAATACACTATGGGAGAAATTGCCGGTTTTTGTCACCTGTACATAGGACAAGAAGCAATCGCAGTAGGAATGCAAACACAAGTTCGTACTTGCGATTCGGTAATAACTACTTACCGCGATCACGGATTAATGTTAGCAAACGGTGCGGATCCGAAAGTAATTATGGCGGAATTAATGGGCAAAGAAACCGGATGTTCCAAGGGAAAAGGTGGTTCGATGCACATATTCGATTTAAAAAACAATTTTTATGGCGGTCACGGTATTGTCGGAGCTTCGGTGCCACTTGGCACCGGCTTGGCTTTCGCTCATAATTATCGAAAAGACGGAGGAATATCTTTTACATATTTGGGTGACGGTGCCGCTAACCAAGGGCAAGTTTACGAAGCATTTAACATGGCGTCGCTTTGGAAACTTCCGGTAATTTATATTATAGAAAATAACGAATACGGAATGGGCACTTCGGTAGAAAGGGCATCGGCAACTACCGACTTATATAAACGGGGTGAAGGTTTCGGCATTCCCGGACACAGGATAAACGGAATGGATGTTTTTGCAGTAATAGATGCGGCAAAAACGGCAATAAGACACATTAAATCGGGCAAAGGACCAATTTTATTAGAAATGAAATCCTACAGATATCGAGGTCATTCGATGTCCGACCCGGGTAACTACCGAACTAAAGAAGAAGTACAAAACGTGAAAGACCGTAACGATTGCATCGGTAATATTAAGGAGCATTTAATATCCAATAAAGTAATGACAGGGGAAGAATGCAAAAAACATGACAAAGAAATACAAGAAATTGTCAAAGAAGCGATAAGTTTTGCCGAAAATTCAAACTTACCTCGGGAAGAAGAACTGTATACCGACATTTATCATCAAGCATAAATTTTGTTTAATCGACAAAATTCCATAACCTCTCCTTACATGAATTAACTACGTTATCCGCAGTAATTTTAAAATGTTCATAGAGTGTATCGGCGTTAGCAGATGCACCGAAACCATCCAATCCGACAAATATACCGTCTTGTCCGATATATTTTTCCCAACCGAATTTTACAGCCGCTTCTATCGCAACCTTAAGGCTATTATTCTTTAAAAGACCGTCCTTGTACTCCTTGCTTTGTCGATCGAACAATTCCATGCAAGGCATCGATACCACACGAACACCGATACTTTCTTTTTCTTCCAATATCGATTTTGCCGCAATAGCGATTTGTACTTCCGAACCGGTAGCAAAAATCGTTATTCTTAACGACTTATCACTATCTGCAATAACATATGCGCCATAATTAGTCATATTTCGTTCCATATTTGTCGTGCGAACCGAAGAAACAGCTTGACGCGACAAAACCAAAATTGACGGACCGTTAATATTTTGCAAAGCCAATTCCCAGCTTTCGCAAACTTCTACTCCGTCGGCAGGCCGGAAGACATTAACATTAGGCATAGCGCGTAAAGAAGGTAAATGCTCGACAGGTTGGTGAGTAGGACCGTCTTCTCCCAATCCGATAGAATCATGCGTCATAATATATACTACTCTTTGCTTCATTAATGCCGATAATCTTATTGCCGGTCTACAGTAATCGGTAAAAACAAAAAAAGTTCCGCCATAAGGTATTATCCCTTTATGCAAGGCCATACCATTCATGCATGCCGACATAGTATGTTCGCGCACACCATAATGCAAATACGAACCGGAAAAATCATCTTTTTCGATCGATGTCATACCGCCAGCTTTAGTATTATTCGAGCCGCTTAAATCGGCAGAACCTCCTAACAATTGCGGTATATGTTCGGTTATTACATCCAAGATTTTTCCCGACGACTTACGTGTCGGTTCCGTCTTCCCCGCTAATTTCTTCTTCAAGTTAAAGAAAACCCGATTAACGTCCCGAGGTAAATTACAAGAAACATACTCGGTAAATTCTTTAGTAATTTGCCGATTCCAAACCTCATAATCGTCTTCACTCCCTAACGATCTCCATTTTTTAAATATCTCGTCGGGAACCACAAATGGTTCGTGTTCCCAATTTAAATTTTTACGCATACCGATAACTTCCTTTTCGGTCATAGGCCAACTGTGAGCCCCTGCCGTACCTGCTTGACCAGGAATAAACTTACCGATTATCGTTTTACATGCAATTATCGAAGGTTTATTTTCTTCCTCTTTAGCGCTTTGCAAAGCATTTGTCATTTCATCGTAATTATGCCCGTCGACGCTTTGAGTGTGCCAACCATAAGACGAAAAGCGCTGCATATGATCATCGGAAACCGTCAAATCTGTACTTCCGTCAATGGAGACATTATTATCGTCAAACAGTAAGATTAATTTGCCTAACCCGAGATGTCCAGCAAGAGAAGCCGATTCATGACTAATCCCTTCCATCAAACATCCGTCCCCAGCAATAACATAAGTATAATGATTTACCAAATTATCACCGAAACGATTATTTAAAATTCTTTCGGCGATTGCCATGCCTACTGCATTTCCAACCCCTTGGCCCAAAGGGCCCGACGTATTTTCTATTCCTCTTGCCGAGCCATATTCGGGATGCCCTGCGGTTTTGGCATGTAACTGCCTAAAATTTTCAATTTCATTAATCGTTATGTCCTCATATCCCGTTAAATAAAGCAAAGCGTAAAGTAACATCGAACCGTGACCGGCAGACAATAAAAAACGATCACGATCGTGCCAATCCGGGTCTTTCGGATTAAATTTTAAAAATCGGGTAAATAATACGGTCACGACATCTGCCATACCAATAGGCATGCCAGGGTGGCCCGATTTAGCCCGATTAATTGCGTCAAGTGATAAAATTCTGATGGCGGCAGCCATGTCGCTTAGGTTCATAAATAGGTTAAATGCTTTCTTGCAAATAGTAACTTAGCCTTAGCCAAGTGTATAGACCGAAAGAACTTTACTTTCAGATTGAAGAAATTTACTTTGCCAAAGTTACTACGACGGGAACATGATCCGAAGGTTTTTCTTCGCCTCGCATATCGGTTAAAATTTCACAAGAATCAAGTTTATCCACCGCTTGCGGCGAAAGCAACATATTGTCAATTCTCATTCCTCGGTTATATTTCCATCCTTTACTGCGATAATCCCACCAACTAAACTCTGTTTTTTCAGAATTAGCTATTCTAAAAGAATCGTATAAACCCAAATTACATAATTTTCTGAATTTAGCTCTCTCATCGGGATGAAAACCGACTTTCCCGTCCAATTTGATGGAATCGTATACGTCGATCGATTCTGGTGCAACATTATAATCTCCGCCTAAAACCATTATTTCTTCATAATCGAGCAATAACGCGAAACGCTCGTACAACCTATCGAAAAAATTCATTTTGTACTTAAACGCGGGTAAAGAAGGTTCTTGACCGTTAGGAACGTAAATGCTGGCAACCCTAACGACTCTATCTGGTAAAGAAATTACCCCCTCTATATATCTTGCCTGATCGTCTTTTTCACCACCAGGTAAAACAGTTATTACGTCTTGAATAGGAAATTTTGTTAAAATAGCTACTCCGTTATAAGATTTTTGACCGTTAACCGACACGTTATAGCCAGAATCTTCTATTTCTCGATAAGGAAATTGTTCGTTAGTACATTTTATTTCTTGAAGTAACACTATGTCGATTTTATCTTGTTTTAACCATTCGATAAGCTTATCGAGCCTTTGACGAATTGAATTTACATTCCAAGTAGCTATCAACATTTTACTATTCGGTTATACTTATCCACTATAATCGGTAAACCATAATTTAATGCATCGGCAACTAATGCATGACCGATCGAAACTTCGTCAGGATTGACACGTTTTATTATCGTAGCAAGATTATCAAGATTCAAATCATGACCTAAATTCACCCTTAATCCTTGATTTCGTGCAATGGAAGATGCTTCCTCTATTTTACGCAATTCATCATCTTGTTGTTTTTTTCCATAAGCTTGCGCATACCATTTTGTGTGAAATTCAACGGCATCAACCCCTAAAAAAGCAACATAATCTACCATTTTTTCATTCGGCTCGACAAATACGGCAATTCTGATCTTATTTTTTAATTTTGCTATTGTTTTAATCAATAAATTTTCATCATCGCTTTTATTCCAACCGCGCTCTGTTGTTTTTTCTCCCAACCTAACCGGGACTACGGTAAACTGATCTACGTTATATTCTTGGACGGCCAATATCAACTCCTCTCGTAAATCGCCTTCGATATTAATCTCGATTTTTCTTTGCTTCACAATATCAAGTTCGGAAATTAATTTTATATCTTCTATCGTTACATGCCTTTTATCGGCCCTAGGATGAAGAGTAATCCCCTCACATCCCGCTTTTATCGAGGTAACGGCAGCTTCTTCAATACTAATATAATGTTCTTTTCGGGAATTTCTTAGAAGTGCTACTTTATTTAAGTTAACACTAAGTTTTGTTTTGTACTTTTTTTTCATTGCGCGATCTGTTCATAATTTCAGCAACGGAAGATTTTAAAATTTTAATCTGAACATTTTCCGCAACTTCGACAGTTAAAATCAAATCCGTGTTATCGACTTTAGTTACCACTCCTATTACCCCTCCTGCAGTTGATACCTTATCGCCGCGCTTTATCGAGCTTAGCATTTTTTCATGATTCTTCATTTTCTTTTGCTGAGGCCTTATAATTAAAAAATAAAAAATAGCGAATATAACTATTAGCGGAAAAAAATTCATCAAAGAAGAACCTACTTCCAAAGAAGAATTTTGTGTTGTTCCGGTACCTAAATCAATTTCAGGCGAAGTTTCAGCAAAAGCATAGGCAAAAAATTTCATTTATAATTCTTTAATAGAAATTAAATTATATTGAAAAGTTACAGATATGCAAAATTAGCTAGAATCGCTTCCTTAAATCAGTTACAAATTTTCTTTGCTATCCCTTAAACCGAGTAGTAAAATTCAAAATATGTTAACATTAACAAGCGAATCCGTATCTCACGGTCACCCCGATAAAATTGCCGATCAAATTTCCGACGCATTGCTCGATGAATATATAAAAAAAGACCCCTTATCCCATACCGCCATAGAAACCATGGTAACAACAAACAACGTTATAGTTTCCGGTGAAATTAAAGGGCCGATACTGGCAAAAACAGAATTCGAAGAAACAGTACGAAACGTAATAAAAAATATTGGTTATGAAAGTGAAAATTTTCATTGGAATAAAGTAAAAATAACAAATTTATTACATCAACAATCAAGCGAAATAGCATCGGGAATTAAAAATGCCGGTGCGGGTGACCAAGGAATGATGTTCGGTTATGCAACGAATGAAACCGATAATTTTATGCCCGCACCAATACATTATGCGCATAAAATACTACAAAATATTTTTCAATCGGAAGAAGCAAAAGGTCTGGGTCCCGACGGTAAAAGCCAAATAACCTTGTTATACCAGTCCGGAAAACCGAAAAAGGTAATGAATATTGTCGTTGTCATACAACACAAAGCCAATATGTCGCAACAATATGTGCGCAATATCGTATTTGACAAAGTGTGTAATATTTTTCCTCAAGGTTGGATGTGTGACGACAAAGATCTTTTTGTCAACCCTACGAAAAAATTCGTTGCCGGCGGCCCGGTAAGCGATTGCGGATTAACAGGCAGAAAAATAATAGTCGATACTTACGGCGGAGCTGTTCCCCACGGCGGAGGAGCTTTTTCCGGAAAAGATGCAACTAAAGTGGATAGATCTGCTGCTTATATAGCCCGCTACGTAGCAAAAAATATCGTTTCGGCAAAGATAGCCGAAAAATGCCTTATCGGTCTTTCGTATGCAATCGGAGTGGCAAAGCCATTATCTCTAACAATCGACACGTATGGAACAAGCAAAATAAGTGAAAAATCCATACTAAAGTATATTGAAGATAATATCGATTTATCGCCGCAAGGCATCTGTAAATTATTGAAGTTAGATAAACCTATATACCTTCCTACCGCTACTTACGGTCATTTTGGCCGAGATCCAGAAAAAGGTTTGTTTTCATGGGAAGAATTAAATTTAAAATTCGATCGTTTGGTACGAAAAGCGGCAATATGACCCCTTTTATAAAAATGCACGGTTTAGGCAACGATTTTGCTATTATAGACGAGCGCCAATTTCGCTATAAATACGATGTTAAGCAAATTGCAAACAGAAAATTGGGCATCGGTTGCGACCAAGTAATTATCATAGAAAAATCATCTCAAGCCAATTGTGCTATGCAAATTTATAATCGAGACGGAAGTAAAGCCGAAGCTTGCGGAAATGCAACCAGATGTGTTGCTCAGATAATTACGGAAGAACAAAATTCACAAGAAGCGACAATTGAAATAGAAGAAAAAATATTAAAATGCCAAACCGCAGGAGTTGATCGGATAAAAGTAGATATGGGAATTCCATTATTCGATTGGGAAAAAATCCCACTTTCCAAGCCTTGCGACACTGAAAATTTACCGATTACTTACGAAAAACTTGAAAACCCGATAGCTATAAATACAGGAAATCCTCACGTAATATTTTTCGTAGAAGACATAAACTCCGTAAATTTGGCGGAAATCGGACCAAAAGTAGAAAATCACTCCCTATTTCCTCAAAAAGTAAACGTCAATATAGCACAGGTTACAAATGAAAAAATTTTACTTAAAGTTTGGGAACGGGGAGCGGGAGAAACATTAGCGTGTGGAAGCGGAGCGTGTGCAACTTTAGCGGCTGCAGTTAAAAGAAAATACATTGTGAATAACGGTTCGATCGTTTCATTACCCGGAGGAGAACTTTATATCGAATGGAACAAAAGCATTCTAATGACCGGACCTGTGAAAAAAGTTTTTATCGGTACAATTATTAATTAGCAGCTACTAGCAGTATTTAGTTCTCGAAATTGAGGGCTGCCGTCCACCTCATCTAAAGCAGATGCAGGATTAACGTACGATGAATTCAGTAAAACGATATCATTTTCACCAAAAACTTCACCAAAAACAGGGTTATTGAAAGAAGAATCTTCGACAATCGGTATCCCGTTTTTTCTCCTCCTACAACAAACATATGAAATACAAGAAAGAAGAAATAAAAAGAGAGCAGCACTTATAACACATCCGGCAATTCCCCCATTCCCAAGAGATTGGGATTGTAGCCGAGTATTTGCCAATGGTCTTCGAGTAATAATA
The DNA here is from genome assembly GCA_018101195.1 of Rickettsiaceae bacterium H1. GTDB lineage: Bacteria > Pseudomonadota > Alphaproteobacteria > Rickettsiales > Anaplasmataceae > JACDQH01. The sequence goes on from JACDQH010000001.1 coordinate 38,465, forward strand.
TCAGTCGTTGTTTCTTGCCCGCTGACGCTGGTAAATGGCCAAACAGTGCTTACAGATTCGGTTTCGGTTTTTTTTGTCGATATCATTGTAATACTTGAAGCAGTGGATGAAACCGTACTTGTCTCGGTATGGACGACAGTTAATTCTTTAGTTTTTGTAGACCGCCGATCAGTGGTTGACGTAGTACTTGGCGTGGTGGATAAAATAGTTCTTTTTTTAACAGTAGCAAATGAGGTTTTAGGCTCCATAGTCGTAGTAGTAAAAGCAGGTTGAGTAACTCTTGTAATTTCAGTTTTATCATTAATAGTAGTTGGCCGAGCAGTTACCGATGACTTTCCAGCGGTAGTTACCAACTGCTTAGTAGCAGCTGTTGATTGGGTAAAAGGAGTAGTTGTCGACCGGAAAGGTGAAACGGTACTTGTTTTAACAGAACTAGTGAATTCCCTAGTTTTTGTAGACCGCCGACCAGTGGTTGACGTAGTACTTGGTGCGGTGGATAAAATAGTCCTTTTAACAGTAGCAAATGAGGTTTTAGGCTCCATAGTCGTAGTAGTAAAAGCAGGTTGAGTGACTCTTGTAATTTCAGTTTTATCATTAATAGTAGTTGGCCGAGCAGTTATCGATGACTTTCCGGCGGTAGTTACCAACTGCTTAGTAGCAGCTGTTGATTGGGTAAAAGGAGTAATTGTCGACCAAAAAGATGAAACGGTACTTGTTTTAACAGAACTAGTTAATTCCCTAATTTTTGTTGTAGACCGAAGAGTAGTTGTTGATTTAGTACTCGTTGTAGTAGGCAAAGTAGTATTTGTTGCAGCAGTAGAGCTAATAGCTTTTGTCGTCGTTTTTGCAGCTTCGGTAGTAGTAGCAAGACCATTTTCACACAAATCACTAACGGAATAAGAAGCAAATATTTGGGGTGTTATTCCGGGTATGACTTCAAATCTTTTTGTAACGTCAATAGATGCACTGGCAACCCCATCATAATGATGATAGATTACTGTCTGTGGTTTCTTCTTACCATAAGTATCGGGTTCAATAACTTGTATCTTTCCTTTTCGACAATTTAGATTATACCTGTCATCAACGGTACAAATATAAACTCGTTTATTATTATCGCCAGCAACATGAACCGATTTAATCTTTCCAGTAACATTAAATAGATTTTGTTTTCCATCAACATTATAATGACTACCACCGCCATGCTGGGTAATGTCATGAAAAAATGTATAAGTATTTATATTAGTCGAATCATTTTGAGGCTCGGCCCAGGCCATAACAACTCTATCACCACCAACACTGGCCATGTGATATGGAGATTTAAAAATTTTCTTCGCTTCGGTAAGGCAGAAGCTGCGATAGTTTAGATTATTATGACAATAATTATCACGAAAACAAGCTGCCTTTAACTCTACTCCGTCATCATACCTTTGGATTAACGATTTGGTAAATTTCAAACATTTATCATCATCACGATCGTTATAAAGAGAAAGTACAAATGATCTATTTCCGTCAATGTCGTCAATAATGTCGGTGTAGTAGGCATTTTTTAAAAATTTTCTATCTTGATAAAGAGGATTGTAAACATCACCAATGTCAATTACTTGATCATTATTAATTAAAACTTGTAATGTCATAAGGTAATCTTTTGTTGAATAATATCCACCCCGTTGATAATATGCTTCAACAATAACAACGGTATAGCCGTTATAATGAGTAAGAGCTCCCGAGTTTTATGCATAAGAACTTTAAACCATGTACTTTATTTAGTTCTTTTATTAGAATATTATCAGGTAATTTTTTCCCACTGATTAAATCATACTTATCAACATTCACATTACATCTAGCTTTTCCACCACAACCATCGTCTATCTTCACCGGATAACTTATCAGCACTTCGTTATTTTTCCAGCTAAAAGCCGTTCCTATTCTACTGATTGGTAAATCCGTTATACCTGTTTTACTCAGCATTATGTCATACATAGTACTATTAGAGGGCTTTACTCTTACTACTGGAACCTTTTCGTTGTTGAGAAAAACTGAAATTTTAACAACTCCGCTTTCAGCAGTAAATTCCTGAAATTTTACATTTTCAAATTCCTCGGGTATAATTATATTTTGTTCTTCATTCTGAAATAAATCATCGTTATTCATCGCTTCATATTTGGCAATTCCTTGAGAAAGGTTAACTGCCGATAAATCAAGATTATTACTTGCAGTAAAAATTTCTTTTTTATGAATCCTAACAAAACTGTTGTTTAAACCAAAATCACAACTATCTATACTTGTTTCTCTGAAAAAATCCAGAATACTATTTTTCAAGTGATAAATATGTAAAAGAAAGGGTGCGCTATATTGTAATATCGAAAGAAAGTTCATAACTTTATTATTATTTATTTCGATATTTTTATATTAAAATTAGTATAAAATCAATAATATTTTTATTAACTCAGTAAAAATTTTTCAATTATATTTAGTGCTGCCATTACCGTGGAGGAACGAATTTCGTTACGTTCGCCAGTAAAATTATATTTTTGCACGTGCACAGTTTTGTAAGCGATTCCCAGGTAAACCAAACCAATCGGTTTTTCCTTAATTTCTACACCCGGACCAGCAATACCAGTAATGCCTATTGCCAAATCAGATAATGATTTTTTCAAAGCTCCCGATGCCATTGCCGCAGCTACTTCGCCGCTTACGGCTCCGAAACGATCTATATCGGTTTTGCTCACACCCAATAAATCCGTTTTCGCTTCATTGGAATAAGTAACGAAAGCGCGATCAAAAATCGCCGAAGAACCGGGAATTGCAGTTAAATATGCTGCCAATAACCCCCCGGTACAAGATTCTGCCGTTGCCACTTTGATATTATACGACATAAGCAAAGCGACATGTTCTTTGGTTTTAGCTAAAATACCGTTGTCAAGCATTTTTATATTTTAATCGAAAAATCACTGCCTCACGCGAAATCAGAGGCAACAACTTAGTTAATTCAGGACCTTTTTCCGCACCAGTAATCGCCAGCCGCAAAGGCATAAACAAATCTTTTCCCTTGCGACCAGTTATTTCCTTCAGTTTATTTACCCATTCGTCCCAGGTTTGCTCGTTCCACCGACCTTCCGGTAAATTTTCACAAGCTATGTCGAGGAATTCCCCATCGCAAATCATGGGAATCACATTCGTTTTACAAATGCGCCACCAATCACCTACTTCTTCGATTGTTTTTACATTAAATTTTACCGCATGCCAAAACCCTTCGGTTAAATCTTTTATCGCCAAACGAGAAAAAACTGTGGAAAAAGGCATATTACGTACGATTTTTCGATTTAAATTTTCTATGTCTTTAATGCTTGCGGAAATGGATGAAGACGAAAATTTATCGATAGTGAAATCCTCCATTAACTCGAGCAAGTTATCGTATTTCTTTATCGCACCAGAAGTACCAATAGTTGCCAAATAGCTGTTAATCGCCATCGGTTCTATTCCTTTTTCTTTCAATGAGTTTACGTCGACTGCGCCGTCTCGTTTGGATAATTTTTCATCTCCTATTTTAAGTAAAGATAAATGAGCAAAACGGGGAATTTTCCCATCCAATGCTTTCATCATTTGAATTTGGATCGCAGTGTTAGCGATATGATCTTCACCCCGGACAATATGAGTAACACCATAGTCAATATCATCGATTATCGAAGGCAGCATATAAGTATATAAACCACTGGTACGCATCACTACCGGGTCACTCAAGTTAGCACCTAGAAACATAATTTCACCCCTTATTTCGTCATTCCAACTTACGTTATCGTCATTATCGACGCAAAAGCGAAAATGGGGTTTTCTTCCTTCTTTTTTGTATTTTTTTTGTCGATCAGCCGCAGGAGGGCTATACCTGGGCGGCAATCCCCGACTAATTGAAATTTTACGCTGTATTTCCAATTCTTCGGCAGTTTCGTAACATTTATAAATTCTTCCCGCATTTAACAATTCGTGAAAAACTTGATTATAACGCTCGAATCGCTCCGATTGTCTGGTCAATAAATCCCAATCCAAGCCCAGCCAAGTTAAATCCCGTTTTATGTAACCTCCATATTCGTCGGTACAAGCATTAAGATCAGTATCGTCAATACGCAACATGAACTTGCCCTTATTTTTTCTAGCGTAAAGATAACAAACAAGAGCGGTACGCAGATTTCCCAAATGCATCAAACCAGTGGGACTCGGAGCAAATCTTGTTAACATGCTTGTAATAATTAACGTTCTTTATAAATTACTACAAAACCGATTATGCACAATCTTTGTTTGACTCTAAAGCCTTTGCCTGCTGTTATTACCTATGATACTCACATCACTCAATTGTGAAGTTGGTTTTTTCTCTCTTAATCGCTCAAGTTCTTGCTCATCATACTTTAGTCTTAGACCTTGAGGACCATTAATAACCAAATTAACTAAATTCGGAAAATTAATTGCTGTCTCTAACGGAAAACATGGAAGGTTTATCTCGTTTACTTTACAATCCGTATTTTCAGTTTTCATGCGGTAAAAATCTAGCATCAGTTCTTTCAAAGAAGAAAGGTTGGGTATACGAGGTAAACGCTCATTCTTACCGTTTGTCCAACTCAAGCCAAGCCGCTCAAGGTTAACATAATCTTTAATTTTGTTAAGATTTACGTAGCTAAATTTTCGGCAACAATATAGTCCCAGTCTTTTCAAAGAAGCAGGTATATTTTGTAAACAGTCACCCTCAATATTCGTGAAGCTTAAGTTAAGTGATTCAAGTTCGGTAAGATTTCCAATGTTTTTTAAATCTGCATCATCAAATCCCTCGCATCCATTTAAGGACAAGTTTTTTAATGAAGAAAGAACAAATATCTCCTGTAAAAAGTTACCCGTAATATTTACGTGATGTAAGTCAAGTGACTTAAGAGAGGAAAAATTCTTTAATTTTCTTGCAGTACCACCTCCTAGTGTAATTTCTTCGAATCCTAATCTTGTTAGGCCTAAGCTTTTTACTCTTATGTTTTTTTGACTTAACAAATCAAGTATTTTTTCAACAGCATCTGTTTTTTCATCTCCATGCGAAATAAGTTCAACATTATACGATCTAGGGCAAATATTTCCTAATTTATCTTGTTTCCCATCCTTTATTTTTAATATTATATCTTGTACTTTCTTATAATCATAAGGCAGTTCCAATTCATATTCCTCTACTGTGATTGAATCCTCGGCTAGGTCACTTATCGGGTTTGCGCGAAGTTCACCCCCATTGCCAGACCTCTGTTGGGTTGTCGGTACAGGTAAAACATCAAGGTTGATTTGATCTCTGTTTTTATTATTTTGCATATTATTTACTAATATTAAAATACTAATCGCAGCATATCTCTCATAATTATATTTTCAATCTTTTTTATTAAGTCCCAAAACAAATTAATCTGGAATTTTTTTCTGCTTTCATTGACAACAAAGCACGTAAAATCAAAAAAATACCTATAGTAACAAAATCCTTTTCAATTTAGAAAGTAAGCTAACTCTTTTTATGGATTTAACAAATCGTTTCTTTTCAACATCTGTAAGTGAAAATTACAGACTATAATATTTTACAAACTCAGACGGATTAGGGACAAGGTTAATTTCACGAACCTCTTCTTTCTTTAACTTTACATACGCATTTATTTGCTCATCAGTAAATACGCTACCTCTCGTTAAAAATTCTCGATCTTTATCCAAATTAATCAACGCTTCTTCCAAAGAAGAAGATACGGCAGGTATTTTATCATTAAGTGTCTTATCTTCATATAAATTCGTCAGCGATTCTTTTCCAGGATCGATTTTATTCATTATTCCGTCCAAGCCCGCCATTAACTGGGCGACAACGCAATAATAAGGATTTGCCGAAGGATCAGGAAATCTTACTTCTATTCTGGCGGAATTCGGGCCATAAGAACCGGTAAACGGTATACGAATAGCGGCAGACCTATTACAAGAAGAATAAGCCAATCTGGTGGGCGCTTCGTAACCCGGAACCAACCTTTTATAACTGTTCGTCGTTGGATTGGTAAAAGCATTAAGGGCTTTACCGTGCTTAATAATCCCTCCAATATAATACTTACACAACTGGGAAACTTTGTTTTCATTTTCGGCAAACAAATTTTTCCCGTCTTTCCACAAAGATTGATGGCAGTGCATTCCGTTGCCATTGTCGTTAAATATCGGTTTAGGCATAAAAGTTGCGCTTTTTCCATACGAACCAGCGACATTCATTACAACGTATTTACATTTCTGCATATTATCCGCCGCTTGAATCAACTCGCCGTATTCGAAGCCGATCTCGCATTGAGAAGGAGCAACTTCATGATGATGCAACAGCGGTTTTATCCCTATCGTTGCCAACGTGTCTAAAATTTCCGACCTTATATCGTGCAAATTATCTACCGGTTGAATAGGCGAATACCCCCCTTTTATTCCCGGTCTGTGACCGTGATTACCATATTCGTATTTCCTCCCGGAATTATATCTACCTTCTATTGAATCAAGCTCGAAAAAAGCAGCGTTATCCTTAACGGAAAAACGAACGTCGTCAAATATAAAAAATTCCATCTCGAGACCAAAATAAGCTTTATCGGCTATTCCAGTTTTACGCATATGCTCCAAAGCCCTTTTTGCAGTAGACCTGGGGTCGCGATCATATAAAGAGTTTGTTTCCGTATCTACAATATTACAAAATATTACCAACGTATTTTGTGCGGTAAATGGGTCAGTAAATGCCATAGTAATATCAGGCTTAATCAGCATATCAGATTTTTCAATCAGCTTCCATCCCCTAATCGAAGAACCGTCGAAAGATATTCCTTTATCGAATAATTCGTCATTCAAACTATCCGCATGCCAAGTAATGTGGTGGGATTTACCTATAGAATCGGTAAAACGAAAATCAATAAATTTAACTTCATCAGCTTTTATATGTTTATAAAGCTCGGATAACGATTGGAACATAAAACAAGTAGGGAAATAAACAAAAGCTTAACTTGACTGACAAAAATTGCAAGTTATTAAAGAAATATTGAGATATCTTACAAATATCCACCCATTGACAAAAACATAATAATTTGTTCACAAGCCAACAACAAATCCCGCCTGTGAATTAGAGAAATAACACTCGGTTAAAACCCGCTCAAAATCATTTTATTGTATAACACATTTTTTTATTAAAATTCTCGACAACAAGAAATCGATTTAATAATGTTGGCGGTAGAGGTTTAATACTTTCTCTTTGAGTTCATCAAGTTTTTCATTTGAATAACTCTCATCTTCATACTCAAGACATGTTAGATTCGGATATGTAGTAAAAACCAATTTTAGATTTTCTTTTTATCTTTTTCAGTATAAAAAGATAACTTAGCGACGTTAAATTCACGTTTACATTGCTAATAAGATCAACTATATCTTTTTTCATAATAGCTTTACTCTTTAAATCAAGTGACATTAAACTTGTTAAACGAGAAATTGTTTTATTCCTTTATCGGTAATTCCTTCAACATCCCTCAAATCAAGCGAAGTTAACTTGGTAAAATCACCGATTTCATAGTCCCATCACTTATTTTCGAAGAATGGAAGTCAAGTGATCTTAGATGTTCTGAATTTTTAAGTTTCTCTATGTGTTATCATTCAAAACCAGAATGTGCCAATTCAAGCGATACTAATTTTTCAAAACTTTACAACTTTTCAGAGACTGAATCCGTAAATTTAATATCACTTAAGTCAAGGTATTTTATATTTGGCAAAATAGGTAAATTTTGAATACCTTCTTTTTCAAGTAGAGAAGAGTATGACAGATCCAAACGAGTTAAATTTCTAAGTTGGCACAAATATCTCTAGCCCTTAGGAATAGAAGTAACTAAATTAGGGTAATCTTCGACATTAATACCTACCGGTCCCATTATACCCTTTATTACGCCGACTCAGGCTCAGCAGCTCCAACAATTAACCTCAGAGACAGCTTTAAGTATCATTAGTAACCCTTTAATTTAAGTCTCCGTAAAGAAACAAGATGAAAAATATTTTGTATTTTATCTTCTCTCATACCTTGATTAGCCCATAAATGAAGATTAGTTAAACAAGTAAAACTCCCTTGCTAATATTGCTAAAAAATCCTTAACATTATGACAACCGCACAAATTAAGTGATTTTCAGGCTTTTAAGCTGTGTAAAATGAATTGTATTTTCAATGTCAGGGTGTTAGTAGCTAAAAATTTCTTCTAAATTTTCACTCGTAACCTTACTTTGAGATAAATCAAATTTTTTTATTGTAATACTTATGTTCTTTTAACGATTTGATTGATTGGACAATGTCTTTAACAGATAATTGAGTATGAAACTTAACATCATTCTTCCCGAATAAAAATTTTATTTTTTCAAGTGCTAAATCATCGATTGGTTTAATTGATTTAACAACCGTTTCAATAGGCATATCAAAGTACAAACAACCAAATTTCCAACCCAACAAATATCGTTTTTCTTCAAGGCATTTATCGATTTTGATAAGAGCAGCAAGTTAGAATTAAGATTTTTTACCATTGCATCTATCTTTCCTATATCCAAACAATTTTAAATTTACTGCCGAATAAACAAACAGTTGTTTGATCCAAGTTTTCAATTGAGAATTTTATTTGATCACCGTTTCTTTCGTGATCTGATGTTAAATTAACATTTTCTTTCTCCGAGCCCTTTATTGTGAGATCGCTATTATTTTGTTGTCATGATGCACTTTTTACTATAGTTAATATTAATGTTGTAGCATTAATTGCTAGTAAATAACTATTTTTTTAATTGCGATTTATTTGAATACAGCTTTACTTATCAGCTTTTCACCACGCTTACTCATTTTTTTACAAACCTCTGTTTATAACGTTCTCTTGCACAAGATTCATACTACCCAATCTGATTTGCGGTAATTGTTTCGCCGATACTCTCTTTCTAAATCTACGAGCCTTTTCATTGGAATAAATTTTATTGTTAAAGTTTAGATGTATCAAACATGCAAAAAACACTCTTTTAAAATTTACTTTACCACTCCCCAAACATGTTTTTTTTTGATCCATCCGGTAATATTTTCTACCTTTACTTTACACCATTCATTTTCGCACTTAAATAACCTACCTATTATTTTCGGATCGACATAAGCTTTGATTTTAGCTTTGTGATCGGGATTATTGCGTATTACGGTTTTTCCAACAGTGATAAAATAGTGCTTATTACTTAATAAACTTTGATGCATCCAACCGATTTCCCCTTCCATATCCTTAATTTTGCGCCATTGTTCGTATTTTTCCAAAACATAAACAGGCATATTCTTTCGGACATAAACCCATTCGATTGGATAATCTGTGCTCGGTCCGATCCTTAAATTCGCTTTATCGCTTTTTATCGAAACAAAATATGATGCTTCGGCAAATAAAGGTAGAAATAAAAACAGTACAGTTGTTAATTTCATCTTTATCTATTTTTTCTTACGGAGTAATATCACACATGGGAAACAAATAAAATCGTGAAAAAAAAGTTAGCCAAAATACTAAAGACGTATACCAACAGCGGTATCAACTTTACTATGAACACGAATTCTGTAAAGCAAGATGAAATAACGGTGGATTCTTGCAAAAATTTGACCGAGTTACGCCGAATAATCGAAAGTTTTACCGGCTGTGAATTGAAAAAATATGCAAAAAATACCGTATTTTCTGACGGAAATCCCAACGCTGAAATTATGCTGATCGGCGAGGCACCTGGAGCAACCGAAGATTTGCAAGGAATTCCTTTTTGCGGAGCCAGCGGCAAATTATTGGATAAAATGCTTGAGGCAATAAACCTGGATAGAAAAAAAGCTTATATTAGCAACACGGTATTTTGGCGTCCTCCGGGAAACAGGCAACCGACATATCACGAAACAGAAATTTGTCGACCGTTCATAGAAAAACATATCGCTTTGGTATCTCCTAAAATCATAGTTTTAGTCGGAGGAACAGCTGCGAGTACGATACTTAATTCCGATTTGGGAATCTCGAAATTGCGGGGCAAATTTTACGAATACACTAACAAGTATCTGCCTGAACCAACAAAAGCAACCGCCATTTTTCATCCCGCTTATTTATTACGTCAACCTAAGCAAAAAAGATTGGCTTGGGAAGACTTGCAGTTAATTCAAAAATTTCTGGAAAATTTTTACGGTAATTCAACCTAAAAAGCCAATTCTAAAATATCTTTTGATTTTAAACATTTAATTATTAATTTAAATAAATGTGTGTTATAATTATTTTAGGTGGGAGAAAAGTGAATACTGGCACTATAGATAGCAATCAATCTGAAGACAATAAAATTGTACGAAGCCGCATAGCTAAAACTTTTACTATAGGTAATGAAAAGTACGAAGCGTCTGAAGAAAATTTTTTTATTTCTTTGTACAAACAACAAGAAAGAGTCAAAACCTTGGAAGTACTTACAACCGATCAGATTAGAGGTGCAGCTGATGATAAAGGACGTAGTAATACCACTACTGAATTCGGAAGAAATGAAACATATGTAAAGTACTATAACATAGTTTTAATCGGACAAAAAGAAGTCAAAGTTTTGCAAGACATAGAGCAAGAAAAGCTAACTACAGGCAGTGATGATGATATATTGGCTTTTTTCACTGCTCAAGCCGGAGATAGAAAAAATTTAAAAACACTGAAATGGTACGAGATTACGCAAACATTCCGATTCGAGAATGATGATGTAATTCTCAACCAAGGTAATAGTATTGTAATGCAATACGACAAAGATTACTACATAATATATCGAAAAGAAGAAGAAATAAAAAAAGTCAAAACCGTTCATAAAGTTATTACGCAAGGACTTCCTAAAAAAATAAATGATGTAAATACGGCTTATACAAAATTGCTAAGTATGTCTCCTTGTAAAAAATTGCTCCAAAAAAGAGAGGGATCACCAGGTTTTTCTCGACCAATTCCCCATTCTTATGAAAACGACCCAAGCCTTCAACGTGTATTAGGGCAATTTGAACTAGAATACGAGAAAAAACAAAGAGACACAGAAACAATAATTGATGATTCGCATTTAGGTTCTAGCGGTACGAATGTTGCTTCGCTGAATGCCGGACTTAATGACGAGGAAGCATTAGCACGAGCAATAACAGCATCTAAACTCGAGGCACCACAAGCAACTCACCAAGTTAATAAGAATCAGAACAACCCCACAGTAAACCCAGAAGCATTAGCTCAATTTACACAAGAACAAGGGCCAAGGTTAGGTTCCATTCCTGTGGTGGAAACAACAAACCAATTAAAACCATTAAACCAAGAAGTTATTACTCCTAAAGAAGATCAAGGTTATAGAATTAAAAAAGAAGAGCAAGGGCCAAGGTCAGGTTCCATTCCTGTGGTGGAAACAACAAACCAATTAAAACCATTAAACCGAGAAGTTATTACTCCTAAAGAAGATCAAGGTTATAGAATTAAAAAAGCTCCAGGTGAGGCAAAAATAATTAAATATTTATTCTTACCTGCTGCAATCGGTAGTTTGCTAATAGCATCGGTTGCATGGTTAGGTAAATCAATTCAACAGAAAACAAATGTTATTGCTGCTGGAGTGTTATTCGGTGCCGGAGTAATAGCGGCAGCAATAACGGCCATATGCTTAATCTGTGATTATAGAAAAAGTACTTCTCTTCAAGGAGAATTAGGTGTTAAAAATATCGCAAACCGACAGGGGATTGGAGAAGTTTCATAAAACACATTTATATCGTAGGAAAAAAATGACAAATTACCGAAACCACATTTCCAACTTATTACCCAAGTCCAATGTGACGTATTTCGTTTCGGCAGAAACGTTATTCATTTGTTTGTTTAGTGTTTTTTTCTCCCCTTCTTTTATACGGATACCGCTATTAGTAAGGACAGCTGTACGTAAAATATTATTATCCCCGTCATAGAACGTAATTCTTATGTCGGGTAAAATTTTATCTTCATCACTATAATTGGTAATAGTGCTGGTAATTAATATTCCTTTTTCCGTATAATCGAATTTTACGTTTTCAAATTCCATGTCTGCTGCATCATATATTCCGAAAATCGAATAAATCGGTCTTAATACGGGATATATGTTGCTTCTCGGCACCATAAATAACGATAAAACGACAGAAATCGTTAATAAAACGGAGCATAGCTTTAACAATTGACCGTTATTTACCACTTTTTTATCGGTAAGATCCTCGTCGGTAAAAAAAGGCGACTCTATCCAAGTATAATTACATTTACTACACTTTACCTTTCGTCTTTTTTCACCCAAATCGCTATTTTCCACTTGATAGCCAGTTCCGCATTTGTCACATACTATAATCATAAAAGCTACTACGTAATAAAACGTTTACCTGATTTTCTGCTAAATGAAATTTAGCTTTGTTTCTATTCAATTGCAAAACATCTTGCCATTTTCCATATAAATCTTCGAGATCACAACCTGCTAAAATTAATCTTTCATTAAGAAAAATTTCTTTATCAATGCTAGAACCGAGCTTTGCTTTCATCACTCTTAAGACCAAAATTTGTAATAACATCGGTAATTTGTCGGGTTCGACATCACAATCGGCGCGCTTTATGCATGCCGACAATATTTTTTTATATGAATCGATATATTCTTCGCTTAAAATAAAATTACCACTCTCAATAGGACAATATAATTTGCAACAACGCGACCTTATAGTTGCTTGAACCCTATGTAAAGAATTGCTAACCAAAATTATAACAGATTTTTTCGGCGGTTCTTCCAACATTTTCAGTATTGCATTAGCAGCACTTTTATTCATTTCGGCAGCATTACCGATCAAAGCTATCTTATAACCGTTTCTTGACGAAGTAGTACTCAAAAAGCTTTTTACTTTTCTAACTTCTTCCACTCCTATGTAGCCATCTTTTCTTATGACTTGTAACAGGTCTTCGCTCTTGTTATCCAGAACTTGTCGTGCAAAGGAAAGTACGATGTCGTTAATCTCTTGATCGTCAAAACCGTAAATTAACCAACTGCTAACATTTTTGTAACCTCTTATAATCTTTGAAAAAATAAGTTTGTAACTTTTCGTTCTAGGAATATTAACTAAACTCATTATAACTATAAGTTTTATTACTTAAACAATGATATCAACATGGATTGTATTCGCAATAACCGCATTGACTATCTTTGCCTATGCACAAGGAAAGCTAAGAACCGAAATAATTTCCATTACTTTAATTACGTCGTTAATACTTCTTTTCCACATAGCCGGTTATAGCAAGCCGAAATTACTCAAATCTTTTTCGAACCCAGCTCTAATCACCGTAATATCCATGTTAATAATTAGCCGCGCTATCATCATCAATAATTCGTTTAGCATTATCAATAAACTGATACTACACAAATATAACAACTACCCTTGGTTTACCGTAGTTACTCTGTTATCTATAGCGTTTACCTGCAGTTTGTGCATAAGCAATACCCCAATAGTTGCTATTTTCATTCCTTTGATGACCTTAATAGCAGATAAATTTAACATCGCAACCAGTAAATTGATGATACCCTTGGCATTCACTACCTCACTTAGCGGCATGATAACCACTATTGCCAGCAGTACCAATTTATTAATACACAGAAAATTATCGGAAATGGGTTATAAAATCGGAATATTCGATTTTATAGTTCCCGGAACTATCGTTGTAGGTGTTAGTTTGATTTACACGATTGTTATTTTACCAAGAGTACTACCCGATAACAAACCGATCTCCAAACAATTATTTACAGATAAATTCGTAGTAAAGGTAACCTTACCTCATGAATCGGAATTCATAGGGAAAAAAATCGGCAACGTTATTAACCCTCAACAAGTAATAGCTTTGCAAAGCAATAAAAATTACTTTTATAAATTCGACGAAATAAACTTAAATGCCGGAGACGTAATTTTCCTAAGTACCACAAAAGAAGAATTAATTCATTTATTAAACAACAAAGCGGGATTAGTGATAAAAAATTCGGAATATGCAAGCAAAGAAGGTAAAATTAAAGCCGAACTAGTAATAAGAGAGATTATGGTACCGCCCAATTCCTATATGAGCGGTAAAAAATTAGACAGTGTAGAATATTATAGCAGCGCCAAAGTTTTTGCACTGGGAATTCAAAGGTCATCGAACCTGATAAGTAACAATTTACACACTACCGTCCTAAAAGCCGGCGATAGAATATTATTGGTAGGAGATAACGAATCGATAAAACAATTCACGAAAAACTATCAGTTAATCGGCACAGATACCGATTCGTTACATATCCCAAAACATACCTATGCGCAATTGGCAAATTTGATTTTTGGCTGCGTAATAGGAGCTACGGCACTGAAAATACTGCCCATTATGGTAAGCTCTGTGCTTGGAGTTTCGGCATTACTTTTAAGTAAATGCATTTCTATCAAGCAAAATCGTCTTTCGACATAAAAATATTTCTGATAATTACCTCCACTTACATGCTTAGTACCGCTTTGCAAGAATGCAGAGGACTATTTTACGTAATCCATTTTATTAATATTTTATCAGAAGACCTGTCCCCGCTGATGATTATGAGTATTATTTTCATCACAATCACCATTTTAAACGAATTAATTAGCAATAATGCCGTCGGTTTGATTTTTACTCCGATTGTTACGGAAGTTGCCAGCACAACAAATGCCGACCCAAGATTATTTATATGGGGATTGTTTTTTGCTTCTAATTGCGCATTCGCCACTCCTATAGCATATCAAACGAATTTGTTGGTAATGGGACCAGGAAATTACAAATTCACCGATTACTATAAAGTAGGGATTCCTCTGACGGTTCTAATTTATTTGACATACACGGTTTTTGCTTACTTTCACTTTTAAATATTATACTTAAATTATTTAATAAACATATTGTTAAACTATTGACTTATTAACAATTTTTTTTATTAAAATAAGTACACAAGATGTGATGTGAAAATAATTATGTTAAAAATAAAAGGATTTTTCAATTCTATCGGTAACTTTTTCAAAATGATTTTTAGTCCTATTATTAGGTTTTTTAATTGGGCTTTCGGCAATAAATCAAATCCTGAAGATAATATACGTGGAAAATCAAAGTAACGTTAAGAACAGTACCAACGATATATCGCCTAATCCTCCTTCTCAACTGCCATCCTCTCCACTTCGAGCCCAAGGACAAGTAATAAGTGCATCGAACGTCAATATACCGCCGGCATAGCCGCTGCTACCTATCTCAAAAAAACAGGAAAAACTAAAATCTGTAAACAGCAATGCTAAAAAACACCTACTAATACAAGAAACATGATTGCAGCTTTGCAGAAGAATAATCTGTTTAGAAAAAAACTGAAACAAAGGAACTACTTTCATTATCTTCAACCTTAGAACAATTAATAGGTAATCGGAAAAATAAGGCAACAAGTAGTCTTTTCTTTCTTAGGCTAGATCTACTACCTACCCGAACAGGAAATATTGGAACAAGACCCGCAGGAAAAGTAGGAACAAAGCATGATATGTTATTAGAAATAGTAGGAATAATATTTAGTATTAGTCCAAAATTTCTTACAAGATCTCCGGAAAATCAGCAAGGAACAACTGATCCAGAAAGCTCCTACGCTGTATCAAATACAGTATCAAAACCCAAAAGTAACGATCTTACTAAGTTGACGGACAAAGATCAAAACACAAATGTAATTTCATCTAAAAGTAACTATCTTATTAAGTTGGCGAAAAACACAAATGATCATAATGTCACACTTGATCTCAAAATGGACAATCAAAGAAAAACAAATGCAATTCCATCTAAATTTAATCCTATGGAAAGCCAAGATTTTATGCAAAAATTAGGCCAAAGAAGAAGTGTTATTATTCAATGTAATTCACTTGAGTCCAGCATGATTGGAGATACAAATGACTTTTCTTCTTCGCCGTGAACAATTAATTTCATTTAATGAGCCTTTTCTAACAGCTTGAATAAAGTGGAATCGAACGATAGTAAAAATAAAAACATCACTAGTTAAAAGTAAGAAATCACATTAATTTCCTGTATATTCAATACGACTTTTTACTGAATTTTCTGTTTCTTTGAAATTTTCATAACAATTTATTAACTATTTAGCTGATATAATTAATATATTAATAAAATGATCGTGAAGAAACATGCAAGCAGAAAAAAAAGGATTTTTTAGTCGAATTTTCAGTACAAAACCACCATTTACAGCAGAAGATGTAGATAAAGTAATTAATAATGGAAATCTTAAAGAATTTAAGAATACATTGAACAGCAAAAGAAAACGCGAAGCAATTACTTCGAAACACATCAATAACGTTATTCGTAACCAAGATGTCGGACCAGCAATGTTCCAAGCTTTACTTACTCACCAAAAAGGCAAACTACTTCTTAAAGAAGACGAAGCGGCAAAACACATTACGGAAGTAATAAAATTAGGTAATCAAGGCACCAAATTGTTTAAGGAAATTTTGCGTCATAAGAGATCAAGCTCTTTAGTTACGGAAGAAAATATCAATCAAATCATCGAGGAGAATAATCAACAAATGTTTGATGCTGTAATGAAAAAGCCAGACTTAATTGGGCCGGAGAATATAAAAAAAGCTATCGAAGTAGGGAATAACAAAATCTTGCAATCTTTATTAGAAAATAAAACAACGAAACAAAAATTTAACAAAGGGCACGTAGATCAAATTATAAAAGGGCAAAAAGTCAAGATGTTAAGCACCGTACTGGATCATAAAATTTCCCGTTCTCACATTAGCAGTAACCATGTGAGCGAACTTATTGCCGACATCAATAATCCTATGCAAAGTCAAGAGATGTTAAAGTTAATGTTAAGGGAAGGCAAACTCGACAAAAACGTATTTGTTGCAGATCACATTAAAGAAGCATTAGAAAAGGGCAGAACAGACATAGTGAAACCACTATTATCCCGTAACAAGCACAATACCGATAAATTAATCGATGCCAAACACGTTCGATTAGCAATCGAAAAGTACGTACCGGGTAAGAATGAAACTTTACCAGTCGTTTTAGAGAAAAAAACAAAATTATTTAAAGACAAAACCGGAGAAAACAAAGAAGATGCCATTGATTTTGCTATAGAAAAAAATAACTACGCTTTCAAATTTATACTGGAAAAAAACCCCGAACTAGTTACCGAAAAACATTTAACCACAGCAATATCATTGAGTAATGTCGAAGCAGTTAATATGATTCTGGAACAAAAACCAGAATTATTAACAAAAACTCATGTAACGAAAGCGGCAGAAACAGGAAAAGTTGCAGTAACAGATGCGGTATTTACCAAAGCATTTGCCAAAAATGAAGACGGTAAAAAAGCTTACGGTGATATTAATCAATCCAAAGTTAGAAACAAAGCATTATTCGAATTAGCCCAACATACAAGTAACAGTGCCGATAAAATAGATACCGGCTTATTCAAAACAATGTCAAACTTAATGGCAGCAGGTGCGAATAGCAAAATCAAATTTACAGCCAATAACGGAATTAAAACAACTGCAGAAAAAATAATGACGGGTCAATCAATAATAACAAACAAATCAAACCCCAGTAATTTATATAAAGAAGATGCCAATTATAAAGAATTAATCGACAATATTAAAAAACAAAAATCGCCATCAAAGTTAAGCTTGGGATTAGGTAAAAAAACCAAAAAAACAGGTTATAAACCCATTTTAAGCGACCAGAAAAGAAGAAGCGTTTCTTCAGAATCTTCAGCAGTGACTAGCATTAATAGTCAAGCAAGTTTACGATCTTCCATATCAATGGATGATAGTATTAACGAAGTTAGTGCATCAGAAGAAACACTCAGCCGAAATGAACAACAAAGTGAAAGCTATTATGAAACAATTCCTGCAGATCAAGAAAACGGTAAGCAAGAGACTATTAGTAGTATACCTACGCCTCCGCCTATTCCTGATTCTTGGCCAATGACAGATACAGAAAATAATAAAACCAAAAGCAGCCAAAATGAGCAGCAAAGTGAAAACTATTATGAAACAGTCCCTGCAGAAAGAGAACCTATATATCAAAATATTTCACAAGCGGATAGTGCTTATAGTAGGAAAAGTACTATGACAAACAATAATAAAAATCCAAACTCCACTAACTTAACAAATGATAATACTGGTATAATAATGAGTACCCCAGCCAGACAAACAATCCCTGCAGATGAAAACGGTATACCTACGCCCCCGCCTATTCCTGATTCTTGGTCCAATCTTAATTCAGAAGCAATTAAATCGGTCAAAGATGCTGTAAAAGCAGGATTAGAATTAGAGATCAGAGAAGGAACAAACCTTAAAAAAGTCCCTGAGAACGAAAAACAAGATAAAAGTAGCACCATCACGTCCAAATCAAAATTACTACTAGAGATCAGAAAAGGAATACACCTTAAAAAAGTCCCTGAGAACGAAAAACAAGATAAAAGTAGCACCAAATCAGACAGCAATATTAATAATAGTATCTTTGAACAAGTTAATTTAAGGAGATCAAGTATTGACAGAGAGGACGATCAATATGAAATGGCACGCACAGAACTTAAAAAAGTAGTGCCGGAATTTGATCAATTAGAAAGGTCAGATAATCCAAAAATACAACAGCTGGTACAAAATGCATTGGAAAAACAATGTGAACTAGATTGGGAAACTACTGAAGAAAATCAACAACAATTAACTGAGTTAGTATCCCAGCTAAATAAATATGGAAACGAATTAGACAATCAAGTAGACAGTGCTTATAACAGTCTGGAAAGTACTCCCGCAAATAGTATGGAAAACTTAAGCAAATCAAGTGGCAAATTCACTGAATTAATAACAACACAGCGAGAACAAGGACAAACAACACTAGGAAAAGCCTAAAACAATTGCAGCCGCAACAGCAATAATGTTACTATATCTGCCTTATGGCAAGAAATAATTTCGTTAGCAGATGGTGGAGATCGGTGGATAAATTCTTATTTGTTACTACCGCTTTCATTTCTGCTATCGGCTTAATTCTTATAACCTCTGCCAGTCCTTCAGTAGCACAAAAAATTAAACTCGAGCCTAATTATTTCATATATAGGCATTTAATTTACTTATCGTTGTCGTTCTTAGTTATGTTTTTAGTTTCTAATTCAAACGAAATAAAAATAAGATACTTAGTAGTCTCTGGTTTTATAATTTCCGTTTTTTTACTTACCGCCGTTCTATATTCAGGAACCGAGATCAAGGGTGCGCATAGGTGGCTAAGAATATTCGGTGTTTCGATCCAACCGTCTGAATTCACTAAAACATTTTTTGCCGGTTTCAACGCAATTTTACTTTCGAGAAAAGATAAATCGAAATATGTATTCTCACTAATCACTTATTTATCGATAATAACCTTAATCGTAAGCGAGCCGGATTTCGGCATGTCAGCAATTATTACCGGAATATTTATTAGTCAGTTATTCATATGCGGAATCAGCCTCAGGTATATAACTCTTGCCGGAATAATTATGATACTGGGAGGTTTTCTATCTTATTTCACTATTCCTCACATAAAAAATCGAATTGATAATTTTCTTAACCCGAGCCTTGAAGGAAATTTTCAAGTCAACAAATCATTGGAAGCGTTTCGCAACGGAGGTTTAACCGGCGTAGGACCGGGTGAAGGAAAGGTAAAATTGGGAATACCAGACTCTCATACCGATTTTATTTTTGCCGTATCCGGTGAAGAATTTGGAGGATTATTTTGTTTATTGATAACATTTCTCTTCTTATTTTTCACAATAAAGTCCTTAAGTCATATTGTCTACAGTCAAAATTCTTTCCGTACTATAATAATAATCGGATTAGTAATACAAATAATATTACCGGCACTAATCAATATGGGAGTAAGCCTAAACTTGTTACCTACAAAAGGAATGGTTTTACCTTTCATAAGCTACGGGGGATCTTCGATGATTGCTAACAACATCGCCGTAGGAATAATATTATCCCTAACAAAAATTAAATTCTTCGGTGATATAAGGCAATAAATCTAAAGAAGTAAATCTATTGCGCATAGCTAATGCAACTTCGCAACCCTCTTGATATTGTTTTTCAGTCCAACCCACTTTTTCCGGTCTAACGTGAGCACCAACACTTAACAACAAATCTTGTAATTTTCCATTTTTTATTATTATATGTCCGATTTTATCGGAAATTTCAGGCCAATTTTTCAAGTTTAAATTATCGTGTTTCGACTGAAAAATTTTCATGTGTTGTTCGGGTGTTTTATAATATTTCATTATTTTCTTTTCCAGTGTGTACAAAAAATTACCCTTTAGACGCTTACTTAATATAAAATTTTGTACTTTAGCACTAGTAATTGTAGCAACTCCAATCTTTTCACCGTGAAAATAATTGTTATTTTTACCATGTATTTCCATCGTATGAACTATCTGGTGTTCGGATTGACTCCAAGGATAACTTCCGCCGGATATGTTCATACCTAAACCCGACAATAACAAAATCTCCATCAAAGTTAGAATGGTTTTAGGATCTCTGTTTATTAATTTAATTCGTTTATCAATAAGTTGCTCTTCAAGATTTTTTGTTAAATTAAAAGGAATATCCGTATAGTAAGTTCCAAGTAATAAATGTGATAACAACCAATCGAATTTAGTAGTAAATTTGCACATTACTTCGCTAAACCCGCTCAAAATCAACCTGATAGGGGCATTAGCCAAAATATTCGGCGAAATATAGATCTTTTTAGGCAAATGAGCTTGGCATGATTTTTTAACGCCATCAATAATAATAGAAGCTGTAGAAGAACTATAACCATTAACGGAAGGAGCGGTAGGACAAGTTATAAAATTTGTTTTATCTAAAAAACTCGCATATTTACAAATGTCATTAATCGTACCGCTACCAAACGCAAGCAAATTTTTATAAGTGTGCCTGCGAATATAATTAACCCACTTAATTTCAGGCTTAATCTTACTCGGTAAAATTATTAATTTAAAATTTCCTTTAAAAGAAATTAATTGTTTTGTATTTTCATCGGCAACAATTAAAGTACCATTATCAAAATATTGGTTATCGATAAATAGGATTTTATCTAAAAAATCAGGCTGAAAGGTAATACAAGAATTTATAAAATCGCTACTTAGCAAATTTTATACCGACAAAAACGTTTTCTCCATGCCTATTTATAAGTAGTAATAAAGAACTATTTTTCTTTTTTTCAGACATTACTATTTCATCAAATTGTCCCAGATTTTCTATGTTACTACTACCAACTCTAACTATTACATCTCCCGGATATAAAGTTCTGTCACGGGATTCCAATATTATTATGCCCTTTTTTACTTTATCGTTTATTTTAAATTTTGCTCTGATATCAGATGATAAATTACCAACTTTAATTCCTAATTCTTCATATTCTTTGGTAATTTCTGACAAAGCACTGCCTTTAGTATTTTCTTCTAATTTTTCTACCTTCAGCTTAAGGCTAACATTTTCCCATCTATTCCCAGAGTTACGCATCACGGTTATATCAACAACAGAATCGGTTTTGGTTTTACCAACCAAGGTCAATAAGTTACGCATTTGTTCTATCTTATTGCCATTAAAGCGGGTTATAACGTCACCTACTTCTATCCCTGCTTTTTTAGCAGGACTGTTTTCCATAACTTCGACAACAAGAGCACCATGGGGCTGTTTTTGTCCTACCGAATCAGCAATTTCTTGAGTAACTGCTTGAACTTTTACCCCGATCCAACCTCTTTCAACCTGTTTTCCTGCAGCTAAACGCTCGACAACAGGAGATGCAATATTAGAAGGAAGTGCAAAACCAATGCCTACATTACCACCAGAAGGTGAGATTATCGCAGTATTTATTCCAATAACTTTGCCGCTCAAGTCAAATAAAGGTCCCCCGGAATTTCCTCGATTAATCGCAGCATCAGTTTGAATGAAATCACTGGTTTGTTGATGACCCAAATTTATGTCTCTGCCCCTAGCAGAAACTATACCCGCACTTACTGATCCGCCCAAACCGAACGGGTTACCGATTGCTATTACCCAATCTCCGACTTTTGACTTATCGGAATCAGCAAACTCAACATACTTTAGTTTGTGCTTCGGTTTTACTCTAAGTACTGCCAAATCAGTTCTTATATCGGTTTCAAGAACCTTAGCCTTTAATTGGGAATTATCATTAAAAGTTATGGTGATGTTACTTGCTATACTCCCGTCTTGAGAAGTAATAACATGGCGATTAGTGACGATTATGCCGTTTTCATTTATTACAAAACCCGAACCTAAGGACACTACGTTGCGTTCGGCATTATCTTCCTCCATAAATGGAGAAAATTTGTCAAAAAAATCTCTAAATTCTTCAAACAAGTGACCTTGAGGAAAGTTAGGAAAGATATTACCTCTATTTCTATTCGTAGGAATTTTTTGCTCCGTCGAAACATTTACCACTGCCGGAATAAGATTTTCAACCATATCGGCAAAACTAGCAGGAACAGAATCGGCAAATAGAAAAACAGGTAATATTACCAAATAAATAAATCTTCTCATTAACATTATTTTTTAATGTCCCTCCATGTTTTTAAAGTAGTTTAAGAAAGGGTTGTCAGAACTAATAACTAATTTTGTATTACCCTGAGCCATTGACTTCCTATATGCTTGCATGTGTCTGTAAAAATTAAAGAAATTTTCATCAATACCAAATGCATCATTAAATATTTTCGTTGCTTTTGCGTCACCTTCCCCTTTTAAAATCTTTGCCTTTTTTTCAGACTTGGCAATTATTATCCTGGCTTCTTTATCAGCTCTTGCCATTATTATTTTAGCTTCTTCAACACCTTTTGCCCTAATTTCTTTTGCTTCTTTTTCTCTTTCCGTCTGCATTCTCCTAAAAATAGCTTCGCTGTTTTCCTCAGGAAGATCAGTTTTTTTTATTCGAACATCTACAACTTTTATTCCTAAATCCGTCACCTGATTATTCACTTTTTCCTTAATGCTGGTCATGACGCTAGATCTTGCTTCTTTTAATAACGAAATTAAAGAAACAAACCCTATTTGCTCACGTACTTGAGATTCAACTATCGGCCCTAACCTGTTACCCAACGTTATTTCGTTACGCACCGACTTGTAAAAAGTTACAGGGTCCGTTATCAAATATTTTACGTAATAATTTACAATAAGACGCTTTTGATCAGCAGCAATTATCTCCCTTGAATCGGAATTCAGATTTAACACTCTCTTATCAAATTGAACAATAGTTTGAATAAAAGGAAGTTTAAAATGTAAACCTGCCTGAATGGGTTTTGTACTTACAACCTCACCTAATTGCAAAATTATCGCCTGTTGCGATTGCTCTACAATAAAAATAGAGTTTTTCGCAATTATAATAAAAAGAACAAATACTGCTAATAATAACTTGTTTTTCACTAACTTTTCTTCTTTAACAAATCGTTTAACGGCAAATAAGGAAGTAAATTACTATTCTTATCTATTATCATTTTATCGAGATTTTGCAATATAGACTCCAAAGTTTCCAAATACAACCTGGCTCTGGTAATGTTTTTATCATTTTTATACTGATCGTATATTGCCTTGAACATGCTCGCTTCACCTTCGGCGTTATTAATCACTTCTTGCTTATAAGCTTCGGCTATTTTAATCTTTTGATTAGCTTCACCGCGAGACTTCGGTATTTTATCATTATAATAAGCCTGAGCCTGATTTACTTCTCGTTCTTTGTCCGCTTTTGCACTTTGTACGTCCCGAAAAGCATCAATGACTTTTTCTGGCGGATCTACCTTAATTAGTTGAACAGATAAAATTTTAATTCCCATTCCATAGCCATCTAGTATTTTTTGTAACAAATCGTGTGTTTCAGCCGAAACTTTAGACCTACCTTCACCAACCATTATGAAGTTAATGGAATTTTGCCCAATAGACTCCCGCATAGCGCTTTCAGAAGCACTTTTTATCGTATTACCAAAATTGTCACGCAAATTAAACAAATATTTGTACGGGTCGTGAACTCGCCATTGTACTTCGAAACTAATGTTAACTATGTTTTCGTCCCCCGTTAACATAACACCGGAACCACCTCTACCAACAACCGGCTTAAAACCTATTTCTTCTTTATGTACAGTACTGGTTTTCACCTTAAAAGTTTTTCCGACCGGAGCAGGAAAATTATAATTTAATCCCGGTCCGGTAGTATTGCTGTATTTACCGAATACCAACTCAACTCCAGATTCGTCAGGTTGCACTATGTAAAACCCCATCAACATCCACACTAAAGTTAAGACGAGCAAAATTACCATTATAC
This sequence comes from Rickettsiaceae bacterium H1, assembly GCA_018101195.1. Lineage (GTDB taxonomy): Bacteria > Pseudomonadota > Alphaproteobacteria > Rickettsiales > Anaplasmataceae > JACDQH01. Next base: position 62,866 of record JACDQH010000001.1, read on the forward strand.
TTTTCTTGTTGAAGTTAAATTGTTTACCATGAAAAAAGCTAAAATCATTATATAGCTTTTTTACCAACTCATCTATATTACTTTTTTCTTTTCTTTTATTCTGTGGACCTTCTCCCCATGGGTTATTATCGTTTATCATATAATAGAATTAACCAAATGACTTCTAACATAAATATTCATCATTATCAAGCTCAACGCCAACCTTCTTCATCGGCAATTTTAATAGCTTGCTTCATATAACTTCCAACTGTCAGCAATGAAGCTTCGTCTTGTTTGTAATCCGGCCACTTTGCTAATACGGGAGATAATTTTACCGATTTTAAGACAGGATATTCTTGATTATTTTGTGCATAAATATTCTGTGCATTGGGGCTAACCATAAACTCTAACAGAGAAATCGCATTTAATTTATTTCGCGCATGTTTTACCACCGCGGCTCCGCTAATGTTCATCATTGTTCCTCTCCCATCTTGATTGGGAAAGTATATACCAACTTTATCAGCAATTTCTTTATCGGAGGATAAATCCGATGCAAGAAGTCTGGCATAATAATAACTATTGACGATTGCCACATCTCCTTCTCCGGCTTCTACCGCTCTTATTTGATCTATGTCGCCACCCTGGGGTGAACGAGCAAAGTTATCTACCAATCCTTTAACCCACGATCTCGCGGCACGTTCTCCGTCAGCACGGATAATTGAAGCCAGTAAAGATTGATTGTACGGGCTATTGGACGATCTTACCAAGACTTTTCCTTTCCATTTAGAATCGGCCAAACCTTCGTAACTATCTAATTCTTTAACATCAACTCGATCTTTTGCATATACTATTACCCTGGCCCTTTTTGTTAAACCAAACCATTTGTCCGATCTTAAATTCTCGGGAATCGCATCATTTAAAATTTGCGAATTTATTTCTTGTAACAACCCTCTTTGCTCGGCTAAAATAAGGTTGGTTACGTCGGCAGAAATAAATAAATCGGCTTTAGTTAAATTTCCTTCGCTTTCCATCCTTGCAATTAACTTACTTGGATCATCAGTGATGTAATTAACCTTAACATTATTTATTCGGCTAAACTCGTCAAACAGGTCGCGAACTAATGTTTCTTTTCGCGAGGAATAAACGTTTACTTCCATTGTTTTTTCCTTTACCAAGCTTTTACCTTGAAATTGACTTTTATCCTTAGAATTAACTAAGGAAACCAAAAGGTATATTATCGCTAAAGTAATTATTACTATTAAAACTCTAGGTCTCATTTTAAAATATTACCCTCAACATAACTTGTTTATTATATTCAATGTTCTATTCAATATGCAAGATGCAGCAATTTTATCATTTATTTTTTTAGTCTTACTTTTTGATAAAAAAGAAAGCGCAGTAATTGCTTCTTTAGTAGAAAGAGTCTCGTCTTGCATATAAACGTTAATTCGATATTTTTGCGATATTTTTTCTGCAAAAGCAAAAATTTTTTCCACCCATAATCGATCTTTAATTTCTGAGTTTTCGGGAAAACCAATTACGATTGCAGTACAATCTTGTTTTTTAAATAAGAAATTAATATAACCAAAATCTTTTTTGATATTTACTCTTTTATAAGTCGAATGAGGACTGGAAATCATAATTTTTCTATCGCTAAACGCAATTCCAATATTTTTTTCGCCCAAATCCAAACCCATAATTCTTTTACCGTTAATAAGGTAAGGTAAAAATTTCCGTATATCAGTAAATATCACTTTTTATCAACAATTCTGGCAATGCAGATATCAGACCAAACATTTATCATGGTTTCAAACATATCCAATATGCTGTAAAGAGGTAATATCAGCCCCATAATATTCAAAGGCACGCCCATGGCAATTAGGTAAGTGGTTGCCATAAAATAACACCCCATAGGTACTCCCGCATTACCTATTGCCGCTCCGACAGATAAAAACACCCACATAACCAAATCCATTATAGAGAAATTAAAGCCATGACTTTCGGAAACAAAAAGAACGGTTATCAAGATAAACGCAGCACATGCATTCATATTGATTGTTGAGCAAATAGGCAGTGAAAACGAAGATACTTTTTCCGAAACACCTAAATCGCATTGAACACATTTCAGAGTTGTCGGCAAAGTAGCACCGGAAGATTTGGAAAAAAACGCCAAAGCGAGTGCAGGAGAAGAACCTCGGAAAGTTTCGATTGGTGAAATTCCTTTTATTTTCAGCAACAACGGTAAAACAACAAAAGCTTGTAAAAAATTAGCTAAAGATACGCAAATTATATAGAGCAATATGCTGTTTACTTCTTGAACGGTTTCCAAATTGTTTAAAAACGATACAACAAATGCCCAAATAGCTAAAGGAAGTAACTTTAAAATAAATTGAGTTACCTGCAATATTAAATCAAACAGTACAGAAAACAGATTGTTTATCGTTTTCCTTTTTTCCGCTTCCATGGTTAAAGAGGCAATTCCCATAACAAAGGCAATTAACATTACCCCTATTATGTTATTATCTAAAAATACTTGAACAAAATTAGTCGGAACCAGATTTAATATATAATGAGAAAAATTACTTCCTTCGGAAAAAATGTTATTATCTTTTACGGTTTCAGCTGCTAAATGAGAAGCAGGGTTGATTAATAAATATAAAATTAAAGAGATAATCGCAGCAATTATCGTAGTAAAAAGAGTATAATAGATAATTTTTTTTGCTAAATTTTTTAATTCGATAAGGTTATCTAAACCCGATAAAGTGGAAAGTATCGAAAAAAATACCACGGGCAAGCTAATTAGCTTTAACAAGCCAATAAAAACCTCGCTGACAACTTCTGCAACACTAAACAGCCAGTTACTTTGCAAATAATAAGTAGCTACCGAAGCTATTAAAACAAAAAAAAACTATTAAAATATTGTTTTTTATTTAGTCTCATTCTTTGTCTACTATACAACCTGTGCTGAATTTTTACTTTCAACCTTAGCACAACAACACTTGGTTGTTAAAATTCCTAAACCAATACCGGAGGCAATAAGTGCCGCCACTATTGACACAGCCAATATTGTGAATGCAACAGGATTTTGAATTGCTAAAGAGCCGGCACCTTTACCGACATTTACAAAACCTTGCCCAAGGTCTTTAATATTTTGTTCTATACCTGGCATTTTTTCTCCAAAAAACAATAAAAAAATGATAGCAGAAATTTAAAGTTATGCAACCATGTAATATACAAATGTAACTTTATTAATAATATTTACATATCTTAATTAGTATTACATAAATAATTATCATTTTAATTTTGTAGGTAAATAAATGAAAGAATCAGTTTTACATGAAAACAATCACGATAACTTAGCTATATGCTATCTTCCCAAAATACGCAGGATAAAAGTTTATGATAAAAGCGGTAACGAATATCAAGGTTATATTAATTTGGGAATTAATCCCGAGATTCCAGATCACGAAATAAAAGAGGACGGAGTCCACGTGCACATGAAATTACATTTTTCAAATGAAAATAGAGGTTATTTATTTGATATCGAACAGTTATATAATTCGATTAATAAAGAAAATCATCTCGGTAATTTATTAAACACTAAAATTTGTGAAATAAATAAAGGTTATTGCATCGAACCTCTACATTCCGGTTTTGATTACGCATATTTGAATAATCATCCTACAGAGGAGATTTATATTTCAACAAACGATTTTAAAATAGATGTTTTGTCCGGTTTCGATTACTTACCGATTAATTGATTGAAAGTATAAACACAAATTAATATCCGGTGCGGTATCTTTTAACTATAGTAAATGCAATTGCATTTAGCACCCAAGTCACTATAAATAAAACAAAGCCCAAAGCATAAGCCGATAAAGTGACAGGACTGCTAAAATCATTATCTCCTTTTAATATCGTAGCAATTTGCACGGTCACGGTAGTAATAGAGTTCAGCGGATTCAAAGTTAAATTAGCTCTAACTCCAGTTGCCATCAAAACCACCATGGTTTCACCGATTGCGCGAGTAACGGCAAGTAGTACCGCACTGAAAATACCTGGCATCGACGACGGTAGAACTACTTTGAATAGTGCTTCCGCTCTGGTACTGCCCAGTGCCAATGCACCGTAATATAAACTTTTAGGTACTGCTTGAATTATATCGTCAACCAAAGAAGTAATAAGAGGTATAATCATGATTCCTATCACTATTCCTGCCGATATTGCGTTTTCGAATGATGCTTCCAAACCAATATAAGTAGCCAATTTATAAAAAAACGGCGAAACTATGTTCATAGCGAAATATCCATAAATTACCGTTGGTATCCCTGCCAACAACTCGATTACGGGTTTTATTATGTCACGTTCTTTGTTTGTTGCGTATTTACTTAAATATATAGCAGAAAATAATCCGATAGGAGTAGCAAAAGATATTGCGATTATCATAACGAAAAACGTTCCGAACAATAACGGAATTATACCGAACATCATGACTATTTCACCACTTTCGTTAATAGTATTATAGGGTTTCCATTCCGTGCCGAATAAAAAGTTTGTCCACGAAATCATTTGAAAAAACTTTCGGGATTCATGAAAAAGAGACAACACTATTAAAACTGTTATCACCAAAGACAAAAATGTTGCAACTTTCATAGATAACTTGAGCGTAAAATGAGGAAAAGTTAAAATAAAAACAACAATTATAGAAGAAAACCCTATGACAAACAGAAATCTATCGGTAATAAGGAATAAAAGTGCTATTGCCACTATACTAAAGTTGTAAAAAAACAATTTTGGAATCATTACGCTTAGAATATAATAACAGCTGACTGAATTTGTAAAACAAAAGATGCATTACGACGTAATAATTTCCGGAGCGGGAATGGCAGGAATGACTTTGGCCGTTGCTTTCAAAGCTTGTGGTTTCTCAGTAACAGTAATAGAAAAATCACCTCCAAAATTCGACGAAAGGACCACTGCCTTAAACCATTTAACAAAAAAATTTTTTCAAAAATATAAAATATGGGAATTTATTGAGAACCATATTCAACCAATATCCGATATTTTTACCGTAGAAGGAAAATCAACTTCGTATTTACATTACGATCATAGAATTAGCGGTAACGACCCGATGGGTTATGTCGTGAAAAATCGTGCGATAAAAAAAGCTCTGGATTCTTTCAAAGTAGAAAAATTATCACCTTTAACATACGAAAAGATAAATAATTATGGAAACAGAGTAGAATTAACTTTAAGTAACGATAAAAAGTTATCGGCAGACTTATTCGTTTGTGCCGAAGGTAAAAATTCACATATATACGAATTGCTAGGCATCAAGCGCATTATACGCAAGTACAACCAATCTTGCGTAATTTGTAACGTAGAGCACATAGAAAATCACCAAGCTATTGCTCAAGAACGCTTTTATCCCACCGGCCCTTTTGCTTTATTGCCCATGAAAGGAGATTTTTTTTCATCGCTAATTTGGACTGCCGAAACCGAAATGGCAGAAAATTTAATAAAATTATCTAAAAACGAATTGATCCGTGAAATTAACAAACATTGTAATTTTCATATCACTAAAATAATTAGCAATATTCAGTTATACCCCATAAATATTAGTCTTGCTCGCAAATATTATAAAAATCGCATTCTGTTAATGGGAGACGTCATGCAATCGATTCATCCCGTTGCCGGACAAGGCTTTAACTTAATAATTCGCAATATCGAAAATTTAATAACACAGATCGGCAAATACGCAATTACCAAAAAAGCATTACAAAAATTCTCTCAAGATCGGATCATAGATAATTTATTGATGGCAGGAACAACACATTCGTTAGTTAAACTTTTTTCCAATAACAATAAAATGTTAAAAACAATCCGTAGTACCGGATTAACAATTTTACAAGAGCTACCTTTCATAAAACGCAAGTTGGTTAATTACGCTATGGGAAAAAATTATTGTTAAAATTTTGACTTTTTATAATGTAGTATTAATGAGTTACGATATTTCAAATTAATTTAGGGAAGAAAAATAGAAAGCGGGTATCAATCAAAACAAGGTCAACTTACTTTTTTTCCAGAAGTAAAAAAAGTAAAGTTTCGTCACATTTCAAGCACAAGCGTACCAATATGGAAACAGAGCAAGTTAGTTTTATCAGATAGTAATAAAGTAAAATGGCTGTTCCGACAAGCAATTATAAAAGAAGAAGTAAAACGATTTTTACAAAAAAAAGGAGGTTTAAAGAGAAAGAAAAACTGCAACACAGCTTAAAAGAAGAACTAAAAAAAGTAAGAATATCGGTAATAGCTTATAGCGATTTATCCCGGTAATATTAAATTTGTTATGGAAACTCTTGACATTCATGAAGTTTCAATAGTTAAATGCACAGAAACCGAAAAATTAACACAATATGGAACTTATCCAATAATTAATATGTGCGCAAAAGCATTATATTAGTAAGCCAAAATTAGCTATTGTCAAAAGTTGGAAAAAAATTGATAACAAAAGTTATTTAACATAAAATCTCCCAGAATGTCTAACTGATAATGGTTTTCAATGCAGAATTATTGAAACCCAAGACAGTGTTTACCCGGAGTACATAGCTAAACTTATTTACACCAAGCCGGAATTAAAAAAAGTAATAGCAAGAAAAAGGTTAGAGTTAAAACTTAAAATCTTTCATGAGAATGATATAGAACGAACCTTCTCCGCAAAAAATTTTAGTTATTGATTTTGATAAGACGATAGTTACAGGTCACATGCATAGCTATTTTAAAAACAATTTAACTCATGTAGTGATTCGAATTTATACAAGTATCCTCACAGGAAGAAACCCAAAGGTTGGTATGATGAAACAAAGAAAAACGAAGCTTTAGAAAAAGTAATAGGTTTCGGTTGGGATAATAGAGAAGCTTTTTAAAGTATTTCTCACAGAATACCTTAATCGTCATGAAAACACACTAGCAAATAAGATGATAAAAAACGTTTAAAAACGACAAAAAGCTTAGGCCTGACTGAAGTGCGAGTAAGAATGTTTTTAGACAAAAACGAAGGATTTAGGAATGAAGAGCGGTTAAAGCAAATTTTAAAATAAGTCCAAGAAGAAAAAGGGGGAAAGTGTGGATTAAGCTTTGGCATCTATCCTTATGCAATAAAAATAGCTATGAAAAAGTCAATGAGAAAAGACCAAGCCAACAAAATCAATATCATTACATCCCCCAAAACCACCTTTGTAGGGAACCCAATAAATTTAATTCATAAAAATCTCAACTAACGACATAAAAACAAGCCTTCTCTATTAAATTTACTCACGTAAGGATTGAAAATACCGCTTAAGTCAGATAATACAGGAAGAGAATATTGAAAATTCTCAAGATTTAGGTTGCATTACCATTCATGCTCTTGTTTCGAGACACTTCAATTTAGACAAAACGGAAAAATTTATCAATTGCCAAAAATCAACAGAACACAACTGAAGAAAATAAGAGGAAACACGATAGATGCAGACATCTTTTTAGAGCTTTGCTTGATTCCGACAAAACCATAATTCAAGATCATATATTGGAAAGATATTTCCTAGATCTTTTCCATATCTGATAGAAACTTAGCTAAGAAACAAGTAAAACAATTTTTAGACAATACCGGATGATTTAGTAGAAACCTAGAAGCATTGATCAGCATTTCAACCAAGACATTAAAAAACAAAATGGACATAGATATAGTAAATTTTGGTGAACACCCAAACGGCATAAAGTCGGCACTTAAAATTTTACTGAAAGAAGGAACCAAAAAACATTAGAGAAGCACACGATAAATCCTTTATCCGACTATCTGAAAGATGAAGCGTTTTACTCTTGTAAATTCGAACGAAGATATTGCTTTAGTCGATAATGACAAAGTAACTATCGATCACGCTCGAAAAAAGATTTTGTTGCAATTTACGCTAAAAAGGGAAAGAAGATTATTTACAACAAATAATGGAATTCATTAACTCTAAACAAATTGCAAAACCTAGCACAAACCAATAAGAAGCGGAGTGTGAACCACAAACAAAAATCTTCTATGCCGAGAAGAGCATAAACTTAATTTTGTTCTCCCACGTTTTCAATATATATTCCTTCTGGCCAATCTACCAGCTTTACCGCTGCATAAGCTTTTCTGCGGGCATCTTCCAAGGTATCTCCGGATGCCACCATGTTCAGCACTCTTCCGCCATTTGCCAGTATTTTACCTTCTTCTTCCTTTGTTCCCGCATGAAAAACTACCACGTCTTTTAAGTACTTGAGCTTTTCCAAGCCTCTTATTACCGACCCAGTAATATATTTTAACGGGTAACCTTTACTAGCCATTACTACGCATACCGAATGCTTGCCATTCCACTCTATACTTTCATTATGCAACATACCTTTCACAGTTTTCAATATCAGAGACAGTAAATCGCTTTTTAATCTAACAACTATGCTTTGTGTTTCCGGGTCACCCAAACGAACATTATACTCTAATAATTTCGGTCCATTTTCGGTAATCATAATACCAGCAAACAATACGCCTTTAAACTGAATCCCCATACTTGAAAGAGAAGAAACCATCGGATAAATAATTTTACGCATTATTACGCTATCTATACCCAGCTGAGATGGAGAAAAAGAACCCATTCCTCCGGTATTATAAGATCTATCGCCATAACTTATAGATTTATAATCCCGTGCCAAACCTATGGGAATAATACTGTTACCATCAAATAAGGAAAAAAAGCTCACTTCGGTGCCAGATAAAAATTCTTCTATAATTATCGTCAAACCTGCTTCACCAAACTTACCTCTGAGCATTTCGTCGATTGTATTATCCGCTTCTTCGGTAGTTTTGCAGATTACCACGCCTTTACCACCCGCCAAACCGTCCGCTTTAATTACAATAGGTAAACCGCGAACGCGAACATAATCTTTTGCAGATCTCGCGTCAGAAAAACAAGCATATTTTGCTGTCGGAATATTGTTCATTCTACATATATCTTTTGCAAAAGATTTTGACGACTCTAATTGCGCAGCAACTTTATTCGGACCAAATACTAAAATTCCCTCGGAAATCAAGGCATCTGCCAAACCCATTGCCAAATACTTTTCAGGACCGATGATAACCAAATCTATTTGTTGCTGTTTACAAAATAAAGAAACGTTCAAACTATTATTACAATCCAATTGAATATATTTCGCTACTTCGCCAGTACCATAGATTTTTCCCGTTACGTATAATTTACCAAGAATCGGTGATTTGCTAATAGCCCACAGTATAGCATGTTCTCTACCGCCACCTCCTACTATAAGTACGTTTATTTTTTTAGATTCTTGCATGTAAAACAGGAAAATATAAACTTATGGTCATACGTGTTATAGTATGATTCAGTATTTGTTACAAGAGCAGTCATGAAAAGATCACTTTTCCTTCTATGTTTACTTATTTGGCTAAAACCCACCCCAAGTTTTTCTCATCCGGCAATCGATTTATACAATCAAGGAATAGACCTGATCGGTGAAAATAAATTATCGAATGCAATAGAAAAATTTCAACAAGTGCAACTTATGTATCCCTTTTCATTTTGTGCAATGAAAGCTCAACTGATGTCATCTTTCATCAGTTATGTAAAGGGGGATTATTTGGCATCAGCATCTGATGCCGAAAAATATATAGAAATTTATTCTAATTCCAACCAAATAGAATATGCATACTATTTACTTGCCATGTCTTATTATAAGCAAATCGATACTATAGAACGCGATAACACTATTGCCGATCAAGCTTTAGGTGCTTTTAACGAAATAATACTAACGTTCTCAGAAAGTAAGTACGTAAGAGCGGCAAAAGTAAAACGTCACGAGATACTGAACTACCTCGCTGCAAAAGAAATGAATATCGGTCTTTTTTATTTACGTATAGGTAATTACATACCGGCAATCGGTCGCTTCAAAAACATAATTTCCAGCTACCCCGAAACCGATTACGTCCCAGAAGCAACCTATAGGTTAACCGAAGTATTTAACGCATTAAATTTACCTAAAGAACAAGAATATTATGCTGAAAAGTTAGGTGAAAATTTTCCAAACAACAATTAAGACTTGAAAGTTATGTTATTAAGTGATACCCTACATTTTCTTGTATTTATTAATTAGTGTCGAAAAATCAATTAATTATAGTGGAAGGTGTGGTAAAAACAGCTTTACCCAGTGCTGTCTTCGAAGTTCAGATAAACAATACCAATATTACTATTATCGGCCATATTTCAGGTAAAATCCGTAAAAGCAGAGTTAAAATACTACCCGGTGACAAAGTGACAATGGAATTCAGCAAACACGATAAAACAAAAGGGCGCATTATTCGCAGAAAGTAAAATCAAAATATTACCGTGACAGAGTGACAATGGAATTTAGCAAACACGATAAGACAAAAGAGTACATTGTGCGCAAGATTTGTAAAAAAGTGAAAATTTATTTTAATTTATAACTCTTCAAGCCGTTTTATACCTAAATTCAGAGCTTTTGCTATTCCGATAGATTTTGTTAACGTTTCTCTCCACTCTCCTTCGGGAGTAGATTCGTAAACAATTCCTCCTCCAACTTGAAATTCAAATTTATTATCTTCAATGATCAATGTTCTTATTACCACCGAAAGATCTAAGCTTCCATCTTCATCGAACCAACCGATCGAACCAGTATATAAACCTCGGCGCCATTTCTCAATTTGCCTACACCACTTCATCACTTGAATTTTTGGCGCACCAGTAATAGAACCAGCAGGAAAACAGTTTTTAACAAATTGCAAAGAAGAAACATTAGGTAATTTTCTCGATCTTACCGTTGATAATGCATGATGAACGGTTTCATAAGAATAGATCTTATATAAATCTTCTACTTTTATCGAATCGGCATAAGACCCTTTGGTAAAATCATTACGCATTAAATCGGCAATCATAATGTGTTCCGACTGATCTTTCTCGCTTTTTTGCAACTTGATTTTCGATAATTCATCTTGGTAAATGTCACTAAAACGAGCGGAAGTACCTTTAATCAAATTATTCTCGGCCAATCCCTTTGCAGATAATTTAATAAACATTTCAGGGCTGGATGAAATTACTCTATATTTTCCAAGTTTTAAAAAAGCAGAGTAAGGTCCGGGACTACATTCAGATAATTTTGCAAATATTCCCAGAGAACTAAAACCCTCGGATAAAGTACCATAAAATTTACGTGTAATATTTGCTTGATAAAAATCACCTCGTACTATTGCATCCAAAGTTTTTTCTATGTTTCGACAATATTCTTCTTTCGTCATATTAGAATGCACACTGCTGACTTTAGTATCAGAAGACGGGATAATTTTAGCATCAGGAAAAATGTTGTCAGTATAAGAAGTGAACGAGCAAACTTTTTTTTCGTGATCGAACACAATAATTTTAGCAAATTGAACCATCCACATATCCGGCATTTTTATATAATACCGTTCAAGGTCATTTTTCTCAGAAAGCATTTCGTATCCCAGATAACCGAACCACCTTACTTTTTTTGATAATGGCTGGAAATCATCGATATTTTTTACGCTTTCAATCGGCGAGTATGCTAAATACGAATATCTTCCACTATACTTTGTAAGTAACGAAGAATATAAAAAAACAAAATCTTCTCCTAAATCATCAACTGCCGCTGCTAATTTCAAGGGATTAATCCAAGGGATATCGTATTGCCACATTTTTTGAAAAACAATTCTCTTCATCAATAAAGTTATTTACGGCTTAAGTAAAGACGAATTGTTCCAGTAATCGGAACAGAGATAAGATAAAGTGTTCCCAATACTGTTAATGTTACCCAAGGCTTGGTTATTAAAAAAACTATTAACAAACCAAAAAACAGCATAACAAGTGAAACTATATTTTTCGGTATTTTGATATTTTTCAAGGAAAACGTAGGAATTCTACTAACAACCAATATAGAAACTACTAATAAATAAGCCATAATCTCCACTATCGTTATAAAATCGAAATAAGGGCAGCCTACGAAAGATAGCATTAACGGAATTAAAGATAATAAAGCACCAACAGGTGCAGGAACTCCCATAATAAAAGTATCTTCGGTATAATCCTCTTTTTTCTCGTGAACCGACGTGTTAAACCTAGCTAAACGTATCGCCATGCAAATAACCATAATCATGACTAAAACCCATCCGTACACTTTTATGGTTTTTAGCTTCCAAAAGTATAGCAGAAATGCCGGAGCAACACCGAAATTCAAAAAATCAGCCAGAGAGTCGAGCTGAGCACCGAATTCACTGGTAGAATGCAAAAACCTTGCTATTTTTCCATCCATGCCATCAATTATAGCGGCAAAGGTAATGAAAATTGTCGCTAATTCCCATTTAGCCATAAAAGTATACTTTATAGAAGTCAAACCGAAACACAAACCCATCAAAGTCATTATGTTGGGAAAAAGCTTACTGACAGGCAAGAATTTATTTTCTTTCATTCGGTAGTATATTCCTCCGTTTTATATTTTTTCGCTAAATCGGCTAATCTTGTTTCTCCCCCTATTACTGTTTGTCCTTCCGCCACAAGTAAACTTACATCTTTTGGAACAATAACATCCATCCTACTACCAAATTTAATAATACCGAAACGCTTACCGGCAGTTACTTGTTCTCCTTCCTTTAAATTACATACAATACGGCGCGATATAAATCCGGCTATTTGTGAAAACGTAATCTCCGTTCCCGATTCCGTTTTCACGATAATATCTTGACGTTCATTATCTTCCGAATCTTTATGCGAACTGGCACGAACAAATTTTCCCGGATTATATTTTAAGCTCTGTATAGTACCAGAAATCGGAATTCTATTAACGTGAACATTCATTATACTTAAAAATATGCTGATGCGAATTCCGTCTTTACGATCACGATCGATATTATAAATAGTCCCATCTGCAGGGCTTAACACTAAATCTTTATTAATCGGTACCACTCTTATCGGGTCTCTAAAAAAGAATGCACACCCTGTGGCAGTAAGCAGCGAGAGTACTCCCAGCCCCCAAGAAATAGCAAAAGCAATAAATGTGGCAACTATTAACACCCCAACAAAAAGATAACCTTCCTTACTGATAGGGTCGAACATTTTGTAGCTCATTTTTTTCCTGATTAAGAACAATATTATGGTAATAAAAAGTCAAACATTAGCAAGTGATTACCAACACGAAACATCGAATTTCTACTCCAGCAGAATAAAACTACGATTTTTATATTAAAAATCAAATAAATTAACTTTTTGATTAAGTTTAAGGCTTGCAAAATCTAACCAAACTTAAGAAGCTGAAAACTTTAGTTTTAGACGACCATCGTACGGACAGGAGAACACTTGAAAACTTTCCGAAATTTCAACATTTGACTTATCTTAATATATGTGTGCCTAAATTAACAAACTCGGAAATAGAAAGTATAAAAGCGAATTTTTCCAAATCTAGAACGCCTAACTTTAATCATCAAGAAAAATAGTGAAATTGAGGCCATAAGCAAACTTAGCGAGTTAAACACCTCTATCAATTTAGAAGTACATAAAAATCATCAAGGTGACCTGCTGCTGGAAACGCTCGGAAACGTGAATAATTTAAAATAACTCCGATTGCATGATTGTGAAAATATTACAGGTGCAAGTTTACAGCATCTTGCTAATTTGAAAAACTTAACAGATCTTACTCTGATAAAATGCAAAGATCTTACAAAGAAGGAGATTCTCGATAATCTCTCTCAGTTAAAAACTTTACAAACACTTCACCTTTGCAATACTGAAGTTACAAAAAGCGACATATCAACCGTTACTCACAATTGGCCGAATTTCACCAAGCTAAAACTTGGCTGCAACGTTTATTATGGTAAAGAATTAAGTTAGGAATAACCGCAAGCACAACTGAAAAATGTTAACGTTTTAACATTAACAAAGAGCGGTTATCGTACCACCATATTCTAAAAAACAAAAACTATTACTTATAAAATTTGTCCTTGTTTTGCACAATAAGGATATTTTTCATAAGGTCAAACGCATTTTTAAACTTTTAAAAAGTGTAAATTAATTCAAAACCTCATCAAGCTTGCCGTTCCGTTGAGCCTCTTTCAAGTCATCGTAACCGCCAATGTGGCAATCATTTACGAAAATTTGCGGCACCGTTTTTTTCCCTCTGGATTTTTTCATCATCTCTTCTCTCAATTTTTCCGAGGTTCCGATATTTATTTCGGTATAATTCAAACCTTTGGACTCAAGTAATTTTTTTGCCGTCATGCAAAATCTACAATTATTATTCGAATATATGATTATTTTATTCATTATAACCTCATAAAACATGCCCGTTCTGCCGTTAGCTTCATTTCATCCGAACGGACGGGTTTGTATAGGTGGGCGCAGTATTAACATACGTAAATATTATTCTATATATCAGTGACCACTCCCTAATTAATTTAATTAGCTCCTGGCGGTACAAACAAGCCTCACGCACAGAACAGACTTTTTTATTATAGCATAAAATATTAAGAAAAAATCAACAGATTTGTCACCAAAATTTCAACTTTTATTCCCCTATAAGCTTCATTAATAATAATAAAGTAACTAAAGTAATTATTTTAACAATAAATATGTCAGTTATAAAAAAAATCTTGCATGAAAACTTCTATTCGGTAAAATTTATCTTTAATATACATGCAAATTTTGACTAAAAACGTGTTTCCGAATAAGCGAAAAATATGTGAAGGAAAAGCAAAAATCATTTTCGCAACAGAAAACGATCCCAATACCGTCATCCAACACTTTAAGGACGATATCACTGCATTTAACAACAAAAAACGCTCTATTTTACCTGGAAAAGGAGTGTTAAACAACTGTATAACCAGCTTTTTTATGAGCCGTTTAAATAATATTGGTATTAATACTCATTTCATAAAGCAGTTGAATATGAAAGAACAACTTGTCAAAAAAGTTGAAATGATACCAATAGAAGTAGTTGTAAGAAACGTTGCTTCCGGCGGAATATGTAAACGTTTGCAAATAAAAGAAGGTAAACACTTGGATCCCAGCATTATAGAATTTTTTTACAAAATCAGTGACGACCCGTTAGTAACGGACGAACATATAGTCCATTGTTTAAACTTATTAAGCATCTGGGAATTGGAAGAGATAAAAATGGTCTCTATGCGAATCAACGATTTTTTAAACGGAGTATTTTCAACAATTAATATTTCGCTAATAGATTTTAAATTGGAATTCGGCCATTACAACGGTCAATTGTTTTTAGCAGACGAAATAAGCCCAGATTCTTGCAGATTATGGGATAATACCACCAACATGAAACTCGATAAAGATTGTTACAGGTTGGAACTCGGTGATGTTATTTCCAGATATAAAGAGGTAGCAAAAAGATTAGGTATACCCATTCCTATTTTACATGAAGAAAAAGCGGAAAATAGGAAAAAAAATAAGTGATTTTAAAACAAATTGAAACTATCGACATCAACTCTAATAATTTTATTGTAGCGAGTTATTAAACCACAATTTCTAATTCGAGATTGTATGTCAAAATTTTTAGGTGAAACGATCACTATTTTATAAACACACCTTTTGTTTACCAGATAAATACCAGCAGGAACAGGGCCTAATATCCGTAATCGATTATGTTTTAGTTCTTTAGCCATACTGTTAGCAACAGAAACAGCCTTATCCTCATTCGCACTCTTAACGGTAATAGTAACAATTTTGGTAAAAGGAGGCATCTTTCCTTGTTCACGCAAGTCTAATTCATATGAATAAAATTCTTCTTTACTACATAAATACCTTTTAATAATTTCATTAGGGGTATAAGTTTGCAGCAATACCAAACCCTTTTCATTTTCCCTACCAGCACGACCGGAAACCTGTTGCAGCAATTGATAAGTTCTTTCGGCAGATCTTAAATCGCCTCCATGTAAAGTGGCATCGGCATCAATTACACCAACCAAACTTATTTTAGGAAAATGATGACCCTTCGTTATCATTTGAGTGCCAATGATAATATCTACTTCCCCCATTAAAATTTTTCGCAGAAATTCTTTATCAGTAATCAAATCACTGCTGATCGTAACTACCTTAGCATCAGGTATTACCGATTTTACCTCTTCCTCTATTTTCTCGACACCCATACCGTAAGAACTTAAAGAACTTTCAGTTTTACATTCGGGACAATCGTTCGATAATTTTGATCTGTAACCGCAATAATGGCACAAAAAAGCTTTATATACTTTATGTTTAATCAGCCATGACGAGCATTTTACACATTGTAATTTATAGCCGCACCGGTCACACATACTGAATTGGCTATAACCTCGACGATTTAAAAAAAGTAAAACTTGTTTTTTCCTATCCAAAGTTGCCTTCATTACCCGATATAGCTGGGGGCTAACCCATTTATCCCTTTTATTTTGCCGCATATCGACTACTCGTACAGACGGTAGTTCTACTTTGCTATGTCTTTCAGATAAAGTCACACGTTTAAATTTTCCCGATCGGGCATTAAAAAAACTTTCTAACGAAGGAGTGGCCGAAGAAAGAATTATCGGTATATTTTCCATTTTAGCTTTAACTATCGCCATGTCACGGCCATGATAATTAATTTTACTCATATTTTGTTTGAAAGAATTATCATGTTCCTCGTCTACAACTATTATTTTTAAATTTTTATACGGTAAAAATAATGAGGAACGCGCTCCAATTATTATTTGTGCCTTACCCGTAACTATTCTCCACCAATTAATTCGTCTGCTTTTTTTCGATAAAGACGAGTGCCATTTAACTATACGAACAGAATCGAAATATTTTTCGAATCTTGCTTTTACTTGAGCAGCCAATATTATCTCCGGTAATATTACCAGTGCTTGATTATTACTGTTTTCTTTTAGTATTTCAGCAATTACATTTAGATACACCTCCGTTTTACCGGAACCGGTCACCCCCTCTAACAGTATTACTTTTCGGGCTAAATGATGATCGATTGTTCTACAGGCTTGTTTTTGTTCTTCGGATAAAACTATTTTGCTTTCTACCTGCGCATTTTGCAAAAGCGATCTTTGAGAAAGTTTGATAATGTTAGACTGAAGCATTTTTTTTAATGTTTCACGTGAAACATTGGTTTCTTCGCAAATTTCAGTATCGCTAATTATCTCATTGTCTCGAAATAGAGAAATGACTTTTTCATACGATCGGACAAATTTTTGATTTTTAATTAAATCAAGCGAATAATAATTTTCATTTTCATTTATTCCGCCTAGCGATATTTTAATTAACCCTCCGAGTGGGATAATATTATATTTAGCAACCCATTTAAGAAAAAAAACGAATTTATCGGAAAGGGTAGGTACATCGATAACCTCTACAATTTCTTTTAATTCTTCAATCAAACAATCGGAACGTATTTTGACTACCAAACCGATAACGATTTTTCCCCGAAAAGAAACTTTGACATAGGAAAATAGAGATATATCTCTGCTTGCATAATAATAAAAAGTTTTATCTATAGGTAAAGCTAAAATTACCTCGACATACATTTACCTATTGATAAAATCCTTAAACATAGACATAATAGCACCAGTAGAAGCATCACGTAAAGACGAAATTTTATTGTTATTGTTTTTCTCCCTGCTAATTAACAACCCCTCAGGATGATCTTGAAAATAAATATTACCGAACTTGTCTTCTATTATTTCAATCATCCCGTCACCTGAAAAACCGACTATTTTATATCCCAAGCCGTTGAGTTTTGCTATGTTTTCCACGCTATTATTCACCACCCGGGAATGAGCATCCGGTAAATATAACGTTATCCAACCGTTTTGATCGACATTCGAATGATCCTTTATCACCGTTGCCAACCTACTCGCAGGATTCACCCTTACTTCATGCAAAGGTACGTTTTTTACGTGAGGATCCGGGTTGGAAATTAAATGTTGCTTACCGTTTCCGCGTATGGCTCCGATTTTTACGATCTCAATTCCCTTAGCATGCATTACTCCTTGTAAACCGCCGCAGATCCCAATCAAATATATTTTTTGCTCATTGGCCATTTTCACCAATACTTCAGTAACATCTTGACGATTCGTGTTGGGAGCAAACGGCTCCGAATCCAAATTGTAATAATTTCCAGGAATAATAACCCTTTTAATATAATTATCTTGAATAAATTGCCTGATTTTTGTTTCTAAATTTCCTTCTTTTTTTACAATTGCATTATAATCGATCAAAACTGATTTTGCTCCCAGATTTTCGAGCATTTCGGTTATGTCGTCAGAAAAATCCAGTTCATGAGGGTACGTTTCTTGTTGAGTACGCAAAAGACCGACTATGGAATCGGCTGCATAAGAAGAACCAAAGAAAAAACTTACTAAAAAAAACAACAGTATGTGTTTCATTGTATTAAATAAGCGTCAAACAGCTTAACATTATATACCTTTTATATAAAGCAAACAATATTAATTTATGTGTTAAAAAAAATATTATTCTTTAATTAATATTATATATTCACAGTATGATATACTGGTAAGTTTATTAATAATAATCAAAAAATGCATAATAATATAGTAAAAACAATTGATGATACCTTGGTGGAGAGTCTGTTAAACCCATTAAAAATATCTTCTTATTCCGAAGTAAAAAGCTTAATATCTCTTAGGAAAAACGGAAGAGAAGATAAGTTCGGCGATATTTTTCCTTACGAATATCATGTTAAACTTGATCGAGTAATACCCAAACTAGACATAATCCCATCAATTAAACTTTTAAGAGAAAATAATGTCAAAATAAAAAAGCTTGATTTAGCTAATACAAATTGCCAAGACGATACTTTACAAGGTATCGCCAAGTTATACGGTGAGATCACCGATGGAAATTTAGAAAAAATCTTTCGTGAATATCTTGACGTGGTAGGCGATCTCATTTCGGCAGAAGATAAAAAAAAGCTTGAGGAACTCGCATTCAATACCTGGAAAGGATTTGCACAAAAAATCATTATTTTCTGCGGCCAGATCGACAAAGACAACATAAAAGATATTATTCTGTACGGTTTAAATAAATGTGAAATTCAAGATAAAAATCTTACGGAAGAGCTTTTACCGGAACATTCATTGGAAACTTATAAAAGGTACCTAAGCATAAGAGAGCTGAATCTCACCAGGAATGTAATTAACGATTATCTAGGATTACCGTTAAAGGATTGGATTGTGTTAAAGCTTTTTCACCTTTTTTGCAGTCACTGAATTTATGTCTTCAACATAAGATTGGAAATATGGAGTTAGAAAGATTTTCTTCTTTTTCTTTGCTGGAACAACTTACTTTCAGTTGTGCTACCGTTGAGAATTTAAACTTAGATAAGTTTAGCGGTAAATTAATTTCACTTCGACTAGAACGTTGTACAAACATGACAAATCAAAACTTCGGGAGTTTAGCCAGGTTAAAATCTCTTGAATCACTTGTTTTATTTGGTGTTACAAACGTATCGAGCGAAGGTTATAAAATTTTTTCTGATAACTCTCAATTTTGCAAGTTACGTGAATTAGAAATAGAAGGTGATATTACGGTTGAAAAATTAGAACATATTACCAGGCTTAAATGGCTTAAAAAATTAAAACTTGAAAACCGCAATTCAATTTTTGTTCCGGGATTCGGAGGCAAGTCGGCATTAGATTGCAGTTCTATTGCCAATCTTACAAACTTGGAATCATTGATCTAGAAATAAATATTCTCGCCATAAGTGATTTTATTACCAACCTTAAACACTTAAAATCAATTCGTCTAAAACAAAACACTATAACAAGTTGCGATTTGAACTTAATTACCGCCCATCTTCACTCGCTAAAATCACTTGATTTATCACTTTGCTCCGATATAAAAGATGAAGATTTGAGCGATCTTGCCGGTAAAACACCCGATTTGGAATCAATCGAACTGGGATGCGCACAACAACTTACCGATTTACCTTGAAACACATTTCCGAATTTCGGTCTTTAAGGTCATGTACTGTACTTGCAGCTAATGTCACAGGTCAAGGATTAAAAAACATCGCCAAATGTACGTCTTTAGAGTCACTTGAATTAGGTGTTTTAAATGAAAATATCACAAGTGAGGAATTAAGATACCTTAACACCCTCGATTCTTTGGAAGATTTGTATATCTATGGGGACATTATAATTGAAGATCAATGCTTGAAAAGTATTTCTCATATTATCTCTTTAACCTCACTACGAATAAAATGTTCCATTATGAATAAATGCGATTGGTCTTTTAACGAAAATCTGTCTTCATTGGAGCTCATTGATAGTAACATTAACAGCCTTGCTTTTGTCGGTCCCGATGTTTCATCACTTACAATAAGCGGGAAAATTAGCGAAAATTGTCTGGAAGATTTAGTTAAGCTCCAAAAATTAAAATCACTCGATTTAAAATTTTGTAAAATTAAAAAAGAACATGATTATGAGTATTTAACTGCTAACGACATGCGAGATGTTGCCGCTAGGATGCCGAATTTAACTCTCCTCCAGCTTCATGAGAACGAAATTCCACTTACCGAATTAAGATTAGAGGAGTGTTTTAGAGTGATTCATAAAGTTGGCGATGTAAAAGAATGTAGTATCATGTGAAAATAATATTGTTTTTCATAGCATTTTCTAACTCAATAAAGTATCAGGTTTTTCCCGATACTTTTTTATATGAGAAAAAAATAATTTACAACAAATTACCTACCGATAAAATTATTAAATACTTTAGAAATAGCATCGATCGAAGCACTACGCAAAGATGAAATTTTACTATTTCTATTATCGTCGATTAACAAACCTTCGGGATGGCCTTGAAAATGAATATTACCCAATTTATCTTCTATTATTTCAATCATACCGTCATTTGAAAAACCGATTACTTTATAACCTGCATTTTCAAGCTTTGTTATATTTTCCGCATTATTATCAATTACTCTAGAATGAGCATCCGGTAAGTATAGGCTTATCATGCCAACATCACCGGTATCATCTCCTATTATTTTTGCCAACCTACTTTTAGGGTTCACCTTTATTTCATGTAAAGGTACGTTTTCAATATGCGGGTTAGGGAAAGAAATCTCATGTTTTTTACTATCTCCTCCAATGCTTTGCACTCCTACCAATTCTACTCCTTCGGCATACATTATGCCTTGTAATCCTCCGCAAATTCCCATCAAAGATATCCGATCTTCATTAGCCATTTTAGCTAACACTGCCGTGACATCTTGACGATTAGTATTGGGAGGAAAAGGTTTCGCATCAAGATTATAATTATTGCCGGGAATAATAACTTTCGTGATATTATTATCTTTAATAAATTTCCTAACTCTCTTTTCTAAATTTCCCTTTTGTTTTGCCAATTCGTTATAATCGATAAGAATAACATCGGCACCGAATTTGTTAATCAATTCCATTATATGATGCGACAAACCCAATTCTTTAGGATAAGTTTCCTTATGAGTTCGCAAAAATCCTACTAAAGGTTTTTCAGCATATGCAACACCAAAAGACAGCACCAAAAATAAAAGAAATATACGTTTCATGTTAATTTTTTTTAGCTTAAAGTAATGTTATAATCTTTTTATGGAAAAAAAAAGTAATTTACTCTTTTTAAGTAACGGATAATTTTTCAGATCGTTTGTTTCTCTAGGAATATTCTTATATAATCCGTATGGGATAGTCGGATAATCGCTGTATAATTCGTTTATATAGAGGAAAGTCCGGACTCCGCAAGAGCACGGTAACGGGTAACACCCGCCGGGGGAAACTCTAGGGATAGGACCACAGAAAATAACCGCCTATATTTTTAGGTAAGGGTGAAAAGGTGCGGTAAGAGCGCACCGTACCAACGGTAACGTCAGGTAGCAAGGTAACCCCTACTGGGAGCAAGGCCAAATAAGAATAACGACGTATCGCTCTTATACTTATGTTATTCGGGTAGGCCGCATGAGGCTCGAAGTAATTCGAGACCCAGATAAATGATTATCGAAACAGAATCCGGCTTACAGACTATCCACCAATTGTCGTTTACTGTTTGTTATCTACAACAACTGCAAATCTTACAATCGAGGTTATTTTCTTAAAACGTCACAATTATAAGATAAAACAACAGCTTGACTTTGTTGTTACCACCACACTTGTTAATTCTCCTTTAGGTGTGGTCTCGTCTGCAAACCTAACCCGTTTCTTTAACTTTGTTTCATCAATATTTTTCAGCGATTCTGCTGGTACGGAAAATAAATTAATTCTTAAATTATTTAACTTATCACCTTCATACAAAATTTCTCCTAGACGAAGCGCAGTTAAAAATTTACATTTGTTAAAAATGCATTTTAACTTATCATCGTCACATCTTTGATCAGTACCAGTTTCAGCGTGAATCTCACCATTTTCTGAAAAATCTTCTCCGACAACTTCAATTGATTTCAGGTTAAGTCTGACTAAATTAGGACACTTATTTAATATCTCCTCTAGCCCACTATTGGTAACTTTAGTAAAGTTAAGACTTAGGATTTGCACGTTAGACAGTTCATCAATCTTTGCAAAAGATTCTCCGGTAATTCTGGTTACACTAAAATCCAGGTTAATTAAGCTAGAACATTCTTCAAGTACTTTTACCAAATCTTCATCCCTAATCGCAGAAGCACAACTAAAGAAATTAGTTTTCATATTTGTTATTTTGAATTTATCTTAAATTAAATATACTTAAAAAGTAAACCACTGTAAATATTTTTAACAAATTTAACTTTTAGCAATTTCGTGCTAAAAATCTAAAATCGATCCGATTCCCCTCCCATCGGTTAACAACTTGACAATAAACAAGCAAATAATAAAATTTGGGATTGAATCAATAATTTCAGTATGACAAATATAAAACGCAGAAAATACAAAATAAGCAGGAGTATAATGGCTCCGCTTTGGGGGCACAAGAAAGATCCGGTTCACAAAAAAAACTACAGGCCGGGGCAACACGGTCGGTCGTTATTTCGTTCGATGTCGGAATTCGGCAAACAAATATTGGCCAAGCAATCTTTCAAACGGTATTATGAAATTAGGGAAAAACAGTTTAAAAGAATATTTAATTTAGCTCACAAGAAAAAAGGTAACACCGGTGACTTATTCATCGGTTTGCTCGAAACACGCCTTTGTTCCGTCGTATATAATTCCTGTCTTGCTCCAACGATTTTTACGGCAAAACAACTGGTTTCACATAAACACGTTTTAGTTAACGGCAAAGCAGTGAACAGATCCAGTTATACTTTGAAAGTAGGAGATATAGTAACGCTTCACGATTCGGTAAAAAATATCCCACCAGTACTGCAAGCTATCGAATCACAAGAAAGAAAGGCACCTGATTATTTGCAGGTAAACGTAGAAAAAAGAGAAATCAAATTAGTTAAAATGCCTACTTTCTCGGAAGTCCCTTATCCAGCAAAAATGAGGCCCGAAATGGTAATAGAATTTTATTCGAGATAAAAAAATACATGCCCGTGTGACGGAATTGGTAGACGTAGCGGACTTAAAATCCGTGGGTCGTTTGACCTTGGGAGTTCAAGTCTCCCCATGGGCACCAGCTTAAGAGAGGTGTTATGAAATGGCTTGATACGATAGAAATCGCAATAGCACTGGAAGAAAAATATTCCGACATGGATAACGTAAATTTACGCTACACCGATTTGCACAAATGGATAATCGGTTTAGACGATTTTAACGACGATCCTAACAAATCTAACGAAAAAATTTTAGAAGCAATACAAATGGCATGGATTGAAGAAAGAGAATGAAATTAATGATATTAGGTTGCGGTTCTTCCATGGGAGTCCCTTCGATTAGCTGTAAATGTCCCGTTTGTATTTCCGAAGATAAACATAATAAAAGACTTAGAACTTCTGCGTTAATCGAACAAAGAAATACAAAGATATTAATAGATACCGGGCCTGATTTTAGACAACAGGCATTAAACAATAAATTCGATCGAGTCGACGGCATAATATACACTCATGCTCACGCCGATCATATAAACGGTATAAACGACATTAGGGCGCTTAAACCAACAAGCGAAAAGAAGTGCTCCATTCCAATCTATACCGACAAAACAACATTAGAAAAATTGATCATCCAAAGCGAATACCTTTTTAGTAATAAATTACCGGAAACCCCTTGGAATAAATCTTTCCTCCATCCTAATATCGTTAACTATTACGAGCAATTTCACATTTCCAATGTTCCTGTTGTTCCATTTCCGCAAGAACACGGAAAAATAACCTCTCTGGGTCTAATTTTCGACAATAAAATAGCATATTGTACCGATGTAAAAAAAATTCCCGATCGAGCAATCAATTTGTTAAAGGGAATAGAAATATTGGTAATCGAATGTTTAGGTTATAAAGAAACGCTAGCCCATGCTCACTTTGATCTCACGCTAGCTTTCATTGATCGAATCAAACCAAAAACGGCAATTTTTACTCACATGAGTCACGAGCTGGAGTTCAATACCCTAAACAAACAAGTTCGAGAATACAAAAATAATAACAACACAATAACAGATATAATAGTCCCATATGATGGTTACAGCATCGAAGCAAAAAAAGATAACCAAAACATTATTTAAGGGAAGTATAGTCTGTTTTCCTACGGAAACTTTATACGCTTTGGCAGTAGACGCTTATAATGTTAATGCTATAGAAAATCTGTACCATGTAAAAAAAAGAGAATTAAACAAGCCGTTTGCAGTTATGGTGCCCGATTTTTCCTTTTTAGGCCTACTAGTTACAATTAACCGAAAACAATTGTCGCTGATGCAAAAACATTTGCCCGGCTCCGTTACTTTTTTGCTATCTAGAAGCAAAAATTTCCGATTGCCGGAGATCTTAGGAGAAAAAATAGGTATTCGCATACCAAAACATAAAAAAGCTTTAAGCATATTAAAAAGCATTAACAAGCCTATTGCCACGACAAGTGCAAATTTCTCTTGCACAAAAGATGCGAAAAAGTTTATTGATATCCCGCAAAAAATTTTAGAACAGGTCGGTTATTATATAAAAGACGACAGCAAAATATCGGGAATAGGATCTACCGTAATCGATATCACCAAAGAGCCCTTTAAAGTAATAAGAAAAGGTGTTTTCCAATTAAAATAATATCTACTTTTTCACGGCAAAACTATTGCCGCAACCGCACTTGGCAGTAGCTTGAGGATTACGAATTACAAAATCGGATTTCGTTAAATCTTCGACATAATCGACCGTACAATTTTTTAGGTAATCAAATGACTCGTTATCGATTATGGCTATCGGAAAACCTCTCTCGTCATTCACTACGTATTCTCTCTTACTCTCTTTTTCATTGGCAAAAAGGTCACCATCAGATGATTCGTAGCCTTCGTCATTGTCATACTCTTCATTTTTTGCAGAATCTATATCGAATTTGTACTGAAATCCTGAGCAACCTCCTCCTTCCACCTTTATTCTAAACAATACCTTGTTATTTTTTTCTTGTTCTAAAATAGATCGTATTTTTACAATTGCCGATTGGGTAAAAATAATGTCTTGAGTGATAATTGACATATGTTTTATGGACATTATAGATTTTACTATACTATAATAAATTAACTTGGTGTCAATAAAATCGGATTTTAATAAGTCCAAAGGCAGACTACATAAAGAAAAAGAAGATAGGTACAGAACTCCCTTTCAACGAGATCGAGATAGAATTATACATTCAGGTGTGTTTCGCAAATTAGAATACAAAACTCAAGTATTTATCAATCACGAAGGAGATTATTACCGAACCAGATTAACCCATAGTCTGGAAGTAGCACAAATCGCAAGAGCAATTTGCGAACGCCTTAATCTAAGCGAAACACTGGGAGAAGCAATAGCACTGGCTCACGATTTCGGTCATACTCCCTTTGGTCATGCCGGAGAAGAATCTTTACGAGAATGTACTGAAAATTACGGAGGTTTCGATCATAACGCACAATCTTTAAGAGTATTGACGTTTTTAGAACAACGTTACGCTTCGTTCGACGGCATGAATTTAACTTGGGAAGTATTGGAAGGCGTTGCCAAACATAACGGTCCTATCACCATTGAAAAGCAACACAAAATTATTTCTCGATACAATAAGTTACATGACTTGGAGCTTGATACTTTTGCCGGTCCCGAAGCACAAGTCGCCTCAATTGCAGACGATATAGCTTATAACGCACACGATATCGACGATGGGATACGCTCCGGATTGATTGGAATAAAAGATATGTACGACATTCCATACATCGCAAAAACATTAAAAAGCATCGAAATCAAATATCCAAAAATTGTTCCAGAAAGGCTTATTCACGAATTTCTTAGTAAATTTATCGCTCATATGATAAATGATGTCGTCACGACAACGAACGACAATTTAAGAAAATTTGACATAAAAAACACAGACGAAGTAAGAAAAAACGGGCAAGTTTTAGTTTGTTTTTCTCAAGAGTTTTCGCAAACAAATAAAATGCTAAAATCGTTTCTGTCGAAAAATTTATACCATCATTACAAAGTAAACAGAATAAAAAGTAAAACGAAACAAATAGTCAAAGATCTATTTCAATATTTTCACACAAAACCAGAATGCTTGCCTCTAGAGTGGCATAAAAAAATTAATTCGGCTTCATCAGAAGAAGATAAAGTGTTAGTAATATGCGATTTTATTTCGGGTATGACCGATCGTTTTGCAATACAAGAACATAAACAGCTTTTAGGAAGCTATTAAATTTGACCTTAAAACGAAAATTAATCTAGAGTAAAATTATATCTCTAATGTAAAAAACCAATTTGCTTATTGCAAAATCACATAAATATATTTTTTCGTTCATCTATCTTGTTTTTTATAATAATCATGTAGATATAATCTTTTGTTGAAAGCAATTTTTTTTTATTATTAAGGAGAAGTTTTATGACTAAAAAACTAAAAGTGTTAAGTGACACCGTCCTTATCGGGCTAACAGAAGACAGTAACACCAGTGGCGGTATTATGTTACCAGATTCCGCTAAACAAAAACCTACGGAAGGTACCGTAATGGAAGTCGGTCCAGGAAGAAGAGATTCGAACGGAAAGCTAATTCCCATGGAATTAAAAAAAGGAGACTCCGTTATGTATCGTAAGTGGGCGGGTACCGAAGTTAAATTTGACGATAAAGATTATGTCGTAATGAAAGAATCAGACGTCGTCGGAATAATAGAATCAGAATAATTTTGGAGGTTTAATATGACAAATGCAAACGAAGTAATAAGAGGAGAAGAATTACAAAGCGTTATAAGAGATGCGGCCAACCTGGTTATGTCCACTGCCGGTATAACAGTCGGTCCGGAAGGTAGGCCAGTAATTATGAGTAAATCTTTCGGAGCTCCTGAAATTACCAAGGACGGATATAAAGTTGTAAACAGCTTAAAACCAAAAGACGTGAAAGTAGCAAAAATAGTCGAGCTATTAAATCAGACTACTTCTCAAGCCAATGAAAAAGCAGGTGACGGAACAACAACTGCAACATTACTCGTCGGTGAAATGCTAAGAAAAGCAAGTAAACACATTGCTGCCGGCAGAGCAAGAATGAAACTAAGACTCGGTATCGAACGCGGTCGCGATAAAGTTATCGAAGAAATTAAAAAACTTGCTAAAACAATATCTTCTCAAGACGAAATTGCACAAATCGGAACGATATCGGCAAACGGAGATAACGTAGTAGGAAAAAAAATTGCCGAAGCAATGGAAAAAGTGGGTAAAGAAGGAGTAATTACCGTTGAAGAAGGAAAAGGACTGGATGAATTTTCCGTTTCGGTGGTAAAAGGTATGGTTTTCGACAGAGGTTACTTATCTCCATATTTCGTAACTAACAGTGAAAAAATGACCATTGAATTCGATAATCCTTACATATTGCTTTTGAATAAAAAAATCTCTTCGATTCAATCTCTCGTTTCGTTATTGGAAGCGGTACTTAAAGCTAACAGGCCGCTTTTGATAATTGCCGAAGACGTTGAAGGCGAAGCATTAACTGCTTGTGTTCTTAACAAATTACGCGGCGGATTAAAAATTGCTGCGGTAAAAGCCCCCGGTTTCGGCGACAGGCGTGCCGATATGTTGGAAGATATCAGAATTCTTACCGGAGCAAAAAACGTACTTAGCGATGATTTGGGAATTAATTTGGAAGACATTGCCACTACCGATCTAGGTTCGGCAAAAACCATTACCATAACTAAAGATGAAACCACGATTGTTGACGGCGGGGGTGATCAATCACAAATTAATGCTAGAATTAACAACATAAAAAACAGCATTAAAGAAACTTCTTCTGAATATGATAAAGAAAAATTGCAAGAGCGTTTGGCGAAATTAGCAGGCGGTGTTGCCGTACTAAAAGTCGGCGGATCGACCGATGTTGAAATGAAAGAACGTAAAGATCGTGTTGAAGATGCATTGCATGCAACTCGTGCCGCAGTTGAAGAAGGAATTGTCGCCGGTGGAGGTGCTACCCTACTTTACATTACCAAAGCGCTTGACAGCTTAAAAAGTGATGACGATGATGAAGCTGCAGGTATTAACATAGTAAGAGATGCACTTAAAGCTCCAATTACTCAAATTATTGAAAATTGCGGTGAAGAACCTTCAGTCGTAATCAATAAAATTCTGGAAAAAGGTGATTCTAAATGGCTCTTTGATGCTAAAAAACACGAATATGCTGATGCTTTTAAAGCAGGAATTATAGATCCTGCAAAAGTAGTTAGGGTTGCAATCGAAAGTGCTGCTTCTGTTGCAAGCGTGTTAGCTACTACAGAAGTACTCGTTGTCGAACTTCCAAGTGAAGAAGATAATGCCAGTGCCGGAGGAGGAGCACCCGGTATGGGTGGAATGGGAGGCATGGGCGGATTTTAATAATCGGTTCCAAGTCAAAAAAAGGAGAGGGTTCCTCCACTCTCCTTTTAAACCTTTATCTTCTTAAAATTGCAAGTAAATTTCCATAAAAAATATTTGTTGAACACGAAATTAATTATAGTATTATCAACTTTAGGTTATTTTCTGAATGAAAAAATGAGTGTCGTATTTTACCTTATGATACTCATTTTAATTTTTTCAACATTTGGATCTGCACAAAATACTCATTGGCTTCAGTTAATGCCAAATGACAAAATCTGGTTTCGGGCCTTAACTGAAGAAAAAGATTGCCCAAAAATCACGATAAACGGAATAGAACACCAAACATCACTTCATTACAAACAAACAATTCAATTTCCTGTCAATAGCTGTAAATTTATTATACCGAGAAATACAAATAAAATAGAATTTGACGATGTCGAAGCTATAATTCCGAATAAAAAAATTGAAAAAATATTAGTAATAGGAGATACCGGCTGCCGAACAAAAGGTTTATATGTGCAAAATTGCCAAAAAGACTGGCCGTTTGCAAAAATTGCAGATATGGCAATTAGCCATAAGCCAGATTTAATAATCCATCTCGGAGATTTTTTTTATCGGGAATTTTGTCGATCATCCGAGTGCAAAAATGAGCCTGTCGGTGATAACTTTCATACTTGGGAAGCGGAATTCTTTACACCTACGACAAACCTATTAAATATCGCACCATGGGTGATGGTACGGGGTAATCATGAATCTTGCAACAGAGGAGGAAAAGGTTGGACTCATTTTTTTGATGATAGAAAATCATGCTACAATTACTCCAAACCTTATGCTTTTGATATATCCCCGGATTTACGTTTTATAATTGCTGATTCAGCAAAACACGATCTATCTCAAAATGATTTAAAAAAAATAAATAACTTATCGCAAGGAAAAAAATCTTGGTTATTAACTCACAGACCTTTATGGGCAAACAAAGAAGGAAAAATCGAATTTTATTCCGCACCAGAAGTTTTAGCACCAAACGTTACTACCATATTTTCCGGTCATATCCACTTATTTCAAGCTTCAAGACACAATGGAAAAAAACAAATTATAGTTGGGAACAGTGGAAGTAAGCTTAACAAGTGGCCAGAAACAGATTTTACGAAAAAAGAATTCGGTTTTGTTATTTTAGAAAAACAACCCAATAAAAGTTGGAAATTGGACTTATTTAATGTAAAAGATAAGGTTATTGCTTCAGATTATATTAAATAATGGTTTCCAGATTAACCAAAAGGCACATTTTTATATTAATATATATAACTATTGGTTTCACGGTTCATTATGCTCTTTTAAATCATAATGTTAAAAATTTGATCAATAGGGAAACGGCTAACATAAGTAAGAACATTAGCAAAAATTTACAAAGAGCAAAACAAAACGATTGTCCGATATTGGAAGATAGTGCGATACTGAAATTATCATTGAAAGAAGCAATAAATAGCGAAAAACCATTCATTTCTTTGTTAGCGAATTTAAACATGGAAAACGACCAGTATTTACTGGAAATCGCAGAATCGGGAATAATAACCGCAAAAAATCTGCAACGTGAGTTTTTTATGTCAGTATTACCCAAGTTACAAGAAATTAGCCTTAAACCTATAAACAACAAATTTATTGCCAGATGGGTTAAAATTAGAAAAAAAGATGTGAATATGGAAGATCAAATAGCACTGTTGACACAACAAATATCGTTACAAAATTTCGATAAAGCAGTACAAATTATCGACGAATTAGCAGTCAATTTACAACAAAAAATGCAAAGTTGGAGAAAAAAATTAATGGATTATATATATGTGTACGAATCCCTAGAAATAGAAAAATTATAATGCTTAAATTCCTAACATATTTTTCCTTATCCCTTTTATTACTGGTTTGGCTATCACAGAATAAAGGTTTTATCGACATAGACTGGTTAGGATACCAAATTGAAATCCAACTGATTTTTTTAATACCAGCGTTAATAATAGTTAAAATCATTTTATTAAAGCTGTTTTTTCTCTTTACCAGAGCAAGAAAGAATAAACTTATTACTAAACAAACAGATGCAATAGAAAAGGTTATACAAGGCTTATCCTATACTAAAATCGGTGATTTGTTATCTTCGAATTCATGCCTAAAACAAGCAAAAAAGAACCTAAAGAGTCAGGCAATCGTGAAATTATTAGAAGCAAATAACAAATTACTCGAAGGTAAAAACGAAAGTGCAAAAAAACTTCTCAGGGAAATAATAAAAAATTGCGATACTTTAAGCGTAACGGCATTAAATCAATTACTAAAAGTTGCTTACTCGGAAAAAAATTTACTTGAAATCGAAACTATTATCGAGCAAACAAAGCTATTTTTTCCCAAAGAACCTTGGTCGTTACTCAAACAAGGAGAATTTTTTTGCTACACCAGACAATACGATAAAGCGATCAAAATATTGGAAAAAATTAAAAAGCATAAACTTCAACCGGGTTACGACTTAAAAGAGAGAATTTCTATACTTAATTATGCCGTGGCTAAAGAAAGCTATTTACGGCAAGATTATAACAAAGCTTTGAACTATTTGGCTCGAGCGGAAAAATTCGTCGGTTCGGTAATGCTGAACGCAAGAATATTGTGCAATTTAAACAAACAAAATAAAGCAAAAGCTTTATTGGAAAAAGAATATAAAAGAAATCCGCATAAGGATATTTTCAACCTATATACCGAGCTGGGGGGAGATAAAATAAACAACGTAATCGATAATGAAAAAAAATGTTGGGAATGTAGTGCTTGTTATAAAAAACCCGAAGAATGGGATTATATATGTCGAAAATGTGACGAATTAGGAACGATTCGTTGGCTATAGTGAAAATTATAGGAATCGACCCCGGTTTAAATTGCACCGGTTGGGGGATAATTCAGGTAGAAAATAACAAAGTTCGTTATATGGATAGCGGTAAAATAAAAACCTACAGTAAAACAGCTATTGATAAAAGATTATACCGGTTACACCAAGAGTTATTAACGGTATTAGAGCGACATAAACCCGAATCGGCAGCAATAGAAGAAACGTTTGTTAATAAAAACCCGAAATCGTCGTTAAGTCTTTGCCAAGCTCGCGGAGCATTACTTTTAACTTTATCGATTGCAGGTATCGCAAACATAAGTTTATACCCCGCAAATCACATCAAAAAAGCCATTACGGGAAACGGCCATGCCGAAAAGCACCAAATAATTAAAACAGTGGAATATATCATCAAAGAAGTCAAAGGCAAAATTACTCACGATATAGCGGACGCCCTGGCAATTGCTCTGTGTCACTATTATCAAAATTATTAATGAAATTAACAATCATGACTCAAGTCAAAAACAATTAACAGAAAAATAATAAAAAAATTAAAACAAGTCAGTCGGGAAAATGGCCATGACCAAAATAAATGAGGCGAATTATTATTACTTTTGGTAACAAAAAGTAATGCCGTAACAGATGATTATAATTTTATCGAAATAAGGGCAACGCACTTTATTTGGCTGCATCTTATTTGGACATTACGGATGAATACAGATTAACATAAGGTTATTCAGATAATTTCAAAGCAAATAAAGTCATGATCCGAATTTTGACCTGCAAAACAATATTGGTAAAACCTTTTTACACATGATTTCAATGAATTGGCCTACTCTTATTAAAGAAAGAACAACGGAAGAAAATACCAATTAACAAAATCATGAAGGAAATACACCTTTATACTGTCAAATAAAAAAGAAACGTATATAATGTGCAAAAGTTAATAGAATGTGGTGCCAATATCGATGCAACAAATAACCAAGAAGAAACTCCTTTGGAGTAGGGAACTTAAAGTTTTACTTACCTAGGATATTTGTGAAAATGTACGTAATGGTTTATTAGTAACGGCTAAAAAGCTTAAAGATACCAAAAACAAAAGCCGGAAAGCAATCCTAGTGTTAATTAATATCACAAGGCTTGAGCGGCAAAACTTATTAAGAATGATGATTCTCAAAAGCTTAGAAATTGCCGTAAAAGTAAGAAGTTATGGTTTCAGGCGCTAGTAGCTGCCGTAAAATTAGAAAGGTTTAACTTGGTCCAAACGTTACCGACACACAACAAAATAAATACCAAAAACATAAAAAATGATTAAGATGAAATGCTTCAAGGTTCACTTGACCAAGTAGAAAAATATCTAGCTCAAGAAAACAAAGAACCAAATTATGAAAAGAAAAATAAATTAAAAACAAGACAGAAGTGTCGTAGAAAAAAAATCATTCCTCTCTTAGAAGAAGTGGAAAAAAAGGTTGCTAAAAAAGATGCCGTTTATCAAAAAAATTCTAAAATTGCTTTAATTTTTCGTTCCGTAGGTTTCAGTATTGCCAGAGCAACAACCATATGGAATAGCAATCGGAATGATGATTGCAACCGCGGTATTTGGAGCCGGTATCGGTGCAATCTATCTAAAAAGCTTGATTCTATAAAAATAGATCAATAGAAATTCTACGAAACAAGTTCTTCTCAATAAATATGTTTCACGTAAAACATATTATTTTGGTACACTCGGAGAATAATCAGTATTGAACTATTCTAAGTATTCTTATATAAATAACCAGATTAATCTCTAAATAATTCATGACAACTTTTAACCCAAAAAGGCGTAATTTTATAGTTCTCGCTACCAATACAGTGGTAGGCCTTGGTGCCGCTAGTGCTGTTTTTCCTTTACTCAAATCCATGAGTCCGTCGGCAGAAGTGAGAGCTCTTTCCACCATTGAAGTAAACGTTTCGAGCATGGTTGAAGGGCAAAGCATGAAAGTTATATGGCAAGGCAATCCCGTATTTATACGCAAGCGTACCAATGAAGAAATAGAGAAAGCAAAAGAGGTCGATATTAATACATTACGCCACCGGGAAACCGACGAACAAAGAACAAAAAAAGGGAAAGAAAATTGGCTTGTTATGGTAGGTATTTGTACACATTTGGGTTGTATACCAGTTCTCGTTGAAGAAAATGGCCATTATAATGGTTGGTTTTGTCCTTGCCACGGTTCGCATTACGATACCTCCGGTAGAATAATGAAAGGTCCTGCTCCAAAAAATCTACGCATTCCAGATTACCAATTTGTTAGTGACGACATTATTTTAATCGGTAGAAAAGAAAGTACGTAAAATGGAAAAAAGTAAAAAAGGAATAATAGCTTGGATAGATTATAGACTTCCTATCTTTAGTTTTATCAAGCATTTCGGAGAATACAGAACACCGAAAAATTTAAGTTATATGTGGAACTTCGGTTCACTTGCTGGATTGATGCTCGTAATACAAATTATCACCGGTATATTTCTTGCCATGCAATATACTCCCCAAATCGAGCATGCCTTCGATAGCGTGGAACGAATTATGCGCGATGTGGATTACGGCTGGTTAATAAGGTATACTCATGCTAACGGAGCTTCTTTCTT
The DNA here is from genome assembly GCA_018101195.1 of Rickettsiaceae bacterium H1. GTDB lineage: Bacteria > Pseudomonadota > Alphaproteobacteria > Rickettsiales > Anaplasmataceae > JACDQH01. The sequence continues at coordinate 97,308 of JACDQH010000001.1, forward strand.
CTTTATCGTAGTCTATCTTCATATATTCAGAGGTTTTTATTACGGTTCTTATAAATCTCCACGCGAACTTCTTTGGTTTATCGGAGTGCTAATATTTATAATTATGATGGCGACGGCATTTATGGGATATGTTTTGCCTTGGGGACAGATGAGTTTTTGGGGGGCTACCGTTATTACCAATTTATTCTCGGCAATTCCTTTTGTCGGAGAAAGTATCGTTAATTGGATATGGGGCGGGTTTTCCGTAAACAACGCTACTCTAAACAGATTTTTCGTTCTTCATTACTTATTACCTTTTTTTATCGTAGGAATAGTGTTGTTTCATATTTTTGCTCTTCACAGGTTCGGTTCCAATAATCCAACAGGCGTCGAAATGAAATCAGAAAAAGACTCAATTCCTTTTCACCCCTATTATACCATTAAGGATTTAGTGGGAGTAGGAGCCTTATTAATACCATTTTGCATATTCATATTTTTCCTACCCAATTATTTGGGCCATCCCGATAACTATATCGAAGCCGATTCAATGGTTACGCCCCTGCACATAGTGCCCGAGTGGTATTTTTTGCCGTTTTACGCGATGCTTCGCTCTATTCCCGATAAATTATTCGGAGTAATAACGATGTTCGGAGCTATTTTCGTCTGGTTTTTCTTACCACTTCTCGATACTTGCAAAGTAAAAAGCGGTAGGTATAGGCCGATATTCAGGATATGTTATTTGGCACTGGTTTTAGATTTCGCTGCTCTTATCTGGCTTGGCGGACAAGAAGCAAAAGAACCTTATATAACTTTAAGTAGAATTGCTACTTTATTTTACTTCGCTTATTTTTTTGTTGTGCTGCCTTTGCTGTCAAAATACGAGAAAACCAAGATCGAACCGAAATCGATTAGTGATTCTTTAGGTAGAGCAAATGATTAAAAGATTATTTTGTTTGTTACTCTTACTATCTGCTCATTTTTTATATGCCAAAGAGTTTGAACAAAAAATGCCTTTGAAAGTTGACTGGCCATTTGAAGGTTTACTAGGGAAATTCGATAAGCAAACTATTCAACGGGGATATAAAGTTTATAAAGAAGTTTGCGCATCTTGCCACTCGATGAATAGAATTGCTTTTCGTAATTTGGAAGAGATAGGGTTTTCCAAAAACGAGGTAAAAGAAATAGCAAAATCCTATCAAGTAAAAGACGGTCCTAACGACGAAGGGGATATGTTTGAACGTCCCGGGTTACCTTCCAATTATTTCGTTCCGACTTTTCCCAATAAGCAAGCTGCTGCTGCTGCCAACAACGGGGCTCATCCACCAGATCTTTCCTTGATAATTAAAGCACGCCATAACGGAGCAAATTACGTTTATTCGTTACTTACGGGATATACCGGAAAGGAAGAGGGAACTTTATACGAAAATCCTTATTTTATTTCGGGCAAACTTTCAATGTCTCCTCCTTTAAGTTCCGATTTGGTTCAATATGATGACGGAACGGAAGCGAACTTAGGCAACATGGCATACGACGTAGTTAATTTTTTACAATGGGCAGCCGAACCGGAAATGGAAAAAAGGAAAAGAATGGGATTAAAGGTAATATCTTTTCTTGTTTTTATAACCGGCTTATTTATAATGACAAAACGTAAAATCTGGAAAAAAGTACACGAAGATTAGGATTATCGTTTTTTTCCAAAATATTTTTTTCTAAGAATTTATATCGGGCGAAACCCTTCTTCTCCGTCAAACAAATATAATTTTTGCAATGACGTTATTTCTAAATCGGTCAGTTCCGAGAATAATAAATTTATACTGTCGTTTAAATTCTTTTCATTATTTTCAGTAATAAATCGGCAACAAACCGTATCCGTAGGTAATGATCTGAGAACTTCGTTACGCGGCCAAATAATTAAACCTTTTGCCAGCACGTTTCTCAGTTTTAAATCTTCATTTGTTATCGATAATAACCTTGTTACTATCTCGTCAATTTTGTCACTATCCCATTCGATAAATAAATCTATGCCTATTAATTTCCTTCTCATCTTCGAATCGTCATAGTAGTTAATCTTAATCGGAGGATAATGATTAATAGGCTGCTTATCTACTTCGGTTGCATCTAAGTTTGCAATTATTTCTTTAGTAAATTCGTTAGTACTAACTTTTTTCTTACTGTTTTCATCATAAATATCCGCCGTATGAATTCCATTTCGGATAGTACGATACCAAGCATTATACACTTTTGACGCCGCTTCATTCTGACCAATAAAAGATAGCATACTGATTGCCGAATTAAGTAAGCCCGAAGGATTAGCCAAATTTTTACCTGCAATATCTGGAGCCGAACCATGAACAGCTTCGAACATAGTATATTCGGGACCGATGTTGGCACTTCCCGCCAACCCCAACGAGCCTGTCACTTCTGCGGCTATATCCGAAATTACGTCTCCATATAGATTCGTAGTAACAATTACGTCGAATTTTTCCGGTTTAGTTGCAATTAGTGCCGCACCGATATCCAATATATAACTTTCGGCAACAATATCTGGGTAACCTTCAGCTACTTTTTTAAATGCCCGATGGAATGTTCCATCAGTCATTTTCATTATATTATCCTTTACAAAACAAGTAACTTTCTTGCGTTTGTTGATTTTTGCATATTCGAATGCATACTTACAAATTCTTAGCGAGGCATCATAGGAAACAATTTTTATTCCATTATAAGTATTTTTAGTATGACGATATTCTATTCCCGAATAGATATCTTCTTCGTTCTCCCTTATCACCACTATATCTACCGCAGTATCAAAGTAAGTTACGCAAGGTCTGACATTTGCATAAAGCCCTAAAGCTTTCCTTAAAGTAACGTTCAAGCTTGTAAAACCGCCTCCTTGAGGAGTGGCAATCGGAGCTTTTAGGAAAACTTTGTTACGTATTATAGTGTTCCATGCCGAATCGGTAACACCTGTTTTCCATCCTTGCTCATATGCTTTGTAACCGATGTTAACCACATCGATAGATATTTTTGCTCCCGCTTCTTGCAAAACAGAAAGCACAGATTCCATAATTTCAGGTCCTATGCCGTCACCGTAAGCAACTGTAATTTTTGTGCTCATTAGTTATGTAAATATATAATTATTAAAGTTAACCGCATAATGTCAATTCAGATTGTCATCTTCTAGGGCTCATGTTAAAATTTAGCCTTATGTGTTAATACGTTTATGAATAAAGAAGATTTTTTATATCTCCCATTAGGAGGAGTAGGTCACATCGGGATGAATGTCAGCCTTTATCATTACAAAGGTTATTGGCTGATGATAGATTGTGGTGCCGGTTTTGCCGACGACTATATGCCCGGTATCGATATAATAATACCAAACATAAATTTTGTTTGCGAGAAATGTGAAAATTTTCTCGGTATCGTTCTTACTCATGCTCACGAAGATCATTGTGGAGCAATTCAATATGTGTGGAAAAAATTACAGTGTCCGGTCTATGCATCTCCTTTCACAGCCGTGGTTTTAAAAGACAGATTCAAGGAGTTTAACATACCCGAAAGCTATATAAATCGAATCGAATTAAATCAAAAATTCGAATTAGACCCATTTTATCTTGAATTTATTTCCTTAACTCATTCTGTACCCGAAATGAATGCTGTTTCCATAACAACGGATAAAGGCAGAATACTTCACAGTGGTGATTGGAAGTTAGATCCTAATCCCGTTGTCGGTGAAACATCTAATGAATCAAGGTTAAAAGAATTAGGAAAAGAAGGAGTTCTTGCATTAATTTGTGATTCGACAAATGTTTTTTCAGAAGGTCATTCTGGTTCCGAAGGTGATCTGTATAATAGCTTGTACGAACTAATCAGTCCTAAAAAAGGAGCGGTAGCAATAACATTATTTGCTTCTAACGTCGCACGAATTGAAACGATAAGCAAAATAGCCAAAGAGTGCGGTAGAGAAGTTGCAGTATTTGGTAGATCGCTAATGCGTATCATCAATGCTGCCAAAGAAAGCGGCTATCTACAAGAAGTAGAATTTATCAGTCCAGAAGAAGCATCACAAAAACCTCGCGATAAGATAATGCTGTTATGTACCGGTTGTCAAGGTGACGTGATGTCAGCAGCTAACAGATTGGCCAATAATACTCACAGATTATTCGAATTACAAAAAGGAGATACTATAATTTTCTCCTCGAAAATTATACCCGGAAATGAGAAGCGTATATTCGGTATGCTCAACAAATTTACCAAAATGGGAGTCGAAATAATAACGGAAAAAGATCATGCGGTGCATGTTTCCGGACACCCTTATCGTGACGAATTGAAAAAAATGTATGAACTTGTGAAACCCAAAATAGCAATACCGGTGCACGGCGAACACATGCACATAGCAGAACATGTTAAATTAGCTAAAGAATGCAATATTCCCGAAGCATTAACAATAGCAGACGGCGACATAATAAAACTAAATGAGGAAAGTACCGAAAAAATAGCTAAAATTAAAACAAGCTTTCTCGGTATAGACGGAACTTTATTCCAATCTTCTGAAGGTGATGCCATGAAAGAGCGACGTAATATGCGTGATAATGGTATGATTATCGTTATATTGGTAATTAATTCAAATAACGAATTGTTAAAACTCCCGACAGTAATGGCTCCAGGCTTATTGGAAAATAAAAAATTACTGAGCAAATTATCCAAAGAAATTGAAAAAGAGCTATTTTCGGCAGATTTATCCGATTATCGAGTTATTTCCAAGTTAGTTCGTACTCTAATCCGTAATTCGCTTAAACGTACCAAAAAAAGGCCTTATGTAGAAGTACAAATTGAAAGAATACGTAGATAAATTATTCTTACAAAAAGCAACCAGTAGCATTAAAAATAAATATGTTTCACGTGAAATATGCCTTATTAAGAGGACTACTTTTAGATGATTTCTGTCGACCTATTTCTATAAAATCAAGTTTTCCAGGTAAGTTTTTTTCAATTAATGCACCAATAACGGCTCCAATTAACGCAGCCACAATCGTAATTCCAATTGCCATGCTAATAACCTCTTTTTCAGAAAAGAAATCTACAAATAGCTCTTTTGTCATCCAGGCACAAATACCAGTAGGCATTCCTGCAATAACACCACCCATTAAAAAGGAAACGATAATTACAATTAATTTATTACCACTTGGTGATTTCGATAAATCTTCAATCATCTTATGTTTTGATTCTCAACGTGATTTTTCTCTATTTTTTTGATCGATTAACCAAGCTATATCGAGTAAATCTTGTTTCGAGTTATCAGATAATTTTTCTGCACCGGTTAATTTACTTACTGCTAATTCTAAAGGAGTTTTTCCTTTTTCATTTTTTATGTCCAAAATCAGATCATATTTAAGCAACATTGCTACGTTATACTTAGCCGCATGCTCGACCATAGAGTGTAAAGGAGTATTACCCTTAACATCTTGCTTATTAATAGTGTTAATATTACTTTCCAGTAACACTTCGACAATTTCAGGTTGATTTACTTTGATCATATGCAATGGAGTTTTACCTGATTTATTCTGAAGAGTAAGATTAGGATTAATTTTCAGTAATGTTGTAATATTATTTCGGTAACCGAAATCCTCTAACCCAAGTTCAACTTCTTTTTCTAATTGCAAATTTCCTGCTTCAACTATTAAACTAAAATCTACCTGCGGGGATAAAGAAGATAATGCAAAATGTAACGGAGTATTATTACTCTCTTTATCCTGATGATTAACGTTTGCTCCAGCTTCAATTACTTCTTTGATAAAGTTACAATTGCTTCGGTTTACCGAAGCATTATGTTTTGTAACTAACAGTAACAATAATTCACCCAACTCATTGGAGTCATAGTTATTCTCAGGTTTGATTTCTTTTAAACTCTCTATTGTTTCTTGTGATAATTTTTTTTCATCTCTTTTTACCAAGTCTATTATATTTTGCATTTTAAAGTTGTATTATATTAAGTAAAAACATTAACGTAATATAGCAAAATAAATATAATTGATTCATTAATAAACTAATAATCAACAACAATGTTTCACGTGAAATATTTTATATTAACTAAATTATTAATTTTGGCATTTTCCCTTCAGTCTAGTTTGAGAGTTATTTTACTTCACTTAAACTAGTCGTTATTTTTTCAGAATTTTGACCATGAAAATGAGTAATATTACCATTTTTAGCCATGAATTCAAAATTTTACTTTATTATAATGGCTAAATATTAAGCTGGCAAAATTGTTAACGCTATAGCAAGTTTATTAGGAATTTCTGCATAGAACACTTTATCGAAATTCTTCCCGGTGAAAAAAATACCGTAAGTAATTCCACTGAGAATAACAGCCATGAAAATTACATGAAAAATTTGCATTTTTATTCTCTCGTCCTCAAAAAAATATTCCGGAATTATTTGCATGGAAGAAATATTAACTAACTTAAGATATTTCATGCCAAAATTTTGCAAATAGTTTTTTCTATGGGCTTTTTTATGTTTAATATCAAACAATTTGTTACTAAATTTAACATAACTCCAATGCTCTATCGGCCTACTTTCATCCGTTACAGCCTTTGCCAGTTCATATGTACAAAAATACTATTATTAAAATTATGAAAACGGCACTCCGAAAGCAGCATCTTTAACAAGAAATATATTTTTTCTTCCTGTTTTTTATGAAATACTTCACTTCTGGAAACAATAAAAGCCATAGTTGTAATTCTTGCATTCTCAATTTTCATTTTTCCCTATTTACTATGTTCAAGCTATTCATATATGGAAATAGAGTTATGCAACTTGTAAACACATTCATGCTGTTTTGTTAACTTGGCTAAACGGCTCACCAAAAGCGGGGGGATATCATTAGTGTTACTTGAAGCTCATAATAAGGCATTTGTAAGTTGCTTTATCGACAACAATATCCATTATTATCGTTTGCTACTATCTTCTTTTTTTAAATGAAAAGTATATAAATTCTTGGAATGCTTCCTTGCAACATATTTGTGGTGAAAAAAAGTTATCAGTCTTTTGAACATTTAAATCGGCTTTCATTCTTACCAGATATTTCAAATCTTCTTTTACTGCCCACTAAATAAAAACATTACTATGCGCTCTGTCTGCCTCGATAATAACACTATGTCCTGCTATTTTTTCAGCAAAATTTTGATCCGTAACTTCTTGTTTCTCATTTATCGTAATTCCTAAATTTCTTGCTGCTTATTTTTTTCCATTTCCCGGAAATTAACTTTAGAAGATAAAAAAATCTTGTCTTTTCTTTAACCTGATCTTTTGAAGATTTTGCTTAATCAAGTAAAGTTTTAAGAGTTGATTCTTTTATGTAAAGATCATGATTTTTTTGATAGCCTTCGTGTTTTTCTAAAACAGTAACTTTTATTTCAGGTAATTTTTTTTCTGATTAAAATAGATATTATTAACCAGACAGGTCTTGTTCCAATACTAGTACTTCCTTCATGTTAACATCCAAACATGTTTTTTGCCAAAAAATATAAATTTATAGTACTTTTTATCAATCCGATTTATTATTAAGCGTGACGAAATATTATTACATCAATAATAAACTTGCTACCAAGCCTGAAATTTCTTGTTATGATCGAGGTTTTCGCTTCGGTGACGGGGTTTTTGAAACTATCAGTGTATTTAACAGTGTTCCTTATTTATTCGATTATCACATCGAAAGACTAATGGCAGGGCTAAAAGCCCTAAAAATTACAGCTAAAATCGAATCAATAAAAAAAAACGTACTAAATTTAATTGAAATTAACAAGCATAAACAAGGTTTAGTAAGAATAATTACCAGCCGCGGCATCAGTAGCACGGGTTACTTACCACACGATAACATCAAACCTACCATAGTAATAACAACTGCTAATTTTTCAACCGCTCCTGGAAACAACATAAGCCTTTGTGTTTCTCGCTGGGAAAAACCGTCCATAAAAGCTATTCCTACCGGAGTAAAACTACTGCAAGGGTTAAATTCAACATTAGCAAAAATGGAAGCTCGTGATAAAGGTTTTTTCGACAGCATTTTGCTCAATCATCAAGAAGAGGTATGTGAAGTTAGTTCGGGAAATATTTTCTGGGTGAAAGAAAAAAAAATATATACGCCTTCGGTAAATTGCGGATTAGTAAGTGGCATCATCAGAAAGAGAATAATAGAAATATTTCCTGTAATAATCGGAAAATTTAAGTTAGATCAAATACTATCGGCAGACGAAGTTTTCATAACAAATGTTTCCTGGCCTATACTGATAATTGATACAATAAACGACTTGAAACTAACAACACCAACCATATCAAGCACAATCAGTCATAGAATTATTGAAGATCGCAAATTACATTGTTCTTAAATACCACAATACTTTTCCTATTAATTGAATTTTATTTATTTCTTGTTCATAAGTTGCATATTTGCTGTTGTCAGCAATTACTCTTAATTTTGTTGAACCAATAATATGTTCAACCCTGCGCACAGTTGTAGAAAATTCATCTTTAATAAGAAAAAAACCTAAGGAATGCTGCTTATTTTGCAGTTTATTAATTATTAAAACATCACTGTTGTAAAACGTAGGTTCCATGCTGTCGTCATCAATACTAAACGAATAAAATTTTTCATAATTCGATATCGGTTTAAACAATGATTTAAGCAATAATATCGATAAGTCGTTTGTTTCTACTTTTTCCAATAAAGGGCGTACCGACAAATATTTTTGTAAATCGATATTGTTTTCATCGCCATTCATTAAATATGAAACTGGTATTCCCAGATGTTTTGATATGGAACTAAGTTTGTTAGATGTCGGATTCTTTGATTTTCCATTTAAAATATCGTAAACAAATGACTTTCCTACTTCGGCTTTTTCCGCAAGTTGTTTTGCATTAATCCCGACCTCACTCATGCGTTGTTTTATTTTATTAACCATAAGTAAATTATCAGTCATTATTTATCTCGCATAAAAGTATTGTCGTTGGATATAGCACAATTTTTAGTTGTTATCAAGAATTTTTGACGAATCAAATAAAATTTACATTATCGAGCGCAAAATCCGAGAAAAATAACTTTTTACTTTTTCATTAAAAATCGCCGGTATTCCTTTATCCGAGTCGGACGATATATTCGAATCTATAGGAATTTCTCCTAAAAATTTGACCGAGCATCTTTCCGCTAATTTCTTTCCTCCGTTTCGGCCAAACAAAAACTTTTCCTCAATTTCAGGTAAATAACTCATATTTTCAATCACTCCAGAAACAGGTATTTTCAATTTAGTAAACATATCGATAGCTTTTAATGCATCGATATTGGCTAATTTTTGAGGAGTAGAAACTATTAGAGCGGAAAAAATTTTACACATCTTTGCTAGGCTGATATGAACATCTCCCGTTCCCGGAGGGGTATCGATAATCATATAATCTAAGTTTTCCCATAAAGTTCCTACAATCATTTGTTGCAAACTTTTGGTTAACATTGGTCCTCTCCAAATTACCGAATTGCCTTCCCGCAGAAAATAACCGATAGAAATTGATTTCACTCCGTATTTTTCAAACGGTATTATTTTATTATTCACTATTTTCGGTTTACCGGTTATCCCCAGCATATGGGGGATAGAAGGGCCATATATATCGGCATCGACTATTGCTACGTTAAAACCTTTCTCGGCCAAACCCACGGCAATATTTAATGCTACGGTAGATTTTCCTACTCCCCCTTTACCCGAAGCCACCGTTATTATTTTTTTCGCGATCTTAGACTTATTAGTTATTGCAACTATAACTTTATTTACGTCAAAAACCGATTCCAGTATTGTTTTACACTCCTTGGCCAAACATTTTCTTTCTTCCAAAGTATCTTCATCAATTTCTAAAGAAAATTTTATGCCATTATACTCATCAATTATCACACGGGAAACCATTCCGGCATCAACAATATTCGTTTTTGTGATTGGATCGATTATTTTCCTTAATATTTTCAGTACTTGATTTTCCGATAATTTCATTCACACGAACATAAATTATATTTCTTAGGATCGAACTTTTCCTGATTATTTGCAAGTTTCACGGTAATCTGTCTGGCTTTCTCCGGTCTCATTTTTGCTAATAACAAAGCGATTTTTGCTTCTTTCATCCTATCTATCACCGGTAGTAACGTATTTATTTCCAATTCATCGAATATTTGAGCGGCATCTTGCGGTCTCATATTTTCATATATCTTGACCCAACTACCTATTCTTTCTTTTTCCTCTTTTTGATAAGCGGCGAGTAAATCGCGTACGTTCTTTTGTACTTCTTGCAGTTTTATTATTTTCGCTTCTATGTGATCTCTGGTGGCCTCCAATAAATTTTCCCTATTATGTAATTCGACTTCCCGCCTTTTTAACTCTTTATGACGCTCGGATAAATGCAGCAACGCCTGAGCTTCGCCCGGAGAAATACTTTTAAGCAAATCCTCCGTTTTTTTCCTTTCTTCGTCATATTCAGGATTATCATTGTTTTGCCCATTTTCATTTTTCATATCTTTCCCAGTAATAGCGTTGCTTTTTGCATAAATATCTTCAGTAGGTAAAATTTTATAGAGCTTTAACCCGACGAAAATGATTAGGATCAAAACAACAGCTCTGAAAAAATACATGAAAAAACGTAACGATATCAAAGCTTATACAACGGCAACTTTGGTATTGCAAAAATTAACTACTCTCGGTTGCGTAATAATTCGTTTATTGAAGTTTTAGCTCTGGTTTTTTCATCTACTTTTTTAACAATTACGGCACAATATAATGAAATCCCGTTTTTCGATTCTGTCGAGCCAGGTACCACTACCGAGTATTCGGGAATTTCACCAGAATAGATTTTGCCTGATTTACGATCGATTATTTTAGTCGACGCACCAAGATAAACTCCCATTGCTAAAACAGAACCTTTTCTAACGATAACTCCTTCGGCAACTTCACTACGAGCACCAATAAAACAATTATCTTCTATTATTACCGGATTATTTTGCAATGGTTCCAATACTCCTCCTATTCCTACTCCTCCAGAAATATGGCAATTTTCCCCAATTTGGGCGCAACTACCGATTGTCGCCCAGGTATCGACCATGGTGCCCGAACCCACATATGCTCCGATGTTAACAAAAGAAGGCATAAGCACTACTTCCTGCCCGATAAAAGAACCTTGCCTCACAAAAGAACCGGGGACGGACCTAATTTTTGTTTGAGCAAAATCCTTTTCTTCCCAATTATGAAATTTAGATTTAACCTTATCGAACCAACGAATTTCTTTGCTATTTTGATTTACTAACACATTTTCATTAGCTCGAAATGAAAGAAGAATCGCTTTTTTTACCCAAGTGTTTACTTTCCATGAACCATCCGGTTTTTTTTCAGCAACTTTTAATTCGCCCGTGTTTAATTTTTCTAAAACTCGCAATATTGCTTGTTTTGCTTCATTTGAGGAATAACTTTTGTTATCCCAGGAATTTTCTATGATTTGTTGCATTTATCATTTTGTTTTTTATTCGTATTATGAAATCGTGTTTGATTATGTCAAATATCAGGCTAAATTTTTTCATTAATAAAAACTATTTATAGGAAAAGTCTCTTACTTTAAAAGCTTTTTTATTTGTTAGCAAAATTAAGCAAAGAAAAAAATCAAAGTTATCAACCTTAATCAGGTGATAATTAAGGTTGACATAAACTTACACGTCTTATATAGAACGTTCTGCTTGCTCTTCTTCTACTTGTGTTTCATTTACAGTGGTATTTAGATTCCTTTCTATATTTTGAGTTCTATTTCCTTGAACATTAATAGAATTACCTTCATTCGTAACAAGTTGAGGGTTTAATAAATCATTTTCTTCGTCTGAAGTAAATCCCTCATTCTTTACTCCTGTTTTACTAGAATCAACTTGATCACTTTTCAAGTTTTTACTTTGCATAATCGCACTATAAAGAGCCAAAGTAAGTGCCATAACAGCTAAAGTCGCAAACATAGTTTGAAAAATCATTTGCTGGGTGTTTTGCGGTAAGAATTTACCAGACGGTAAAATTCTTGTTACCATTAATGTCGCTAATGTCAACCCTGAAAGAAACTCAGCTATTAACACGCTGGCAACAATTTTACTGCTGTTACCTTCAATTTTATTTCTCATATTTTGAATACTTGTCATATTTTCTCCAAGATAATTAATTAAATACTAAGATTATAATAATTTATTTTGAAAAAGCAATAATATTATTTAATTATTATGATATATAACGATTTCATTCCTATCGGCATAACCCAAAACGCGCCTTACGTGCTCGTCTAATAAATCTAAATCCAAGCTTTTTTCATTTAAGCCTTTTATTTTTTTCTCAATTTTATTTTTATAAGCAACAAGTTCAGATAGCTCCAAGGAAGAACTGCTTACTTCTTTATTTAGCCTAATTAAATTCACTAGACCTTTAGGACCCATCAAAACCTCAATAGAAAAATATGCTACGGTAGCGATAATTAAACCAAAGATAAATATCCGTTTAAAAAATTTTACCATATAAACTTAATCGTTAAATAGTTAAATACTACTTTATAATAAAGTTATTATTAACAATTTTAAGCCTATTAATCGATAGAATAATTGACAAGATATTTTAACTCGGATTATTGTAAAAAAAATTTTTGATCTATGAAAACCGTCACAGTAAGAGAAGCCCTGTTATATGCAATGATCCAAGAAATGGAAAAAGATAAAGACGTATTCGTAATGGGAGAAGAAGTTGCAGAGTATCAAGGAGCATACAAAGTTACTCAAGGGTTGTTGGAAAAATTCGGTCCAAGCAGAGTGATCGATACTCCCATTACCGAACACGGGTTTACCGGAGTGGGAGTGGGAGCTGCTTTTACCGGGTTAAAACCTATCGTCGAATTCATGACGTTCAATTTTGCCATGCAGGCAATAGACCAAATTATAAATTCTGCAGCCAAAACCTGTTACATGTCGGGAGGGCAAGTGATTTGCCCCATAGTTTTTCGCGGTCCCAACGGAGCAGCTGCACGAGTTGCAGCTCAACATTCTCAATGTTATGCTGCTTGGTATTCCCATGTTCCCGGATTAAAAGTTATCTCTCCCTATTTTGCCGCAGATTGTAAAGGGCTACTTGCTTCTGCAATTCGCGATCCTAATCCGGTTGTGTTCCTGGAAAACGAAATAGTTTACGGTTATACTCACGAAGTACCGGATAATTTCGATAACGATGACTACACAACAGAAATCGGCAAAGCAAATGTTGTAAAAGAAGGTAAAGATATCACCATCGTTACATTCTCGATAGGAGTAAAGTATGCTTTGGAAGCTGCCGAAGAATTGGTAAAAGATAACGTTAGCGTCGAAATAATCGATTTGCGTACTTTACGTCCTTTGGATAAAGAAACGATTATATGGTCGGTAAAAAAAACAAATCGCTTAATCACGGTCGAAGAAGGTTGGCCATTTGCAGGTATTGGCGCCGAGATTTCAGCTTTTGTTACCGAAGAAGCTTTTGATCATTTAGATGCTCCCATAACAAGAATAACCGGAAAAGACGTTCCCTTGCCTTATGCACAAAATTTAGAAAAATTAGCCTTATTTAGCACGCGAGAAATTATTAATGCAGTCAAAAAAATAACTTGACGACTTTATTAACTTAACGTTCAGCTTTTTTTTACTAAAGTTTGATATGTATTGCATACCATGTATAATTCACCTTTAGCTTTTAAGTATTTTTAAGTGTCGACAAATAAAAAAACCAAACAAAAAGATATAGAAACGGAAATAAAAACTTTAGTTGCTCAAGGAATGAAAAAAGGGTTCCTCACTCTAGACGATTTAAACGAAGAATTACCGGACGAAACCTTATCTTCGGGAAAAGAAGTTGATTTGGTAATAGATATCCTAAATAACTGCGGAATAGACGTATTGGAACAAAATGACGAAGACGAAGCAAATGGAGCAATAAACGAAGACGAAGACGATTTGGAACAAGCTTCGGTAGCTTTAGGCCGAACCGATGACCCTGTTCGTCTTTATCTGCGAGAAATGAGCTCGGTAAAATTACTTTCTCGTGAAGAAGAAATAGAAATAGCAAAATGCATAGAAGACGAAAAAGAAAATATGCTAATGTCGCTATTCATGATGCCAAACATACTACAATCTATAAAAAAGTGGCGTGACCAACTTGCAAACAACGAATTACTCTTACGCGATTTAGTAATTTTAGGAGATAGCGATAAAACTATCGAAGAAAACAAAATAATCGATAAACAAACCAAAAATCAAACCGAGGAAGACGAAGAAGATTCGGAAGATAGCTCGTCGGATGCCCCTCCAATGCTTAGTCTGGAATATAAAATTTTACCTAACATCCTATCTATTTTAGACAAAGCATCAGAATATGCCGATAAAGTTTTACAAAAAAAACTCAGTCTTATCGATCTTAACAAAGACAGTGACTATAAAAAGTTATGGGAAACAATCAAGCAAGTTAAATTTAACAACAAATTTATAGACAGCATTTTAAGCGATTTATATAAAACAAATAAAAAATTAGTTGCTTTAGAAAGCAAACTAATGTCTATCTTTGAAAACTTTGGTATTTCACGTAAAAATTTTATTGAAAACAGAAAAAAATTACTGAATAAAGAGGAAATAGCTTCCGTTATTGGACAAAATAAATGTGATGAAATATTCAACGTGAACAAAAAATTAATAAATGACGAAATATTTTATAATTTAAACGAAATATCCTCTAAATGTGGTGCGGACGTCATATATATTAGAAATTTAATCTCCAAAATTAAATCTCACGATAACAAAGCGCAAAAAGCAAAGCATAAAATGGTAAAAGCCAATTTGCGTCTTGTTATATCGATAGCAAAAAAATATTCCAATAGAGGCATGCCTTTTCCTGATTTAATACAAGAAGGTAATATAGGCCTGATGAAAGCCGTAGATAAATTCGAATACCATCGCGGCCACAAATTTTCCACTTACGGCACATGGTGGGTGCGGCAATCAATTACCAGAGCAATAGCAGATCAAGCAAAAACCATACGAGTACCAGTACACATGGTTGAAACCATTAATAGAATGATACGTACGAGCAGACAAATGGTTCACGAAAACGGTAAAGAACCGACAAACGAAGAGCTTGCAAAAAGATTGGGAGTTTCGGTTGATAAAGTAAACAAGGTTTTAAAAATTTCTAAAGACCCTATTAGCCTAGAAAATCCCATTGGTGATGACGGAGGGTCTTTTGGTGATTTTATAGAGGATAAAAGTGTGGTTAACCAACTCGAAGCATCTATTGAAAAAAATTTAATAAAAGTAATGAACGATGTTTTATCCACTTTATCACCACGTGAAGAAAAAATATTACGTTATAGATTTGGACTAAGCAAAGTAAGTATTAGAAGAAACAATTCATCCGAAGATAATAATGAAAACTATGACAAAGATACTTTCACCTTGGAACAAGTAGGAGATAAATATAAAGTAACCAGAGAAAGAATAAGACAAATAGAAGCGAAAGCTCTCAGAAAATTAAGGCACCCTTTACGTTCGACAAAACTGAGAACGTTTTTAAAATATTAGCTTTGCAAATTGTATTGTCGTAAGTTAGCCAAAGTATATTTTTCTTTTTTAAGACACTTTATTAACTTTCTCAACTTTTCTTTACTAATTCCTTGGTTATTCCCAAACATTTGGTCATGCATAAGCAAAATAAGGTGCTTGTGTACCAAAGTTTTATTGGACATAATATAATCATATATTTCATCCACTAATTTTTCAACACTTTGTACGGGCTCACCTTTTTTATGTTCCCACTCGTGATCCCAGCCATATAAATAAAATCCAGCGGCAAATACCCTATCATAAACCAATTTTTCTTTATCTCGCTCTTCTCTCGAAATAAATGGATCGTCATAACTCATTTCAGGCAACCTGAATACATCGCGACCTGGTAATCTCGAATAAAAGATACTATCCGAAGAAAGACCCAATATTTCGTTATTTTTTTTCATGTCTTGTGTAACATTTTCAATGTTACTGTAAAATTTTCTATAATGATTAAAAGCGTGAGAATAACTATGATTTCCCAGCAAAACATAAGGTGATTCCCGTACTTTTTCTAAAATCTTTTTTTGCTTCTCGGAATGTCCTACATGCTTTCCTACCATAAAAAAAGATGCCGGGACTTGTTCTTCTTCCAAAACACTTAAAATGTTTTCAGTACCTCCGAGCGGTCCATCATCAAAAGTAAGGTAAACGGTACAAGTGGTGCAAGTGCGGTTGTGGGCAAAAGCCATGCTGAACACGAATGTAAAAACAATAAAAGTCTTGAAGATATTACCCATAACCATACCAGGATATTATTAAAACCAAACAATAGCAAATCAACTGTTACCGACTATTTTCAACCAATCTTCTTCCGTTACCAATTTTATACCCAATTCTTTCGCTTTGTCTAACTTCGATCCTGAATTTCGTGCTACTACTAACATGTCGACATTTCCCGAAATCGTATTCATTACTTTTGCTCCCAATAATTTCGCTTTAAATTTTGCTTCGGCTCTCGTCATACTTTCCATTGTCCCAGTAAAAACAATGTTTTTTTCTTGTAAAGGCAAATTTTGTTCTTCCGCAAAACCTATTACCTTAACTTGTCGACATAATTTAGTAATTATCGAAACATTATCCGAATTACAAAAAAAGCTTATTATCGAAAAAACCGCCTTCTCTCCAATTCCATCAAGATTTTTTATCGAATTCGCTATAGAGGGGTTTTTCGTAGCACTTAACATGTTGTCGTACCAATTATCGTAAGATTTATACTCTTTTGCCAAAATCAAAGAATTTTTTTCACCGATAAACCTTATCCCCAGACCGAAGATAAATTTATCTAACGTTATGTTACGAGCATTATTTATATTGTTCACTAATTTTTTTGCCGATAATTTCCCCCAACCCTTAATATTTGCCAATTGTTCAATTTTTTTCGGTATGTCGAAAATGTCGAAAATATCTTCTACAATCTTTTCTTTCAGTAATAATTCGATTTGCTTTTGTTTTAATCCTTCTATCTCTAACGATTTACAAAAATGTTTTATTCTTTCAGTAACTTGGGCTCTACATTTTAGCTTACCATTACATCTAATTATCGCCCCTTCTTTTATTAATTCGCTATTACACACAGGACATGAAGCGGGAAAAGAAAATTCGGTTGAAAATTTCGGCCTAAAATCGGTGTCCGCTTCAATCACTTGCGGGATAACATCCCCTGCACGTTTGATTAATACCAAATCATTTTCTCTTATATCTTTGCGTTTTATTTCATCTTCATTATGCAAACTAGCTCTTTTTACTATTACTCCGCCTATATTTACGGATTCCAATTCCGCAACCGGTGTTAATGCACCCATTCTTCCTACTTGAATAGTGATTTTTTTTATCCTCGTTTTCGCCTCCTCTCCCGGAAATTTATGCGCTATCGCCCAGCGAGGTGAATGATCGGTCGAACCGAGTCTTTCTTGCAGGTCCAAGCTGTTTATTTTATAAACAACCCCGTCAATATCATAAGGTATGTCGCTTCTCATGGAGTAAATTTTATTATAAAAATCCATAATTTCGTCAATATTTCGAGTAATCAAGAGGTTTTCATTCACGACAAAAGATAAGGTTTTCAATTTTTTTAAGGCTTCGGCATGAGTAAAACAACCGGTTAATCCGAAAGCGGTATAAACAAAATATTTCAGCGGACGATTTGCCGTAATATCACTATCCAATTGCCTTAAAGACCCGGCTGCGGCATTACGCGGATTGGAAAAACCCTGCATTTTTGCAAAATCGGTCCGTTCGATAAATATTTCACCCCTAACTTCGATTTTTTCCGGAAAATTCTTTATTTCTTGCGGCAAGTTTTTTATCGTTTCAATGTTTTTCGTGACATTTTCACCGAATTTTCCGTCACCACGAGTGGTGGCGTAAATAAGTTTTCCCAAATGATAATGGGCGGTAAACGAAACCCCGTCGATTTTTGGTTCGCATGTTATCTCCAATTTTTCCTTTACATTTAAAAACCTAACCGATCGTGCAATAAAATCTTCTATATCCTGTTTGGAAAAACCATTTTTTAGCGAAAGCATCGGTTTAATATGCTTCACTTTTTGAAATTTTTCCGAAGGAGGAGCTCCAACTTTAGATATTACTTCTTCGGAAGAACCCTCCGATAATTTCAGATAAGATGATTTTAACCGGTCGTATTCGTCATCGGTAATAATCGGCGAATCTTTTTGATGATATAATATATCGTGCTTTTCTATTTCTTCTTTTAGAGTTAACAGCTTTTTATACTCTTCCGACACAAAAAAATATCTTAAGTTAAATAAAGTCTAACCGGATTATTTTGTAGGACAAGGTTTGACATATATTGATTTTTTATTCACATGATCCAAATTCCAAATCCCTTTTCTGGAGTCTTTCGATTTGGAATTCGACAGGTTCCAATCTAAAACGGCCATTCTGTTTTCCTGTAAAAACTCATTCACCTTATTAAAATAATTCTTACAAAAAAATTTTCACCACGATCGATGGGTGAGGGATGTCCTCCTATAAACTCTCCGTGTATCAGATTATTAATATAAGCTTTTTTAAAAGATTGAGCCTGTTCTCCCCATAATATAAAAGCAATTGGAGAGTTTACGTTATTCAAATAATCCAAAAAGCATCTGGTAAACGGAAGCCATATTTCTTTATGACCGTCTATTATTCCCCTTTCCGCACCAGGCAAAACAGGAATGGTAAGAACAGTATTAAGGGGCAGCATCACTCACTGTTTCGCGCTTCTAACAACATTCTCTGGATCGAAGGTACGTGAGCGGTACTTACATCACTATCGATCGAAAAAGCCAGACCGGTTGTCAGATATGGCCCCGGAGCAGGATCTTATCCTATAATAACAACTTTTAATTTGATGGAAAAGTTTTAAAAAAGCCACAAAAACATCTTTTAATTTTGGAGATATAGTTTGTGCTTTTTTATAACTTTTTGCTCTAATTTCTGTGATATGGCAACGAGTAACTTTTTGATTTTTTCATTCTTAAAAAAATTCGACCATTCATTCTATTTTTGCTCATTTCCAGTAAAAATAATTATATGAAGAACTCTCGTTAACAAAAGGCTCGTGTAAACTTATTTCCTCCTCCGTTCTTAAAAATTATGTAACTTGCCCTGCATCTTCGGTAGAAAAATCACCTTCTCCCGTTTCCGAAATTGCAGTTATGTTTTCATTCAATGTGTAACCCCTACCCCAAACAGTCTCAATATAATTGATCCCATCATTGGCTTCAGCCATTTTAGAACGTAATTTACACATAAATACATCAATAATTTTTGGATCGGAAGGTTCGTTATTAGAATAAAGATGGTTAATAAACTTTTCCTTTGAAACTATAGCACCAGGACCATGCAAGCATAGCAACTCGAGCATGCCGTATTCTTTATTCGTTAATGGTATGGATTCGTTTCTTCCTTTAACTTTACACATTTGCTTATGAAAATCCAAAATTAAGTTACCAATTTCAAATATTGAAGAAGTATGACCTCTGGTCCTTCTGACGACAGCTCTGATTCTGGATAATAACTCATGCTTATTGAACGGCTTAACTATGTAATCATCAGCTCCGAATTCTAAAGCTTTAACTTTATACTCTACCGAAGAAAGGGCGGAAAGAAATATCACCGGACACTTACACTTTCTACACCTCAAACGCGGTATAAAATCATCCAGACCATCAATATCCGGAAGACATCTATCCAAAATGATGGCATCGTAAGTATAATTATCGTTGCTTGTTTTAACTATATCCAAACCGTCATTACCAGAATATGCAACATCACATATATATCCTGCAGAATGTATTATCTCTTGTACAACATATGCTATCTTCTCATCATCTTCAACTAACAGTATGCGCATAAACAGACTCCTTCTTTAATTGTAAAAAATGCATAAGATTAACCAATGCAAAACGTGAAATAAATTTCAACCCTGTTAATAACAGCGTTAAGATTTAGTTCAACCACTATTTTAATATAACTTAAGCTGTTTTTATCTTAAAATTGCTTAAAATAACATATAACACAACTTATTAAGTTAATAAAATAAATTATAAATTAATAAGTTAATTAAAGATATTAAATATAGTTGCATTTTATCTAATGTAAACTGGTTTTACAGACATATTATTAAGATTTTCTTTCTTTTTTTTATAAAAAGCTAATAATCCAGCATTTTTAGCATCAGAAATTATGTGAAAATCATTTGTTAATAACATTTCGTTTTTTTTTAAGTCGGATTTTTTAACAATATCGGGAGCCATAATCGGTAACAGATCGTTAGAAAATTCTTGATAGTAAACATAATCTCTACCCGCATCTATTATTGGACAAAGGTTAAGTTTTTTCTCGTTGTTTTTCGCGAGTATAAAAGCAACTATTTCCAAAGTAGAAATTCCGTAAAGCGGTTTATCCACTACTAAACTCACACCTTGCATTGCGGAAATCCCTATTCTTACACCAATAAAGCTTCCAGGCCCTTTCGTAACAACAAATGCATCAAAATCATTATATGAGATGTTGTTTTTTTTAAGCAATTTTTCTATCGAAACTAATAAAAGTTCCGCTTGCTTATTTTTTTTTTCTATTAAATCGCCGTCGATTACCAAACCTTTGGAAATAATAGCAATGGAACAATTAGAGCTCGAGGTATCGACTGCCAAAATATTTATAACTTTCATAGAGTATTATCTTGATAAAAAATCTATAATATGTAAATTATGAAAATAACAAGAAGATCATTTTTAAGTTTAGCAGCGCTATCGAATTTTGTTGGTTGTGCAAGCTATTCTGCTAACGACACCCGGAGGTACGACATGAAATTCGCTTTGCCTGACTTACCTTATGAAAAGAATGCTTTAGAGCCTTTTATCTCTGCTAAAACTCTCGACTTTCATCACAGTAAACATCATAGCGCCTATGTAAATAATCTAAATAAATTGATAGAAAACAGCAACCTGGTAAATATGCCGTTGGAGGATATAATAAAAAATACCAACAACGATAACTCCAAAGCAGGAATATTCAATAACGCGGCACAAGCTTGGAATCACACCTTTTATTGGAACTCTATGAAGCCGGGCGGCGGAGATCAACCTAAAGATAAATTAATGCAAAAAATCAACGAAGATTTCGGCAAATTCGATAACTTCGTTAATGAGTTCAAAACCGCAGGAGCGACTCAATTCGGTAGCGGTTGGGCATGGCTGGTTTTAGAAAACGGTAAACTTAAAGTAGTAAAAACAGCAAATGCTATTTGCCCCATAGTAAGCGGTCAAATTCCGCTTATTACAATGGATGTTTGGGAGCATGCTTATTACCTTGATTTTCAAAATCGTAGGCCGGATTACATCGCCATGTTTTTAGATAAATTGATTAATTGGGATTTTGCTGCGGAAAATTTCAACAAAGCTATTTAACTAAACTTTACTGCTAATACAATGCTTTGCCGCTATAACACCATCGACAGAAGCTCCCAGCAAATAAGCCGAAGGAGCAGCAAGCCAAGCCAAAGGGTTAGTAGCAAAACTAGGATATTCGTCTTGATCCGGATATTTACCTTCATTTTCTCCCAAAGGATAAGTGCATAAAGTTGTCATCCCTAACAATAACAAGCTGAAAAAAGTGCTTAGCGAAGCAGCGGCAACAACTAAGCCGGAAATTTTAATTTTGCCTAAATCATTTAAAATTCCTAATGTGAACCCTACCCCCAAACAATAGATTATAGGGTAAACAATTACTCCACACCAAATTCGATCGTTAAAGCTTAAGACCCCATCGAAAAATTTTCTTCTATAATTTTTATTCGTACCGTTCATTTATTTACCATTTCCCTTTGATGAACAACTTACTTTCACTCCTTCCACTATTCCCTGGGGCAACCACATAATCGGGTCTAATGCTAAAAGTTTTTTGCCATTTTCCAAAGCACTGCTATTTTTTATCAAAATATTCTCAATATTTTGTTGTATATTTTCTTTATTATCAGATTTTAATTTTTCATAAATTTCATCAACATGTTCATTGGTAATATTACCAACTATTTCTTTAATCACCTCTTCTCTTTCATCTTTAACTTCTAATTTCATTAATTCTTGAACTACTTTTTCCCTATTTTTGTTAGCAATAAAGTTATTAACGGCAAAACCTATAACACAAAGCGACAATACCGAAATTGTTGAAAGAATAATTAACCCCAGTGTTTCCAAACTGGCAAACCTTAATAAATACGGATTCATATAAGCGTGAGAATTAAGTTTTATCAACATTCGTGCCAAAGCTAAAACACCAGTGACAAATGCAATATTCATTGCCGGTACTAACAAATAACTTGCACTACCGAATTTGTCATATGCTTTTTTATGTAGATCTAATATACCTGAGGGCATAAAATACCTTTAAAGAATCAACTGAGTACTATAATTATCTACTTGGTTAAAACAATTATTAGCTAAACGTTAAAATTTACTTTATATGCCTTTTAAATTAAAATTTCTCTTTTTCCCGTCCCGTTCGGCGGACTAACAACTCTTTTTTTTTCCATCGCTTCCACTATATTGGCCGCCTTGTTATAGCCGATCCTAAGTTGGCGCTGAATATAGCTGATTGAAACTTTTTTATCTCTTTTAATGATCTCCACCGCTTGATTATATAAATCTCCTTCTTCACCATCTTCAATGTCGTCATTTTCTTCTTGTTCTTTTAACATTTCTTCGACATATTCCGGTTTCCCTTGAGATTTTAAATAATTTGCAATGTTCTGCACTTCGTTATCGGTAACAAGCGGCCCGTGAACACGCGTTATTATTCCCCCCGAAGCCATATAAAGCATATCTCCCATTCCCAATAATTGTTCGGCGCCTTGTTCGCCGAGAATAGTACGACTATCGATTTTCGAAGTAACCGAAAAACTTATCCTGGTAGGAAAATTAGCTTTTATCACCCCCGTAATTACGTCAACCGAAGGTCTTTGAGTCGCCATTATTATGTGTATACCGGCTGCTCGAGCCATTTGCGCCAAACGCTGTATCGAAGATTCTATGTCTTTACCCGCAACTAACATTAAATCCGCCATTTCATCGACAACAACGACAATGAAGGGCATAAGCTCCAAATTTAGTTTAATCTTTTCAAAGACCGGAGATCCGCTGTTTTTATCAAAACCGGTTTGTACCTTGCGCTCTATGCTTTTGTCTTTCTGCAAAGCAGCAGATATTTTTTTGTTGTATCCTTCGATATTACGCACAGATAACCCCGACATCAAGCCATATCTGTTTTCCATCTCCATTAGTACCCAACGCAGTGCCATTACAGCTTTCTTAGGATTCGTCACCACCGGAGATAACAAATGAGGAATTCCGTCATAAACGGACAACTCCAACATTTTGGGGTCTATCATAATAAACTTGCACTGATCGGGATTCAATCTATAAAGCAACGATAAAATCATAGAATTAATAGCAACCGATTTGCCCGAACCGGTGGTACCGGCAACCAATAAGTGAGGCATCTTTGCCAAGTCTACAACTACGGGTTTGCCACCAATATCATGCCCAAGTGCAACCGGTAATTTTAAATTCGTATTACGATACCCTACAGACTCGAATAATTCGCGCAAAAAAACCGTCTCCCTTTCTTCGTTTGGCAATTCGATTCCAATAGCGTTACGCCCAGGTATAACTGCAATACGAGCGGATAAAGCACTCATCGACCTTGCTATATCGCCCGCCAAGCTAATAATTCTGGAAGATTTAATTCCGGCTGCAGGCCTAAGCTCGTATAATGTCACAACTGGACCGTTACTGATTTTGATTACTTGACCTTCTATTCCGAAATCACTCAGTATTTGGTGCAACATTTGTGATTTTTCTACATTATTTTGTCCTCGTTTCACTGAATTTTTCTTTTTATCTAAAAAATTTAAATCAGGTAAGGTGAATTCAAATTTCGGTGTTATTTCTTTCGTTATCCTCGGTTTTGCTTTATCTTCCTTTTCTCTTCTTATGCCGAATAACAAGCCCCAATCAAAATTGAACAGGTATAAAAATAAAAGCAAAGAAAGAGAAAACGATGAAAAAATAAAACCAATGTGCCCCAGGTAAGGTATCGCTTCATTTTTAATAATCAAACCGGAAGCTCCTCCGTAGCTGTCCCATTGCCAACCCCTATGCACAGGAAAAACCGTTAAAAAACAGCTCGTGCTAGTTAACAACAACATTATTGCGGGAAACCTAAAATACCACCTTTGTTCTCGAGAATTAGGAATAAAAATTAGCATTATTAATACTCCGCTTACAATCCCGATACTTTGCAATAAAATATCGGCCGTATAAGCACCAAATTTACCGCCCAAATTTTTTACTTCTTGATTGCCTACGACATTAAAACAAGAATCGTTCGAGTTATAACTGAATAATGCAAGAGTTAAGTAAACGCCTAAAAGCCAAATTGGGATCCGTCTTATGAACCTGCTCATTGCTTTTATGCAAAATAATAATGCAAGGTGTATCTGGTGAAGCTAAGTAATACGATTAATATCAGCGGCGATATGTCGATTCCCCCAACATCGGGTATAAAACGTTTTATCGGCTTAAGTAGAGGTTCTAACAGTTGAGAAATCCCTTGTGTAATTTTTTGTACCATTTCGTTTTTGTGACTTAAAACGTTTACCCTCAGCAAGAGGAAAATTATTATTTCTAAAATTATTATTACGTTTAATATTCCTAGTATCGTATCGAGTAAAAAAACTACCGGATGCATGAGGCTTAGATAAATAATCTGTCTAAGGTTATACTCAATACGCTCTAAGTCAAGCAAATGCAAAAACGTACTATAATTAATTAACAAAATATGTTACGTTAGCAATCCGTTAATTAATAATATCGAAAGTAAAAAATGCTAGATAATTGGAAAAGATTAAGCTACAACGAGTTAATAGGCAAATTCACTAATTTAAAAACTGCTTCTAATGTTAACCATGTTAAAGAAAATCAGGGACTTAAAGGTAAAATTAACTCTCGTGTTTATATCTCTGCAGGCGCAATCAATCAAGAATCAGCAAATAAATTTAAAGAAAATTTGGCAAACTTTTTCCCCGCTTACGTAACTATAGAAGACGATAACAACGGATTTGGCAATGAACCGGTAAAAATTACTAAATTTAAAATAAAAAAAGCGGATTTAATACGCTATCGAGACGATTGGTTAAACAATCGATGCCTCAGAGAATTAGCCAAATTGGACGGAAAAGCTTCAGAATATAACTTAAGACTGCTGACAACACTTTTAGCTACTGCTACCAACCTGAAAAAAGGCACATATGGGGGGGAAAGAACAAGAAAGTACGAACACGACCAAAGAGGAGGAAGGGGGAAACACCAACAATTTTTAAATTGGTTTTACAGTGAAGACGGTTACCCGGGGCGTGTCGATTACGAAAAGCTTCATTTCTTGCTTTCCGCCCACAAAGAACCTCCGGTTATTTTTTTTGATCCCGAACATATTCGAGAAAAATTTACTTTGGAAGATGGTTTTATCAGAATCGAAGTAAAACAAGATAACCCTTTGTTAGTTTTGTTTAATGCTTTCCCGCAAGATAATAAAACAAAATTGAAACATGAAGAAGGAAAATTAAAAGGTAATTTTCAAGACTGGAAACATTTTGCCGAATTTTTACTCGGGGAAGGTAAAGAACAAGCAGAAATCTTGCTTAAAAAACATCAACAAGTTGCAATTTTAAAAGAATTAGATGTTAATGCAGCAATTATCGTGAAAATTAAAGAAGGAAATTGGGAAATCAACAGAAACGAACTAGTAAATGGCAGAATCACCGCTCTGGAAAAAAGCTTAAAATTATTCGCCGATAAAGCATTTTTAATAAAATTCACAAAGGATAAGGGAGTGCTACAAGCCGAACAATATTTCAATTGGCTTTGTGCGAACATCCATGCGGAAATAGCTTTCTTAAAAACACAAGTTCAGTTGCCGGAACAAGACAATTTTAAAGTATTACATCAAGAAATCAATCAACTGCTCACAATTCACGATTTTTTACTTTATAAGGATTTGGTTCATCGCGATGCACAAATTAATATTACGGAAAAAGAAGCTACAGATCTGTTTAATGCCTTAAAAGAAGCTTCTGACAAAAAAAAGGTGCTCTCGGAACATCCGGTTGCAAAATTACTCAATCTTAATAAGGAAGGTGATTTAAGTGATTTAACAAAATTTTTAGAGGCAAACAACCAGTGGAACAAACACATCAAAAGAGATTTTTTAGAAAAGCTAAACTCTCTTTTGCCGAAAAACTTACATTCGGTTAAAATAAGTAGCAAATTAAGAATAAAACAGGTTTTATATAACCTAACGTATTATATTCCAGGCTCATCACTTTGGTTGAAACATTTACATCCGGCAAACAGTAGGGTTGAAACCGGTTTTAAAGGTAATTCCCTATATTGCAGCAATAAAGAAATCGAAGAAACGAAAATTTCACGAGAAATAAGGTTAAGTCTGGAAGTAAACAGTGTAGACGGTTCCCTCAGCAAATTTGTCCCGAGTAAACACGAAGCAAAATGTTATGTTAGCGAATTTCGCAAAGAACGTAATATGATGGGAGCAAAGGAAAGGTTTATATATAGAATTAAGAAACACCGGCTAATTTGGTTGCCTTTTTCCATAGGAATTTTTATTTTTACCGTTTCCTTATCAATCACCAGTAGAATTTTAACAATATTGGGAGTGATAGCACCTTTTCCGATAAATACCATATTAAACGAATTCAGAGGTTTTACCGAATCCGTAGCAATTATTTTCGGTTTGGACACTTTTTTAGATTTTACGGTACTCAGAGCTATTGATTTCGTTGCGCTAACGGTTCGTTACATCGATAAGTATTTATTCGGTTCGACTATAAGAAGTTGTTTGCGTTTAATAACGGGGATTGCCCTAGATATTTACCGCGGAATAAAATACGGCATAAAGTCATGTTGGCAGTCATTGATAGATCACGGTTTATGGGGAAGTTTGGTAATTGCTTCCGATAACGTCAAATCTGCATTTGGCGAAATTACCAAAGAAGAGGTCAAAAACGTTCCGAAGTCAGTCTTAACTTATTTTAGAAATAAAATCTTCACTTCGGAAGAAAGAGCAGAATCTATCGGTTTCAATATTCCCATAATTTCTCTGTTTTATAATCTGTACAAGAATTACAAAGAGTGGAAAGGAAGAAAAGAGGGATTAAAATTACGACCTGTAGATTATGAATCAGTAGGGAAATCCCAGTATTTAGCAATTTGTCCCAAACTTGAAGAAGATAAACAATGTGTTACGTCGGAAAAAGCAAAATTACATCGATTAAAATTAGCTTGCGATAGCTTTGCTTCATTACACAAAGAAGAAGCAGATAAAATAAACGAGTTAAAAAGTAAAATAGAAAATTTCACTAAAGAGCAAAACACAGACAAATTACAAGAAAAATACGAAGAAGTGAGAACCGTTTTAAACAAAATAACAAAAAAAGACGAATTAATAAAATTAGTACACGCACAAACTCAAATTACGGGAGTAAAACAAGATTTACATAATTTTGCACAAAACAAAGAAAGAATCAGAGAAAGAAAGAAAGATTTTTCTCAGGTTTTATTGTTACAGACTGCTTTATTGCATAAAAAACTTTTTCCCGATCAAAATATCGATTATCAAAATCCTGCAAATTCGTTTATTCAACAAAATCCAGAAGGAGTAAAATCGGCAGATTTACAAAGAAAGATAAACATAATAAATTCTTTGATTGAAAAAATCAACGATAGCAAAATAGCTACCGCTCAAAGCATAACCGAACCAATTTTTACGATAAACAACGAGCACAGAAAACTTAAATTAAACTTAGAGTTATATAAATCTGGTTTAGAACAATTAAAAAGCCATTTAAACGAAAAGAATTCAATATCTCCGATAGGTTTAAGTCTTTTGGATTATAAATTCAGACATTGTTTGAGCAATGCCTTCGTTTTAATGAACAAAGGGTTTAACAGGCTGGATTATAATGGATTTCATAATGGCGATTTACAGAAATTCGTCGGAGAATTCGGATTAGCTACACTTCTTATTTCATCGAAAAAGATGAGTGAAATTGCAGCAAATTTAAGGCTTTACTCGGGCACAAGCTCTTCACTCGATCTGGCGGTAAGACGCTTTTCCCATTTCGTTAAAGAATATCAAGACCCAAAAAGGCTTTTATTATGCTTTTTAGCAATTAGCGCTTTGGAAATGACAAGAGCCAGAGTAATTACGGATACCATATCTGATTATATGGAATTGGTTACGAGTTACTTAGAAATTTTGGATCAAGGATCAAAAGAAACCATAGTCGGAAATGCAATTCACGTATTTTATGAAAAAGCCGAGCTCCCGCGAGATTTAATTGCAGCATTAATTCAATTTAACGAGGGATTATGCGACATGGAAATAGCCGAAGAAGACGAATACGACACCACAACAAGGGCAAAAAGTATAGTAAACACATTGTGTTCCATTATATTTACCGTTATCGGTATAAACATAATAAAATCGGTTATAGCCGAAAAAGGTTACGATAAAAAAGAAGCGATGCAAAAATGTTACACTCCTTATTTTGCGACGATAGGTTGTTTGGCAAGCGGAATCCCTGTTGCAGTGCTTACGCTGAGAAACGTAGCGGTAAACGCCGCGATAATTTACACTTTATTTGCCATATCCACCGCCTCGGTAATTACCTCTTTCGGTAGTTTCATATATTCACTAACTCTGCCTAAAACAACAATTTCCGACGGAATAACAACAAAACCGGAAAAATCCTTAATAAGATATTGATTTTTCATAAAAATATATTATCATTAATTTATAAATAAAATTAACAGGTTATTATGTTAAAAAAAATAGCAATGGGAGGGGGCTTAATATCTTTTGGTGCGTTATGCTCAATAACAATAATCCTTGTATTTAAGCAGGCATTAGGTGTTTCAAAAAACAAAAATAACACGATAAACAGATTAATTGCAGGAGCGATATTAAGTGGGATTCTTTCTATTACGTGTTTAGTCATCGCATTAGGCAGCATGGCAAAATCAACCGTAGAAAAGAAAAAAGTTCAAGAAGCAAAGAGCCCTGAAATAGAGGTTAATCAAAAAAAAGAATTGCAAGATACAGACAATCAAACAAACCAAAAAGCCAATGATGAAATACAATCAATTTTAACTAGCAATCTCTCGAGTAAAACTGTTTCGGATCAAAAGTCATTAAAAAGATGCAAATCGTCACCAAATTTATCAGAAAAAAATAGCATAAATTCGTCGTCACGAGTTCGCCCTTGCCAAAATAGCACTAGCTTATCACCTCAACTCCCCTCTAAACCGATATCTTTTGGTAATATTGGTTCCAATCAACCAGATTTCATTCCAAAAACCACCAAGCGTAATGACGATGAGACTGAATTCATAAGTGCAATTAGCTATTCAGATTATTCAATAAACAGTCCAATAGACAACTTGTTATGTTCACCAAGTAATAAATTTTCAACAGAACAGGGTAGTCATTTACAAGAAGAATTTGACAAAATAAAAAGCACAAGCTCAACTTTCAACGAAACAGGTGGTCTTAATAAAACAGCTTTCAACACTACTAACAATAATTTTTTTGATCAAGAAGGAAACAGCGATAGCGGTATCAACAGTGATTATTCCGATCAAGAAACCACTTTTTTATCTGAAGAACATAGGAAGCTAAAAAGGAAAAATGAAGAAATCCAAAATTTAGAAGAAGAACGAAGATTAGAAAAAGAATTAGTAGACATTAGAACACAACTGGATCAAGTGAAAGGCGAATTACAAACTAAAACAGACGAATTAAATAGTACGAAAAGAGAATTGAAAAAAAAGCTGAGTAATAAAACAGAAGAACTAAAAACAGTAGAAGAGAAATATCAAGCTCATATGGAAAAAAAGAACGAAGAACACAATAATTCTATGTCCAAGCTCAAGTCAGAAATGCAAAATTTAGAAGAAGAACGAAGATTAGAAAAAGAATTAGTAGTAGACATTAGAACACAACTGGATCAAGTGAAAGGCGAATTACAAACTAAAACAGACGAATTAAATAGTACGAAAAGAGAATTGAAAAAAAAGCTGAATAATAAAACAGAAGAACTAAAAACAGTAGAAGAGGAATATCAAGCTCATATGGAAAAAAAGAACGAAGAACACAATAATTCTATGTCCAAGCTCAAGTCAGAAATGCAAAATTTAGAAGAAGAAAACAAAACATTAAAAGAAAAAAATACCAATTTAAAAGATGAACTAAAGGAATGGAAAAATGGAGAAAGGATTTTGGAAAACAAAGAGCAAAAAATACGACAATTAAAGGAAGAATTAAGTAAAAAAGACGAGGAAATAAAAGAACTAAAGAAAGAAGCAAAACAAAAGGCTGAAGAATTACAAAATTTGGAAAGACTAAAAAATGAACTGGGAAGTATCATCATATTACGTAGTTTACCTTTGGAAATACCAAAAACTGAATTGACAAATGGCACGGTAGTAGTACAGGAAGCCCTTCTGAAGAATCAACACAACAACTTTCCTGGAAAAATTTCTTTCTAAAAATCTCATCCAAGTGTTTGTTGAAAATCCAAACTAACATTTAACTAACAGCAAAAAAACTTATGAAGAACAAATCTTGCTTTTCACGGTTTACTTTTAGTAAAATTCCTCAGTGGAAGTATTAAAATCTCTCGAAAAACTAAGTCTATTCCCCGTAATAGGATTGGAAATCGAGTTTTATTTAAGCAATCCCGAACTTGCCAAAGTTATCTCCTGCAAATGTACAGAAAAATGTTCTCTGTTTGCACAAATAGAAAAAGAAAAAGGACAAAACCAATTCGAAATAAAAACTGTTCCCACTTCAAATATATTTTCCTTGATAACAGAATTATCTGTTATAAAAAAAACAGTTGAGGAAATATCTCAGTTAAACCAAGCTAAAGTCAATTTTTTGGCAAAACCCTTTTTAGACAAACCGGGAAATGCATTACACGTGCATGTAAATTTAGTCGATAATTCGGGTTTCAATTTATTTGAAGATAAAAATTACTTGTTATGGGTAGTTTCCGGATTATGTAGTTTTATTAAGCCTTCGATGGCTGTTTTTGCGCCGAACGTAAAGTGTTACTGGCGCTATCAATATCCCGATAAAAACACCCCCACTACGATAAGCTGGGGATACGATAACAGAACGACAGCACTGAGAGTGATATCAAACAGAATAGAGCATAGAGTACCTTGTGCCAAAAGCGATATTAAATCGGTAATAAACGAAATCTTGAAAGGAGTTTTACACGGAATAAAAGAAAAAAACAAAATTCCCCCAATACACGGGATCGCATCGCGAAATCAAGCAGATTTACTACCAATGACATTTTCGGAAGCAAAGCGCCATCAAAATAAAAATTGACTTGTCCTTATTATTTAAATAGTATCTGTTTTAAGCGAAGCTTTCTCTTCACTTTCGATCTTCAAGATAATTTTAAAGGTATTCCAACATATGTCGTCAGAAAAAATTGTCGAGCTTCATAACGAAGGAGTTATTGAAAGCAGAACAACAAAAACCAATCCAAGTAGGAAAAAAAAAGAAAAAGAGTCGTCAGAAAAAAGTGATCACAGTGAAAAAAAACTAAAAATTTCCCACCCTAATAACCAAGAAATTATTGAAAACAAGACAACAAAAACCAGATTAAGTAGAGAAATGGAAGAAAAATATAACAACGAACAAAGACCGGTAATAGATATATCGAAGCTCAAAAAATTAAACTTTAAGGAATTGTTTAAGCGATCGGAAGAAATGGGAGTGCAAACCACCGGTACAATGTTAAAACAAGATTTGACATTTAGCATCATAAAGAAAGCAGCAGAATTAAATTACATTATAAACGGCGGGGGAATAGCCGAAGTTTTAAACGAAGGGTTTGGATTCACCAGATCTTTAAATTCGAATTATCTGGCTAGTGCCGACGATATATACATTTCACCAGGACAAATAAGAAAATTAGGTTTGCGTGCCGGTGACGAAGTTTACGGTGAACTCAGGACACCCAAAAAAGAAGAAAGATATTTGGCATTATCAAAAGCTTTAACTATTAATGGGAATAATATCGGTACGGATAGGGGAAGGAGAGTACACTTTGATAGCTTAACGCCGCTTTACCCCGATTCCATCTTACGTCTCGAATGCGACAAAGCAATAATGTATAATAACAGGCCGGACTTAAGTCCGAGAATTATCGACATAATCGCACCACTCGGAAAAGGACAAAGAGCATTGATAGTCGCTCCTCCTAAAACGGGAAAAACGATGCTGATGCAAAACATTGCTAATTCTATTTCTTCAAACCATCCAGAAGTAAAATTAATCGTATTGCTAATTGGCGAAAGGCCCGAAGAAGTAACAGACATGGAACGTTCGGTAAACGGCGAAGTAGCAAGTTCCACTTTCGATGAACCAGCAAATCGCCACGTTCAATTAGCCGAATTAGTTATCGAAAGAGCAAAACGGGTAGTGGAAAACGGAGGAGATGTAGTTATTCTACTCGATTCGATAACCAGGTTGGCACGTGCTTACAATGCGGTATTGCCCTCTTCCGGGAAAGTATTAACAGGCGGAGTAGATTCGAACGCATTGCAACGTCCGAAAAGATTTTTCGGTGCTGCAAGAAACATAGAAAATGGCGGTTCATTAACAATAATTGCCACGGCACTTGTTGATACCGGTTCGAAAATGGACGAAGTCATATTTGAAGAATTTAAAGGAACAGGTAACTCTGAAATCATTCTGGAACGTAAACTGGCCGACAAAAGAATATTCCCGTCAATCGATATTACGAAATCCGGAACGCGCAGGGAAGAGTTGGTTCTTTCTCAAGAAGTTCTCAGCAAAGTTTGGATTTTACGAAGAATTCTTTCTCCGATGGGAAGTGTGGAAGCTATGGAATTCTTGCAAGAAAAATTTATCAGAACAAAAAATAATTCCGAATTTTTCGAATCAATGAAAAATAGCTCCAACACATAAAGCTAATATGGTAATTTTTACCCTCTTCCCTTTGTTTGTTCATTACTTTTTGCTGCTTGTTCTTCAGTTAAATTTTCAGTATGTTTACCAAGCACTTCTTTTGTTGTATTAGTCTTATCATACACTCCTTCTTTAGGATCTCTACCAAACATTTCTTTTAAACCGCCAAATAAACTTTCAAAACCAGTTCTCGGTTTTTCTTGCTCTTTTATTTCTTTTCCTTTTTTCTCCAGTCTTTCGATTTTTTCCTTTTTTGATGAAATCTTATCTTTAATTAATTCTTGTTTACCAATCATACTTTCGTATTTACTGATTTTTTTATTTAAATAACTATTGTCTTCACTGGAAAAAGGCTTTCCGTCTTCACCAAAAGCTACTTTGTTAGTTTTCAGTTCGGATTTCAACTTGTCAGATTTTAAATTAAGTTCATACTGCTGTCGTTCCAATCCTCTTTTATTACTATCAGCTATGCTACGAGGAGTTAATTTCTCTGGAACAAATCCTTTTTCCGCATAAGAAATTTCCAATTTGTTAACCAATTCTTTCCCCATTTTTCCTGCATAATAACCAGTTTGATGGACTGCATCTTTAACCGCAATAAGTAAACCACCGATAACCCCTGTTGTGGTTACCAATCCTGCGCCAATGGTTGCCGCTGCAACACCAATACCAACCAAAACAGGTGCTATAGCCGCCATTATGGTTCCCGTTATTACTTTAGAAGCAAGGTTTCCGCTTTTAAAAGATTCGTTAAATTTGCTAAGTTCTTCTTTTGCTTCGCTTACTTTTCCTTTAAGCAACAAACCAAGAGCTTCTCTCATATTACCAAGAGCTTTGCTTGAAGATTCAAACGTTGTTCTTATTGTATAAATGACGCTTTTAAGACTATCAACTGCTTTTTCTTTAGTTTTTAATGCCGATTTCTCAATTTTTTGTCCTAAATTAGGTTTGTACTCTTTATTAAAATTGTCCAGAGAAGCTTGTAAATTATCTCTAGTCTCTTTTAAATTATTAAAAGCTAATAAACTTTCTTCACTATAATAAAATTTACTGTTTTCATCTTTTTTTACGTATTCGTTTATTTGTCTAATTACCTGCTTAGTATTTTTGTTAACTTCTTCTGCTCTTTTTCTTTGTTCTTCCAAATCAAGATTTTCAAAACCTTCTAAAAAAACACCTACTACTTTTTCTAAATTTACAATTAATTTTGAAGTATTATCGATTTTTTCTTTTTCTTCTTCTAAATTATTTATTGCACTTTGTATTTGGTTTACATCAATCGACTCTTTTAACCTGTTTACAAAATTACTTGATTCTTGCATTTTTATTACCCATTTATATTCTACAAGCAGAATATACTAAAAAATTAAATTATTTGTTAAGTAGAATATCTTATGTTTAAGAAGACATCAATAATAGCCATTGTTTTCAAAGGAAAAAGAATATAAAATCAAGCTGTAACTTAAAAACAAATGAGTAATTTAAAAGAACTAAAAATCAGGATAAATAGCGTCAAATCGACAAAAAAAATAACAAAAGTAATGAAAATGGTTGCTGCAGCCAAACTAAAAAAAGCGCAAAAAAAAGCTTTCGACGCTAAGTCTTGTTCGATAGAAAGCGAGAACTTAATTAATAAAACAATCTCGACAATTCCAGAGCACGAGTTACCCAAATTAATAACCGGTTCAAAAAGCACAAACTTTCATTTACTGTTCGTAATTACTTCAGACAAAGGTTTATGCGGAGGATACAATTCGAATATAATAAAAATCGTTAAAGAATATTCAAAGAAAATCACAAAAAAAGGAATAAAACCAAAATTAATTTGCATTGGCAAAAAAGGAAAAGAATCATTAAAATGGGAATTAGGTGACCATATAATCAAATCTGTAGAAAAAACAAGCATTGATTATAAAAGCGCACACGAGCTAATAGATAAGATAATTACGGAAGATAAATTTGATTTCGCTCAAATTTTCTACACTAAATTCGAAAGCGGCATGTCACAAACTCCGACTGAAAAGCAAATAATACCATTCGAAAAAACAAAAATTTCCCCATACGAATGTGAGTACGAGCCCAATAAAAAAGCAGTGTTGGAAACTTTAGTTAAAAATAACCTCGCTATTCAGCTATATAAAGCAATAGTCGAAAGTCATGCAAGTGAATATGTTGCCAGAATGATGGCAATGGATAATGCCACTCGCAATGCAGAAGATATGATTAACAAATTGGCCCTACATTACAACAGGTCAAGACAAGCGGCAATCACTACGGAATTAATCGAAATAATAAGCGGTGCCGAGGCAATATAATGAATAGCTTGGACGTCTTGGAAAAATTAATGAAAATTGCAAAAAACAAGGGTGTCAATGCAGATGCCATGATCACCCAAACAAAAAGAAACTGTGTTTCTTACCGCATGAACCGATTGGAAAATATTGAAACTTCGTATGAAGAGAACCTATGCTTAAGGGTAATAACAGGTAAAAAATGCTCTTCCATATCCACAAATCAAAATTCGAAACTGGAAAACCTGTTCGAACAAGCATTAAAAGCCGCTAAAGCTTCTCCGGAAGATCCTCACATCTCATTACCAAAAAATACGTTAAAAGATGATTTTAACTTAAATTCTTTATCGATTTTCGATTCGAACTCTCTCTCGCAAAAAAATCTGATAGAAAATGCCAAATTAATTGAAGAAGCCGCATTATCACATGGCAAAATAAATAATTCGGAAGGTGCTTACAGCGAATTTTCAACAAACACCATATCTTTTGCCAACACTAACAATTTTATTTCTTCGTACAGAAAATCCGGTTTTTATAATTCCATTTCCGTAATAGCAAAAGACGGTAACAGTATGGAGCAAGGAAACGATTATTCCTTCACCCATAATTTAAAAGATTTAAAAAAACCTCACGAAATCGGTAATAAAGCTGCAGAAAGAGCGATAAAAAAGTTACACCCAAAAAAAGTAAAGACGTGTAAATTACCCGTAGTTTTCGATGTGCAAATAGCAGGAAGTTTGTTACAAGGTTTTGCCAAAGCAGTCAACGGTGAAGAAGTATCGAACGAAGCAAGTTTTTTAAAAAAAAAAATGAAAAAGCAAATTTTTAACAAAGGTGTTACGATTATCGATAACCCTACTATGAAAAGCGGTGTTTGTTCCTATCCTTTTGATGACGAAGGAGTTATAGGAAAAGAGTTGTTATTAGTAAAAGACGGAAAATTAAACAATTGGCTGCTCGATAACCATTCGGCAAATAAATTAAATTTAAATTCCACCGGTCATGCCAATCGTTCGAAAAACGGTAAGATTAAGCCATCACACAGCAATTTATATATGAAACCAGGAAAATTTTCCCCCGAGTATATAATTTCTCAAATAAAAAAAGGTATTTTGGTAACCGATATATTTGGATTCGGCACAAACACAATAACAGGCGATTATAGCCATGGGGCCTCCGGTTTTTGGATTGAAGACGGCGAAGTGTCAACTCCGATAAATGAATTTACCATTGCTTCGAATATGAAAGAAATGTTTCTTAATTTATTACCGGCAAACGATTTACAATTTAACAGATTGATCAATTCACCAACATTAGTTGTTGCAGAAATGACTATAGCAGGCAAATAAAGCTTGTAAAAACAGATTTTTAATTTATAAAGTAAAATTATCATCATCAAGCTCAATGAAGTACTTATTAAAATTATTTTTGCTTGTTTTGCCTTTTTCGGTAAATGCAATAGAACTAGATCAAGCAATAAAAGATACGATAAAAAACAATTTAAAAATTAAATCAGCAAAATATAAATTTTTAGTCGAAAAAGAACAATACAATCAAGCCTCTTCTTTGTTTTTACCTGCTATTAGCGGGTCTCTATCTTACACGTTAGGTGATACCGAACTATCTTTAGCAAGTAAAAATATTTCGATTAGCCAACAAATCTTTGCTTTCGGAGGAAATTTATCTGCCTACAAAAAAGCGAAAAAATTAACTTTAGCAGCAGAAATCAATTTCTTACAAAAAAAACAACAAGTAATATTTGAAATGGTAAAAGCATATACAAACGTTTTAGAAAAAAAAGAAGCTAAAAAACTACACGAACATAACGTTCGTACTATAGAGAAACAATTAGATGCAGCAAGAAAGCGTTTTGAATTGGGAGAAACAACAAAAATAGATCTAGAAAAATCAAAATCCAGATTATCGTCTGCCATTTCGGAGAGGATAAGAGCCGAAGGGGAACTAAATAATGCATATGCCAACTATGTTCATATAGCCAGAGATAGTCCTGAAGAATTGGCCGAACCGAAATCTTTACCAAAAATACCCGGCTCGCTGAAAAAAGCAATAGAACTGGCATTTTTGAACAATTTACAAATAAATTCTGCTAAATTAATAAAAGAATCTGCAGAATATGGGTTAAATGAAGCTAAATCTAAACTTCTTCCTTCGCTTTCCGCTAGTTTAAGCATACAACAAATCCAAGGATCAAATGCTTGGAATACGATGTTAACAGCTAGCATACCCTTATTCCAAAGAGGAGCAGATTACTTGAAATTAACTCAAGCAAAATATTCCCTCTATCAAAGTAGAGAAAATTATAATGAAACAAAACTCGCTGTTGAAGAAGCAATTACGGTGGCATGGAATG
Organism: Rickettsiaceae bacterium H1; assembly: GCA_018101195.1. Taxonomy (GTDB): domain Bacteria; phylum Pseudomonadota; class Alphaproteobacteria; order Rickettsiales; family Anaplasmataceae; genus JACDQH01. Next base: position 135,205 of record JACDQH010000001.1, read on the forward strand.
GTTTAATTACAACAAAATCAGTTCTAAAATCGTCACAAAAAGAAGTGAGAAGTATGTCTATAGTTGTAGATAGTCAAAAAGAAGCCAAAAAATTAAATTTAAGCACTATAATAAACGTAATAGACGCAGAAAACGACTTGTTAAAAGCAAAAAAACAGCACCTAAGCGCAAAAATTCAATATATTGTTGCTATTTATAATCTTATGTTACTAACAAGCGATGTAAAAATGCTTTTTGAATAAATTTCATGACAAAAAAAGATGAACAAACACTAAAAGACATACGTAATATTGTCAAAAGAAAAAACAATAACAACACGTTAGTCCTCACTAATATAGTAAAAGAAAATAAAAAAAGAAAAAACGACTTGCTAGAAAATATAAGCAACACTTTAAAAGAATTAAAGGAAAAGGCCTCTAAATAAGTCGCTTTTTTATTTAAAAGCGACAAAGAAAATATTTCACTTGAAGAGATAATAAAATCACTAAAATCAAACAAGGGTTAAATGACTAACTTAGAAAAAACAGTACAGGATATAGTAAAAAGCTAAAAAATTAACTAATCTTTTTTATACAAAGTACCTTCCCACGGACTTAAAAAATCAAACGTTCTATAATCTTGAGGCAAATTAACATTTTCATATACGACCCTCTTGGATTGTATATCGTACCTAACTTCTTTGTATCCCGTTAACGGAAAATCTTTTAGCATAGGGTGCCCTTCGAAATCATAATCAGTAAGAATTCTACGCAAATCGGAATTACCCGAAAACTTAACTCCGTACATATCAAATACTTCTCTTTCAAACCATCCAGCAGTACTAAAAATTTCCGTAGAACTGGAAACAGCATCGTCTTCTTTTATTTTAATTTTCAAAATGACTCTTTTGTTTAATTTCATATTCAGCAGTACGTATAATATTTCATGCCTTTCTTTACGGCTAGGATAATCGACAGCAAAAAGATCTATTAACAAGTCAAAATCATTATCTTTTAGTAAAGTTAACGATTCTGTAATCTCATTTTTGCCTAAAACAAAAGTTTTTACGCTTCTTTCGGGTATCTCTTTTATGCCGTTAAGTAATTTATTCATCTTACCTGTTAACTATATTTTTGGTACGTTTTATTTTTCTTTGTAAACAGAGTATTCCATACATCAAAGCTTCAGCAGTAGGAGGACATCCAGGAACATAAACATCAACCGGCACTATTCGATCGCAACCTCTTACAACCGAATAAGAATAATGATAATATCCTCCGCCGTTAGCACAACTTCCCATCGATATAACATATTTAGGTTCCGGCATTTGATCATATACACGACGTAGAGCCGGTGCCATTTTATTAGTCAATGTTCCTGCAACTATCATAACATCGGCTTGTCTGGGACTTGCACGAAAAATTAAACCTAATCTGTCCATATCGTAACGACTGGCAGCAACATGCATCATTTCTACTGCACAACAAGCCAAGCCAAAAGTCATCGGCCATAAAGATCCAGACCTAGCCCAATTAACCAAATTATCTATTTTAGTTACTAAAAAACCTCTGTTACTTATATTTTCCGAAAATTTATCGAATATACTATCTTGATTTAATTCCATTCCAGAGCTCCTTTTTTCCATTCATAGACAAAACCCACGGTTAATAGAAAAAGAAAAAACATCATTGAAGTAAAACCAAAAAGGCCCATTTTTTTTACTAATACCCCCCATGGAAAAAGAAATGCTATTTCCAAATCAAATATTATAAATAGCATGGAAACCAAATAAAAGCGAATATCAAAAGAACTTTTTCCCCACTCAAAAGAACCAAACCCACATTCATAAGAGTCTAATTTTTCTTTACTCGAGTTATAATTCGAAAATATTGCAGGGATAGCTACCATAATAGCAGATAAGATTAATGCTATTATTACAAAAATTAGTATAGGTAAATAATCCATGATATATAAAAATGTAAAATAAGTAAGTCTAGGTGTCAATTATCATATTTTTTACTTGATAACGACCTAACCATTCCATATAAAGTTTTTATCTCGTCAGAATTAAATTTACATTTATTAAACATACTTTTTATACTTAACATCGCCATAGGTACTTTTTCTTCCGTTCTAAAAAAATTACTGCTTAGTAACTGTCTCTTTAAATATTTAAAGAAAAATATCAATTCACTCTTTTTAGGTACTTGTGTTTCCTTCGAAAGAGTTTCTTTTTTAAAAGAACTGTTATTCTTACTCATTTCGTAACATACTATTGCTACCGCTTTCGACAAATTTAAAGATTTATATTTTTCAGAAGTATCAATACCAACCATTTTATCGACAAAAGCAACGTCTTCGTTAGAAAGACCTGAATTCTCCGGACCGAAAATAATCCCTACCTTATTTTTTTCATGTATAGGAATATTAGATAATCTAATATATTCATTCTCTATAGATCTTTGTCTTGCCGATAAGGCATAAGCATAATCTAGATCGCAAATAGCTTGTTCGACACTATCGAGTTTATATGCACAATACAGAATCTTTTTTGCATCGCGAGCAATAGATACTGCTGTTTTACCTATCCAATTACATTTCGGATCAACCAAAAATAACTTGGAAAAGCCAAAATTCATCATTACACGAGCAACAGCCCCTATGTTTTCTTCAATTTGCGGCCTGACCAAAATAATAACATAATTGTCGAATTCCACTTCACATAGCCTTCACATTTGCAGAAAGCTTACTTACAATACGAGATGCTTTTTTCAGCGTAATAACACCTTTCGTAACCCCTTTATGTACTTCCAGCTGTGCTTTTTTAAAAGCTTCTTGTGCTAATCCCTTATTTCCCAACATTATAGTTTCTTTCAATTTTTTTATGAAACTACGAATTCTATTTTTCCTAGCTTTATTTACGACAGTATTTTTTTTTATTTTTCTATCCATTTTTTTTGCACTTTTTGTGTTCGACATATGTTTTTGTTTTTTCTTCTAAAAAGGTAATATTATTCATCACAAAAAGCAATACATTCTGTTTTTTCCATAACTTTTCCCCTCCCCACAGTTAGTATGGACAAATTCTGTGAAGAGAGAAGGCATATATTGTTTTATAAATGGAATGTAAGAAGCTAAAATAAATAACGTTAAATAAATAACGTTCTTTATTATTAAAATTTATTCATTTTATTTTACCCATTTTCAATACATCAATAGTCTTTAACAATTATTTACAAAAGTATATCAAGAACTTGTTGAGAACTATAACTTGCTGACTTTTGCATAAAGTACCAACCTGAGATTAACAAATTTCATTTATGTTAAAAACATTCATTCTAACTAAGCGAAATTTGTTACAAAAAATCTTTATTAACAATACGAATATTTTTAAAAAAACATTAAAATTAAGCTATGAAGCCTCTTTGCTTTTTTATCAACAGTTTTATTAACATCTTTTCTCTTCCAAGATCACTTGTTAAAATAGTTGTTGACAAAAAATAATAAACAAAAGTGGCCTTATAATAAAATTATCTATATAGTTTTATTATCTAAAATTAAAATCATCGTGCTATTTGAAGAAAAAAAAAACGTACCAATTTGGTTTATGAGACAAGCTGGAAGATATATTCCAGAATACAAAGAAATATTTGACAGAGGAAAAAATTTCTTTGATGTCTGTCATCGACCTGAATTATCAACAAAGATAACAATGCAACCAATAAAAAGATTTGATTTGGATGCAGCCATCATTTTTTCTGACATACTGACTTTACCTCATGCATTGGGATGTGACATAAATTTCATAAAAAATGTTGGACCTATAATAAAACCTATAACTACCGAGTTAAATCATATAAATTACGTACATCTAGAACAAAAATTAAAACCAGTTTTCTTTTTGGTAGAAGAAATTCGAAAACTATTACCAAAAGAAAAATCGCTAATAGGTTTTGCAGGTTCACCATGGACTGTTCTTGCTTATTTAATAGAGGGAGGAGGATCAAAAAATTTTGCAAAAACAAGAGAGTTTTTTTGTAAAAATGAAGAAAAATTTAGCTACTTAACTAATAAACTTAGTGAAGCAACTATATTTTATCTATCTAAACAAATTAAAAGTGGTGCTGATGTTGTGCAATTATTTGATAGTTGGGCGGGAATTCTTCCTGCTGAAGACTTTTTTAAGTGGGTAATAAGGCCAACAAAAAAAATAGTAAGCACTTTAAAAAATGAATTCAACAACATTAAAATAATAGGCTTTCCTAAAGGTGCTGGTAGTTTATATATAGATTATGTTAAAGAAACGGGTATAGATGGTATTAGTGTTGATTATACTGTTTCCGTGGAATGGATAAGAGATAATTTACAGCCTTTAACCATGGTACAAGGTAATCTCGATCCTTTTCTTTTAGCTTATAATAAGAAAAAAGCACTTTTACAAGCGGAAAAAATACTCTCGGTATTAGGCAAGAAACATTTTATATTTAATCTTGGTCATGGTATTATAAAAGAAACACCAGTTGAACATGTCGAAGAGTTGGTAAAAAAAGTTAAATGTTGGAACAAGACATAAAAGATCTTGCAAAGAAAAAAAATGCCGTAATTTTAGCACATTATTATCAGGAAGACGAAATACAAGATGTGGCTGATTTTATAGGAGATTCTTTAGAATTGTCGCGTAAGGCTTCTGAAACGAATGCCAATATTATAGTTTTTTGTGGGGTGAAATTTATGGCCGAAGTAGCAAAAATATTGTCTCCTAAAAAAAAGGTTATTTTACCTGATAAAAATGCTGGTTGCTCTTTGGAAAATTCTTGTAAACCTGAAGCTTTTAAATATTTCAGAGATAAACATCCTGATCACATTGCTATTACCTACATTAATTCTTCAGCAGAGGTTAAGAGTATGTCGGATATAATTTGTACTTCTTCGAGTGCGGAAAAAATTATAAATTCTTTACCTGTTAATCAGCCTGTTCTTTTTTCACCGGATAAATATTTGGGTTCATATTTAAAGAAAAAAACGGGACGCGATATGCTGTTGTGGGAAGGAACATGTGTTGTTCACGAACAATTTTCTGAAAGAGATCTTGTAAAGTTGCGTGTTCGACATAAAGAAGCTTTTGTTATAGCCCATCCAGAATGTCCAGAATCGCTTTTGCAATATGCAGATCATATAGGTTCGACATCTTCTTTGTTGAGATATGTAAAGGAAAAATCCAATTCGGAATTTATAGTTTTAACCGAATCGGGAATAATACATCAGATGAAAAAGTGCTCGTTAGGAAGTAAATTTTACTCTGTAGAGGGGATTAATTCTGAAGGGTGTGTGTCATGCAGTAAATGTCCTTACATGCGTTTAAACACTATGGAAAAGCTTTATAAATGCTTACTTAACGAAACACCGGAGATTGTCATGAAGCAAGATCTTATCTTATCTGCAAGAAAGCCTTTGGAAAAAATGTTAGATTTGTCTATTTAAATCTTTATTTACTTCGTCTATTACTACTCCCATGGCTGTTGTACTGATTCCTAACTCTTGTGCATGTTTCCTTTTTTCTTCGTTAGTAAAATGACTAACCAAAATTGTTGTTAAAAATGTAACTGAGAAAATAATTATTAAACTGTATAATACTTTTGAAATTTTATCTGGCGATTTTTGCCAGGAGTATAAGCTTATTGAAAATAATGTTGCTGTAAAAATAATAGGTATTACTCTTAGCACTTTTTCTTTTTTGTTTAATTCTTTCCATTTGGAGATACATAATAAATTATCTTTTAAGTTTATTTTTTTACCCTTTTTTGTTGCTTTATCACTTTGGTCTAAGAATCCTTTGGATCTGGCTTGTGTTTTTGCATTTTTTTCTGTTTCTTCTTTTTTACCTTCGTCTTTAATTAATTTATAAAAATTATTTTCGGCCAAATCTCTTCTATATTGCCAAACTTTTTTTCTTTTTTTTTCTGCTTCTTCTATAATGTTTTCGTTTGCTAGTTGCCCCAAAAACATCATCGGTATGGGTATTATCAAACAAAAAAATAACGTTCTTAAAGCTTTTTCAAATGGTGTTAAATTTTTCCACTCGTCACCATAAAGTAAAGAATCGTATAGATTTTCTTTAAAAGTTTTTTCTTTCATAAAACTTGTAAATCTATATCATAATTATAAATATATTTCTTCATATTTTCAATCACAGTGTTTTCATGTTAAAGTTACGATAAATTTTTGTTTTTTTACTTGTGATGGGATTTTCAAGTTACCCTATTGGGGAGATAAAACTTACTAAGCCAACATTGGATATGGTGAAAACTTCCGTTTTTTGTGCACCTCGCGGATTTTTCATTTTTTTATTAGCAGCTGTTTCCGCTATTGATAGTGCGATTTTAAAGAACGAAAAAAGAAAAAGGGAAGCTCTTTATGCTATGTACCATAATACCGTTCCGTTTTTGGAAGTAACTTGCATAATGATTCCGATAGTAATTTTAGTTCATAGGAGAATTTTTTTACTTAGGATAATGTCGCCGCTAATTTGTTTTTCAATAGCATTTTTTATTTGTATGACTCTTAGAGTGTTGGGAATAAGGAAAGATTGTTGTGACGATATAAATCATGAAAAAGAATCGATTTTTGATGAACAAGGTAATTTTCAAAATTTTTCTTTTAATATTCCTGGGTGTACCGAAAAAAAAAGGTCGATACCGGAATATTTTTATGAAAAAAGTAATGAACGTTATCAAACGGTTAATCGAAACTGCTTTCATTCGATTGTGTATAAATTTATATGTTCTTTATTTTTATCACCGCTTATCGTAATCCAATATTTGGATGTATTGTTTAGGTCGGTGTTTAATGGATTAACTTTAACGGCTGAAAATTGTAAAGAGAAAAAACAAAAAAAATTGGAAATACCTTGTTCTACTCTGATTTTATTAACAAATATTCCTTTTTGCGAACAAAAATTCAGTAAGCTGTATAATAGTCGCGTTGATAATTTTGGCAAAAATCATTGCAAAGATGAGTAGGAAAGCAGTTCTGCTTTTTAATCTGGGAGGGCCGGATTCCGTTTCGGCAATAAAGCCTTTTTTATTTAATTTATTCAACGATAAATGTATAATAAATTTACCTCAGCCTTTCAGATATTTATTGGCAAAATATATTTCTTACAAAAGATTTAATACGGCAAAAGAAATTTATTCTTTTCTCGGAGGAAAATCACCGATTCTTGAAGAAACCGAAAAGCAAGCGCAAAAATTAGAAATATCTTTGGGAAAGGGTTACAAAGTTTTTATTGCGATGAGGTACTGGAAACCTTTTATAGGGGAAACTTTGGCAAAAATAGATGATTATAACCCCGAAGAGCTAATTCTTTTGCCGCTTTATCCCCAATATTCTACGACAACGACTTTATCTTCTTTTAAAAGTTGTCTAAAAAGTATTAAATATCCTGTAAGGACGATTTGCTGCTACTATAATAATTCGAACTTTATCGAGTCTCACACGAATCTTGTTATAAAAAATTATAGCGAAGCGAAAAAATTCAGTAAACCGAGAATATTATTTTCAGCTCACGGGTTACCTTTAGATATTATTAAAAAAGGCGATCCTTATCAATGGCAGGTAAATGTTACTGCTGGTTTGATAGTCGAACGAGCAGGAATAAATAATTTGGATTGGAAAGTGTGTTATCAAAGCAAAGTCGGTAGAAAAAAGTGGCTTGAACCTAGCACCGAAACGGAAATAAAAAGGGCGGTAAAAGATAAAGTTCCTTTAGTAATTGTTCCTATTGCTTTTGTTTCGGAACACTCCGAGACTTTGGTTGAGCTTGATATCGAATACAAAAAATCAGCAGAAGGAATAGAATATTTTAGAGTTCCTACTCTTTCTGAAGATGAAAATTTTATCAATACTTTGTCTGAAATGTGTAAAGAAAAAGTTCGTATTAAGCCTTGTCCAAAGCAATATAAGATGTGTTGGCAGAAATGCTTAAATCTATAATGCTAACGTGATCTTGCGGAAAATTTTTACTTAATAGATTGGATGGGGAAATTATAGTACGTATACTTCCCGGTACCATTCCTATAATACCTAATTCGAAAGCTAAAGGCACTTTACCTTCTCCGACTTTGAAAGATAATTTATCGCTTTTTGTTATTTCACCTTTTATATTGCGTAAAGTGTATTCCAGATTCACATAGTTACCGCACATAATTGCTCTTTCATTTCCTATAATTTTTTCAAAAATCAATAAATTTTTTGTTGATTCCGGATAATTGGTAATTGTTTTTTTTAAAGTTATCGTGTAAGATACTTCTGTATCTTTTTCTTGGGTTAGTCGCTCCGATAAATCTTTTGGAACCGATATTTTCCTTACACCGCCTTCTTTCATACCGAGTATCCCTATATTTAAAGCTTGTATTTCGTCGGTTCCTATTTTTATTGTTTTTTCTTTTTTCAATCCTTCTTCTTCCAATTCGACGACGATTTTTTGTCCGCATAAAACTTCGGATCCTTTTCCTTTGGTTATGTCTTTTATTTCCAATAATTTGTTATCGTATTTATAACTTTCCAAATGAGTTATTATCCCGTTATTTTTTAAGTAAAAATCGATTCTCGACTCTATTATGGGAAGGAAGATATAAGAAGCTATCGATTGAACCAGACCGTTTTGCTTTTTATATTTTATAATATCGTATTTCGGGCTGAAATTTTTAATGGAGGAGAATGTGTATTGGAGTAGTAGGAAAATTATAATGAAAGCCGTTACATAGATGTACGCTTTTTTCATTTAAGTTCAGTATCAAATAGTAAAATTATACGATTTTTTTTGGAAGAAAACAATTTTTGTTAGAATAGTATATATTTTAAGATAATATTATGTATTTAAACGATATAATATAAGAAAGTATAGCAATTTTATGTTATACTGTTAATAAGTAAAGGTGCTTTATGTTGGAAAGAAAAGATAATTACTCTGAATTCAAAGAAAAAATAAAAGAAGAGTTAGTCAAAGTTGGGTCTGAGAGACCTAGTACAGTTAAAGCAGATTGGGAAAGAATAGGTGGGGAAGAAGGTCTTTTAATTACTAAAGGTAATGAAAGCTCACGTCACTCTTTCATTAAAAATGGTACAAAAAAGGGCATAAAAGGTGTTAGCCAACATGTTTTTGATGATGATATTGGAAAACTTAAAGAGATATGGAAAACAATTTTATGTAGTGATCAACCAGTGTTAGATTTTCTAAGTAAGTATGCAAGCCAAAATGGTTTTTTAGAAGCTTCTGGTTTTTATTTGTGCCATTTTTTTCATGAAAAATTTTCTTTTGCGTGTAATCCTAAACAGAGTCATAAATTTATTTCTGAAAAAAGTAGGTTGAAATTCAAGACAGTAGTTCTTATAGAAAACATTCGCTCAACGAAGGGAACAGAATTAATAGAAGTATTGCTTGATTTTCCAATCGAATTTGAAGTTTCGATTGATATTCTAACAGGAGAAGTTAGTGATGAAAAAAGGTTAACGAACCCGGAAATAAAATATTTTGGCCCAAAAAGGAGAAGAGAAGATTCTAAGGGTCAAATTTTGGATCTTGAGGAAGAAAAGATTGATTTGGAAACAGGATTTGCTGAAGAAGTGAGTGATTATGATTCTGGAGAAGGTTTACTGAGTTCAGGAATTAGTAATGGATCAGATGAAGTTGATTCCGGACAAGGAAGCAGTAAACATAGTTCGACTGAAGATCTTTCAACAACCGGAAGAAGTACGCCTGTTTCAGGATTTAATGATGAGGAAAAAGAACATGAAACGGATTCTTCAGGTTATGGCTCTGGATCTGAAAGTAATTCGACTAGGGATCTTTTTGAGGTACCTTCGCAACTTAATGAAGACGAAGTTAAGAAGAAAATAGACGGAATGATTTTTTTTCATAATGACTTTAAGTTGAATCTTGAATTAATTCATAAACAAAATTTTATAGCAGATGCAACCAAATGTTTTAAAGAATTGGAAGGTCATTTTGATAAACAAAAAAGTCAAAGCGAAAATTTACCCGGATTTTTAAAAAAAATGAGAGGCCTTGAAGTTTGCATTCTTTATTACCAAGAATGGGTAAAAGAGGGAAAAAAAGGAAATTTGCATGATTATATCGAGGAGAACAAAGAAAAATTTCAACCTGTTGTTGAAGGTATGATGAGAAGGATAATTGTGAATCGATCTGAAGCGACGCATTCCGATAATGGCAATGATGAAGTCGATAAACTAAAATCTGAAGAGGAACAAGACGAAATAATATGTAAGTTAGTCACGGAAGTGGAAAATAAAGGTGGATTGAAACGGCAGTATCAGTTAAAAGTTGATGAGTTAAAAAATTTACGGAGATTAAAATCATACGATTTAATTATGACAGGGTCCAGTTTTGTTGTTTTTCTTGCTTCTTCGGCAATTTTAACTACTAGTTTGTTGGAACAAGCAGGGGCGATTAGTAGTAATTATTTTTCTGTTGCTAAAACCTTTAATAACCCGGTAAATATTGCCGCTACGGCCTCCATATTAATTGTTACGTTGTTGTCAATTGTTGCGGCGGCAGCAACAATTTCCAGGGTTGATTCCAGGATGAAAAAAATAGCGGAAACTCAGCAATTTTTGCAACCTAAATCTCCTGTAAAATAAATATTAGTTTGATTTTTAATGGAAAGATTAAAAATCTAAGAAGAGAATTCTTACTAAAGATTAATTAAATTCTCGGCAATTTGTACTGCATTTAGCGCTGCTCCTTTTCTTAAATTGTCGGTAACAATCCACATATTGAAACCGTTTTTTATGCTTTTGTCTTTCCTGAACCTTGAAACATAAACCGCATCTTCTTTTACTATATCGACGGGAGTTACGTAACGCTGGGTTAAAACCACTCCTTTGGCGCTTTCAAATGATTTTTTCACTTCTTCTATCGTAATCTCTTTTTCTAATTCAACGTTGACCGATTCGGCATGTCCGACAAAAACAGGTACTCTAACACAAGTAGCGCTAACAGTTATGTCTTTATCTAAAATTTTTTGTGTTTCTTCTACCATTTTTCGTTCTTCTTTAGTTTCACCCTCCGGTAAAAATTCGTCGATGTGAGGAATACAGTTAAAAGTTATTTGTTTGGGAAATATTGTCGGAGCGAATTCTTGATTCATAAATTTATTTTTTGTTTGGTAATAAAGTTCGTCCATTGCAAGTTTTCCTTTACCGGAAACGGATTGGTAAGTTGAAACCACTATTCGTTTAATTTTTGCCAAATCGTGTAATGGCTTTAATCCGACTAACATCTGTATAGTAGAACAATTAGGGTTGGCAATTATATATTTTTTTTTATAATCTATTAAATTAGAAATATTTATTTCTGGAACAATCAGTGGTATGTCGGGGTCCATGCGAAAGTGCGAGGTGTTGTCAATAACGACACACCCTTTTTCAGTCGCTTTAGTTGCGTAAGTTTTAGAAACGTCGCTTCCTGCGGAAAAAAAAGCTATATCGGTTTCGGAAAAGTTAAACCCTTCCAAAGCATCGATTGACAGAATTTGATCTTCTCCGAAACTGATAGATTTACCTACCGACCTTTCGTTTGCTAAAGCATGTGTTTCATTAACGGGAAAATTTCTCTCTACTAAAATTTGTAAAATTTCTCGCCCTACGTTTCCCGTTGCTCCTACTACCACTATGTTATATTTCATGAAATAATTACAATTTTTCTTCTGAAATTATAAAGCTTATTAGGTAGTTTTCAAGAAATTTACACAATAGAAGTTACAAGGATGACCTGGGGTAGGGTTACTGCTGATAACCTAAGATTACCTTTAGGGGCTTTTTCATACTTTTGCGTTACTTCTTACCGTACAGCTTCTGATCGTTTCAATGTTAATGGAAACATGCCGTTATTACTCTTTTTAATTTTTTAAGCTCGTTTTTCGTTACCTGAAATTCTTTCATTGTTATTTTTCAAGCTATCTTGTATGTTTCCAGACCAAGATTTGTATGCAACATAGTAAACTCTTGCCGTTATCATTTGAAGCTTGAGTTTGTTGTTTCAGAAGTTTTTTCACATTCTCTTTGAGCTCCTCTGTTATTTTTATATTTTCGCCCCCAAATTACTTTAATTTTAACTTTGGTACTGATCCAGTGTTTTTAATGTGGTATTAATGTCACTTTCTTTTAACTGATGTTTTTTGCCGTTTAGCTCTAAATAAACATTATGACCTTCGATAGTAAGCTTGCCTTCAGTAGTATCTGGGTCACCCAGGTAGTGTTTGTTCTGAATCTTTTTGCGAAACGCTGCTATAATCGGTTCTGCATTTATGGAAATAGTACAAAACAAACGCTACAGTAGTAATTACTGAATGTTGGAATTACTTACTCCTGCTTGTCCCTGGCAGAATATCAATAGCGGGTAATTTGTGAAGGATTAGTTGAATTGATGGTATAATAGCGATGGGAGGATAATAAGCAATAATCGGTTCGTTATTTTTTCCATACTGTAATCAAAGTTTTTTGAGATGAAAATTCCGTTTAGAGAATCTTCCAACGATAAATTTATTAATGATTCTATAACACCGAAAATTGAATCTGCGGAATTGAAGATCTGTTTTCAGTTATATTTGAAAAATTTTAAATTTACCTTCCCTGCTTTAAGCTTCTTATAAAACAACGAATAATTTGAGTTAGGTTCTTCCGGGGAAGTATTATACTGATATTCGTATCTTGTTACTAATTTATTTATTTGTGTGCATGTTTCTTGTTTGTGTTCATTGCTATTTTTTTTAAGCCTATTTAACTCTATATTGTTTTTTGCAGTAAAGCATTCGTTAATTTTTTATCAGAATAAATTTGACTATTATATGCATTGCTACTTCTTTAAGATCATGCACGCCATTTTTCATTAGCAAAAGGATTTTTTCATGTTTCATCTCTTGCTTTACATAACACTTCTTCTTGTGAAACTGATTTACCTGAAGCCGATGTGGTAAAATTTTGAGTAAAGCCTGAATTGGGAGTTGACCAATGATAATTACTGTTAGCAGGTATGTGGAATTGGTTCTTTCCAAGAAGTAAGGAGTTAGCTCTATTTCTTAATGCTTCTATAATTTGTTTTACTGTAAATTTTTTTCTAATAGTTTTTTTGTTTGGTCAAATAACCAAAGATAATTATTTTTTTCTTGGCCTAAATTTATTTGAACTTTGTAAGAAGAAAATGCACCCAGGTATTTTCATATATTTCTTGAATCTTTTTTGGTTTTCTCTTTCCAAATATCTTGTGTTACGTTGATCTTTACCTAATCTTTTATTGCTTTTTGGCATAATTTTTCTTTCATTAACTGTTTTGAAGTAGAGAGTTATCATGAAAATTTTGTAAGTATTCTAATTCTGGGGTTTTATTATGTCTTCTACCGTTTTTTTTATTTCTTGTTGCTTATAACTTGCCAGAACCGTGTTTATTAACAAAAACGTTATGGTCATTGGTCCTACTCCTCCTGGAACGGGAGTAATTGCTCCTGCGGTTTTTGCTACTGCGGAAAAATCTACATCTCCGATTAACTTTCCGCCAATACTGTTAATACCGACATCTATAACGATCGCTCCTTTTTTTGCCCATTTTATCAAGTTTGGTTTTCCTGCGGCAGCGACGATAATATCGGATTCCTTGCATTTTTGTTCTATATTTTGGCTATGGGAATGAGCTATTGTTACTGTACAGTTTTCTTGCAGTAATAGTTGTGCCATCGGTTTACCGACAATATTAGATCGACCGATTACCAATGAATCTAACCCTGATAAAGATTTTTTCAACGTGTGCTTTATCAAATATAAACAGCCATAAGGAGTGCATGGAATAAAATTATTCTTTCCGATAACAAAATTACCAACATTTTTGCTGTGAAAGCAATCTACGTCTTTGACGGGGTCGATAGCGTTAATTATCGCAAACTGATCTATGTGAGGTGGAAGAGGAAGCTGAACTAATATTCCGTTTACCGATTTATCGTCATTCAAATTTTTTATATTTTTTATTAATTCGTCTTTCGAAACTTCTTTTGGTAATGTAATTACCGAAGAGTCAATGCCGACTTCTTGAGCTTTTTTCTTTTTGTTTTTTACATAGACTGTGCTGGCAAGGTTATCACCTACTAATATTACGACTAATTTTGGTGCGCTGAGAAAGGTAGAAATTTTTTCTTTTAATTGCTGTTGTAAGTTTTTCGCTATTTTTTTTCCGTCTATTAGTTGCATTCCTGCATTTTACAATTATACTACAAATGTAATACCCGTTACATTAAGAGTATATGCCTAGGCATGTACTCTTTAACTTAAGTCTACGCTATTATTAATAATAATTTAATAGTTAATATTCGAGAAATCAATAATCGAATAATAAGATAATAACGTGAACATATTACTCACATCTTAATAAAATCATGTTCATAATTGCTATGTGTATGGAATAATTCGTTCCATACACTTTAAATCTCAAATATTCCGTCAACTTCTACTGCCACTCCTTTCGGTAATTGATATACCCCTACTGCCGCTCTGGCATGTTTTCCTTTTTCAGGTCCTAAATGCTGCAGAATCGTTTCCGAAACGGCATTTGCTACTAGAGGTTGTTCGATGAAATCGGCGGTCGAATTAACGAATATGTTGAGCTTAACACACTTTTTTACTTTACTAAATTGTGTATTTTCTGGTTGTCCGCCACAGGCATCGTTTAGTTGCGATAGCATGTTTAACGTACATATTTCGGCAATTTTTCGTCCTTCTTCAACAGAAAATTTCTCGCCTAACTTACCGATTACCGAAGACTCAAGTTTTCCATCTTTTATGGGGATTTGTCCCGATATGTGAATAAGATTTCCAACTTTTACATAAGGTTCGTAAGATGCTACCGCTTTTGGAGGAGAGGGTAATTTTATAGAAGTCATAATTTATATGTAGTTTAATCGATTTTAATCGTATAAGATTTTTTTCTTTATTTCCAGATAAAGTTTGTAAATTTTTAGTGATAATAATTTAATATAAAAGTTGGTTATAACAAAAAGGAAAGTAAAATGAATAATGCAAATATGAAAGAAATATTTACCGAAATGATGGCGGATTTACCTAAAGACATGAGGCTATCGAGTCATGAATCCAACGCTATGATTGAGAAATTTATGACTGAAATCAACAATCCTTTGCAAAACATAATAACTTCGATGGTGAATAAAGCGGGTGAAGACGGAAAGTTATCCGAAGCTGACAGAAGACAATATTCTCAAGAATTGATGAGATTAATTGTTCCGTATATTCAATCTGTTGCAAAAGAAGATGGTTTAAACTAAACATAAAGTTTTTCGGGTAGTAATTGTATAATTTTATGCGCTTTGCATTGCAAGAAGCAAAAATGGCAATGCAAAACGGAGAAGTACCGGTTGGTGTGGTAATAGTTAGGAGTGATAAAGTTATTTCTCAATCTGGCAATTTGATTAATTTATCAAATGACGCTACTGCTCATGCCGAACTGGTTGCAATAAAAAATGCTCATTCTAAGCTTCAATCACGTTTTTTGGTTGATTGCGATATTTATACGACTTTAGAGCCTTGTGTTATGTGTAGTGGTGCTATTTCGCTTGCCAGAATAAGAAGGCTTTATTTTGGTGCTTATGACGTAAAAACGGGAGCGATATATAACGGACCAAAAGTACTTAATAATTCCTCTTGCCACCATAAACCGGAAATATACGGGGGATTTATGGAAAAAGAATGTTCACAACTGCTTAGTGAATTTTTTCAAGGAATTAGAAAAAAACAAGAAAAATAAAGTTAAGCTTCTACTTTAAGTTATTAATGATTTGGTAATAAAATCTTTTGCCGATTTATTATCTTCCCAACCTGTGATTTTTACATACTTATCTTTTTCTAGGTCTTTGTATCTGGTAAAAAAATGCTCTATTTGTTTAATTTGTAATTGCGGCAAATCACTGTAATTTAAAATACTTTCGTAATAACAATCGATTTTAGTTATTGGCACCGAAAGTATTTTTACGTCTTTTCCTCCTTCGTCTTCCATTATAAGTATTCCTATCGGTCGTACTGATATTACCGATTGAGGAAGAAGAGGATAGCGCGTGATAACCAGAACATCGATGTAATCGCCGTCGCCTCCTTTGGTATGGGGAATAAAACCGTAGTTACAAGGGTAATGCATGCTTACTGGTAAGAACCTATCTATGGTGAGAACACCTGTTTCTTCATTTATTTCATATTTGATCGGGGTCGAATTGGCAGCAATATCTATTACCGCATTTACTTCTTCGGGGACGTTTTTTCCTGCCGTTATTTTCGATAAGTTCATTATTAGCTAAAAAATGTTTTAGTTTACTGTAGTCTAAATTAAAAAAGTTGTATAGCCTTAACACTTTCTTTAACGACAAAAAATTATGCCGAAGATTTCCAAAGTATGGGCAAGAGAAATATTGGATAGCAGAGGTAATCCGACAATAGAAGTTGAAGTTCGGGCACAAAAATATTTTGGTAAAGCGCAGGTTCCTTCGGGGGCTTCAGTCGGCTTGCATGAAGCTATGGAACTTCGCGATAACGATAAAAAAAGATTCTTGGGAAAAGGTGTAATTAAAGCTATCGATTCGGTAAACAGTAAAATAAGTAATTTGATTATAGGAATGGAAGTTGCCGAACAAGAAAAAATTGACCGGGCGATGATCGATTTGGATGGCACCGAAAATAAATCTGGCTTAGGTGCTAATGCAATTTTAGGAGTATCTCTGGCCGTAGCAAAAGCTGCCGCAGCATCACAAGAAATGCCGATTTATAAATATTTATCCGAAGATGAAAAATTTCTTATGCCGATTCCCATGATCAATATTATTAACGGAGGCGTACATGCAAACAACGAGTTGGATGTGCAAGAGTTTATGATTATTCCCCGTAGGGAAAAAAGCTTTAGAGAAATGATTAGAAAATCGACAGAGGTTTTTCATACTTTAAAAAATCTTTTATCCGAAGAAGATTATAGTACGGCGGTTGGAGATGAAGGCGGTTTTGCACCAAGTTTTAATAGCACCGAACAGACTTTGTGCTATTTGGTGAAAGCGATGGAATTGGCAGGATATGACGGAAATTTTAGTATAGCGCTCGATGCGGCCGCTTCCACTTTTTATCGAAGTGATTCTGCTACTTATAAAATTGACGGGAAGAATTTAAATTATGAAAGTTTGACCGATTACTACTTGAATTTGTGTAATAAATATCCGGTTATTTCAATTGAAGACGGTATGGATGAACTGGATGTTAACGGTTGGAAATACTTGACCAAACAGTTAGGGAAAAAAATTCAATTGGTAGGAGATGATGTTTTTGTTACCAATCCTGGTATTTTAACCGACGGAATAAAGAATAATATTGCCAATGCCGTTTTAATCAAACCCAACCAGATTGGTACCTTAACGGAAACTTTGGAAACCATGGAGATAGCGAAAAAAAATGATTATAAATCGATAGTTTCTCACCGCTCAGGAGATACTGAAGATACGATTATTGCCCATATTGCGGTTGCAACTTCTTGCGGTCAAATTAAAACCGGCTCTCTTTGTCGGTACGAACGGGTTATCAAGTATAACGAACTGATGCGAATAGAAGAAGAATTACACTGATTGTGTTTGTTAACTAACAATTGTTAATTCTAAGTTTGAAATTAGGTGCATATGTGCTACATGTCCATTATTGCAGATTGTTGTATCTACTTTTTTCTCTTGATAAGATTTTTGGGCGTTTTTTTCTTCGTTGGGGTTATCAGTAAAATATGTTAATTTTACGTTACTTTTCTTTCCGAATAACTTTTTACTATTTTTTATGCTACAGAGCCAGTCTCCTTTCACTTGCATAATTGATAACGGTTGTTCTTTTAAGTTTTCCATATCTTGTTTATTTACCCCGATTTTTGATGCTTGATATAGTGCTATAACTGTTACAGTGGAAATTAAAATAACGGGAAATATTAAACCAATAATTCCCGCGTATTTTAAACTTTCGGTTTTGATTAAGTTTGCTCCATGCTTAAAACTTGCATATGAAATACCGAAAATTATGCCGGCAAGAATCGAATAAATCGTAGAAGTTGCAATAATAAAAAGGATGAAAGGCCTTAACGTCCAATTGAAATTGGAAAAATAAATTTTGGTAAGATTAGTTGTTGTTATTGAATTTTTGGCAGCAGAACCGACATTAATAACGGGAGCAACCGCTATTACTTTTTTAAATAGAGCTCCCCCCTTTTTTTCATTACGAGATGCGATTTTTGTTACGACCATTGACCCCATGGAAGCTCCCCATAGGGTGACTTTTTGTTTTAGTTCTTTATCGTCATCGGTACTGTATGATGTTTTTAGCTTTTCCAGTATTTTTTCGGTTACTTTTTCCGCCGCTTCCACCACGTGGTCGAACTGCAAAGGCTGGCATTTTTTCGGGACATTGCGATTTCCGTTTTTATCAACGTTATTGGCGTAGCCCAAGTAATCTACCAGGATAATGTTGTAATTGCTAAGTTCGTATGTAAGGTCATTAATATCCGGATAACCTGCGCTCCATCCGGTATTTCTTGGAAAAAGGATAACTGTTTCTTTATTCTTGTGAAAAGATTTTGAGATGCGATATGTTTGATTTATCTTTTCACCTTTTAACTCGATTGAAACCTGTTCTATAGTTTCTTTATATATCGTTTTGTTTTTATTAGATTGGCCGATAAGTAACCGGCGGTTTACCAAACGAGTAAACACAAGCTTTCTTCTTCCTGCAAATATTAATTGATTAACATTATATCATAAAAAACTTTGAAAATACACCGATCAAGATATAATCTTAATGTGAAAAAAAAATATAAACGCTTATTTTCTTTAACTTTATTACTTACGTTTTGTATTGTGGGAATAGTGATAATAGCAGGTAGTTTGCGAGATAATATCTCGTTTTTTTATTACCCGACCGAATTGTTATCTGCAAATATTCGAAACGACAAAAAAATCCGTCTCGGAGGGATAGTAGTTTTGGGTAGTATAGTAAGGACGAACTCTCGAATTAGTTTTGACGTTACCGATAACAAAAACGTTATACCCGTGATCTATACTAAAAAAGTTTTACCCAACTTATTTAAGGAAAATAACGGAGTGGTAGCGGACGGACATTTTGTCAAGGGAAAATTTTTTGCCACTGGATTATTGGCTAAACATAGTGAAAATTATCGAAGAGCCGATTAATTTTTTTTGCAGGATTCATTTTGCTATTTTTAGCAGCAGTTCTTTAAAAGAACTTACGTTGTCGCTTTTTCGGTTTACCTGTATAATGTTGTAAAGCTCGCCGATTATTTTATCCGCTCTTTCGCTCATAAATTTCAAATCCGCTATCGTTAATTCGGTTTTTTCTTTGGTCGATATACATTTTTGCACTGATTCGTCCAGCGAATTAATTATCATGTTACTTTCGCTTTTAGCAACTACGAGTTTGGATTTTAGTTTTTTTACAAGGTAAGTTATTTCCATATAACTTAGTTTCAAACTTTTTAATTTAACTGATAATACGCTGCAGTAGATAATTAAAAGAAATAAGCAAGCCAGTATTAGATAATCGATCATGAAAATTCTCCTCCTATTTTAATCGCTCTCGTATTATTTACGACTCCTATTTTACCGCGGTATATGCTAACCTTGTCGGAACATAAATATATATTGTCATCGTTAAAATCAATCACTTCTCCGACGGATAGTTTTTTTAACGATGCTAAATTAATTATTTTTCTTTTAAGTGATGCATTTAGCCTTAATGGTATCAAATCGAAGTTATCCTCTTTAGTATGATATTGATTGTGTTTTTCGTACATAGATTTTATAAAATTTTCCGAAAAATTAAGTAAAAAAAATCCGGATTCTTTTTCTTCATACGTAATGCGTAACGGCAGTGATTTATAGTTTTTTTCGATTAAATTCAACTTGTAATCGGCAAAGGTAGAAAAGGTTTCATTAAGGGCCGAAGTTATGGATTTGAAAACTTTTGCTATGGCTACGCTTTCTAATTTGGTAATAGAAGTTTTTTCGAAACAACCTGATGATTTTGTTTCACCGAAAAAGAGTTTTATAATAATATTTATTGCGTTTTTTTCTATTAGAATTGACTCGTTTTGGTGTTCGCCATTTGTTTTTAAATTAAAAAACGATCTTTTTTTGACTCATACTCTGTTAAATTTACTATACTGTATTCGACGTTTTTTTTAGCGTAATCGTTTAATAAGCTAAGTTTATCGATAAGTGTTTTGTTAAGTTGCTGTCGTATTAGTTTTAAACCCTCGGTTTTTACAGACTCTTTTTTTTCTGATAATAACAAACGTATATTCATAATTATTACTCCACCGCAAAATTGTTAAACAATATGTTTTTTACTTTGACTGGGCTGAGTACCTTGTTAATCCTTAATGTTATTCCTTCTTTTAGAAAATAAATTGCGCTTCCCTTATCGACGTTTTCTTTTGTTAACGAGTAAATGTAATCATATATGATATCTTTTATTTTTGCTTCATTTTTTTTTGCGATTTTTACATCTTTATAATTACTCATCTCGAGCACTAAACTTAGTCTCAAATAAACGTAACTATCTTCTTCCATGCTTTTTATTCTTGCGGCAAACTCACCTACGGCGAATGAAAAATCCTGTTTTGATTTGATGTTTTGATTATTTAGTTGGTAAAAAACAGTTATTACCAGTATGACTAATACTATTGTCGAAACTATTATTTTTATGTAATCTCCCTTAAACATATTAAGCTGATAAAAAATAAAATCTAGTAAGAGTTGAGTAAAAGTCAACCATCTCTTCTTTTAGCTGTACACTTAAGTTTCAGAATTTGTTAACGGTTTTATAAATTTAAATGACAATGCTTTTTATTAGCAAACAGTTTTACTAAGGTTGTTAAAAAATGAAAAATTAGTTATGCAGTTCTTCTTTTCTTGCTTCGTCGTACTTATGCTCTTGATCGTTGGAAATTTTAGCTTTTAATATTTCGTCATCCAAATCTTCTTTAGAACATAATTTTAGAAGAACGGGATCTCTTGGATTTATACTGGACATATTACGATGAGTCCGCTTAGCTATTGACTCTATGGTGGTGCTAGTAGTCCCGATAAGCTTGATAATCTGCTTGTAGCTTAAGCTTGGGTAATATTTCAGCAACCAAAATATTGCATCGGGTTTTGCTTTGCGTCTTGCAATAGGAATGTAAGACTTTTTTTTCTGCGGTTTTTTTACAATATTTAATAATTTTAATACTTGCTTCGGATTCGCTTCGCACTTGTGTAATTCTTCTTTGGTTAATTCTCCGGTGGTAATTGGATTGCAACCGATGATGTTGGACGCTATTTCGCCGTCGGCTATTGCTTGAATTTCCAACGTATTAAAAGAGCATGCTTGTGCTATTTGCTCGAAAGTAAGAGATGTGTTATCAATTAACCACACTGCTACGGCTTTCGGCATAAAAAAACCCATTGCTACCTCACAATTCGAACTAACCTTGATTGTAACGAAATATGTTAAAAATGTCAAAAAAGGACTGCATAAAAACACTAATAATAATTAATATATTATTACCGACATTAGCATTTTGTGATGACACGGTTAGTGTACTTAAAAAAGTAATTTACAAAGTAGAGCAAGAGTATATAAACGGTTTATCGTCAAAACAACTAGTAATGGTTGCAATAAAAGGAATAATGGAAAAACTCGACGATAATTCTCATTATTTAACGGAAGAGCAATTTAAAAAAATACGCTTAAGTAATAAGGGAAAGTATCGAGGTATTGGTATCGAACTTGAAAGAAAAAAAAACGGAAATATTCTTATCAAATCGGTTCTCAAGGAATCGCCTGCGGAAAAACAAGGCTTGATGAAAGGTGACATAATATTGTCGATAAACGAAAAAAATAATCTTTCGTTTTTAGAAATAACGAAGGAAATTAACTCTGAGGGAACGATATTGATAGAAGTCCTTCGAGGAAAAAAACAGTTGAAGTACTTTCTTTCCAGTGAAGTAATTGCAACCGATATGATTGAGGATAAATTATTGGATAATAATATTTTGTATATTAAAATTAACAATTTTGTTCAAGGAACTGATATAGCGGTTAAGGAAAAAATAGAAAAAAGTTTGAATGAAGTTTATGTAAAGTCGATAATATTAGATTTGCGCGATAATTCCGGAGGAATTTTCAATCAAGCTATATCTTTTGTGGAAATATTTTTACCGAAAGAGACTAAAATCACTATTACTCAAAGCAAAAAAAACAAACACAGTTATAAATCGAATAACGGTAATCACATTAATTTACCTTTGGTCGTGCTTATTAATAATAATACCGCTTCGGCACCGGAGGTAATCGCGGGAGCATTTCGAGATAACAAAAGGGCCGTTATCGTAGGGCAAAAATCTTTTGGAAAAGGATCGGTGCAAAGTGTTATTCCGCTTAAAGAAGGTTATGGAGCAATAAAAATAACAACCGCTATTTATTTCACTCCTAACGGGCATACCATTGACGGTATGGGAATTAAACCGGACATAGAAATTTTTAACACCAAGCAAGAAGATCGGCAATTGAGCAAGGCAATTGACCTGGCAACAGGTTATAATACACTGAATTCTAATAAATAGTTTGGCAGATAGTGCGTAAAAAAATTCTCATATTAATCAATGTTTTTTTAGTTGGGGTTTTGTTTTTTATTCTTGCTAATTTTTATTTCTTAAACAAGCAAAGTAATTTTGAACAAAATAAACATTATACTTTAATGTTAAGAGAACATAAGAAAGAAATTCCTCTGAAGCAAGAATCAAATGAAGAAGCAAAAGAACATATGAAAACAGTATCGTTTTTAGTTATCAGTTTAGATTGGCGTTACCTTATTAATAATGCGGTATTTCACAATCTTCCGTTGGAAGTGTCTTTAGGATTTTTGCAAAAAGGTCAAAATTTGAGCGAAGTAGTTACCGGTTTTGGTCAGAAACACAATGTTTTTTTAGATCTGACTGAAAAGAGTAAAGAAAATTTGGAATTGCTATTGTTAAAATCGGAAGATGATTATTCCAGGATGTATATCGATAGTGATTCTTTTTCGGAAGACGGTATTATGGAAACACTTGCCGAAAACGATAAAATGCTTTGCAGCTTTGACAAAGCTACCGAATATCTTGCTCATTATAAGCAAATTAATGTTATTGTTCCCGATTTAGTGATCGAAAATAATTTTAATAGCCACCAAGTAATGCGAGAGAAAATCAACGTTCTACATAAGCATCAAGATCATGTGTTGGTTGTGGTAAAGGTTTCAACTATTGGACATTTGGCTAAATTTGTTAATCGAGAACAAAATTTTAAGTGGGCAAATATTACTGATTTGGTAAAGTAAGGTTGGAAGATAATAGCTATATTCGCAAAATCACTTTAAACAATTTTCGTAATTATAAACAATTCGAGTTGATTAGTGACGGATTGCCGGTAGTGATTTTAGGAAAAAACGGAATAGGTAAAACAAATATATTGGAAGCTATATCTTTACTTTCTCCGGGCAGGGGTATCAGGTCCGCTCAGTTGAGAGACATCTCCTTTAATAACACTTCGAATTGGGCAGTAAATGCCAATGTAGTAAATAGAAATGATATTTATAATGTTGGAGTCGGTTTTGATGGTGAGCATAAAATAATTAAAATTGATCATAAAGTACGAAAAAGGCAAATAGAGTTAGCAAAAATTATCAACATAATTTGGCTGATTCCCCAAATGAACACTTTATTTATTGGGAATAGGAAAAGCCGCTTAGATTTTTTTGATCGAATTGTTTTTTCATTTAACCCGGATCACGCTCGAAATATTTCCATATATGAACATGCAAAGCAAGAAAGAATGAAACTGTTAAAAGATAAAACGGACGATGATTATTGGCTTTCTGGTTTGGAGATTAAAATGGTTAATGCCGGGATAAAAATTGCAGAGGCCAGGTTGGATACGGTTGGTTACCTACAAAAACGTATTGATTGTAACCGGTTTAACTATGTTAAAATCATGATAAATGGTGAAGTTGAAGAATTGATTAGGCAAAATGAAAAAAAAGATGTTTTTTTAATAAAATTAAAAAAAGGAAGAAAAACTGATCTTCTCACTAAAAAAACTGGCTACGGAGTACATAAAAGTGATTTCACCGCATTAAATAAAGTTAAAAATATTTCGGCATTGTTATCTTCAACAGGTGAACAAAAGCTAATGACGATCGCGATAATACTGGCAGCAATTAAACAAGATACGATATTACTACTTGACGATATAGTTTCTCATTTGGATAGTGAAAATCGTTCCGTATTGTTTTCCGCAATATTAAAAGAAAAATGCCAAGCTTGGATAACGGATACGAACCCAAGCCATTTTAGCAAGATAAAAAATTATATTCAAATTTATACTTTTAGCTAAAAATTTTTCTATTTCTTTTATTATTCTACGAGAATTCCTGTTGTCGCAACAGATGTTATATCTGCGTCGAGTTTCAGGTTTGGTATGTTGTTATCACCGCCTTTAATACCTGCTTTAAACTTATCAATGACCAATTTAACTCCTGTAACCGATATGATTAGCAAAAATATTGCAACCGCTCCGTAAACCATAATGCTTTCCAGAGGCCATCCATGAAAAACCAATACCTTGGGAGGAGTAATGAAATTTGGGATGAACCTGGAGAGGAATATTCCGAAGGCTATAATAGTGGTAGCTAGGGGTATGGCCGACAGGAATATTTTAATTATGTCGTTTCTATTTTGATTTTCTACGATTTGGGCGCGCGACCTGTTGGCAAACAATAGAAAGATAATGGAAAAAGCAAAAAGTGCACTGGAAATAGCTATATGAGGGTTACTTAGCGAAATATTGTTAAATATTTTCGGGGATTGATAATATAATACGGTAGCTGCAATTATGGATGTAAGATATCCTGTACCGAGTAATACGAAATAAGTTATGTTATTACTTGGAAGGAACCTGTCGGCTGCTTGTTTTCCCGCTTGAGCGGCTATGTTTAAGTTGTTGCAAGTTTGTTGCGCTTGTTCTGCCATGTTACCTAAGCCGGTTATTGTTTTTTGTAATTGATCGAATTTTTCTTCTTTTAACCTAACTAAATGTGAATGTGCCGTTTTAACTTTTTCTAATAAAGTAACTACTTCTGTATCATCTTCGTTTACACCTTCTGTATTAATGTTTAAAGCTTCTATACAACTGTTAAAATGCGATTCGATTCCGTCCTTTATTTCTTGGCTGGTATAACACCTTGCCAATTGATTTTTGCGCTCTTCGAGTGTGGAAGTAATTACTCTAATGCAATGCTTTAAATCCTCCGGTTTATTACAACTAAAGATTTTTATTTCGTCTGTTTTTTTATAACCGTTATTTTCCAAAAAATTATCGAACCATCGGTTTAATTCGTTATCGTTATTTATTCGAGTTATACCTAAGCTAGTAAGATTTCTTTCTGTTATATTACGTTCTATGCATGTAATAAAGCCTTCCAAGTGATTAATACTGGCAGTTAATAAATTATTGTTTCCGGTAAAATCACTAACGGCTCTGGTTATTTCCTGGGTAACGGATGTTATACTTTTCCTTAACTTTTCCGTTGTTTTTTTCAAATCTTCTTTTATTCCTGTTATATCTTTAGTTGTATTGGAAGCTGTATTTTGTATTGTTCGCAACGTCGTATTACCTTGTGCAACAGCGTTTTGTAGGTTTTTTACCAATTCGGCAAATTTGGAGTGTTTAGCTTCGTATTCCGTTAATTGCTTAATAGCATTCGTAAAGTAACTTTCCAATTCTTTAATTGTATGATTTTTTAAAATTAGAAGATCTTGTTTTAATTTTTTAAGTATTAATTTGGCTTCTGCTTGCTTGTAGTTTTCTTGGCTTGATTGTCCTAAATCGTATTGTGTTGTTGGCGATGAACTTATTTCCCTTTTTCCCCGATCAAATGTCCGATTTTCTTCCGGCGGATCTTGGTCGGTATCACCTTGGT
Source organism: Rickettsiaceae bacterium H1 (assembly GCA_018101195.1). Classification (GTDB taxonomy): domain Bacteria; phylum Pseudomonadota; class Alphaproteobacteria; order Rickettsiales; family Anaplasmataceae; genus JACDQH01. Next base: position 161,282 of record JACDQH010000001.1, read on the forward strand.
CCAATAAGGATTGTTTAACTGTTGTGGTGTCACTACCTTCCATAGTTTGGTCTTGGCTGTTTTCACTTTGGTTACCCGGAATCATATTATGGCTGGAAGCAGAACCTTGTTCTGAATTTATCCTGGTTGAAACAAAAGAATTAATGGTTTGCTGGCTTGTTGTTGTTGTGTAAAATGATGTGGAATCTGATGAGCTTTTATGGTCTTTAGTTTGTTCTCGCTCTTCTTCTACTGATTGCTCGTGAATTTCTTCTCCATAAGACTCTAATTTTTCCTGTAGCTTTTTCTTTAATGAGTCAATTATTTCTTTTAATATATCACTCTTTTTTGTTAGTTTTTCTGCTTCACCTAGTGTTTTTTGTGCTTTTGCCTTTATCTGTTTTAGCTCGATTAATTTTGCTTGTTCTTTTGTGAATTCAACTAATATTCCGCCTATTTCCGATTGGTTTATTTGCTGCAAATTGGTTAGTAGCGTTTCAACAGTGGGTTTCCACGAACTTAAGGCATCATTTGCTTGGGTTAAGACTTCGTCAAGTTGTTCTTTTCCCAAACCTTGTCCTAATGCTTTAAACATTGCCAGAAGGTTTTCCATTTCTTTTAAGTTGCTTAGTATCTTTTTTACACTTTCATCGGCAAAAAACTTTCCTGCAAAACCTGTTCCCACATAACTCGCCGCTGCTCCTGCAAATGAATATCCTGAACCTTCCATGTTTAAAATAAAAATTTAATTGTTAACCATATCATAAAATGGTAACATTTTCAATAAGCGTTACTTTTTTATCATGAGGCAAAGTAATTAATATCCTATAAAAATCCAAAATGCTGGAATATTGGAGCATGCGGTAATAACCATGGGCAACCTCATCGCCCAATCTGTCTCAGCACATTTGTGGATTTTATTACCGAAAAAAGAGTGATAAATAATCGGCAGGAAATATAAAGTGTTAAGTAGCGTGCTACAAGTTATTATCGCTACGATAAACAAATGCATATGACTGGTCCCCGCGCTTGTTAACAGGAACGTTTTTCCTACGAACATTCCCGTGAAAGGAAGTCCTATCAGAGAAAATGCCGATACGGCAAAACAAGTCATCGTCCAAGGCATTGATTTTCCTATTCCGCCCAGTTGGCTAATTTCTTGTGTTTTTGCTTGTGTCGATATTGCGCCAGCAGCAAAAAACAAAGTTATTTTGGCAAAAGCATGTAAGACCATATAGGTTATCGGCAACATTACGTTTTCTGATATTATGGCAAACAATATTATATATGAAAGTTGACTTATCGTCGAATAAGCCAATCTTACTTTCAAGTGAGTCGCTTTGAATGCCTCAATTGACGATGCGATAATCGTAAAGCTTACAAGAAAAACCAACCAATTTTGTTCTTTGATCCATTCCGTGCCGAAAATATAAAAATCGGTTTTGATAATCAGAAATACTCCCACTTTTACCACTGCCACCGCATGTAACAAAGCGCTGACCGGGGTTTGTGCAATCATTGCGGTAATCAACCATTTATGGACCGGCATAACACCCGCTTTAGCGGTTCCATAAAGAAACATTATAAAAATTATCGAACTTATCGAGCCGGAATAAACGTCGGGAATTTTTTTTATGTTATCGAAATCCGTTCCACTTAACGAGACGTAAGTAACCGCTATTGCTGGGAGGAGGAGTAACAACGAACTTCCTAATAAAAATCTTAAATAGGTTTTACCTGCTGCCAACGTATTTTCTGTAACGCGGTTTATAATAAGAGGATATGTTGCAAGGGTAAGCAGTTCGTAAAAAACAAACATCGTAGTTAATTTACCGGAAAAAGCGATTCCCAGGGCACAAGGAATAGATAAGGTGAAAAAGAAGAAAAAGCGTTTTTGATGAGTTTCATGGGCGTTTTTCATGTAGCCTATAGCATACAGATTGGCTAGAATCCATAAAAAAGAGATCGTGAAAGCAAAAGCCAGCCCTTCGATAGAGCAGGAAAAAAATAATCCCGAATTGGGAAAAATTATCGGTATTCGAATCGTACTGTGTATTTCGAAATATCCTTGAATATATAATGTAAGAGCAACTAATAATAATATCGAAGTGCTTATGGTAATTAAATTGCAGAATAATTTTTGCTTGCCGAATAAGGCCACTAGCAAAGCCCCAATAAGGGGTATTAAAATAATGATCAGCATTATTTTAAAATATAAGAATAATTTGAAGGTTCGGCAAGTTGCATAATGTGATCGGCAAATTCGCAAAAAAACATTTTGTCTATCGAGCCAACAATATCTTTTGCTTCCTTTATTGTTTTATTGATTGTTAACATGATTTGTTCTTTGCCTATAATTTTTACTAATTCCAAGTTATCGGATAAGTCGTCTGCCATTTGAAATGCTATGCCGATTTTATATCCGTATTTTTCCAGTTTGGCGATAATTTTCGAATCACAATTTGCCGAACTTCCTCCTAAAAGAGCAGATAAAGAAAATAACGAACCTGTTTTCATTTTATATACTTCGATTATGTCTTCGAAATTTTCATTATATTTAAGCATTAAATCGCATGATTGACCTTCAATCATTTTGTTAGTCAGTTCTGCAACTTTTCCGGTTGCCCAAGGTAAGTACTCGCCAATAATATTAAAAGCGGACGTTAAAAGAAAATTTCCTGCTAAAATCGCATTAGCTTCACCGAATTTTTTGTGACAACTTAATTTTCCTCTTCGTATTTTGTCATTATCTAATGCGGGTAAATCGTCGTGCACTAACGAGTAGCTGTGAATTAATTCTATTGCTGCGGCTAAAGCTAGCGACTTTTTTTGAGATGCTCCAAAAAATTCTGCCGTTTTAATTACTAGGTGGCCTCTTAAGCATTTCCCTGTTGGTAAGGCGCTATAGCGGGCTATTGATGATAATTTTGTTATTTTGGGCAAGTAAGTGTCAATGAATTCGCTTATCGCAGATTGTGTTCGGTTTAATGTGTGCAATTTTAAATTATTTTAAATAATAAGATATTTATCTTTCATAAGAATAGCTTTGTGCAAGCAAGTTAACCGATTTTTTTTGTTGATCGACTTTTTCAATATCCATTTGTTTAATAACTATTCGATTGATATTTTTTAAATTTTCGATAAAAGAAGAGGCATATTCGTCGTTATAATAAGTAAAACTAATTTTAATTTCACTCCATGACAAACATAAATCTCCAACACAATCTTTATTGTTTTTTCCTACTGGATTGATTTTTAAGTTTTCAAGTTGATCATTTTTTAAATTAAGTAAATCTTCTATAATTTGATTAATGGAAGAAAGATGAGTAAGAGTACGGTCGTAGTGCTCCATGCCTTTAATTTTACTGATCAGTTCTTGTTTTTTATCCGTTAGAAGTTCGTTACGCCACTTTATTATGCTGTTATCTAGCTCTATTTGTTCCTTAAATGTGGAGGTGTTTAAATAGTAAAACAATAATGACAGACATAAAAAAAATAAGTATGAAAGCTTAACGTATATCTTCTTCATAGTGAATTTCAGCTTTTATTTTAGAATCGTTTTCTTTATTTTTTATTGATTGTTTATTTTTAGTACGTATTTTAACAACTGGTTTTTCATTGTTTTGTCGCTTGTTGTAATTAATGCTTGAGATTAAATCGTCGTGTTGTTTACTTAGTCTTATTATATACTGCAACACCTCGTTTCCGTCGTTACTATCTAACGCGTTAATGAAATTTGTTATGTTTTGAGAAGTAAGGTGTTTTATTTTCCTGTATGATTGCACCAGCTTATTTATTTCGTCTTGTTTGGTTCTGTTTTCATCCAGCAGTTCCATTTGCGTTAGATAATCTCCGAATATGCTGTTATTCATATAAAACGCGATTATTACGAACAGCATGACAGATAATGCCATTGCAAAATTCGTTAAAGATTCCAGAATAAAAATTCTGTTTTTTTTCTTAGCTTGATAGCTGTTAAACAAAAAGTTGCTTTTACCGGAATTTGCTATGTTATTTACTGAAAGTAAATTACAATTAAGTTCGTTTTGTGCGATTAACCAATCTAAATCTAACATTATTCCCGCTTCGTAAGGTGAAATAATTACGACGTTCTCCCGGTTAAAATTATGTAAAAACAACTTATTTTTTATTGCATTGGGAGCTATGATATAACCGTTTAACGTAGCGTTTTTTTTGATATTCAAATCATTTACTACGGAGTCGAAATGTTCCTTTATGTAACCCGAATATATTGTCGTATTTTTTTCTTTTTCTAATTTTTTAGAATGGTGGCTTAGAAAAACACCGTTACGGTAAATTACGACTTCTACTTCCTGTTTATTACACATTAATAGCAAGTCTGTTTTTTCACTTGCGGAGGGAGAGTTTAAACCTAAAGATAAAACTTGGATTACTTGCTTATATTCCAACGGGGCGATAATAAAACCTTTTAGTTGTTTATGTATGTTATTTGCAAAATTAACCCAATCGGGATTGATAATAGGGGTTACGCTAAGGTAGTGATTTTTATTAAGTAATATTAATTCTGCAAAAGCTGCTTGTCGCAGCTTTTCTTTACAAACTATAGTGTTTAAAAAAGAATTTTTATTGCTCGTTATCGGTATATTTAAATAATGATGTTTGTAATCTTCGTCTGAAGGTTCGTATGTTATGTATACCGAACTTTTTTTATTTTTGTTTACATACTTTTCAAGTTTTGTTATGCTGTCTAAGTCATTACTAATTTCCTGTTTTGACAGTAACTCTTGGTTGCAAAAATGTACCAAGCGGGTTTTATTTGTCGAAACTATAATTACGATTTTGCTTTTTTGAAAATACATTAATGTTTAGACGATATGTAGATGTTATACTACATTAATATGTACATTTTATTAATATCGACATGGTTAAAAAAGTTACGGTAAGTGACAATAACATCAGAATAGATCGATATATCAGAAAAAATATATTGAATAACATCCCTCAGTCGTTGCTGGAAAAGTACTTGCGAAGGAAATTAATTACTTTAGACGGAAGTAAAGTATTTTCGAGCACACAAATCCTAAGGGGCCAAAACTTATTAATTGACGATAGAATTTCGTTTGACGAAAGAAAGCAACGGGAGAAACACCGAGTAATGAAATGTAATTTTAATTGCCCGATTTTGTATAGGGACGAGCATATAATCGTGCTTAATAAACCTGGCGGGGTAGCCGTACAAAGGGGATCCAAGGTTGGTACGGCCATAAGCGACATTTTGGAAAATTTCGATAAAATTAATAACGAAACGCCGAAAATAGTACACAGGCTGGATAAAGATACGAGCGGAATTTTAATGTTGGCCCGTACGTTGGAAACGGCTCGTTTTTTAGCAGAGTTGTTTGCGAATAGGAAAATCGAAAAAATATATAGGGCTTTAGTTGTGGGAAAGCCGGATGAAAAAACGGGAAAAATAGAAATTTCGTTGAAAAGTAAATTTTATAACGGTCAAGAATTGGTTTTTCCCGATGAAAACGAAGGTAAAACGGCAATTACACATTTTAAATTGTTGGAATTTTTTCCCGAACATAATTTGTCGAATATGGAATTACGGCCGATAACCGGGAGAAAACATCAATTACGGGCTCATATGAAATATTCAGGTCACTCCATTTATGGAGATAAAAAATACGGTAAAACAAAAGCGAAATTAGCACTTCATGCTTACTCTCTGCAACTTAAATTACCTGGCGGTAAAATAGTTAATGTTAAAGCACCTTTACCGGGACATATGATTATAAATGAAAATTTGAATTATGTTTGATAATTTCTAATTTTAATAAGGATTGCAACCAGTATTTTGCTGATGAACGTTTCAAATATTGCAAGTTACGGTGCGATCGTTTTCGGAATTTCTTATGCTTTTTCCAAAGACCTAAAATTATCAGGAATAATCGGGGGATCTGCTGCCGCTGCCGTTTTGTTGCTTCAAGTAGGCATTTTTGCCATAGAAAAAGTTCAAGGAGAATCAACTGAACAAGCTCTTGCTGATAGTAGTTTACAGTTTAATTACTGGTATTACCGTTGTTCCTGCCATCGGGAACGTTATGAGGAACCGGTTAACTTAAAAAGCATTAAAGCAGAATAATTATGGCGGGGTCCGATTAATTCATCTTAAAGACTGCTTTTGCTCCTGCTTTAGGTCTTGGTTTAGGATATAACATAGTAAATTTTCAAAGTAAATTTTCAAATTTATGCTATTATTGTAACCGTATTTAATAAATTTAGGAGGAAAAAATGACTAAAAATTTGAATATCGCTCAAGTTTATGGACTGCTCTCCATTGTAGGTATTAATCCTATCATTAACTTCGTACCCTTTTTATTGTTTAGCAAGAAAAAAATTAGTACCGAAAATACTGTTTTGTCAACCGGTATTTCAAGCTTTTTAACTTGGAGCGGTATTGTTTTTGGAATTTCTTATGCGGCTTCTAAAGACCTGAAATTATCCGGAATAATCGCCGGATCCTTAGCTGCCGCCGTTTTATTATTTCAAGTAAGCGATTTTTCCATCAGAAGAATTAAAGAAAAATCAACCAAAGATGCTATTATAAAGAGTGTGTGCGATACCGGTATAGTTTACGGCTTAACTACGGGTGTTATCGTTACTCCCGTTTTAGAGGGGGTGCCGACATTACTTCCACTTTATGTTAAAAGATCAGGATCAAAAGTGTGTGCGATACCGGTATAGTTTACGGCTTAACTATGGGTGTTATCGTTACTCCCGTTTTAGAGGGGGTGCCGACATTACTTCCACTTTATGTTAAAAGATCAGGATCAAAAGTTTGAATAATGTTTCACGTGAAACATAATCACAAGTAGCTTGTTGTTATTGATTTCGCCATCAACTTTTCTTGTATCGAGTTTTGCTTAAGCCTTTGTTTTAAGTGGCAAAAATCAACCGAATTCATGTCTTGATCTTGCCCAGAACAGCTATAAACAAAGGTTTCCCGTTTAGTAACGGGATCTACATGTTTTTGCAGGCATTGCGCACAGATTTCTTTCATCATGCATTGCATCGGCGAATTAATCGAAGCAATGAATTTGGTGCTTTCTTTAAATAACGTTTTCCATATTGTTTTTCTTGCATTATTAACCGCACTCATCATCGAATCGGAACCGATTGCTATTACCCTATCAACCTCAGATAAATTAATGCGCGCAGATTTTTGTTTACGATAAAAATCAATTGCTTGGATGATATTGGAATGAAACGAAAAGTCTTGCTTTCGTGTAGTCTTAATTTTTTTTTCGTTACAAGCCCACACTATAATGTCTGCCGCATCTTCTAATTCGGTTATTTTATAACTATCTTCCGTTTTTTTATACCCGGCAAAATATAAAACTTTGCACCGATTTTTCCTCATCGCCTGACCGATAGAAAACAGTACGGCATTGCCCAAACCTCCGCCAATAAGCATTACGGTTTCTTCATAAGGAATTTCCGTCGGCTCTCCCGTTGGTCCCATTAACACTACCTGTTCGTCCTTCTTAAGGTAAGAGCACAATTTCGAGGATGATCCGACATCTAAAACAATTAGGGAAATCGTTCCCCGCACTTTGTCAACCTTTGCTCCCGTTAGAGCTATCGGTTCTATTAACATTTTGTTTTTCGTAGAAACTTCATAATTTTGCAATCGATAGAATTGACCGGGTGAAAAATTATTAGCGGAAAGAGGGGATTTAACTATTATCTCATATATTGATGGAGTTAATTTTGCCATGTCAACAATTCTTGCACTGAATTTATTCTTTAAATGTCGCAAAAAACCAGGCTCATATTTCGGCACTAATTTTTCAAGTTTTTCAGTAATTGCTTGGTAAGAATTTTTACTACTTGCAATAGCTTTCACGACACTACCGGAGTATTTGGGATTAACATCGCCCAAGACAGTAACATTATCCGGAGGTTTATTTATGAAATCGTGGAAATTAGTTGGGTCTTCTTTATTTAAAACGGAATTAGGTTTTGTTCCCGCAGCAATTAATACCGTTCTTGCCGAAATAATCTTTTCTTCTTGCTCGATATATCCTTTAATCCCTTTGGTATTACCATAACGATCGGTCAAAATTTCATCTGGTATAAACTTTTCGATAAACTCAACGCCTTCGGCAAAAGCTTTTTCCACTTCTTCATGGTTTAACCTATAAGCGGGAGACTGAATTAAAGTTTTTCGGTATAATACTTTTACTCCGCCTATTTTTTTTAAACAATCGATTTTATTCTTCGTTTTACTTAGCAATTTTTCATGCTCTAATAGTTCTTTTGCTATTTCTTTCTCTTCCGGTGTCCAAGCCGATTCCATATACTCTGGTCCCGATTGTTTAACTAAAATATTATACCGAGAAGCAAATTTCTCGACTTGAACCGCGTAGTAATGTAAAGCCTCGGTTGCGGTGTCAATTGCTGTAAGTCCACCGCCGATTACTACTATTGGCATTCTTATTTGTAAATTGGTAATCGATTCAGCTTGAAAAGCTCCTCCTAATTGCAACGACATAAGAAAATCTGATGCCATTTTTACTCCGTTTGCCAAATTATTTTTTATATCGATGATATTTGGGCTTCCCGCACCGATAGCTAACGCAATATGATTAAAGCCTAACTTTATTGCCTGCCGATAGGTAATATTACTGCCGAATCTCACTCCGCCATATAATTCGAAGCCTTCTCTGCGTTCCAAAATCAGCCGTATTATTTTCAGGCAGTTTTTATTCCAACGCACGGTTATGCCGTACTCGGTGACTCCACCGAAACCATATATCACTCTTTCATCAAGTTCTTCGTAAAGAATATTTACGTCTTTGATTAAATCGAAACTGTGCTTCTTTCCTCGTTCATTCGCTCCCGTGAGGTAAACGGGTAATGGTTCTATTTTCAGCCCGTCGATAGCAACGACGGTATGTCCTTCGTTAAGTAAATAATGGACCATGGTAAAGCCTGCCGGTCCCGAACCGACGACCAGAACTTTATAATCGGTGTTTTTTTTCGGTATCGGATTATGCTTGTTCAGCGGGTTCCACTTGGTGAGCAAACTATATATTTCGAAACCGTAAGGTAAAGATAAAACTTCGGATAAAATGTTGGTCTCGACTCCCGGAATGTTAACTGGAGTTTGCTTTTGATATATGCAAGAACGCATGCAATCGTTGCAAATTCTATGTCCGGTCGCGGCGCACATAGGGTTATCAATGGTGATAACCGCAAGTGCCGCAATATTATACCCTTGAGATTTCAACAAATTCATTTCCGAAATTTTTTCATCTAATGGACAACCGGTTAGCTTTGTTTTAGTCGGAGAGGTTTTATAACTTCCGTCCTTATTACATAATCCTTTGGAACAGCTATCTTTCCCCCGTTTATGGCAAAAAATGCAATAATCGGCATTATCGACGGCACTAATCGTGTTCAAACCGGGATCGGTTAATTTAAAACCTTTCCTTTCTTTTTTTATTGGTGATTTTATAATTGTAACAGAATCTTCAAGGTAATTTTCCGTATCGATCAAATTATCATAATCTAATTTTTCAGGTAAATTAAACAAGACCGAATTTTTATCGTGTTTTACCATCCAAACGGCATATTTAGCCGCCAATTCTATTTCCTCCCTGTAATTTTCTTTGTTTTCCCACCAATTCATTATTGTGTCGGCATACAGCTTTTCCGTTATGCTATCGATCCGCAAAATTTTTTTCAATTTATCTTCAATTTCCGGAAAATTTTCCACTTCAGCGTAATTCTTCAGAGCATAACGCTGAATAAACAGCCTTTTGCATTCATGAATATTGGCAAAAGCATTATTTTTTTCTTTTAATGTCCGAATTTCTCGTTCGATTTTAAATAATCGGGAAATAAAATTTTCGATATGAACCGCCAGTTGTAAAATAATTTCCGAATCATAATCGTCCGCATCGCGCATTCGAGAGTATAAATTCCCGTCTCGGTTGCATAAAAATTGACAAAACTCTTGGTGAAGGCAAGAAATACCTCGGTGGGTATATAAACTTTCAATGCTAGGCATAATAAGAAATTATACTTTAGCTTTTCAATTTTTTCTATCGTTTTGCTTTCGATTGAAATGTTTCACGTGAAACATTATTGACATTTTTCGATTAAACTAAGCACATCCATACCTAAAGCGGGAGCAACGACAACACCCGTAGTTAAGCCGTAAATTATACCGGTATCGGCTACGCTATATATAATAGCGTCTCCGGTTGATTCTCCTTTAATTCTTCTTATGGAAAAATCGCTTACTTGAAATAATAAAACGGCGGCAGCTAAGGATCCGGCGATTATTCCGGATAATTTCAGGTCTTTAGAAGCCGCATAAGAAATTCCGAAAACAATACCGCTCCAAGTTAAAAAGCTTGAAATACCGATTGACAAAATAATGTCTTTTTCTTCACGAATAATTTTTTTATTGTGATGCAATAATAAGAGTACGAAGCTAGCGATAGGATTAACACCCACAGCCGAGAGTGATCCATAATTCTGACTGGCATTTACATCTTCAGTCATTTTTTCCTCCAAAATTTATTAAATACGGTTACAAATAATAGCATAAATTTGAAAATTCAAATTAAAGTTTTTTTATTATGACTTTTACACCTGAACTTAAAGTGGAGTAAACGACAAAACCCAAAGCGGGAGTAACGACAACACCGGTAGTTAAGCTGTAAATTATACCGGTATCGGCTACGCTATATATAATAGCGTCTCCGGTTGATTCTCCTTTAATTCTTCTTATGGAAAAATCGCTTACTTGAAATAATAAAACGGCGGCAGCTAAGGATCCGGCGATTATTCCGGATGATTTTAGGTTTTTAGAAGCCGCATGAGAAATTCCGAAAACAATACCGCTCCAAGTTAAAAAGCTTGAAATACCGATTGATAAAGCAACGTCTTTATCATTATTTTTCTCTTTCTATACATTTATTAAGTACACTCAAAAGAGTTAGAGAAGAAAAACTCAAAACGGGAGCAGCGAGGACACCCGTAGTTAAGCCATAAACTATACCGGTATCGCACACACTCTTTATAATAGCACCTTCGGTTGATTTTCCTTTAATTCTTCTTATGGAAAAATCGCTTACTTGAAATAATAAAACGGCGGCAGCTAAGGATCCGGCGATTATTCCGGATAATTTCAGGTCTTTAGAAGCCGCATAAGAAATTCCGAAAACAATACCGCTCCAAGTTAAAAAGCTTAAAATACCGAGTGACAAAAAAGTGTTTTCCTCACTAATTTTTTTCTTTTTATTCAATAATAAGAGTATGGAATTAATGATAGGAGGATTAATACCTATAACCGAGATAAATCCATAACTTTGAGCGGGATTCAATTCGTAAATCATTTTCCTCCGGAATTTATAAAATACAGTTACAATAATAGCATAAATTTGAAAATTTACTATAGTTATATCCTAGACCAAGACCTAAAGCAGGGGCAAAACCCATCTTTAAGACGAATTAATTAATCAGACCCCGCCATAATTATTTTGCTTTAATGCTTTTTAAGTTAACCTTCCCTTGCGCTGCTGCGTGAATTACCAGGTTCTTCTTCATAACCGTTCCCGATGGCACGAACAACGGTAATACCAGTAATTAAACCGTAAAAACTACACCGGAATAATTTTTACTATCAGAAAGAGCTATTTCAGTTGATTCTCCTACAGCTTTTTTTAAGGCAAAAATGCCTACTTGAAGCAACAAAACAGCAGCGGCAACAGATTTGGCGATTAGTCTGGATGATTTAACTGTTCTACTAGGCTATCCATAACCTTCCCGATGGCAGGAACAACGGTAATACCACCAGTTAAACCGTAAATTACACCGGAATAATTTTTACTATCAGAAAGAGCTTGTTTAGTTAATATTCCTACAGCTTTTTCTAAGGCAAAAATGCCTACTTCAAGCGACAAAACGGCAGCGGCAGATCCATCCGGCGATTATTCCGGATAATTTTAGGTATTTAGAAACAGCATAAGAAATTCCGAAAACGATTGCACCGTAACTCGCAATACTTGAAATGCTAAGCAGCAAATTGCAGATATTTTTACTTATTATATGTTTTTGTTTCAAAAGGTAAATTATCGGGTTAATAATAGGGTTTATACCCATTACCGAGGCTTTTCCGTACTTTAGAACAGCATCATCAATTGACATAACTATTTTTCCTCTAAAATTATTAAATACAGTTACAATAATGGCATGGAATTTTACACTAAAGTACAATTAGTCGAAATTGTTTTTCGGATGGGATTTTAAGTATTTTTTTAGCAAGTGTTGTTTTTCGACTTTAGTGTAATTTTGGGTAGTCGAAAGGCTGGAATGTCCCAACAATTCTTGTATTGCTCTTATATCCACGTCTTGTTCCAAAAGATGGGTAGCGAAAGTATGCCTGAATGCATGTGCCGTCACAATTTCGGGTAAACCTATTTTTCGACGAAGCTCTTTTAATTGATGGGCAAAGTGTGTTCTGGTCATTTTTTTTCCTCTTATGCCGACAAACAAGTATTGATCAGGCTTGGTTAAATGAGGGCAAAGTTTAATATATTCTCGGATCGCTTTTTTTGTGTAAGGTAATATCGGGACTAACCTTTCTTTGTTTCCTTTGCCGATAATGTTCAGCATATCGCCCGTTATTTCGCCGACTTTAATCGACAAAGCTTCGCTAATACGAATTCCACAACCGTATAAAAGCATTATTATTGCTTTGTTTCTTTTTTCTACCCATGTCGAATTGCCCGAATCGTCTTGCAGGAACTTATCTATATTGTCGTGAGAAAGTATCCTTGGTAAAATTTTGGTTTTTTTCGGTAACGAGACGTTAAATATGGCTTGATTATCTATCCCGTACCTTTTTTTTATATAACGATAAAAATTTCGCACTACGGATAATGCTCTGGAATTGGAATTTGCTTCTATTCCCTCGATTTTACGTTTGGTTAGCCATCCTCTTATTTCTTGAATCGAGATATTCGCCAAACTTTTTTTGGTAACTTTTTCTCCGGTGTTGAATGAAACAAATGTTAAAAAATGTCTTAAATCTTTGTTATAGGCGATATAAGTATTTTCCGAATAATTACGTTCCGTTTTCAAATATTTTATCCATGTTTTAATTATAGTTTCACAATCGATCATTATTTTAACTAAAAAATAGGTTTTTCTTTCATTTTGTATACGTAATTTATTATTTCCGCTACCGCTTTATAGTGTGTTTCTGGAATGAATTCGTCTACTTCTACCGTTTTAAACAGCACTTGTGCGAGCGGTTTGTTTTCAACAATTGTGACGTTTGCTTGTTTTGCCGATTCTTTAATTTTCAATGCCTGATGGTCTTGCCCTTTTGCTATCACTTTTGGTGCGTGCATAGTTTGCACGTCGTACTGTAATGCTACGGCAAAATGTTCCGGATTGGTGATTATTACGTCAGCTTTTTTTATTGCTTCGTTTATATTTAAATTTGCTCGTTCCATTCTAAGTTTACGCAGCTTTGCCTTAACTTCCGGGTTGCCTTCGGTATGTTTCGTTTCGTCTTTTATTTCTTGCTTACTCATTCTTAGGTTTTTTATGTAATCAAATTTTTGGTAAAACAAGTCTAATGTTGCAATAAACCCGGTGATAATTATTATTCCTGCGATAATTTTAATGATCATTCTGTGAATTATCATTAGAGTTTCGTTTAAGGGCAATTCCGGCGATATCATGATAATTTCCGCTTCGGATTTGATTATGACGAATAAGGCGGTAATAACTAATATTAGCTTAAGCGAACTGCTAATTACTTCGACGATAGATTTGCTGGAAAATATTCGCTTTAATCCTTTTTTCGGAGATATTTTGCTAAATTTGGGCATTACGGGTTCTGTCGAAAAAATGAAGCCGTTTTGCACTAAATTGCTTAATAAAGCGCCAATAATTATCAATGCCATAGGCAACCCTAAAGCATGAAAAATTGTGTCTAACAGCCTGCTGCTGATATCGGGAACATTTATTCCCGTAAATTCGTGAGAAAATGTTATAAATTCTTTTAATTTTATGATGATAGTATTGGAGGCATTCGGCATGAACCAAGCAAAAATTATGCTGTAAGTGATTAGCATCAGTACGTTTGTTACTTCTTTAGACGAAGCCGTTTGCCCTTTTTTACGGCTGTCGGCTAACCGTTTCGGGGTGGGATGTTCTGTTTTTTGTTCGTCGGACATTTTTTTCTTTGATTATATAGCAAAAGCGTTCCTTTGTTTTTCTATGAAAAAATTAATATATTACGAGTAAAATTTTTAATTTATTTCGCTATTGTCTACACAAGAAGTTAAAAATTTTAAGTTATGGGAAACGGCAACGGTAAACAAGAAAATCACCACGAAGATATAAGTGGTTATGATGTAGGGGACGAAGATATAAGTGGTTATAATGGAGGGGACGAAAGTAGTGTAAATGGCTATGGGGTAAAAACTGAAAAAAAACCTAAAAAAAAACAGAGAAAAAAACTGAAGGGTAAGTCAACAGCATCTGAAAAAAAAAATTCTAAGATTACTGGGCAGCATAGCGCCAGTGAAAAAAATAATGGTACCATTCTGCAAGAATACAAAATAAGACAAACAGAAGAAGAAAAAAAGCAAATAAATGAATTAAAGAAGCAAATAAAGGAAAAAGAAGAAAATTTAAAAAATTTTGTTTCTAAATTACTTTATGATATTTCAAACGGTTTTAATAATAAAGGAGAGCTAATTAAAATTATTAATGAGATTATAACGGGTTTAGACCATGGCATAATAGGTGCTATTGTTGAAAACGTATCTGCAGGGGAAAACCCGATTGAAAATTTAACAGAATTAGGTAATAAGCTCGATCAGTTGATGAGATCGGACGATGAAGATTGCAAAAATATTGGTTTTGCTTTACAACCGAACAAAAATTCACAAGTAAAAAAAACTCTATGTTTTTTAAAGCAAATAGTTATTTTTTTTAAAAATAATTCCAGTGTTGGAAAAAGCAATTATGGTTGGTATGAAGACCGATTATTAGGAGAAATTAACAGGATTTTAGAAACAATTAAAAAGGAAGAAAGCACGGAAATTAAGAAAGGAACCGTTTTAGCTAACTGTCCCCTAGAAAGCAATAGTGAAGGATTACGACAAATACAAGCTCAAGTAAACGAAGCTGTTGAAATAATGAGAAAAAATGCAGAAAGCGTTCTTGAAAGAAATGAAACATTACACGAACTCTGTGAACGGGCGAGTAATTTGCAAGCAAGTGCCGGTCAATTAAAACATACGGCTGGAAGAGTCAAAAGGCGACAAAGGAAAAATAGTATAAGTACCGACGTAGCTCTGGGTTTGTTAGCTTTAGGTGTTATATTCGGAACTGTTGCAGCCGCACTTTGGATCGAATATCAAAGTACAAAAAACAAAAACGTTCATATTTCGGCAATAATTTTTAATGTTGCAACATTCTTAGCATTTACAAGTTCTATTTTTTTTCTCTGTTTATCTCCTTGTTCTAACGTTGAAGAACTTTCTGTTTGCGGATTTAGTTCTCACTACAAGCTAAGCTAAGTATGAAATGTTTCACGTGAGGCATTAAACGAGAAATGATTTTACAAAGTTAAGAATCAAAATATATAAATTGATATTTCTCGAATTAATGTATATTGATTAATTTGCAAGTATTGTAAAAAAAACAAAATACTAGCTAAAATTAAAACTGATTCTGATCAAAAAGGCATAAACCGGAAACGTTAGAAAAATAGAAGGATTAAATTGATATGCGACTGGTAAAGATACAAGGTGGATGGAGTAAGTTATTATTTTTACCTGAGCTAATAATAAAAAGTGCCGATTTTTCTAATGTGTTTATTTTCCGAGATCTTGGTCATAAAAACGAGTGTGAAAAATATGACTTTGCATGTTCTTTTACCTTCATCGTTAAGTAAAGATAGCTTATGTCCAACCTCTATTTGTTTACTTTGGATGAGCAATACTATTGTTTAGATGTTTGTGCACAGAATGAAGACGGCCAAAATCTGCTTCGTGTTACGAATTATCTCCCCTCCTGCGTTTACCTGCTGTCGAGTTTCTTCTAGAGAAAGGAAAAAAGCCCTTGAAATAGAGGATAGTGAAAGAAAAAACCTTTGGACGTAGCAACAATAACTTATTTAAAAATGAAGATTGTACTGAAAAGGTAAGGTTGTTAAAGGGTATTTATCTTTTTCAGCCGGAAAACAATCGCAGGTGGCAATCGGAAGAAAAAATGCTTAGAGCTTTAGCACCGGATATTTCTTTTGGGGAATTGGAAAGATCAGCTAATGAAGTTAACGTTCAAACAGAAAACCTAACTTCGAAAGAGAAACAAAAAAATCAAGCCGAACTGCTTATATTAAAACACACTAAACCCCAAAAAAGCGGAAAAACCAATTAAGTTACACTCCTTCCATTCAAACCAAAGGCCTAACCCCCAAAAAAAAGATAATAAATCACGCAAAACTGCTTTCAAAACAGACCAGAAAAGCAGCTAACTTATATGGTAGCTTCCGTACAGTTGTTTCTATTTTACTGACATATCTACTATGAACTGTGCAATTATAAAGAAAGAAATGTTTGAAAATATGAGAACACCTAGGGCTGTAATGGGAGTAATCGTAATTTTAATTGCATCTGTGGATTCGGGAAGTTTTTTAAATAGTCGGTCGAGCGCGGTATGTTGGAAATACTTGATCATGCCCGGTCCAGTTGGTGTTTCAAATGATACGAAAATCGAGGTATAAGTCTAATTTTTATTATTCCCGAGAAAAGATAGCATAATAAGCGGAGGTATGCCTAAAGCAATGCTGGTGCTGAATAACGTTACCCAACCGAAACTTTCCACAACCCAACCGGAAAAGGAAGCGGCAAAAAAATAATTCACACATGAAAAAGACATTAAAAAAGAGTATTGAGTGGCGGTGTTGTGTTTCGAAGAGCATAACCGAGCCACATAAGTGGTAAATACCGATATCGCCATAGATCCGCCTATATTTTCTGCAGCTATCGAAAAGTAAAGTAACGTTACGTTATAACCCGCTTTCGCTTGTGCGATAAACATAGCATTGGAAATCATTTGAGCTAGACCGGCAACAAATAAGCTTTTGATAATGCCGATGTGGTAAGTAAGAGCTCCTCCCAGTATTGCACCGAAAGTGGTTGCGAAAAAACCGAAAGTTTTCACAACTAAAGCTATTTCGGTTAAGCTGAAGCCCATATTTAAGAGGAAAGGGTTTGTCATCGGAGAGATAAAAGAGTCACAAGTTCGGTATAATAAAACGAACATTAAAATCAAAAACCATTTGGTATGATTTTTAAAATCACTAAAAGGTTTGATAATACATTCGGAAAAAATATTTTTTAACTTACGGTAATTTGGCTTTTTTTGATGTTGGATTTGTGGTTCTCCAATGATTAACGATGCTATGGTTGCTATGAAAATTGTTAAGGCGAATATTATATAGCTGATTTTCCAATTGGTGAAATTTTCGCATATTTGAAAATCTTTACATAATATGTCTACTGTCAATAACGTTCCTCCTCCGGAAAGTGCAAGTCCTATGTTATTTCCTAAAGCTGCTGATGTGGCTCCGATGCCTTGTTCATTTTTTTCGAGAATTTCTACTCTATATGCGTCCGTTATCGTTTCTTGAGTTGCTGCTAGCACCGAAACGATAAATGCCCATAAAGCGAGGTTATATGTTTCCGATACTGGATTAAGCGAGCTTAATTTTATTATCGAAAAAGAAAGTAATAGTTGCGAGACGATTAGCCAAGATGTTCTTCGCCCAAGTTTTTTCGTTAGTAGTGGTAACGGCAGATGATCGATTAGCGGAGACCAAATAAATTTCAATACGTAGGGTACTCCTACGAGTGAAAAAAAACCTATTGTCGTTTTACTTATCCCTGCAATTTCCAGCCATGCGTTTAAAGTTGAAACGATCAATCCCAAAGGAATCCCATTAGCACAGCTGAAAAGTAACGAGACAATAATTTTACGATGCATTGTGTTATTGATTAGTAAAATTGTACTTTATCAAAAATAATGCCTTAAAACATGATTTTTCTTATAAAAAATCTTTTTATAAAAAACGTTAAATTCGTTTTGCCTTTATTTCATCTATATACAAGGTATTATTAAACGTATTTTAATTCTTGAATGTTAATATTTAACCAATTAAGTAAGAGATTAATTTATGGTAAGGCGCAACAAAAAGAGTTTGCATAACGTAACCGACTATACTATTTCGTTTAATAACGAGCCTTCGTTGTATAACATAATGATATTTTATAATGCTCGAATATCTAAAGATTTGTTTATGGAGATTTTGGAAAGCTGTTTAAATTGTAATGATGTTAAAGCTGATACTCTCTATTCGGAATTAATGGTGAAAAATCACATCAGATACGGCGTATATAGCAAAGATGTGGCAGAAACCATAGCATCTAAAATTCGAGCTGTTAATACGGATCAGAATTGTTGCGTTATAAAAACTAACAATGATTTCGAATAGTTTGGAGGAAACGTTAAACCGAGCACTGTCTATTGCTTATGATCTTCGTCACCAATATGCTACGTTAGAACATTTATTACTTTCTTTAACCGAAGACATACATGCATATTACATTTTGAATAAATGTAATGCCAACATAGTAAAATTGAAAGAAGAAATTACCTCTTTCTTGTCGGGCAGTATTCCTATGTCGAGCATTCTGTTTGATTACATAGTAGAATCGAAACCTACTATGGGTTTTCAACGGGTAATATATAAAGCGATGCAACATGCTAAGAATATTAAACAAAAAGAAATAACGGGTGCCAACTTACTTATAGAATTTTTTACCGAAAGTGATTCTTACAGCGTATACCTCCTTTATAAGCATAATGTGACTTGTTTAGAGGTATTAAATCACTTACTCAATTACCAAGGTAAAGATAACAAAAATCAAAATTTTTCCGGGTATGTTTCGCTAAATAACGAGACTAAACTCAATTTAAACAATAAGCATCATGACGATATGTTGTCTTCTTCTTCGATCTTGGAGGAGTATTGCGTTAACTTGAATAAAAAAGCAATACAAGGAGGAGTAGATAAATTAATAGGGAGAGAAAGTGAAATTGAACGAACTATAGATGTTTTGTTACGGAGAAATAAAAATAATCCGCTATACGTAGGAGATCCCGGAGTGGGGAAAACCGCAATTGTTGAAGGTTTGGCTCTGAAAATAGTTAATTGCGAAGTACCTGCTATTTTAGCAGATATGACCATATATGCATTGGATATGGGGTGTTTGCTTGCTGGGACAAGATATCGGGGTGATTTTGAAGAAAGAATGAAAATAGTTATTCAAGAAATAACTTCCAAAAGAAATTCCATACTGTTTATTGATGAAATTCATACCATAATTGGTGCTGGTTCGACCAACGGTAGTTCTCTGGATGCCAGTAATCTGTTAAAACCTGCCCTTGCTCGTGGTGATTTTCGTTGTATCGGTTCTACTACTTACAAAGAATATAACTTGGGATTTGCCAAGGATATGGCTCTTGCTCGTAGATTCCAAAAAATTGACATTTCCGAGTCTTCAGTAGAAGAAACGATAGAGATTTTAAACGGGATAAAGCCTTATTACGAGCGTTATTACGGAACGAAATATACTAATCAAGCAATTAATGCGGCCGTTAAGTTGGCGAAGCGTTATATCGGAGATAGAATGCTGCCGGATTCCGCAGTCGATATCATAGATGAAGTGGGGGCTTACCATAAAAGAACGGGTAATACCAAACCTATCAAGCTATACGATATTGAAAATGTCGTCTCAAATATAACGAAAATACCATGCGAGCAATTGTCCTGCAGCGATAATAAACGCATTAAATCGTTAGATAAGTTACTGAAAAAGGAGATTTTCGGTCAAGACGAAGCGATAGATCGATTGGTTTCGTGTATAAAATTATCGAAAGCCGGTATGCGAGACAGCAAAAAACCGATAGGTAGTTATTTATTTGCCGGTAGTACCGGTGTGGGTAAAACCGAGCTTGCAAAACAACTGGCAAAGCATATGAATATGCATTTGGCTAGGTTCGACATGTCTGAGTATATGGAATCTCACACTGTTTCTAGAATGATAGGATCTCCTCCCGGTTATATTGGTTACGATAAAGGGGGATTGCTTACCGATACGATAGCTCGTCATCAGTATAGCGTCTTGTTACTTGACGAGATAGAAAAAGCTCATAAAGAAGTGTATAACGTATTGCTTCAGATTATGGATTACGGTTGCGTTACCGACTCGACAGGACGTTTGGTAAACTTTAATAACGTCATCATAATAATGACTACTAATATTGGCGGAGAAGAATTAAATAAAGGTCCCCTTGGTTTCGGTCAGAATAATATCGATTCATCTAAATTTATGGAAGATTACTTTAGTCCCGAGTTTCGTAATAGGATTGATTCGATAATAACTTTTAACCATATCGAACGTGAAATAATGAATAAGATAGTGATGAAATTGGTTGCGCAAGTGCAACATTATGCCGAAGATAAGGTTAAATTAAAAATTTCACAGGAAGTGATGGATTATCTAACCAATGTTGCTTATAATAAAAAAATGGGAGTTCGTTACGTTGAAAGAATGATCACTTCGAAAATATCGGAAAAATTAGCAGATAAAATATTATTCGACAAAGGCAAAATTAAAAAAAGTAGGATGGTTTGTGCTAAAATGAAGGATAAAAACATGATAGAACTTTCATAAACTTAGGAAAACATAAAATAATATGTGTTTATAAAAATTTCGATATAATCTCCATTACAATTGTCGGGCCGACAATAACTACCATTGCCGAAATAATTAACCCTATTATACCCCAAATTATTCCTGCAATACCGATTATTCCGTCTTGATTTAATATGCTTAAAGACATCAAACCTATCGCTTGTGCGGGAATAAAGTTGGTTAGAGGTAACGGTATCGCGATCGATATGGAGCATACCAGTGAAATAACGGCAAATAACTTTTCTCCTATAATATTATTAAATATCGGAAGTCGGCGTTTGGTTAATTTCTCTATTTTTCTTAAAATCGGAGCGGTTTTTTCTATTACTGAAGCTAAAGTTTTTCTTTTTATCGATTTTTTTTCCAGCCATTTCGGTAACCAAGGGGAGTCCATACCTAACATTAACTGTATTGAAAATATAAGCAGTGGTATGGATAACACCGTAGTGAAACCGGGAGGAACGGGAATTGGTATACTTAAAGGTAAAGCAAAAAGCAACATAAGGAAAGCAAAACCTCTTTCATGTAAAGCGGTTTTAACTTCGAATAACGTCATGAAATCACTACTGCCGATATTTGTTACACTTTTCAGTATGTCCGATGGAGTTTTGCTTTTAACCATTTGTCGATGAAAAGAAATTGCAATTATAAGAGAGTGACGGGGTTAATACAACTACTTTTTTAAGTATATCGATGATAAAAACAAGCAGTAATTTTTAATAACGCATTACTTAATACGATTTTTTGTTCGATCCCACTCTCGTTGTTTTATAGTTTCTCTTTTGTCGTGCTTTTTTTTCCCGGTTGCCAAACTAATTTTAATTTTAATTTTTCCTTTATCATTAAAGTAGATCGATAGCGGTATAATCGTCGCGTTATCTTTTTTGATACTGCCGATAAATTTATTTATTTCTTTTTTGTGTAATAAAAGTTTTTTTAGGCGTTTCGGGTTGTGATTAAACCTGTTTCCATGATTGAATTCCGGAATGTGTAAGTTTTGTATCCACATTTCTCCGGATTTCTCGATAACATAAGATTCGCTTAAGTTAGCTTTGTTTTTGCGTAAAGATTTTACTTCCGTACTGGTTAATACGATTCCTGATTCTATGGTATTTAGGATGAAAAAATTGAAACGAGCTTTTCGATTTTCCGAGATTAAAATCATCGCTTAATTATCTGTTATTTTACTGCGAGATCAAACAAATATTGATTATTGGGGATTATTGTATTATCTTTGTTAAAGATTAATATATTAAATAAATTGCGATAATGTATAAAAATTTGGTATTCAAAGGGGGCGGTGTAAAAACTTATACTTACATTGGTGTTATCGAAGCTCTGGAAAAATCTGGTTTCCTTGTTGGTATCGAAAAAGTAGTGGGAAGCTCGGCTGGAGGGCTATATACTGTTCTTGTTGGTTTAAATTTTTCGGCATCTGAGATTCGGTCTTTCATGAATAAAATCGATGTCGGCGAAGAGATAAGAGCTGCTGATCCGGACGATACTTTAAAAAGATTTTTTAAGGAGTATGGTCAATATAGCGGGGATTTTAGCATTAACGCTTTTCGTGAGATTTTATCGAATAAACTTGGTGATGCGGATGTTACTTTTCGGGGTTTACACGATCGTTACGGACACATGAAATTTAAAGAAATATATTTGACGGGGGTTGATATTTCCGAAGGCAAGTCAGTTATTTTTTCTTATGAAGATACTCCAGATATGAAATTAATCGATGCCTTGCGTATTAGTTGTAGCTATCCATTAATGTATATTCCTTTTAAGGGTTCCGACGGTCATTATTATGTTGACGGAGGATTGTTAAATAACTACCCGGTTTCTGTTTTTTTTAACGACACTCCTTGTGAGGATAAAGTATGTAAATCTAGCAAAGAGACTTTGGGTTTGTTTTTAGGTAATCACGAAGAAGAAAGTGCTTTAGGACTGAATGAGATCAGTGTTTTGGTCAGAAACATTACCGATAAATTCGGTGTCGTAAATGGTGAGAAGTTACAAAGATATCTGACTGAAATAGATTATTCGGGAATTAATGAAGGGATGAATAAACCGATTACCGATATTATTTCTTATATATCTCATCTTTTTCACGCTTATTCTTTAGTTGATTATAAAGACTATGACATAGACGAAATCTTAATCGAGGATAATCACTTAAATGCTCTTGATCTTAACATTACCGATCAGCAAATACAATGTATGATTGATAATGGAAAAAATACTACGGAAGATTTTATTAATACCCATTATTCTTCTTTTTCTTGACCGGGTTAATATTTTCTTTACTTAAATATCGTAGATACTTATATAAAAGTAGTATTCTAGTTATTTAATACGTAAAATATTATTTGACTCGGTGTTTTTCATGAGTAGACTAGGTGCTGTGTTATTTGTAAACATTATTAATAGTGAATATTTTCTTAAAGGAAGGTTGATATTATGTTGAGTAAAAAATTATTAATTGGGGTTGCAGCTCTTTCTTGTTTAGTAGCAATCAACCCCTCTCATTCCATGAATATGGCAAATACTGGGGGAAGCATGTATGCCTCTTTGGGCGGAAATGCTCAATTTGTCATCGAGCCGGAGTTTAAAGTCGCAACTGCCGGTTATAACATTCAAGGAACTACCGACGGGACTAATTATACCGACGGTTACAAACCGAAGTATAAGTTAGGTTATATTGGCTCTCTTTCTGTCGGTATGCCTTTTTCCGCACTTCGAG
The DNA here is from genome assembly GCA_018101195.1 of Rickettsiaceae bacterium H1. Classification (GTDB taxonomy): domain Bacteria; phylum Pseudomonadota; class Alphaproteobacteria; order Rickettsiales; family Anaplasmataceae; genus JACDQH01. The sequence continues at coordinate 184,847 of JACDQH010000001.1, forward strand.
TCGAATTGGAAGGTCAATATGCCAGTGTTAAAGTTGCCGATGAAGGTGATAACCAACATGCTGGCAAGTTTAGAGTAGTAGATTCAAGCAATAAGACTAGTAAATACGTTGATTTTACCAACGATGGATTTTCTCACTGGGGCGGCATGGCTAACGTATATTATGATATGGTCGGTGCGTTAACTCAAGATAATTTCATAATTCCGTATGTTGGCGGAGGTGCAGGTATTTCTCACATTACGTTCAACGGAGTATCGAGAAATACTTTAATGTATCAAGCAAAAGGGGGTGTAACTGTCAGAATGTTCGATGAAGCAAGGTTATTTCTCGGGTATAAATATCTCGCTGTTATGGACGGAGACAAAGGTTTTGAAGGTGTAACCGATGGGACTGCTACTGGTTCCCCGACTGTTACAAAATTTGATATTAAAGCTCCGTATTCGATACATGGTCCCGAGGTTGGAGTTTTGGTAAATTTCTCTTACTAGAAAATAAAAGTGAAAAGTTACTGTTAATCAATTAACAGTAACTTATTTTTTTATTATGGGTAAGATTTTAAGTCATTTATCGGTTTTGTTGAATGGTGAAATAAAATCTTCAAATACCTACTTCATGCATTACAAGATTTTGCAAAGTCATGGTTGGTTTCAACTTGCCGATCAAGAAAAAGAAAATCATCTGGATGAAATGGGTCATGCCGATAAGTTTATAGATAGAATTTTTTTCTTGAATGGTGTTCCCCAGTTTAACTTAAATAAAATTAGTCCCGGCACGGACATAAATTCCATACTTGAATTAGATTTAAAACTTGAACAAGAAGCTGTTGACAATCTTAAACAAGCTATAGGTTGTGCTTTGCTTGAACAAGATTATGGAACTTTTGAATTACTGCAGACAATGTTAGCCGATGAAGAAGCTCATGTTGATCGGATAAATACTCAGATTAGTTGTTTAAAAACGCTCGGAGTAAAAAAATACTTACAAAAATATGGCTAAAGTTTCTCTTTTTTTGTTCTTTTTGATTATTGCGAGTTGTTTTAATTCTTATGCTTCTCGCTCTTATATTCATATAGTTGGTTCTTCGACCGTATTTCCATTGATATCATTTACTGCGGAAGAATTCGGTAGAAAAAATCGTGTTCGTGTACCTGTAGTCGAATCGACGGGGACTGCGAACGGATTTAAATTATTTTGTTCAGGTATAGGTACGGATAGCCCCGACGTTGTAACCGCTTCTCGCGAAATAACTGCAGCGGAAAAGGAATTATGTAAAAAAAACAAAGTATTTGATGTTTTAGAAATGCAAATAGGATATGACGGTATAGTTATTGCTAATTCAAAAGGCACTAAGAAGTTGGATTTTAGTAAAATGGACTTATTTTTAGCACTATCTTCTCATATTGCACGAGATAATTTTATTATAATAAAAAATCTGAACGATTTTTGGACGGATATAGCCGATAATTTTCCTGATAAAAAAATAGAAATATACGGACCGGCTCGTGATACCGGCACATATGATTCTATTATTAATACGATTTTTTTAGAATCTTGTATGCAACTTAAAGCATTCAGGCTGAAGTATGACGATAAAGAGGAATTAAAAAAAGCATGTAGTGTCATTCGTGATGATGGTAAATTTATTGAGATCGGTAACGATGAAAACTTAATTGTACAAAAAATTATCAGAAATCCTCATATTTTTGGTATATTCGGATATAGTTTTTTAAAAAATAATGAATCTACAATTCAAAGTAATATGATTAACGGTATCGAACCGACATATGAAAATGTTGCGAACGGTAAATACGTGCTTTCCAGACCCCTTTATTTATATGTTAAAAAACAGCATTTTACCGAAATTAAATGGTTAAAGAAATTTGTATTGGAAGCAATCAGCGAGTTTACCATAGGAGAAAAGGGTTATCTTGTCGGACAAGGTCTAATTCCTTTATCGAAAAACGATTTATATCTCTTGCAAGCAAAAGTAAAAAAAGCACTTTAATATTATTTTTGTCGTATAATGTAATTTTGCCTAATGTTAATATTATTGGTTTTTTGCGCTATTACTTTATCGGAAATTGCTACCGATATTTATGTTCCTGGCTTGCCTTATATTAAAGATTTTTTTGGTACTGAAAAAACACTGGTACAACTTACAGTCAGTTTAAATTTGATAGGGATAGCGTTATCAAGTTTGTTTTATGGAATTCTTTCCGATTGTTACGGAAGAAGAAAAATTTTTCTTTCTGGTTTTGCTGTTTTTGCAATTTCCAGTCTTTTATGTTGTTTTAGTCAGAATATATATTTTTTAATAACAATGCGTTTTTTTCAAGGTATTGGTGCCGGAGTATCTAGTGTTGTTGGACATGCCAGTATTAAAGATGTTTATTTCGGTAATTTATATGCACAAATTGTTTCCAGATTAAGCACGGTAGTTTCGTTATCGCCTGCTATTGCTCCCGTGATCGGAGGGCTAATTTTATCTAGGTTCGATTGGCATTTGCTGTTTGTGATTGTTTTTATATTGGCGCTCGCTTTATTTATTATGATATTTTTTTTCTTTAAAGAAACTTTGCCTTACGAAAGGAAAGAGAATTTCGGCTTGGTAAGGTTATTCAGGTCTTATTTTGTTTTGCTTTCCAACCGAGTTTTTCTTGTAATGATCGGCATTCAAGCTTGTTCTTTTATGTGGTTGTGGAACCAAATTGCTAATTTACCTTTTCTGTTTATTACCGTGATGAATATGAAAGTGAAACATTATGGTTATTTTGTAACAATTAATGTTCTTGCCTATATTTTGGGAACAGTTATTAATCATAAATATGTAGGGAAAATCGGCACGAACATAATGCTGTTTATTGGTATTTTGCTTACTATTTTTCCTGATATCGTTTTGTTGATAATTAATTTATTTGTATTGCCGAATCCGGTATTGATCACTTTAATTTGGGTTCCGACTTTAATCGGGCTTGCACTTATCGTTACCAACAGTATTGCTATCGCTTTAAGTTCCGTTCCGCAAACAGCGATTGCTCGAGCTAGTGCTTGTCTTTCTTTTACTCAAATGGCATTTGGTGCTTTATCGATATACATCGTTGGAAACCTATTTAAGGCGGATAGTATAATTTCTATTTCTTTTATTACCGTAACTTGTTCGGTGATTGCTTTGATAATTTATAGTTATAGGCCGAATAAAAAATTTGTTCCTTGAGTGTTTATAAGGACCTATTTCGATTTTGTGATAACACATAATTAAATTCCGCTCCGTAAATCAAACATAAATTGATTACATAAAAAAATAGTAACGATATGATGACCCCGCCTAAACTACCGTATATTAAATTAACTTGTTGAAAGTGATTAATGTAGAAAGAAAATGAAATTGCCGTTATCGTCCACAGTGTTACAACTAGTGTTGCACCGGGTAGGACTGATAACCAATTTTGTTTAATATTCGGCAGTATTAAATATAGCCATGATATTGCGATAAGAAGGATTAATACGCTAATTATATAACGCATATAAAGCCATTGATAATGAATTTTAGCAAATTTCGCTATAACGCTTTCAATTGCCGGAGTAAAAGTTAGTATAAGCATTGCTATTATTATAACGAAAGTTATTAGTAAAAATTGTACTATACTCAGCAAACGACTTAGTATGTAAGGGTGCCTGTTTTCTACGTGATAAGCTCGATTGATTATCGTCCTTAAGCCTTCCACTGCCGATGATGCTGTCCAGATTGAACCGATTACTGCTAATTTAAGTAATGTCGGTGGCGGACCGGAAACAATTTCATTAATTCTCGGGGTAAGTCCCGATAAGATTTCTTCCGAAATGTTGTTGATAAAAAAGTATTTTATAGATTCTACAAGATCGTATTGTTCTAATATTTGCGTAATATAACTGGTTAAAGCCATAAGGAAAAATAATGCGGGAAATAGTGCTAATAAAGATAAGAATGCCAGGTAACCCGCATGTTCAAAGCCGTCGTGTTTAACGGTATTAATATAAGCATAATATAAGTATATTATAATGCGCATTAATTTTTATGCTGATTTTTCTCCAGTATAAGGTTTAACAGCTCTGCAATCAAAGAAAAGGTAAAAGAGATGTATAAGTATTCTTTCGGGGTGTGAATGTTAAATCCTTCCGCAAGTAATAGCAAGCCTAGTACCGCAATAAACATTAAGGCCAACATTTTTAATCTGGGAAAGTTTTGTAACAAACTCACACTGTAATTTGAAAACTTTATCATAACAATCATAGCTACAGCAAAAGCAATGACTATAATTATGATGTTTTTAGTAAGGGCAATTGCTGTTAAGACTGAATCCAAAGAAAATATTAAATCCATTGAAACCACTTGTAATATTGCGTAATAAAAGTTTTCTTTGGAACTTATTTTGTTTTTCTCTTGATTATAAAAAATATCTTTATATATTTGTTGACCGCTTTTAATGATTAAAAAAATTCCTCCTATAGTTAAAATTAAATTTCTTACGGAAATATTTATAAATTTCATATCAAATTCTAATAGTGATTTGATGTAAATTAGCATGATAATTCTTATCAGTAATGCCAAGCTAAGGCCGATATAACGTACTGCGTCTTTTCTTTTGACATTTTGGACGGTAATACTGATGAACAAGATGTTATCGATGCCTAAAATTACTTCGAGTAATGTTAAAATAAGAAAATCGGCGATATTTTCCACTTCTTAAAATTTTCTATATGCATTCTTACCATTTAAGGTAATGTTAAATTCGTATTGATTATTAAAACTAGGTTTTATAACCAATCTATTAGCAATTTTGGGAGTAAATTCTCCTAAAATTTTGTTTTTGTTTGAAAAAAAAGCGATTGTGTCAAAAGGGATGAAATCCGTATGACGGACGGTAAAATTAATAAAGGGTTGTTTACTGGTATATTCTCCAGGGAAAATTGTTATAAAATTGTAATATCCGAGATTATCTGTGGTGGTAAGTCCTGATCCGGCAAAGTTTTTATCAATATTGGGTTTGTTGTAATCGACTTCGTCATATTGATATTCTCCATAAGCGTTAAAGTGCCAGATAGATACGATAGCTCCCTGTACTGGTACACAATTTTTATCGGTTATTTTACCCGAGATGTAAATTAATTTTCCTCTAGCACCATAAGGTGATCCGGTAAGTCTTCTTAAGTTGTTGGAGTGATTAAAATGTTTTGGCACCTTGTTTCCATGGTATATCTCCGGGGTAATTTCACAGTTCAAATTATCGTTTGCAACTAAATTATTAGTAAAAAACAATAAAATCAGCATTAATTTTTTCATTTTATCCTTTTAGCTTATTTAGGGTAAAATCTGCTATTCTTATGCTTTGCTTATAGTTTAACCTTGGATCGCAATAGCTTGCATATTTTTGTATCGATTCGTTTTCATCAACACACTCTACTATTTTCTGATTGGTCATCTCCAAGTGTATACCGCCAAAATGCATTTTTTCTGTTTTTAATATATCCATAAAATAACCTAATTCCAATAATATTGTGTTAATATTTCGCGTTTTTTTTCCTGCGATTATTTTAGTATTGCCGTGCATTGGGTCGCACATTAGTATAACCGACTTATTTTGCAGCTTTATTTCCTTGATTAGTTGCGGCAAACATCTTTCGATGTTTTCTGCTCCGATCCTGAAAATTAAAGTTAATTTTCCTGGTATGTTGTTCGGGTTGACGATATTTATCAGCTTTATTAATTCTTCTTTTGTGACGCTATAATCGATTTTAATTCCTATGGGGTTATGAATTCCTCTGACGTATTCGATATGGGCGCCCTTGGGGTTTCTGGTTCTATTTCCTACCCATAAAAAGTGAGTTGATAAGTTGTAGTATTTATTTTTGTATTCTTTCGTAAAGCATTGTTCGTAGTTAAGTAATAATCCTTCGTGAGATACGTAGTGTTGTGATTGAAAATTTAATCCTGATTTTTCTAAGTATTTTATAGCTTTAAGCGAATGATTATATCCTTCGAGTAATCTTTTTGGGCTGGGTTTTCTTGCTTGAAGACAGGGTTTGATCGAATTAATTATATCGCCTCGATAGATGGGTAATTCGAAATTTTCATATGATTCCGTAAGATTGGATCTTGGTTTGCCGAACTGTCCTGCTACCCTTCCTATTGTTATTACATCTTTTGATTGTCTGAGTATATTCGATAAGTCGGTCACCAATTTTTTATATTCGGATAAATGATTTTCATTAATACTCTCGAATGTCTCGGCACAATCTCCCCCATGTAAAACTATTGCTTTTTTATTTTCTACACTTTTTAGTGAAGATAATAGGGATTCGACACCATCTATTGTTACTATGGGTAATGAACTTGTTAGTTTTGATTCTATTTCGGCAACTTTACTCGTATTTTCGTACATCGGTTGTTGTTCGGCATGAAAATTACGCCAGCTATTTGGGTGCCATTTTCGGTTGTTCATATAATTATCAGTTTAATGTTAAACTGACGAAATTAAAGTATGTGTAAACCTGGTGATTTTTAATAAAAAATTGCACGGACACTTTTTATATTTATGATTTAAAAAACTTTTTTAGGAAAATATAAATAACAAAGTACATACTTTATCAAGAAGGAATATTGTGGATATAGTAGCTTTTTTTGGTAAAGGTAAAAAAGATTGTCTGAATAAAATTGTCGATTATGTGAAGTCCTTGGGCCTGAATCCGAGAATAGCAAAGATATATACTCGGACGAAGATATATTTTATGCAAACGCAAGCCAATACAGAGTCACAATCTTTAAGGATGCAGTTATTGCCGAAGATAGTAAGGCGATCCGGTGTATTAGAAGTGGAGAAGGAGCAATAGAGATTATTTAAAAGGTAAATACTGATAAACCGCTACTGGAAATGTTTCTAGAAATTGCTTGTTGATTTCAACTATATAACTCCACTTAATCTTTATTTGCACACAAATATTGTTTTCTTGGTATTCACGGTCTTATGTTAGAACAAATAGGTATATGGTTATTTTGAAAAAGAGTTGGTAGAAGAGTTGGTTGATAAGAGCTCGTAAACTGCTCAATTGCAGAGAATCTTAAGTGCGATTCCCCTATAAACGAAATAAAAGGGAAAATCACCGGCAGGAATTTAACTTTGGAAAAAAGTATAGGTGCTGATTGGCAAATCGATACTAAAGATAAGATTTTGTATTTTTGGAAGATTTAAATGGAGCGGTGTAATTAAGCGAAACTTTCTCTTACTCGTCTAAATCAAGCAGGTATTTTGATGAAGCGAAGGCGGTAATATTATGCGACTTTATCAAAATAATTGATGAGGATTTGATACCCGAAGTTATGGAAAGATTTGCAGATAAGGAAAATATCGGTGTTTCATATGAAAAGAGTGGGAAAGGCGAATAGAACGAATCGATTTTATATAATTCGACTATAAGGTGAACGTAGAAGATTTATCTTTGTTAATCGCTTGGCTATATCGATAAAATGTATTATCCTCCGGTAAGAATGCAAAAAAATATAAAAATACATAGCCTGGAAGATTTTCTTGGGATGAGAAAAGCTGGAAAACTTGCGGCCGAAGCTTTGGATTTCATTGAACCTTACGTCAAGCCGGGAATATCGACCAACGAACTAAACGATTTGTGTCATGACTTTATTATAAAAGCGGGAGCAATACCTGCTCCATTAAATTATAAGGGGTATCCGAAATCGATTTGTACATCGAAAAATAACGTAGTGTGTCATGGTATTCCCAATGATAAACCTCTTGTCAGCAGCGATATTTTGAATATTGACGTTACCGTAATACTGGATGGTTGGCACGGTGATACCAGTAAGATGTTTTTTGTCGGAAAACCTTCGATAAAAGCTGAGCGTTTGTGTCGGGCAACTTACGAAGCGTTAATGCTAGCAATAGAGGAAGTGAAACCAGGAAAAATGATTAATGATATTGGTAAAGCGGTACAGAAACACATAGATGGTTATGGTTATTCCATAGTTCGCGATTATTGCGGTCACGGACTGGGAAAGGTATTCCACACTCTGCCTAATGTAGTACATTACGCTACCGATGAAGGAGATTTAATTCTTGAAGAAGGAATGTTTTTTACAATAGAGCCCATGATAAATGCAGGGAAACATCACACGATTTTGAATAAAAAAGATGGTTGGACGGTTACGACGAAGGACCTTTCGTTATCTGCACAATTTGAACATTCGATAGGTGTTACTGCCGATGGTGCGGAAATTTTTACTTTATCGAATAAATAAGCCCAATTTTAAAATTGTTTGATATCAATCTCTTCTGTTAGATTTATACTTAATCTTTTCAAAATCAGATTAAGCTCCTGTAAATTTTTGAAGGTTATTACTACTGAACCGGTTTTTTTGTTATCGTTGATCTTTATTGGTAATCCTAATTTTTCTGATATTTGTTCTTCTAAACGAACTATATCTTTATCTTTTTCTTCGGAATGTACTCTTTTATTGGTGATTTTTTTTACTAATGCTTCGGTTTCTCTAACGGTTAACCCCTTCTTGATAATTTTATTAACGATTTCAAGATGGTTTTTCACTCCGATTAGTGCCCTGCCGTGTCCGGCAGATATATATTTTTTTTTTACTATGTTTTGAATTTCATTGGGCAAAGATAACATTCTTAGACAATTGGTAACGTGAGTCCTACTTTTACCGACAATTTTTGCTACTTTGTCTTGTGAATAATCAAATTCGTCAATTAAGTTTTTATATCCTTCCGCTTCTTCTATAATGCTTAAATCATCTCTTTGTACGTTTTCTATTATGGAAATTTCTAGTGCCGCTTTATCATCTATGTCTAATACTATTGCTGGTATTTCGGATAATTTGGCAATTTTACTTGCTTTGGTTCTTCTTTCTCCGGCTATTATTTCATATTTATCCGAATCGGTTTTTTTTCTTACGATAATAGGTTGTATAACTCCGTTGTTTTTAATGGATATCGCAAGTTCCCACAGCTTATCGTCATTAAAGAACATTCTATGCTGATATTTTCCCGGACATAAATCTGTTAATTTGATTTTTTTGTTTGTAACGTTAATATTGTCGGGAATAAGAGCGGATAATCCCTTGCCTAATTTATTCATTGCTTAATATCTCCTGTGCTAAATATAAATAAGATTTTGCCCCTGCGCATTTTACGTCATAGATAATTGCAGGTTTTCCGTGCGAAGATGCTACCGAAAGTTTTACGTTACGGGGAATAACGGTTTTAAAAACTTTATCTCTGAGATATTTCCTAACATCCGTTTCTACCTGCTCGCTTAATTTGTTCTGTTTATCGTGCATGGTAAGTATTATTCCGTCGATAGATAAATTTTTGTTTAAGTTATTTTTCACCAAAGATATTGTTTTTAGTAAGTGACTCAAACCTTCTAGTGCAAAAAATTCACATTGTGAAGGTATAATCACCGAATCGGCTGCTACCAATGCATTTATAGTTAACAAACTTAATGAGGGGGGGCAGTCGATAATGATGAAATCGTATTCTAAGTTTTGCAACATATCCTTCAATATGTACTCTCTGCTTTCCATCCCTATCAGCTCGATTTCTGCTGCTGATAAGTCTACGTTCGATGTTATTATCGATAATAATGGTATGAAAGTGTTTTTAATTACCGATTTATCGATGTTTTGGTTGATAAAAGCATCATAAATCGTTTTTTTTCTTTCTTCACGATTTATTCCTATTCCGGTACTGGCATTTCCTTGAGGATCTAAATCGATAATTAAGGTTTTTTTACCTACTGCAGCAAATACCGCAGCTAAGTTTATACTGGTCGTGGTTTTGCCTACTCCTCCTTTTTGGTTAACAATAGCTATTGTTTTAGGCACTAAAAAAACAAATGTTTCACGTGAAACATGGTATTTGTATTGGTCGAAAAAGTCAATCTCAACTTAAAATGGGAAATTTTTAGGTTTATTTTATTATATTTCATTTCATAATTTGTTATTATCAGGGATAGGGGGATTTATTTGTCACGTTATCTATATTAGAATAAAAATTCATTTATAATACTTCATGCATGTTTCCGAATTTAAGGTTAAGGAGGTTGCGTTACAACCCTGGCTTAAGAGAGATTTTATGTGAAAATCGTCTTTCGATTAACGATTTGATTTTACCTTTGTTTGTTAAATCGGGTAAAAATTTGACCGAATCGATAACAATGATGCCCGGGTTTCATCGCTATTCGGTAGATAGGTTGATTCCCGTAGTCAAAAAAGCTTACTCGTTCGGGATTAAAATGATAGCATTGTTCCCTATCGTGAATAGAGAGTTAAAAGATAAAATCGGTAGCGAAGCTTACAATCCGAACAACTTATTGTGTTCGGCAATTAAGGAAATTAAATTGGCAATACCGGAAATTTGTATAATTACTGATGTTGCTTTGGATCCTTATACCAGCCATGGACATGACGGAATATTTAATGGTAGCGAAATATTAAATGACGAGACTGTAGAAGTTTTATGTAAGCAGGCCTTGGTTCAAGTGGCGGCAGGGAGCGATATTGTCGCGCCTTCCGATATGATGGACGGCAGAGTCGGAGCTATTAGAAATGCTTTAGATAATAGTAATTTTTATAAAGCGTGTATTTCCTCTTATTCGGTAAAATACTGCTCTAGGCTTTATATACCTTTTCGCGATGCAGTTGAAATAGAGAACAATAAATTGGATAAATCCAGTTATCAAATCAATATGGGAAATAGTATTGAAGCTTTACGTGAAGTGGAAATCGATATTAAAGAAAACGCTGATATGATAATTATTAAACCGGGATTATTTTATTTAGATATAATTAAATTGGCGGCAAACAAGTTTAACGTTCCTGTTTTTGCTTACCAAGTCAGTGGCGAGTATTCGATGTTACGTAGTTTGCAAGACGACGGAATAATATTGGAATCGTTAATTGCTTTTAAACGTGCTGGAGCTCGTGCCATACTTACTTATTTTGCTTTGGAAGTCGCCGAGGCTTTATGCAATGGCTAGATCAAGGTTTAAAAAACATATGGCTTCCGTATACTCAAATGAAAAAAAGGCCGGAACCACTATTACCGGTAGTAAGTGCAAAAGGTTGTAAAATTATTTTAAGCGACGGCAGAGAATTAATAGACGGGATTTCCAGCTGGTGGAGTGTTTGTCATGGCTATTCTCATCCTTATATTGTCGAAAAAATTATTGCACAGGTGAAAAAGCTTTCGCATGTGATGTTTGCTGGGTGTGGTCATGAGCAAGCTTATGTTTTGACAAATAGATTAACCCGGTTATTTTCAGGTGATTTAAGCCGAGTATTTTTTTCTGATAGCGGTTCTAATGCAGTGGAAGTAGCACTAAAAATGGCGGTACAATATTTTTATAACTTAGGGAACAAAAACAAAAGCAAGTTTATTAGTTTTAATAACTCTTATCATGGTGATACTGCTGGATGTATGTCTGTTTCTTCGTCTTGTATTCAAGGTAATGTTTTTACCCGATATGTAAAAAAACAATATATGGTACCGATTTCAGATGATCTGAATGAATTTAAGAAATTAATTACATTAAAAAATGATGAAATTGCCGGAGTAATAATCGAACCGATATTACAAGCTGCCGGAGGGATGAAAATTCATTCTGCCGATATATTGCGTGAGATATATCAAATTACCAAAGAACATGACGTACTATTTATAGCAGATGAAATAGCTACTGGTTTTTATCGGTTAGGTAAAATGTTTGCTTGTGATTATGCAGGTATTATTCCTGATATTATTACTTTAGGTAAAGGGTTAACGGGAGGTATGTGTTCGCTTGGCGCTACTGTTGCTAGCGAAAAGATTTTTAGTGCTTTTCTTTCTGATGAACTGACCAAAGCCTTTATGCACGGTCCAACTTTTATGGCTAACCCGATTGCTTGTGCTGCTGCCAATGCTTCTCTCGATTTGTTTGAGCGTGATAATTATTTTTCTAAAATTCAAGCTATCGAAGACCGATTAAAAGAGAATTTATCTGACTGTATTGATTATGAAAAAGTGCGAGACGTAAGAATAAAAGGAGCGGTTGCCGCTCTTGAAATGAGAACAGATTGGCAGACAATTTTTGCGCTCAGAAAAGAAGCGGTAAATTTAGGGGTTTGGATCAGGCCTTTTGCCGACGTGATATATTTAATGCCTCCTTTCATTATTGATGTGGATGAACTGAATCAGCTGACTTCTGTCGTGAAGTTACTTGCCTCGAGATAATGAAAAGCTTATTTGTTGTTGGGCATTTTCAAGATTAATTAGAGGCAGTGATTTTTTTAATGCTTCAAATATATCCTGATTTTTCTTCAGTTAATTTGTTTAATTCGTCTGTCTTTTGAAGAATTTCTTCAAAACAAATTATTACCTTCTTCATATGGACTTTCTTGTTTTTCAACGTCAATGTCTTGTTTTGCATCAACGAGTTTTTTGCCTGTTTTATGTTTCGTATGTCGTAATTAGACGTTATAACTCAGAATAACATTGTTCTGTATCTTAAATTAACACCAAAAAAATTTCTGTATTTGTGGATTATTTTCTAACTTTTGTTGAGGATCGAGTAGCGTTTTTTGTTGTTTTTAACCCGATTTATTGTTGTGACAACTTTTTGGTCATTTTCTGGTGCATGTTTTTTTTAAAGATTAAGTTGGTAACTTAAGCTGTTAAGCATAGTAATTAAATTGAGTTGATGCTGATTAATTTTTTCTTAGTTCATGTTTTTCCTAAGCATATATGTGATGAATTTTAATGTTAAAAATTAACTACACACATATTTAATACTTATTTTCTATTATTAGTAGTGATAATCTAAAAATTAGTATTTCTACTTGGAAAATAAGGTATGTAGGGATTAATGTAAGAAAATACGTTGAGCGGTCTGTTGCTTAAACTTTTTCTGCTACTAAAAATTGAATAAGTTTATTTAAGCTTTTCTTGTGTTTCACTTTTGCTCTTTCGCTTTTTATTATAGCTCTTAACTCTTCTATAGTTTTTTCTACTACTTCGTTAACAACGACATAATCGTATTTGTTAGTATGTAACAGTTCGTTTTTTGCTTCTTCTAAGCGTTTTACTATTACTTTATTGCTGTCGCTAGAGCGTTTATTTAATCGATTTTTTAATTCTTGTAATGATGGAGGTAATAAAAAAATGGTTACGGCGTCGGTATGTGAAGTAATTTGCCGTGCGCCTTGCCAATCAATACAACATAGCACGTCCTTTCCTTGAGCCAGCAAATCAAAAACATATTTTTTTGGAGTTCCGTAGTAATTGCCGAACACGGTTGCATATTCCAATACGTCGTCGTTATTGCATAAGTTCTGGAATTCCGCTTCTGTTAAAAAAAAATAATCTCGACCATTTAATTCATGTTCTCGTGGTGTGCGGGTTGTGAAAGAAATCGACCTTACTATGTTTTTATCTTCTTGCGTCAGTAAGGATGCCATTGTGGTTTTTCCGGCACCTGACGGTGAAGATAAAATAAATAATATTCCTTTACTGCTTAAAAATTGCATTTATTTATTCTATTCTAAACCTATAGCTTGTGACAAATCAACATTATACTGGTATGAGTTTTGTAGATCGGCGCCTTTTAATAAGGTGCTATTAAAAACGGTTTCATATAATCTTGCTTGAGTAAAATTCGCATTACTTAAATTGCTAGATGAAAAATCAGTGTGATAAAGTATTGCTTTCGATAAGTTTACACCTGTTAAGTCGATGTTACTTAAATTTAGGTAAGAATAATTTACTCCTACTAATCCTTTTGTTTGTGCATGATTTTCCAAATCTTCTATAGTTACTATTGCATTTTTTTCTGATATATCTTTTTTTATTCTTTCTTGTCCTTTGTTTGCCAGAAATAAGGAATTGCTTAATTTACTATTATTGAACTTTACGTTAATAAAACTATTTTTAGTAATACCGGAATTTTTCATTTCGGAATCGGTAATTTTTACTTTGTTAAATTTACTGTTGTAGATACTGACTTTGTTTAAAGACGATTTATTAAATTCCGTCGAATTAAATTCGACGTTTTTAAAATTACTGTAATTTAATTCTGAGTTTTCTAAATTTGATGTTTTAATGATTACGTTATCCCAGGTTGATCCTTTAATGTTACTTGCGTTTATAACAGTGTCGGTAAAATTTGTTTGATAAAAGTTGGAATTTTGCAAATTGGTATTTAAGAAATACGAGTACGAAATGTTATTCGTAATAAAGTGTCCTTGTTTAAATTTGGTATTTTTGAATAAATTGTTAACGAAGTCAGCATTTTTCATACTGTTTTCTTTGATTTTCGAATCTTCTAAGCTGGAGTTCCTTATATCTGATTGTTTCAAATCAGTATTTTCTATTATGGATTGATTTATTGTGGCATTTTTTATGATTACTCCTTTGAGAAAAGCGTTTATTATTTTAGTGGAATTTAGATTAACTTGATTCAAGTAAGAATATTCCAGGTTAATATTAGTACAATCAGAGGATTCTAGATTTGCTTTTTCTAAATTTGACGAACTCATATTTGCATTTTCCAAATATGAATTTTCTAAATTCAATGCTGTTAAGTCGGAATTAGAAAGAATAGTGCCATACATTACTGCATTGCTTAGGTTAGAAAAACTGAATTTCGAATTGTTAAAGTTTCCTTCCATTAAGTTGGCATTTTTCAATTCGGAAGATGTCATTTTTATTTTTTCGGCATTTGTTCTATACATAATGACATTGGAGAAATCAGATTGGGATAAATCAGCGGAGCTTAAGTTGGCATTTGTAAAATTTGCTCCTATTCCTTTTAGTTTAATTCCGGTAATTTGCATTAGGTTTGCTCGTTCGAAGTTACCATAACTTATATCGGAATTACTTATATCGGCTTTTGAAAATTCGGCTTTATAAAATAAAGCGTTATTAAATTCCCCTTCTTGTAAAGAACTTTTGTAAAGATCGGAATATGAAAAATTTGCTCCGTGTGCTTTGACTTTATTCAACGATGCGTCAGAAATCAGAGCATAACTAAAATTAGCCTTGGAAATGTTAGCTCCGTCAAATGTTGCACCTCTTAAATCCAAACCTCTAAAGTCGCCTCCGGTTAAATTTGTGCCGAATTCCTTAACGAAGTCTATTTTAATTCCCCTGTTTCTGTTATTATTGACGAAATCTTTAAAATCTTGATTGGAAAAAGATACCGCCGAACTTATTTTTTCTTCCGAGGAATATAAACTACTACTGCTTAACAATAGTGTTAACAAAAATAACGTTTTTAACACTTTTCTCCGTTTTTTAATTAACGTTAACATTATAGGGTAAATAAAAAATAAATGGTGCCCTTAGCCGGACTCGAACCAGCACATTCTTGCGAATAGCAGATTTTGAGTCTGCCGCGTCTACCAATTCCACCATAAGGGCTGCAGACTTTAATAAAAAAATACCATACCATAAAATAGGCATAATACAATTTAATATACATGCGAAAATGCTTGATAGTTGGCGGGGGAATAGATGCTTTGGTAGCCGCTTTGGCGATAAAAAAAAGTAAAGGAAATTTTACCGTTGTCGTAAAAACGAAAAATTCCGACCCGCGTAAATATCGTGAAATAAAGAGCGGTGCTACTTGGGCTGGTTCATCGCCTCGCCAAATAACTTATTTGGAAAGCTATAACCGTAATTTATTCGGTATTAACGAATTGTTATTAAGAAAAAAAGTGAGTCAAGGCGGTTGGCTCGGGAAAGAAAATTTTTCCTATGAAGAACGGGGCTGGTTGGAAAGAAGAATTAGAGCGCAACAATTTACGAAATTTAATTGGGAATTATTAAAGTTTTACAAGGGTTATAACCGTGAAGCCATAAGGTTATGGTATAAATTGATGAGTTCGCATGCAAATTTGTTTCATAATACGAAAGTAAAATATGGAGTAGATAAAAAGCATCATAATAATATTAACGTATCCGGTAATTACCCGGAATTTACATTATCGATTCGTAATTTTGCGATTAATATACTGGATTACCTTGAAGAATCGGGAGTAGAATTACAATTTGATACTCAGGTTGATTTTAATTCGATAAAAGATTTTCCGAATGTCGTAATAGCGGTCGGAGCATATGATAGCGAATTATTGAAAAATACTTCCGTTGCCGATCGTATTTTTGCGATAGCCGGTTGCTGGTTAATCGGTAATGCTCGGGGAGGTAATGATAATTTTCAATTACGTACCGAAGATTTGTGGCAACAAAATTACAGTTATATCGGGAGTAATAAATACGTAATAGGCAGCGGCTACGCTATTGCCGGTTTTGATACGAATAGTTTGTGCGAGGTGCAAAAAAGGGCTTTGGTCGACAGAAGCATGGAGTTGGCCGAGAAATTTTGTGACGAAGTAAAACCCGTCGACAGAATATGTTTCAGAGCATTTACGGATAACGACGTTCCCTTATTGCATGTTGAAAATAATGATAACTGGGGGAAAACAATAATTATCGGGGGAATGAACACCGGAACGGCAACTGCAGCACCGCTAACTGGGCAAATCGTAGCGAATGCTTTGCAAGGCTACGACGAGTTATGGTTGAAGAAGTTAAATTTATTTAATGCAGAATGGACAAAGCTTGTTCCCGAAAGTTGTGTGCGATAAATTTTTATTTTTTTTGAGAAGGAAGTAATCGAATTTGTAAAGCTTTTTCTCAATTATTCAACTCTACTATCCCCCACGACTAACGGCAGAGCGCACACCGGATTCCTTATGATTCGTAGGAGTACTTTGTGGGGGGACATTACCATAAGTGTGTTCGGAAAAAGAAAATTGTGAATTGGTTTTCATTTCCGCTCCGAACTTAGCTGCATTACTTTGTAGATTACTCTGTGCTTCAGTAACCGACATCATGCTACGATCTTCATCGATTTTTTGTCGAGCAACGTTTCGTATTGCATCTTCGATTTTAATATCATGCTTGACTTGAGATTTTATATTTTCTAACGCCGAGGAAAGTTCTGTTTTGATTTTCTCTTTTTGTTCATTGTTTTCACCTAATTTGTACTCCAAAGAATTATTGTATTTCAGTAGGGTTTGAACGTCTTCTTTAGCGGTTTTAACTAAATCTTCTTTTTGCTTTTTAGTTATAGGAGGGTTTAAAGTTGCCTCTAAGCTTCTGCCTTCAAATGAAACTTGAGTATTTATTTTTTTTGCTTCATTTATAATGTTTTGTTTGATCAAGCTTTTTAAACCGTTTGTAAAATTTTTCGATTTACCAAGTTGAAGGTCTTTAAATACTTCATTATTTAAATTTAGTTGTGTGGTTTCTTTAACTTTTGCATGAACGGGTCCTGTTTTTTGGGCTTGTTCTTGTGCAGCAGCATTTTGCTGTGCGGTTTGCCCTTTTGTTTGATCATTGGTATTTTTACTTGCTTCAGCCCCGATTGAGGTTTCAATGCCTTTTTCTTTTTTCGAAACGAAACCGAGAATTTCACCGATTGTTATGAAAAAACTTTTTATTTGTTGGAACAAAGTTTCTTTTTTTACTTCTTCTTGGGAAAAAACCGGTTTTTCTATTTTTTCGATTGATTCTGCAAATCTTACTACTTTTTTCTCAGGTTTGTTTTCTTGGTTACTATTAGTTGCTGAAGTTGGCTTGGGTGCGACGGTTGGCTTTTTAGGTTGCCATTCTGTTTTTTCTGCCTGTTTTCTTATGGGATTAACATTTTCATAAATAGCTTCTGTTACCTCTTGTTGATTTTTGTTAGCATGATTTTCAATAAATTTATCGATTTCATTTAAATATTCCTTCGTATCTCTAGGAGCTGTGACGCCTTTATAACCGGCTTCCTTGATATGTTTGATGTTTTTTGCATTATCGTCGACGAGCACCATATTTTCTTTGCTTTCAATGCTGTAAATTTCTTTTATTTTGTCTAGTAATGGTTCTTTCACACGGCATCCTTGCATGTTTTGATTGTTACAAGTTACAACCGTAATTTTATCTGCCCCTTCTTCCCCTAAAAGTTGTTGCATTGCTATTTTTATCCCTCTTGGATAAGAACTATGGCTGGCAACCGCTACTGGAATATCTTGTTCTAGTGCCGTATTAATTTTTTCTTGTAGCGATTTTTCGTTTCTGAATCCTTTGCCGTTTTTTATAAAATTTTCTACATTCGTGTTGGTGATATTGTTATCTATCTTGCCTAATCTAGCAAAAGCATTGTGCATGTGACCGTTGACTATCGTATCATCGAAATCTAAAACCAAAGCGGCATTCTGCTTATTTTCTGCCGCATTTTTTCCCTCTATTACTTTTAATTCTACTTCGCCGTTAAATTGAAATTTTTCACCTTTAACTCTTCCCTGATGTTGATAATCTGCAGTTAAATTTTTCGTAAAATTTACTTTTTCACTTTGAACTTGGATAAGTTCTTCCGGTTTTGCCATACATTACCCCCTTCTTTTTATTTAAATTTTAAAGGAAAAATATTATTTTTTTATAAAATTATCCGAATAATGAACTTTTTTTATTTTTTATGTAGTGGTAGGGAATATTTTTATTGCTTAAACATACCGTGTCATCGCCATTTCTCAAAGTGAATTTTGCAGCGGCTCGTTCTATTATCATGTAATCACCCCGGACACGGAAATTTACCAAGGATTCGTACCCTTTGGAATCGACTAAAAATACCGCTGGTAATTCCCCATTTGCATTGTTGAATTGCAGATAAGTAAATTTGCCGTTATCGAATGCTCTAATTGGTTTTATGTAATCCGAACCGCTTACCCTGTAATTAAAATTTAAATTAGTAGCATTTTCGATATCGGGTATTTCCGAATCGTCACCTATTGTTTCGTCCCTATTTACAATTATTATATTATCCTCAGGATAGCTGAACCTGACTTCGTGAGCTATTTCTGGGTCATCAATTCCTTCGGCTTCTTTTGCAAAAAGTTTAAAGTGATAAGTTCTTTTATTAGTCGTTATGGAGGCATTGGTATCGGCATTGTCTTCTATAGGTTTGATATACAACTTGTTGCCTTGGGGATCTAACTGCCAACCGGTTGAAACTCCCATTGACACGGTGCTTATTGTCTCGTCGTTGTCGAAAATGATACTTGATTGATAGCCGTAAAACCCTACGTATTTATGAATGTTGTCCTTATCATAATTCATCGATTTGATATGCGGACTTTTTGCCGAGGATTGCATTAATTGCTCATCTGCATTAACTCTGGAGCTAAATAAAATTAATAATAAGAAAAGAAATTTCATTTTATTTTCCATATGATACTACCCTGAATTCTAGCAAAACTAATTTTAAAACACTCGATACTATGTTGGATAAAGTGAACCTTAACATAATGCTATGCTGTTTTTTAGTATGAGTTATGTTATCGTAAGTAATGAATTGTACTTTGGCATTACTGCTACCCGTACCATAAATTTCTACGTTCAACACGTCTACGTTTAATTTTCCTTCTTTTTTATATTTTAACAAAGGACTGTCAGGATTTTGAGTGATATCCAACTGGTTAAGAAAAGCATCGTATACTAGACGTGACGAATTAGCCTTAATATAGGATTTTTGTTGCTCGATGTTGTTATAGTCGTATTTTTCGTGTGTTTTCACATAATTTGTTACCAAATATTTTGCTAATGCTACTTGCGGATCGACATTTTTAGAATCGGTCAGTTTTTTGATAACATGTAAATCGTCGCTGTTTCCGTCCACATACATTACGAAAGGAACTGATTTTGACAAAGGAAAAAACGTATTAACTGCGAAGACATGTATGGCGAATATAATTGCAGAGATTATTGCCAGGACTATCAGCCACATTTTTTCAATCGAAGGTTTTAAATATTTATCGGCATACCAGTCCCATGCTTCGGTAAAGTAACGGCTGTCATTTAGCAATGTTTGAAGTTTTTTTTCTCCAGCTTCCATAATACTCAAGCTATATACGCAGAATAAAATTTAACTTAATACTATTACTTATTAATTAAAGTGTAGAATAAAGTGTAGAAATTTGCAATTCCGTATAATTAATTTTATTATGTATAAAAAATGTTAAATTATAACAAAATGAGCGATCTTAAGAAAAGTCAGAGTGTTAAAAAGCTAAAAGAGATATTAAAAAAAGGAAAAAATAACGATAGCGAAACGGTAAATAGTGTTAATCAAGATTTAGACAATGATAAAATAAAAAAAACATATGAAGAAAACAGGAAGCTTAGTGAAGAAAAGGAAGATTTAAAGAAAAAGCTATTAACCGCATTGGCAGATAAAGAAAATTTAAAAAAAACAATGTCTAAAGACGTAGAAAATGCACGTGAATATGGCTTTAGCAGGTTTGCCGAACAAATTGTCGATTCGCTCGATTCGTTGGAAAGAACCATAAAGAGTATTGGTAATTTTGATGATAATCAATTGATGAAGGATGTCGTAGACGGAGTGAAAATGACGGTAAAAAATATAGAAAATGTGCTAAAAAATAACGGCATTGAAAAAATTATGCCTTTAGGTCGAAAATTCGATCATAATTACCATCAAGCCGTTAAAACCGTGAAAAGTCAATCGAACGAAAAAGGTACGGTAAAAGAAGTGCTCCAATGCGGCTATAAAATGAAAGACAGAGTATTGAGGCCGGCGATGGTAACAGTATGTAAATAATATGTTTTCTGGATTACAGCCTACCGGTAATCTTCACTTAGGCAATTATTTGGGTGCTATAAAAAATTGGGTCGAGCTACAAGAAAGATTTCAGCCTTCGATATTTTGCGTGGTCGATTTGCATGCGATTACGGTTCCGCAAAATCCCGAAATGTTGAAAAAATCCATTATCGATACTGTTGCTGCTTATATTGCATGCGGTATCGATGTCGATAAGAGTATGGTTTTTGTTCAATCTTCGGTAGCGGAGCATCTTAAATTAAGTTGGTTATTAGGCTGCTTAACGCCTATGGGTCGGATGAACCGAATGACTCAATTTAAGGATAAAACGAAAAAAAATAGGTCTTTGGCTTCGTTAGGGCTGTATAGTTATCCCGTGTTAATGGCGGCCGACATTTTGTTATATAAATCGACTTACGTACCTGTAGGTCATGATCAAATGCAGCATATAGAGTTAACTCGCGATATAGCAAATTCGTTTAATTCGCTATATTCGGTTGATTATTTTCCGTTACCTGAAGCTGTTTCTCCGGAACTTAATTCTCGTGTTATGAGTTTAAAGGACGGAAATGCCAAGATGAGTAAATCCGATCCTGCAGATTATTCGCGAATTAATTTGTTTGATGAACCGGATGTAATTAAAAAGAAAATAGCAAAAGCTAAAACCGATTCCATTTCGGGTTTTGACTTAGATGAATTGGAAGATAGGCCCGAAGCACGGAATTTAATCGAAATATATTCTAATTTAAGCGGTAAAAGTGTTGAATCGGTGTGTAACGAAAATAATAACTTTACCATTTTAAAAAGTCGTTTAACAGATTTAATAATTTTATTATTAAAAGAAATACAGGAGAAGTTTAAACAATTACAGGAAGATCGAGGATATATAGATCAAGTGTTGAAAAACGGCAGGAAAAGAGCGCAGAAAATAGCTTATTTAAATTTTGAAGAAATAAAAAATATAACTGGAATATATAATTAAAAAAAACTATTTTATTAATTAATAGATAATTTAGTATATTTTTTCATCCCCATAATTATTGGATATTTCAAATTATTTTGATTTTAAGTAGGTTATAAGGACATAAAAAGTAGTTTTTGTAAAATAATACGGTTTTCAATTTAAATTGTTTTTTCTTTTTATTCATATCTTGATTATCGACATAACACTCGTCAAATTAATATTATTATCGGTATAATTATTCCTTAGGTGTAAGCCAATTTAATAAAAATATTACTATTAAATTGACTATATCTTTAATATTATAATATAATATATTAATCATAATTTTATGTAAAGAGGTATAATATGAGCATTAAAGTATCTTTGGATAACTATAGGACTATAATAGATATACAAGATATAGAGAAAGTACGGAGTATATTTTTAAATATAATTACTGATAGCATTAATAGCAAAAAGCTAAATCAGAAAAACGCTGCTAAATTTTTAGGTATAGATCAACCTAAAATTTCTCATATTAAAAACGGAAAGATATCGGGTTTTTCTTTGGAAAGGTTGTTAAAATTTCTTAGAGTTTTGGAATATGAAATTAATATATGTATAAATAGAAAATAATTTTTGTATAATAAGAAAAATTTGTTATAGTGAATTTTTATTATCATAACTAAAGTGAAACAATCTGTTATTGAAGCCCGTAAAAAAGCTGTAAGAAATAGATTTGAATTAGTTGTGTTGGTTAGTCAAAGAGCAAGAGATCTTAATGTGGGTTCAAAGCCTTTATTAAATAAATTCTCTAACGATGATAAAAGTATTATTCTTGCCCTAGAAGAGATGTCAACTAACTTATTCAATCCGGAAGAATTGCGTAGATTAGTCATTAGAAGGCATAAAATCAATACTATTGATTTTGGTTACACCACTGATTCTTTTGTTGATAAGCAAGGGCTTAATCAGTTTGACAATATTAAGGATGCAAAAAGCGACATATTCTTTGGCGATGATGATGTAGAGAGTCAAGATTAGTATACATTTAACGAAGTGGTAATATTTTTTTACGCAAGGTAATAAAGAATTTAATTTAATGCTTCTCTATCGGCTTTTGATGTTTTCTATGATTATAGAAAACTTAGCTAAGCTTTTACCTCGAATTTTATTACTTATAGTTTATGCGATATCAGTAGCCTTTTTAATCTCGTTGTTTAATGATGATGGTAATTTGTCGATAAAGTATTCCTTCTATCATCCTATAAAGACCCTGCAATATTTATACCAATATATGAAATGGTGGGTAACGAATAAGGATAATTTAAGTTTTTCTGAAACATTTTGGGTTATTACTTCTTTTATAATACCGTATGGCTTATTTATTATATCTAGGTTGGTATTACGTAGTATTTCAACCATTTTTTTGTTATGGGTAAAAAAGATTTGTTTAAAGTTCAGGAGGAAATTTAGTAAAAAACAATCAAGTCAAGAATATGTTCATCATGCTAATGCATACAAACAAGACTTAAATGCTATTAAATATCAAATGATGAAAGCTGCCGAACATAGAATTGACGAGCATATAAAAAAGATATCCAATAACTCGAAGAAATAACACTATTGTTTTTTGTTTTGCTTTTCAAATTGTCCGGCAAAATCAATTGGGTCTACCATTAGCGGGGGAAAACTACAATCGCCTGTAGATGTTGCAATTATTCTGCGTAAAAACGGGAATAATGTGTTCGGTGCGTATATGAATAACAACCTTTTTTCTTTATCGTCGTCAACCTTACCTTCGATTGAAAATACTCCTGCGTATTTAGCCTCAAGTATAAACAAAGTATGTTCCTTACTTTCTTTATCTTTGACTATCGATTTGATATTAACATGTAAAGTTACTTCGTAGGAAGAAATATTACTTTCTTTGTTAGTATTGAGTCTGGCGACCGATATGTCGTAATTTACATCTATACTTGGAGGAGAAGAATTTTCAAGTGTAAATATACCGGGAGCGTTGACATTTTCTATCGATAAATCTTTCAAATATTGAACGCCAATTTTTATTTTTATGTCCTCTTTACCTTGACTGGTCATATGTAAATCCTCATACTGAAACTTTAGTTAGTTAATATATACTATACGTTAAAATAATATAATAATTAATGCAACTTTAGGAGTTTTTTATGTTAGAATTGGCTGTATACGCAGTAATAGCAACTTTTATTATATCAAAATTATATAGTACGTTAGGAAAATCATCAGGTGTTGTTACAAATGTTCAGATAAAAGTTGTAGAAAATCAAGAAGAAAAAGATGACGAATCAGTAAATTATCCTCAGTTTAAATCTGTTATTGAAAGTATACTGAAGAAAGACAGTAATTTTTCACTTTCGGCATTCATGCAGGGTGCTGAAAAGGCCTTTGAGATTATTATTGATGGTATTAATAAGAATGACATTAAAAATTTAGAACATTTACTAAGCAAGGATTTATATCGAAAGCTAAAACAAAAAATAGACAATAGGGTGAAAAGGAATGAGTTTCGTCAAATTACTATAATTTCAATTAAATCCAAGGAAGTCCAAACGGTAGAGTTAGTGAAAAATAATGTTAACATTACTATTAAGTTTGTTTCGGAGAAGACTGAATTAGTAAGAATGGTTGAAACGAATGAAATAATACAAGGTGATCCTTTGGTAACTCAACTGGCAGAAGATATTTGGTCCTTTACTCGTAACGTAAGATCTGGTAGTGCAAAATGGTTGTTGACTGCTGTATAAATAAAAGTAAGTGGTTGACGTCTTTCGGTAGAAGAAAGGGAAAGAATTTTAAACAGAGTTCGCTGCACAGTCTTGAAGATTATGTGGTAGTTAGCCCTAAAAAGGGCTTTCACTTGGAAATGGGTTTTGGTTATGGAGAACACATATTATATAAGGCAATATCCAACCCAAATATACAATATGTTGGTTGCGAGGTGTACTTAAACGGTATTGGTAAATTATTGAGTGGGATTCGTGATAATTCAATTGAAAATATCTCGATATGGCATGGTGACGTAAGAGTTTTTTTAGAAAAGTTGCCGAAAGAAAATATTGGGAAATCATATATATTATTTCCTGATCCTTGGCCCAAACGAAGAACAAATAAAAGAAGATTAATAAGCAATGAATTTTTATCCTTGTTAATAGATAAAATGGAAAAAAACAGCCAGATTGTTATTGCTACGGATAATCTCGATTATGCTAATCGAATAGAGAAAGTAATATTAAGTACGAATTTAAATTATAGTAAAGATAAGCCTGATTGTATAGGCATTAACACTCGATATCACCAAAAATCCGTTACACCGATAAATTGGTTTCAATGTAAAGTATAAGGCAATATCTTTTCCTTGATTTTGAGTGTAAGTTATAAAGAGAGGAAAATAAATATTTTTTATCGGTATGAATGATCAAATAGATAGAGCTTTTGATGAATTGGAAGATAAAATTAATTTATATTTTGAAAAAAACGGATCGGTAACTTCCACTCACGAATTACAAGATAAACTAAACCGAAAAGAAAAGGAGTGTAAGGAATTGAAAAAAACGTTATTGGAAATTACCGAAAAATTACGTAACACTATATCAATGATGAAAACTATGTTTAATGATGCCAGTTAAAGAGATTAACATTAATAACAGTTATTATAAAGTCGTATGTAAAGAAGGACAAGAACAAGATTTAGACTTGCTTGCAGATAAATTAAATAGCAGGATAAAAAAACTAAAACAAGTTTTTCAAGGGAAGTATTCCGAATTAACATTACTAGTTTTAATCGCATTAGACCTTGAAGATCGATTAGCTGAAAAAGAGAAAGAATTTAATAATATCATGTCTTATACGAACAAGAGAATTAATAAGATAACTAAAATTTTTGATCTTTCTATAAAAAAATGATTTATTTATTATCAAGTATTTGGTTGTTGTTTTGTCTATTTATGCTGTCGGCATTCAAGTTGAAGTTACCTTTACATAGTAGATAATATTAGATATAAATTACACTGCGCGGATGTGGCGGAATTGGTAGACGCGCTAGGTTTAGGTCCTAGTGGGGTAGCTCGTGGGGGTTCAAGTCCCTCCATCCGTAGGTCGTTAATTAAGTTTTAGGTTGTAATGTCGTCGAGTATTAATCACAAAGAAATAATAAGGAATAAATTAAAAAGGAAATATGAATTTACGGTAGCAAGACAATACTTGAGTGACAAAATAGAGCAAGAGTTGATATCTCAACAAAAAACCTTCAGCACGCCTGGGTTTAGAAGAGGGAAAGTTCCTTTGAACATATTAAAAATGCATAAAGAAAAGGATGTAACCAATGCCGTAATTAGTCAGGAAATACAAACTATTTCGCAAAATTTTTTCGAAGAAAACAAACTGAAACCGATTGATTCGCCGAATATTACCGATGTTAATTTTGACAATGATTTAAAGTATGGGATATTGGTTGAATTGCAGCCTGAAGTTCCTTTGGTTGAGATTGAAAAGTTAGATATAAAAAAAGAAAGTGTTTCACTTTGTAAAAGTGATCTCGATAAGTATATAAAAAGTGTCTTAAAAGACTGTTTTGACTTAATCGATCCGCCTAAAAGTCATAAAATACAAGATGGCGATGTAGTTTATATTGATTTTGTTGGTAAAATTGACAATAAAGTTTTTGAGGGCGGCACCGGGAAAGATTTTATGATAACAGTAGGGTCTAATATGGTGTTAGCCGAAGTGGAAAAAGGTTTGATAGGTTGCTTATCTGAAGAAGAATTAACAATTAATGCTACTTTTCCGGAAGATTATCCAATGAAAAAGTTAGTTAATAAACAGGCCGAGTTTTCTATCAAAATAAAAAGAATCAAAGTAAAGAAACAGATTACTGATAATAATGAAGTAATAAAACATTTTAACTGTAAAACCAAAGACGAATTTATAGAAAAAGCGAAAAAAGATCTGCAAAAAAAGTGTGACTTCATGATAGAAATGATAGCTAAAAAAGATATTTTCAATTACATAGAAAAAAAATTCGTTTTTGATGTTCCGGAAACTACGGTAAATGCCGAAGCGAAAAAAATATCTTCGGACGCTAAAAATAAAAGTGAAATTATGTCACAAGCGGAAAAAAGAGTCAGGTTAGGTTTTATTTTGATGAAGATAGCGGAAGAAAAATCCATTAATGTTACGGAAGAGGATATATCTAATGCACTGATAGCAAAAGCACAGGGAGATACGAAAAATATGCAGTACATAATTGACGTTTATAAAAAAAACACGCAAGCTTCGATTGCTCTTAAAGGTGAAATTTTAGAACAAAAAGTAGCAAAATTTGTTGTAAATTCGTTATCGACAAACGATGACATTACCATAGCGGAATTAGAAAAAAAATTTAAAAAGTTAGAAGGATAATATTATGAGTACACAATTTATGAATTTGGTTCCAATGGTGGTTGATCAAACCAGTCGAGGTGAACGAGCATACGATATATATTCGAGGTTATTAAAGGAAAGAATAATTTTTTTAACTGGTCAAATTGAAGATAATATGGCCAGTATTGTTATTGCACAGTTATTATTTTTGGAAGCTGACAATCCTGAGAAAGATATATACATGTACATTAATTCTCCGGGAGGAGTAGTGACTTCTGGGCTATCGATATACGATACTATGCAATACGTTCGACCGAGTGTTGCAACTGTTTGTGTAGGCCAAGCGGCTTCTGCCGCATCATTATTACTTGCGTCGGGGAAAGCTGGAATGAGATATGCTTTGCCAAATGCCAGGGTTATGATTCATCAACCTTCTGGAGGGTGTCAAGGCCAGGCTACCGATATGGAAATACAAGTTAATGAAATAATTAAAATTAAGAAAAAAATTAACGATATATATAAAAAGCATACGAAACAAACTCTTAAGAAAATAGAAGAGAATATGGAAAGAGACTTTTTTATGTCAGCAGAAGAGGCTAAATCGTTTGGTATAGTAGATAAAGTAATAGAAAAGCATAACGTCAAGAAAGAAAAAAAAGATCGGGATGAGTAATAAAAAACAGGAAGCTTATTGCTCGTTTTGCGGCAAGCACAAGGATGAAGTAGGTAAACTTGCTGCGGGAATAGGGGTATTTATTTGCAATGAATGTGTTAGGTTATGTGCCGATATTATTACCAGAGATGATGAAGAGTTAGTTAATATACCGGATGTCGTACGGGATTTTAAGCCGATACAAATAAAAAATCATCTTGACGAATATATTATCAATCAAGACTCAGCAAAACGTATATTGTCAGTTGCCGTATACAATCACTATAAGCGTATTTTGTTTTTGAATAAGAATCACGATGTTGAAATATCCAAATCAAATATATTGTTAATCGGACCTACTGGTTGTGGGAAAACTTTATTTGCTAAAACTTTAGCACAGTTGTTAAAAATTCCTTTTGCAGTTGTTGACGCTACTACCTTAACTGAGGCAGGTTACGTAGGGGAAGATGTAGAAAATATTTTGTTGAGATTAATACAATCGGCAAATAATGATGTCAAATCAGCAGAAAAAGGAATTATTTACATAGATGAAATAGATAAAATAACACGTAAATCGGATAGTGCATCGATTACTCGTGACGTATCTGGTGAAGGAGTACAACAAGCTTTATTAAAGATAATGGAAGGTACAACAGCTTCCGTTCCTCAACAAGGAGGTAGAAAACATCCGCAACAAGAATTTATGCAAATTAATACGGCAAATATTCTGTTTATTTGTGGAGGAGCATTTATTGGATTAGATGAAATAGTAAAAAATAGGAAACAGGGAAGTAATATTGGTTTTGAAGCTAATATTAACAAATTAAGTGCAAATGAAATATTACATAATATCGAACCAGTAGATTTAATTAAATTCGGTTTAATACCCGAATTTGTTGGTCGTCTTCCTGTGATTGCTATATTGGATGATTTGGATGAGAACTCACTTATTGAAGTTTTAACCAAACCGAAAAATGCTTTAATCAAGCAATATCAAAAATTGTTTGAAATGGATAAGGTTAAATTGCATTTTTCTCATCAAGCATTGGTTGGCATCGCAAAAAAAGCAATAAAGAATAAAACTGGTGCCAGGGGATTACGTTCGATAATGGAATCATTATTGCTGGACTTTATGTTTGAAATTCCAAGTAATGATGAACTGAAAGAAATCAATATTACGAAAAAAATAATAGAGGCTAAGAAAAACAATTAAATAATATTCACTGGTTTGTTTCTTTGTTAGCTTGATTATTTTTCCACAGAAACCATCGTTTCACATGTAAATATTCCTGTAACGGTGTTTTGATTGCAACAAGTAAAAGGCCAATAGATAATAAGCACCATATTGCTGGTGTTTCATTATTATTATTGCTTAACATATTAGATAAAAAAGGACCAACTGAATAGTGGTATAAGGTCATTTTCCATGATCCGTATATAATAGGTAAAATGAAAGCGACAATTGGGTAACTATAACCTGTTTTTAATACGAATAGTAAGGGATTATCATTTTCTACAAAATAATTTCCAATAGAATTTACTGGTATTTCCCAAGCTATGTGCCATTCTCCCGATACAGAGCATAAATGCTTTCCGCATAAATCTCTTTTTATATTACATTCTCCTGACCAATCGAATGGATAAAGTTGTATTAGCATCAAAATAGATGAAACAAAGCAAAGGAAATATACAAAATAAGATATTTTGTTTTTTATGTGGGAAGGTATAAAATACATTGACATTCCGTTGATGAAAAAAGGTTGAAAAACTATATGTAAGTAACTGAGTAAGGTCAAAACTTGATTCATCGGACTATTGCATTCGTCGATTACAATATAAGTAAATGCTTGAAGCAGTTCCATTAGTGAGAAGTATCCCAGTGTTATCCAAAGAGCATGGGGATATTTTTTATAAGCCGAATATAAAGTGGTACCAATACCAATAGATGCTAATACCGCAGAAGCTTCCCCATTCCAACACATAATAAAATAATTTTATTTTAAAGATAATACTATAAAGTTTTATTGTTTAAGTAAAGTAAGTTTAGACTTTTATTATTAATTGCCCGTCTAAACTTTTCTTTTCCAAGTCTTTATGGGCTTGATCAATTTCATCTAAGTTGTAAATTTTTGCTATTTTCGGAGTTAAATACTTGCGTTTTACCATTTGAAATATTTCTTGTACCGTCATACCCATCTCAAATTGATTGGATTTATAGTGAAAAACCGAGGTATTAGTAAAAAATGTTGAACGTGATTTTAAGATTTTTGGATCAATGGGCGGTACCGAACCTGATGTTTCATCGTATAAAACATATATTCCAAACATAGTAAGTACTTCGAAAGATAATTTACAAGTTTTTAAGCCTACCGAATCGTAAATAGCATTTACTCCCCTTCCATTTGTGATTTCCATTATATTTTGCCTGCAATCTTCATCTTGATAATTAAGAGCATATTCACAGCCATTATTTAATGCTATTTCTGCTCTGTCATCGGAAGTTACTGTTCCGATGACCATTGCTTTTAAATAATCTGCCCATTGACATATTAATTGACCTATGTCGCTATCTGCATCATGCACTAAGATTGTTGAACTTGGTTGAACTATATATGCTCTTTTTAGTAAATAATGAGCTATCATTCCTTTAAATAATACTGCTGCTGCTATTTTGTCTTCAATATAATCCGGTATTCTGATCAGGTGTTTTGAGTCAATTATTCTTTTTTCATAATAAGTTCCATATAAGCTACAATATCCTACTCTATCTCCGGTTTTGAAATCGTTAACTGATTCACCTATGTTTTCTATCTTACCAATTGCTTCTACTCCTAGGGTTGGTATTGTTTCACTGTTTATCAATCCTTTTTTTTTGTGAATATCGAAATAATTTACTCCTAAAAACGTATTTGCAACCAATACTTCGGTGTCTTTTAGTTTAGATAATTTGACTTCGGTTTTCGCTATTACTCCATTTTGTTTTACTATTATTGCTTTCATAATATTGGTTTATATACCATGAATTTTAATTTTTGCTTCACTGGCAACAATATCTATTTTATGTTTGACAGCAGTTTTTGTTTCTTCGATTTTCAGTAATGCCAAACCTATATTATTTATACTAGACCTTATTTCACCCAATTTATTATTTGTTTGGTCGAATATCTCGGTTCCATGATTCGGTAGTTTGTGATTAATATCACATTCTACCATAAAGAGTTTTTTGCGTATTATTCCTCTACTTATAGTTCGGGCTATTACTTCTTGTCCGACATAGCAGCCTTTGTTAGCATCGATTGCGTGTTTAATATTACTTTCGAATGGAAAAGATTTACCGTTTATTAAATCTTTTTTTCCATCAGGAATGATATTTTTTATTCGTGTAATTTCATACCTGTCTACGTCATTTGAATTAGATAAAATTTCCTTACTTAATATTCTGTAACCCATGTTTTTGGAGCGACGATCGGTAAATTGAATTACTGTAGTCTTATTGATAGGAGTAAAACTTGAGTAAATTTTATATTCGGTTGATTTTAACGATACTTTTAAGCCGACTTTATATTTCTTCAATAGGTTTACTATATCACTTGTGAATTCTTTTTCATAATCAATCAGTATTTGATTGTTATTCTTAATTAGAAAAAAATCATATAAGTACTTCCCCTGAGAGTTAAGCAGAAAAGTGTAAATGGGATGACTGGATAACTTATAGACGTCGTTAGTAATAACACCTTGTAAAAACTCGTATATGTCGGGGCCTTGTAATGAAAATGCCGCCCTATTATTCAGTAGTATCACACTCGTCGATTGCCTGTTTAAGGCCTTCAATATTTGCGCCGATTATCACTTTATTACACACGATAAAAGAAGGCGTGCCTCCCATGCCTAAGTTGTAAAAAAGTTCTAAGCTGTCCTTTAAAAGATTATTGACATTTTTACTTTTCCATACTTCTTCAAAGTTAACTCTATCAATACCGATTTCCATTACGATTTCTTTAATTAAATCTTCAGTATAAGGACCTTTATGCATTAATGCTTTTTTATGAAAATCAAAATATTTTTTTCTATCGATTAAATTAACTGCTATTCCCGCTTTTGCTACGATTTCAGAGTTATTACCTAAAATTGGTATTTCTCTAAATGTAAAAAGAACATCTTTATCTTTTGTTATAGTTTCGATGGCACTTCCGGCTTGTTTACAATGACCGCAAGCATAATCGAAAAATTCAACAACTTTAACTTTATTGTTACTACCTATGGTCGGGTAAGAATTGTCATAGATTTTTTCTATATTTTTTTCTATGGCATTATTAACTTTTTTGATGAAAGCTTGTCTTGTTTCCTCTTCTTGTTTTACACTGTAATTTCTCAAGGACGACATAATTTGATCAGGATGATCTTCAATATAATTTTTTACCAAGCCATATATACGATCGTCATCATAAGAAATGGTATTTTTATTTTTTGCTATCCAATCACTAATAAAAGGAAAGGAAGCTACCAAAACCATAATAATAAGTAATACTACGATTTTCATGTTTTACGTCCAAGGCCTTACTGATTAATTTATTTCATCTTTGATATTTTTACTCATACTGAACTTTATTCTCTTATGAGAAGGTTTTTTGATTAACTGTTTAGTTTGCGGGTTACGGTAAGTAGTAGCTTTTCTTGTCGTTAAGGATAAAGTACCAATGTTAGCTAACCTAACGGTTTCTCCCCTTTTTAGGGAATTGAACATACATTCCACTACGGAATTATATATTTTGACAGCATCTGATTTTTTTATTGATAAATCATTTGAATTAACAATAGCGTTAACAACATCTTCTCTTTTCATCACGATAACTCCTTTAGCTATATAAATCGAGAGGTTATGTGATAAATTGCTACAAATCAAGAGATATTTTTAATTAAATACGTAAAAAACTTATTTTCGGTAATTTATTTTACATATCGTGTTTATAAATACGCCTTACGGTTGATATTTTTTAGATGGAAATTAATAATTTTCTCTATTCTCTTCGTAAAATTTTTGCAGGTTCTTGTTTTGTTGCTTGTATCGAAGGTAAAACGGCAGCCAGTAATGATAATGTCAATGACATGCTGCTAATTTTTATAATATCAGTAATCATTATTAATGACGGGATTTTATTGAAAAAGTATATTAACGGGTTAAATAGTTGTATTCCTGACAAGCTCTCCAACAATATTTTTATTTCTTCTATGTTGTTTATAAATACCACTCCTAGAATTAATCCGGAAATAGTACCGATTAATCCGATACTGCCTCCGCATATAAAGAAAATTCTCATTATGCTGCTGCGGGTGGCACCAATAGTGCGTAAAATGGCAATAGCGGCCTTTTTATTTTGTACTAACATTATTAAACTCGAGATAATATTAAATGATGCTACTAGAATAATCATAGTGAGAATGAGAAACATTACGGTTTTTTCTATTTCTAGTGCTTCCAGATATCCTCCTCTTTCTTTCCAGCTGGTTGTGGAAATATTGAATTCATCCTCTATTTTTTGTGCTAATAATTCTGCTTCTTCGGGATTTTCCATATGAATGTCAACGCTATTTATATTGTTATAATGGAAAAATTCTTTTGCTATGTCAATCGGCATGTAGACTATTATATTATCATATTCGAACATGCCGAATTCAAATATTCCAGCGATAGTGAAAGTTTTCATTTTAGGAATATTGCCCATCATAGTAACCACGTGTTGTGTTGATAATAAATCAACCTTATCTCCTATTTTTACCGCGAGATTATCAGATAATTTTTTCCCTATTAATATTCCGTTATGAAAATCACTAAATTTGCCGCTTATTATTTTTTTTTCGATATTTTGTAAATGATGAGCTTCGACTCCGCGAATGAGAACACCTGAATTACTGTGCTTTGAGCTAATCATAGCTTGATTGCTAATAGTCGGAATTATTTTTTTTATTTTCTGATTATTTTGCAAATTTTTAATTATGTTTTGGTCAATTTTACCATATATTGTAATATGACCGTTGATATTGGTAATGCCATTAATTAATTCAGCACGAAAACCGTTCATAACCGCTGTGGTCACAGTTAAAGTAGCTACGCCCAAAGTAATTCCTATTAATGAAAACAATGCCGTCACACCTGCTGCTCCTTTGGGACGCAAATAATGTAAAGCAATTAAAAACTCAAACCACATAGAAATTATAATATTATATCGAAATTAATCCTAAACAATAATTAGTTTTATCTACTTTAATTTGCTTTATTAATACAATTAAATTATTAAAGATTACATGATACCATAATTATTCTCACTTCGCACAATGGGATAATTTTGGTAATCTTCTAGTTGAAAATGCCACCATTCGGTTTCTATTGCTGTAAAACCGGATGTTATCATAATTCCCTTAAGGATCAGTCTGTTAAGTAATGCATCGGAAGATATATCTTTATAATTTGTTGAAAATGACGCTTTTAACATAGAATCAACTTCTGTTCCCATATCTAATTCTTTTCCGTTGCAATCAACCAAAGTTAGATCTAACGCTATTCCTCTACAATGAGTAAGCGGAGCATTTTCGTAATTCGGATTTGATACGTAATTTTCATCCGGCAAGTAATCCCATAATTCGTGTTGAGCCTTTATTGGCCTAAAACCGTCGTAAATTTTTAATTTGTAATTGATTTTTTCCGCTATATCGATAGCAATTTTTAATTTATTTGCTGCTTCTTCATGTAATAAACAAACTGGTTTTTTATATATTTGTGTATTGGTGAAGTTATTTTTGGTAGCATAAATAATATTTAAGATTAAATTAAAAGATTTTTCATTTATTTTTACCAACATTTGTAACTCGTTTATATTAAAAAATATGTTTATATCGTGTTACTTTCAAGTGTATTTTAGAAATTATTAAACTGTCCTTTCTAGTAATGAGTATAAATAAAAAAAAATAAAAATGTTTGCGGAAGGAGAAAGGAGGTTTACGAATTTACTCTGCGAGTATTGGAATGAGCTGAGAGGAGATAGAGCTTACCCCGACTTGAGAGAGGTAAATCGAGACCATTTAAGTGATGTATGGGATTACTGTTTTATAGTAAAATATGTCGACAACAAGTATAAAGTTGTTCATATTGGTGAAGGAATTAAAGACGCTTACGAATCTGATTTGAATATTGCGAGTGATGCACCGATAATACAATTTGATAACATAGAAAATATCGAATGTTACTTAGAAGAAGTTTTAGAAAGCGGAGAAGCAGTAATAGAGGAGTCTGAGTGTTATGATCTTAAAGGAAATAAAATTAAATTTAGGCAATGTTTTCTTCCTTTAGGAAAAAATGAAGAGATGGTCGATGGTGTTATAGGCGCATTGCGTTACAAAATTGTTTAACTTTAAGCTTTCACAGGAATTGTTATATTGTTTATGTTTTCTGTTCTTTGTTCGGGTACCTTTTCTGCCGTAATTACACTGACGATACCGGGAATAGATTTATAGAGTTGTAGTATATTATTCGTGTTATTTGTAATGAATAAGTTTTTTTTCAATAGGTGTTTGAAGTAAATTATCGATTTTCCTGGTTTTAATATTTGGTCGCATTGTGAAATATTTGCATACAAGTTGGGAAAGATGAAAATTACTTTCCCATTTGGTCGTAAGATCCTATAAATTTCTTGTAACAGCGGTTTTTCTTGATTGCCGTGTTCAATTGTGTGAATAATTATTACTACATCCACAGATTTTTTTGCTATTGGCAGCATATTTTCATGAGCGGAGACAGTCCCTTTGACTAAACCTTGTTTTGCGGGTATTATTGTTTTGATTTTTTCCAGCTGATTATAACCGATACATAAGGTTAGTTTGTCGTTTAAATATTCTACCAATGATTTTTTAATTTCCTGATTAAACCTTTTTCCTGTTTCTGTTTCGTAAAATTTTTGTATTAAACTTATGTTAATCCACATCTTTCATCCCGGTAATGGTTACTATTTCAAATGTTGCCGGTATTAAACCGTTTTCGTCGACAAATTTTTTTTTATATCGTTTTTTTATATCATTAATTTTAGTTTTTGTGATTAAAGTTTTTTTCATTTGTGTTAGTGCGTTTGTTTCTCCTGTATAGCGTAAATCGTCAAATAATCCTTCGATGTTTTTGTACTTAATGATTAAATTTTCAGTATCTGCAACCGACATGTAGAATCCGGCTCTTTGCATAAGCTTTCCGGCATCTTTAACATCTATAAATGGATAGACCATGGGACTAATTTCTTTTTCCATAACAGATTGCTTTAATTCACGTAAAGTGTTCGGACCGAATAATGTAGCGATAAAAATACCTTCTTTTTTTAGAATATTATAAATTTGAATTAATGTACCAGGTAAATCGTTTATTCTGTGTAAAGTAGCAACACTTATTATTCCGTCAAAAGATTCTGATTTAAATGGAATAAATTCTTCGTCTAACGTAACGTTTATTCCGCTAGTATTGCGCAACATGCTCTCCGATAAATCAGAATTAATTACTTTGTCGTATTGGGAAAATAATTTTAATAATTGTCCGGTATGTGCACCCAGATTTAATAAAAAATCAAACTTATTATGAAAGCGATCGGAAATTAATTTGTATATTTGAGTGATAATAAAGTCATGTTTATCGATTTTATTTGCTGCTCTGTTACGATGAAATTTTATTGCTCTGCGATTAAAAATTCGCACTTAATTAGTTGAATTCTATTTGTAAGATTTTGTATACTGTTTCCCCTTTTGGTGTTTTGACTTCAACGTAATTACCTACTTTTTTATTGATTAAAGCCTTTCCAAGCGGTGCATTAACAGGTAATAACATATTTTCTATATCTGCTTCGTATTCTCCAACTAGCTTGTAAGTTATTGTTTCATCATTATTTACATTATGTAAAGTGATTGTAGCTCCGAATTTTATAACATCTCCGGATAAAGAAGATACGTCTATAATTTTTGCAGCCACAACTTTAGCTTCCAAATTACTGATTTTACTTTCAATTAATCCTTGTTTTTCTTTTGCAGCATGATACTCAGCATTTTCTGAGAGATCTCCATGTTTTCTCGCTTCTGCGATCGCTTTAATAATTTTCGGTCTTTCATTGGTTTTAAGATCAAGTAGTTCTTGCTCTAATTTAGCAAATCCCTCTTTAGTTATCGGTACTGTGTTTGCCATAATTATTACTTATTTCTAGTTATTATTAACCTATATTTTTGCAAAGTAAAGTTAAATAGAAGAAACCAAAAAGTCAAACACAGACTGCCTTATGGGTATGCCTAACGCAACTTGTTTTGGAATTGCACTTTTCTCCCCGTCAGCTACTTCGCTACCGATTTCGATACCGCGGTTAATAGGTCCTGGATGCATAACTATTACGTCTTTTTTTGCATGACTTAATTTTTCATTATCGATTCCGTATATTTTAAAATATTCTTGTTTTGAAGGAACGTAAGAGCCTTTCATACGTTCGTACTGTAGTCTTAAAACCATAATAACGTCGACATCTTCGATTCCTTTAATGATGTTGTTAAATTTACTTACCTTACAAGAAAAATTATTTAAAGAGAGAGTCGGTGGAGAGATGATATTAATTTTGGCACCCAGGATGCTTAACAGTTTGATGTTGGAATGAGCGACTCGACTGTGTAGGGTGTCACCGCAAATTGCTACCTTTATTCCTTCGATTTTATCTTTTAGCGATTTGATAGTAAAAGCATCGATTAATGCTTGTGTTGGATGTTCGTTAAGTCCGTCACCGGCATTGATTATTATCGAATCATTTTTTTTCGCTATCGCAAAGGGAATTCCGCTGTTATGAGACCTTATTACTATAATATCCGGTTTAATCTTGTTGAGAGTGGAAAAAGTATCGGAAATGCTTTCTCCTTTTTTTATTGCAGAAGCTTGAGGAATTATATTGATAGTATTTGCTCCTAACATTTTTGCTGAGATTTCAAAAGAGGTTAAAGTCCTTGTAGAGTGTTCGAAAAATACATTGGCAACAAATTTACCGGATAAACACTGTGATGTTTTTGTTAAATAATATTGTGCTTTACAAAATATTTCTTCGACGTCTTTTACATTTAAGTCGTCTATCGTTAATAAATGTTTCATCCCGCAAATCCTTTAACCAAACTTCCAGATAAGGCAGACCAACCGTCTATCAGTACGAAAAATATCAATTTAAAAGGTAACGATATCACAACGGGAGGCACCATCATCATTCCCATCGACATTAAAATCGAAGAAATCAGTAAATCGATAATTAAGAATGGTAAGAATATAAGAAAATCGATTTCAAATGCTTTTTTTAGTTCGCTAATCATAAACGAGGGTATTAATATACGAAAAGGTGTTTCTTCGACATTGTCTACGGTTTCTATTTTGGCAATATCGAAAAACATTCCCAATTCTTTTTCTCCCGTATTATGTAACATGAATTTATGTAACGGTTGTGATGCTTTTTCCAGTGCTTCCGTTTCCGAAATTTCGTTTGCTAAAAACGGTTTTATACCGTTATCATAAGATGTTTGTAAAGTTGGCATCATAATAAAAAGCGATAAGAATAATGCTAAACTGGTTATTACTATATTTGGGGGAGATTGTTGTAATCCTAAAGCGCTACGCAGAATTGAAAGAACCACGATAATTTGGGTAAAAGAAGTAACCATGACTAAAATTGAAGGTGCAAGACCGAGAATTGTGATTGTGGCAATTAATTGCAATAACCGGGAAGATACATCGCTGTCGGTAGGAATGTTAAGATTAATTGACGAATAGCCTTCGGCAGTATATCCGGTTCGAGTTATTATCATTAATATGAAAATTATTTTTACTAAAGTACTAAATCGCATTTTCTTGTTGAATAATTAGGTCGTTATTGCCGCCAACTAACATTACGTACCTGTTATCCTTATATTTTATAACGATAATTCTTCTTCGGCCGTCGATTATTAAAGTTTCTTCTATCGACAAGTTTTCTCCCGTAATGGAATATTTTTTAAATCGTTTTAATATGAATAGAATAAACAAAATTATCGATAGAATTATTGCAAGAGAAAAACAAGTTTTCCAATATAAGTTAGCTATCATTGGCAGAGCTACCGTAAGATTCGTTTGCCTTTTTAATATTTGTCAAATTTTTCAGTTCTTTTTTGGTCGACTCGGTCTGCTCTTGAAATGAGGAAATCAACAAATTTATTTTGGTATTGATTTCTTCTAAATCGGGGACAAATTGTTTGGCCGATTCACTCGGTAATGTTTGTAGCGCAGTGCATAAATTTTCAACTTTGGTGATTATTTCTGATAAATCCTTGTCTTCATTGTTATTGTCGAGAAAGTTATTTATATGAATTATTTCTTGTTCGATGTCTTTTTCCATATCAGCCATTTTCTATTATTTTCGGTACTACGAAACAATTATGTTCGCTTTTAATGTTTTCCAACACGTTATGATGCTCACTTCCTTTTTGATCAAGACTTTTTTTTGTTATCGAAGTAAAGTTTAAGGCGGTGAATTTTTTTTCATCGATTTCGACTTCGTTAAGTTTGTTCAGCCAATTGATAACTTGTGCCAATTCTTTTGCATATTCCGACTTTTCTTTTTCGGAGAGTTTTATTCTTGCCAGCTTAGCTAAT
This sequence comes from Rickettsiaceae bacterium H1, assembly GCA_018101195.1. Lineage (GTDB taxonomy): Bacteria > Pseudomonadota > Alphaproteobacteria > Rickettsiales > Anaplasmataceae > JACDQH01. Next base: position 224,216 of record JACDQH010000001.1, read on the forward strand.
TTGGTAATTTCTTCCAAAGAAATAATGTTTTCTTTGCATTCTTCGATAATGTGTTGATGCTTGGTAAAATTAGAAATTTTGCTGGTCATGAAATAATTATAATGCTAAAAAAGCATTAGGCAAATTTATGCGTACGAGTTCTTGGAAAATTACTTTGCTCTTGACGTGAAATCGTCTTTACTAATGACCGAAGAAACAGACATAACAACTAATTTGGAATTAATCGGTTGTTGGATATTCTTAATTAGGTCGGGTAAATTACTGCATTTCTGAATGTTTTGAGCTTGTTTCTTTTGGTAATATTTCCTTTGTTGCTCCTTTATTCTTTCTTCGACTTCGGGTCTGTTTCTATATTTCCTTTTTTGCTCCTTTGTTCTTTCTTTGATTTCGGGTGTATTTCTATATTCCCTGAATGATTCTTGCTTTGTTGGTTCGCGACCATATTGCTTGAAGAAATTTCTTTTCCAATTTTGCATATATTCTTTTCTTTCTGTTTTACTGCAATGTATTGCTATTTCTTTGTTGTGAGCGTTTGTTTGTTCCGTAAGCTTTTCTTCTTGTAAGCTTTTGGTTTGGTGTTCTGTTTTGGTGTTGGTAATATTAGGGTTTACTTCTGTGTTTATTGAAGAATGCGATTGTTTTTTTTGTGCGAACTTAATTCGTTGCTCCTTTATTCTTTCTTTGACTTCGGGTCTATTTCTATATTCCCTGTGGTACTCCCTTTGGTACTCTTTCATTTTTTCTTCGACTTCGGGTCTATTTCTATATTTCTTGTTGTAATCCTTCTTTTTTTCTTTGACTTCGGGCCTCTTTCTATATTCCCTTTGTTGCTCCTTTATTCTTTTTTTGACTTCGGGTCTATTTCTATATTCCCTGCCTGATTCTTGCTTTGTTGGTTCGCGACCATATTGCTTGAAGAAATTTCTTTTCCAATTTTGCATATATTCTTTTCTTTCTGTTTTACTGCAATGTATTGCTATTTCTTTGTTGTGAGCGTTTGTTTGTTCCGTAAGCTTTTCTTCTTGTAAGCTTTTGGTTTGGTGTTGGTAATATTAGGGTTTACTTCTGTGTTTATTGAAGAATGCGATTGTTTTTTTTTTGTGCGAACTTAATTTTATCTTGTTCGTTCGATATAATCTTTTTTTTCCAATGAATCATATTTTTATAAATGCTAATTAAATCATATTTTGTAATAACTATAGCATTCTTTTTAAAATTATAAATGCTATTTATGATAATTAAATCATATTTTATAATAATTAAAGTATTCTTTTTAAAAATGTTGAAATCCAAACTTGAAAAAATTTAATTTTTTACCGTTTCGGTCTAAAATTTTTATTTCTTTGTCTTTTGTCACTTTGCCGATTTCAGTAAAGTTTTCACCTGCCAATTCTTGTGATGTGGTGAACAAAAGCCGGTAGTCATCGCCACCGGTTATAGCTGTTGCAAAATATTTTTGATTTAGGGCGATAATTTGTTTTACTTCTTCGGAAAAAGGAATTCGATCGGCATAAATTTCCATCCCGACATCGGATAATCGGCAAATTTGTTTTGCGTCTTGTAATAACCCGTCGGAGATATCGATACATGCCGAGGCTATCCCTACTAATTTTCTTCCCAATTCTAATTGAGGTTCTGGTAGTTCGTATTTTTTTTGTAACGAAGTGAATTTTTGCAGCAACGGGTCGCTATGGCTAAGCAGCCCCAATACGGAATCGCCGATTGTACTGCCTACGTATATTGAATCACCGATTTCCGCTCCCGATCTTGTTAATGCTTTACCTTCTTCTATAGTTCCTAACATCGTAATGCTGATTATATTTTTTCCGTTATGTTTTGTAGTGTCGCCTCCCAATAATTTTATTTCGAATTGGCGGTTTTCTTCTGCCAAGCCTTGAACAAAGTTATTTAACCACCATTCGGTCGTATCATTCATTGCGAGACCCAGAAAATAACCGTAAGGTTTTGCTCCCATTGATGCCACGTCGGATAAATTAACTCTAATTGCTTTTTTTGCTATCGAGAAAGGATTGGTGTTGTCTCGGAAGTGGACTCCTTCGATAATTACGTCTTTGGTAATAATGGTATTATTTCGGTATACGAATGCATCGTTGTTCAAAGCATCGGCAGGAGCCAAAGGGGATAATTTTTGTTTTATAAATTCGAATTCGTTCACCGAATCTTTTTAAAGAACCTGTTTATGTCGAATTTAAACGGTATGATTCCTTTATTTCTCGATACGGAAAAAACAACTAATTGTGCTTTTCCTACCAGATTGTTTTTGGGTATGAAACCAACGTCGTTAAGAAATCGACTGTCGAACGAATTATCACGATTGTCTCCCAATACGAAAAAGTGATCTTTCGGCACGGAATATACTTGCGTGTTATCGGTTATGCTATCGGGTACTTGGTCTAACGTTTTATATTTTAGCCCGTTTTCTAACGTTTCGACATATTGTGCTGTTTTAGTCGTATTTCCCAAGTAATCTGTCTCGGTAAAATCTTTGATTTTTTCTCTTGGCACTGGCTTATCGTTTATATATAGGGCGCCGTGTTTTAATTGTACTTTGTCACCGGGTAACCCGATTAGACGCTTAACGTAATTTGTTCCGGTGTCGTTCGGTTTGCGAAATACTATTATGTCGCCTCTTTTCGGCTCGGTATAAAATTTCCTGTCTTCTTTTCCTAAAACTGGGATACCGAAAGGAAACGAATACCTGCTGAAACCGTAAGAATATTTCGAAACGAAAATATAGTCGCCGATCATCAATGTTCCTTTCATCGAACCAGACGGTATGTGGAAGGGTTCGTATAAAAAGCTGCGAAAAGTAATTGCCAGCAGTAAAGCTACCAATAATGATTTTCCAGTTTTTATTATTTTGTGTATATTCATTAATATTTGCGTTTATTGTAATAATTAACTCGTGTAAATATAAGTTAAGTGTTTTTTAATTGCAATCGAGGTGTTTATACATAAATTGGTATTATTTTTTTCTGAAAGTATGGTTAAAAGGTTAATAATATTTTTTTTATTTCTAAGCTTTAATCTGGAAGCGAGAATCAAAGTCGATATTAACAGAGGAAATACTGAAAATATTACTATTGCCTTTTCGAAAGCTAATTTTGGTAACCAAAAGGAAGGAGAGCTGTTATATGAAATATTAAAAGTAGTGAAATCCGATCTTACTCGTTCGAGTTTATTTAAAGTTACAAAAGATCTAAGTTTACAACTAGATGAAAAGGCACAAATTTTTCCGGAGAACTTAAACGGTATCAATGCCGTTTCCGTAGTTATTACCAGTATTGAAAGTCTTGAAAACGATAATATAGAGGTAAAATATCGTTTATGGGATGTACATACGAAAAAGCAATTATTGGGGAAATCACTTAAAACCAATAAAAATAATTATCGTAGAATCGGCCATATGACTGCGGATGCAATTTATCATAGAATGACCGGGGAGGGGGGATATTTCGATACCCGTATTGCTTATATTGCCAAGTATGGCGGAAAAAAAAGAATTGCCATTATGGATCAAGACGGTTTTAATAAGAAATTTTTGACGGACGGGAGTAATCTGGTTCTTACTCCTCGTTTTTCTCCGGAAAGTCAGAGAATAGTTTACATGTCTTATGCCGATGATATTCCTGCAATTTATATGCGCGATATTAACAGTCACACCGAAGAGTTAATCGGTAATTTTTCCGGAATTAAATCTGCTCCCAGGTTTTCTCCCGACGGAAAATCGATTTTGATGGCTCGTTCCATTGACGGAGAAACTGATATATACGATATAAAATTGCCTAAACATGAGAAAAAAAGATTAACTGGCAAATCTGCTATTAATACTTCTCCATCTTATTCTCCCGATCAAAAGAATATTGTTTTTAATTCAGATCGAAATGGTTCGCCGCAACTATATGTAATGAATTCTTATGGGAGGAAACAGCATAAAATTACTTCCGGTAGAGGTAGTTATAGTAGTCCGGTTTGGTCACCGAGAGGCGATTGGATTGCTTTTTCCAAAGTTATCGATGGTGAATTTCATATAGGTGTGATTAAACCGGATGGATCGGGAGAAAGACTTCTTACGACGGGGTATTTAGTTGAAAGTCCGAGTTGGTCTCCTAACGGGCGTATTATTATTTTTACTAAGCAAACTAAGGCTCGAGACGGAAAAACTAAATCTAAACTTTATTCCATTGATTTTACTGGAGAAAATGAAAGGTTGGTTTATACTGATACTGATGCTTCCGATCCGTCATGGTCACCGCTTTTATTATAGCTTAAAATTTCAGTAAAACTTTCTTCTATAACGGTAGATAGTCGCGGTTTACAACTTTTCTTTAAAAATCTTTTTTTATTGGGAGTTAATTGTTGGATTTTAAAATTTTCTCGCGTCTTAGGGTAAGCAGTGTTGTTTATTATAAGAATTTCAGCTTTTTTACCTTGATTTTTATAATACTGCTTTGTGTAACTGTTTATATAATCGCATTTTTCTTCAGCTTCAATTATTAAATCGTTACTATCAATTGATATTTGATCAAGTTCTGCTATTTTTTTATCTTTTTTAAATTTGCTTTTGTACCATGGATAAAACTGAAAGTAACATAAAACTATAATTGTTAATATTCCTATTACTGATAAAATATTTCCGAAAAAAACATAAAAGTATTTGCTTGGTATTGTTTTAAATAAGTCTAAGTTAGTTTTATCATCCGATTGTTTTGATTGATGCATTTTGTATTTTATGTTTTATATTCGAAACAGTATAAAGCGAAAAGTACTTTTTGTTAAGAGAGTTAAATTTGAATATCTTGATTAGTTTTAATTACATTTTTTATGATTATTTCATTAAAATTTTCTTCTTCAATTGTGGATAAACTGGATGTACGAACTATTTTTCTTTACTGATATGATATGTTGCTCTAAAAAAATTATACATTAACAGTAGTTAAATCTTGATAATTAACATAAGTGTTGTCTCGATTGCTTAAATTTTGCTTCTTAGAGCATTAAATTTTAGATGATAACAGTGAAAATAATAAAGATGAAATTGTTACCATTACTGTTACTGGTAAATTAGTTCTCGTGTCATTACTTAATGAATAATTTATATTACATTTATTATTCAATAAATCTTATTTTGAATATAGGGATGTTATTTTTTGTTAATAGCATTTTTTAACAAAATGTTAATTAATCGAGAAAATTCTATACCCGATGCTTTTAGTAAATTAGGATATAAGCTTATATCGGTGAAGCCCGGTATAGTATTTATTTCGTTAAAAAATAGTTTTTTTTCTTGTAATAAAAAATCGATTCTTGCCATACCGGAACAGCGTAGTGACATGAATATTTTTCGAGCGTTCGTTTTTATTAAATTGTTTTGTTCTGTTGTTAAAGGTGCTGGTATTAGCAATTCTGCTCCTTTCGGGTCTGTATATTTTGCTTCGTAAGAGTAAAATTCGTGTTTTTTTACTACTACTTCCCCGGGCATACTAATAATTAAATTATTATTTTCGTCTTCTAAAACCGCTACTTCGATTTCTCTCGAATTTTCTACTGATTGTTCGAGTAATATTTTCTCATCGTAATGAAAAGCTTCTTCTATTGCTAGTAACAATTCGTTCTTGGTTTTAACTTTATAAACTCCGATACTTGAACCGGAATTTGCCGATTTAACAAACAAAGGATATTTGATATCTTGCAAATTTATTTCATTCCAATTTTTTTTCTCGATTATGATGTAATCGTGAACATCAATTCCCAGATTTTTTACTAAACGTTTGGCAATATCTTTATCCATCGAAATAGCCGAAGAAATTACTTTACAACCGACATAAGGAATTTTGAGTAACTCGAGCCAACCTTGCAGAGTTCCATCTTCGCCTAAAGGTCCGTGTATTATGGGAAATACTGCGTTGAATTTAAATTCGTGATTTCCTACCTTACAAATGAAATTGGAATCTTTTTTTATTTGAATGCAACCGAGGTTACACACACCTAAAATTTTACTTTCCCGGTTTTTAATAGTGCAGTTTCCGTCTTTGCCTATAACTAAAATGTTAATTGCGTGCTCTTTGTTAGCATTGGTTAAAATAAATTGCGCCGATTTTAGCGATATGTCGTGCTCGTGTGATTGTCCGCCGCAAATTAGTAATATGTTCACAAGGTAAGTAAAAGTAATAATTTAACTTATAGCAAGAAAAAATATTGAACTATTCTTTATATAATATTACAATATTATCATTCTCGCGGGGTGGAGCAGTCTGGTAGCTCGTCAGGCTCATAACCTGAAGGTCGTAGGTTCAAATCCTTCCCCCGCAATTGCTTGTTAAAAAAAGTAATTTACACGAGTGTCTCTTTCTGGTTTGTTGAGGCTTGTGTGGCTTCAGGATTTTGCACTGATGAAACGCATTGTTGCTTGGTTTCTTCTTTTAATTTATCAAAAATTGCTTCGATTAGTTCTGCAGATATCGAATCAGATATTATACATTTTATTTTTTCTATTGTTTCTGAATTCATGCTATTGATGTCTTGAGTTATATGATCTCTTTCTTGTTGTAAGCTATTTGATATGCTTTTTCTTAATGTTGAGTCTTGGTAGGTCGCTTATCAAATTTCCTGCGTGTATAGCAAACAAGTTATTGATATAATTTTGCAATTTTTGTTTTGCTTCTATTTCTGCTTTGATAAAAAGCAATGTCGATAAAAATACAAATAATCCCCAGGAAATAATAAGTGAAATATCACTGTAAATATTATTTTTTTTACTCAAAATTAAAATTTTATAAGCAATAAGTGAGGAGATAGCAAAAAATATTGTAAAGCCGACAGCATAATAATAATTAGGTTTTTGCATAATCACTTAGTTGTTTAGTTATTCTGGAATTAATATTATAAGATGTTTTGGTAAAATTTATGTTATCAAATTTGTGTAAAATCCATTTTTATATTACTATCTATATACATTAATCGTGTTATTTAGCTTTAATGAAAAGTAATGAATTTAAAATAGGTGATAAGGTTGTTTATCCTTCACACAAAAGCATTGGAAGCATAATCGAGATATCGAAAGAAAAAATTGCCGATACCGAAGTTACGTTTTACAAGATCGAATTTCAAAAAGACAATATGGTTCTTCACGTTCCCGTTAATGCGGCAATCGAATCGGGTTTACGTGTTTTAAATTCGAAAAATTATATAAGCGAGCATGTGATACCGGTTCTCAGAGAGCCTTCAAGTAAAAAAGACGAAACTTGGAGGAATTGCTCTGGTGAATATGAGGCTAAATTAAATTCCGGTGATTTATCGTTAGTTGCGGAAATAATCCGTGATTTATGTGATAATGGAAATTTTACTTACAGTAAGCGTAATATATATGATTCGGCTCTTGATCGCTTAACTTCTGAAGTATCCTCTGTTTATGGTATTTCGTACGAAAGTGTAAAAAAACGATTGTTGATGATAAGAAACGGCCTTGCTCGTACGATAGAAGAGAGTGTAGGTAGCTCTGACAAAGAAATAGAAAAAGATTTAGAAAAAGAAACTCTTAGTTAATTTTTATTTATAAAATAAACAAAAAACTAAAATAATTTAGTTTGCTATCCGATAATAAAATTTACAATTTTACCTGTGTTAAGGTATCTTTTTTTTCAGGATAAATAACATAAAAATGAAATTTACACTTTCGTGGTTGAAAGATTATTTGGAAACTGATTGCGAATTACAAGAAATAACGGAAAAACTTACTGATATAGGCCTGGAAGTTGAAAAAGTAACAAAGGATAAAGCAGAATTTATTATCTCTCAAATTATAGAAGTTAAAAAGCATACAGATGCTGATAGCTTAAACATTTGCATGGTGAATAACGGCGAAGAAGTGCTGCAAATAGTATGCGGAGCAAATAATGTTAAGGAAGGGATGAACGTAGTATTAGCAAAAGTCGGTAGTACTATCCCATCTAACGGTATGATAATAACAAAATCAAAAATCAGAGGTATAACCAGCTACGGCATGCTTTGTTCTGCTGTCGAATTAGGAATAGGTAGTGATTCCGAAGGTATACTGCATTTGACAAATGAAGCGATAATAGGAGAAAGTTTTTTTACTATCGATCCGGTAATAGAAATAGCAATTACGCCTAATAGAGGAGATTGTTTAGGTGTTTACGGTATTGCCAGGGATTTAGCTGCTAGCGGTATAGGTAAATTAAAATCTTTTACAGTTCCTGATATTAATTTCATTGCAAAGGCATCGCCAATTAATGTAAAAATTAATAATATGAAAAGCTGTTCGTGCTTTATCGGTTGCTACGTTAAAGGAGTGAAAAATTCTGTTAGCCCGGATTGGATGCAAAAGCGTTTGCAAGTTATCGGATTAGAGCCCGTATCTTCATTGGTCGATATTACCAACTATTTGAATTTTACCTTTAATAGACCGATGCATGTTTACGATGCGGATAAGTTATCGGGAGATTTAATTGTTAAATCTGCCGCAAGCGGTGAGACGTTTAAGGCATTAAACGGAAAGAGTTACTGCTTGGACGAAAATGTTACCGTAATCACGGATAAAAAAGAAATACAAGCCATAGCAGGGGTTATCGGAAGTATGGAAAGTTCTTGTACTTCGGATACGGAGAATATTTTGTTGGAATTGGCGTTGTTTAACCCGATATCTGTTGGTATAAGCAGCCGGAAGTTAGTGATAACTACGGATGCGAGTTATAGATTCGAGCGTGGTCTTGATGATGATTTTGTTTTAAGCGGAGCAAAAATCGCTATAGATATGATTATGTCGATTTGTGGCGGTGAGCCTTACGAACTTGTTATTAGCGAAAAAGTGTCGAAAAAGAAAAATTTAATCCCGTTTAATTTACATAATTTGGAAAAAATTGCTGGATTTTCAATAGATAAGAAAAAATCGGAAAAATTTTTAGAAAATTTGGGTTTTGCTTTTCAAGGAAATAATTTATTAGTTCCGTCTTGGCGTAACGATATTAATGGAGAGGCTGATATAGTCGAAGAAATACTTCGTATTAATGGTTACGGTAACATACCGCTGAATCCTTTTTCCAAGTTAAGCCAAGCCCAGGCGTCTAATAGGTCGAACCTTGCACTTAATAGAAATTTATTAACAATGCGAGGAATGTACGAAGTTATAACTTGGTCGTTTATGGATTCCAAGAAAGTAACCAGCAATCAAACGAGAAATAATTTAATTGAAATAAAGAACCCGATTGCTAAAAATTTCAATGTTATGAGGCCTTGTATTGTTCATAATTTGATTGATGTTATGCAGAATAATTTCTCGCGAGATGAAGTCGGAATAGCTATTTTCGAAATAGGAATGATTTATTCCCGAAGCAATAGCGAAGAGTTAATTACCGGGTTAAGATCAGGTTTTAACGGTAAAAAGAATATATATGGGAGCAATCGTGAATATGATTTTTTTGACGTGAAAGCCGACGTGTTAGCGATATTGCAGCAATATAATATTGAAAATCCGCAGCTGACGAGAAATACGCCAGAATATTACCATCCCGGCAGGTCTGGGTGTTTTATGTTGGGGAAGACTGTTATTTCGTATTTTGGCGAGTTATTAGAACGTAAAAAACATAGGATAACAATATTTGAAATTTTTATAGAGCGAATTCCAAAAATTAAGAGAAAGAGAAGACAAAATAATTTTTCGATATATCAATCGGTAAATCGCGATTTCGGGTTTGTTGTTAAGGATGATGTTAGCGTAGGCGAAATGATTAGTGTTATTAAAACTAGCGATAAATCTGTAATTCAAGAAATTGATGTTTTTGATATACACAAGTCGAATGAGGAATTGGGAGAAGGAAAAAAGTCGGTAGCTGTATCGGTAAAGTTGCAAGCTTTAGATAAAACTTTAAGCGGAACTGATATTGAAAAAGTTCATGCAAAAATTATTAAAAACATCGAAAATAAACTTGGCGGAATACTTAGAAGGGATTACCGACTCTGATTTTATAGAGGATTTAAGATCGAGTTTTTATTATCAATTAGAATAGTTGTGTGATTTTCACTCCTAGTCCGTTTTCGTTTGAAACCAATTCTCCTTTTGCTATTAGTTGATTATTAGCGTAAATATCGATTAAGTCTGTTACGGATTTGTCTAATGGAATTACCGAATCTGTTTTTATGGATTTGATTTCATTTACTGTCATTAACGATTTTCCTAGAACAGCACAAAGTTCGACTTTAATTTGATCTATTATTTTACTGTCAGTCACTGTTATTACCTTATTATATATTGGATAATATATCTTTTATTTCGTTTTTTTATTTTCTAGAATGTTTTCTATTTTTCCGTTCTTCCACTCAATTATGCAATCTCCTTTTTTTATGTTACTTTCGCCGATTATTGAAAGTTTTTTACTATTTAGATTTTTTTTGATTTTTTCTACTAACTTGTTATTTATTTTAATTACTATATTTTCATTTATTTCCATTTCGATTTCGTGAGCAAAGTGTTCTATCACATCGTAATATTTTTTTTCTATTGTTACACTTGCTAATTTTTCTCCTATTGATAACGCCAAGTCTGCAAACTGTTTTAATCTTCTTTTCTCATCGTTTTTGTTGGTTAATTTAATTAAATTGTTACTTATTTCTTTTAATAATTTGGGATATTCACTTTCTTGGTTTTTCTCGGCTTTTATAGCAAATTCTTTTTGTGCCTTTAAGTAACCTTTTTCAAAAGAATTTTTTTCTCGTTTTATTATTTCTTTCTCATTTATGACGTTTGTTTTGTTTTCTTCTATTTTTTGTTCGAATAGATATTTGAAGGTTTGTTGCATATGAAAATTATCGCTAAAAAATAATAAAAAAATTATTACCAATAATGCTATGAAAAAATTTTTTGAATAATTCTTACATTTTATTCTTTTTTTAATATTCTTATTCTAAAATTAAAATATTTAATGCATGATAAGAGATAAAAATGATAGATAAAGAATTTTACCCTGTATTTTCAAAAGTATTTTACACGCTGTTATTTATAAGCACATTTTTACTTATTCCTGATTTGCTTTTTGCTGGTAAAACTCCTACCACCACTCCCGGTAGTGATAATGCAATAAGGAAAGTAATATGTAACATAGTAGTTCAATTGACTGGGCCTATAGGTCAAGGGATTTCTACAATAGCAATAATATTTATCGGTATCGGGCTATTTATGGGAAAAATATCTTGGGGTTTGGCTTTAGGTATTACTATCGGTATTGCAATGTTGTTCGGTGCACAAACTATTGTGGAATGGGTCTCGGGAGGTAAAATTACTGCTTGCACATCTCAAAAAATAGGGCCATAAAAAATCAGTATATTTATTAATTGATTGTATTGTTTTTACATTTACACGATAATTTATAAAATCTTCATGATCTGGTGTTAAGTTTGCAAATAATTTAGTTTATATATAAATATGTACTATAAGGCATGTTTAATACTTTATTAACAACAAGGAGCAATTATGAGCGATTTTGTAACAAATGATACTGAAAAATTTTTTAATAGGTGGCTGTTTATAGTAACTGCCGTAGTCGGGTATTTTATACCATATATCTTACATGCAACTACTACCCCAACTCCTAACCCTATAGCGACGGTTGTCTGTAACGTAGTGACACAACTTACTGGTCCGATCGGGCAAGCGGTATCTACCGTTGCAGTGATTTTTATAGGAATCGGTTTATTTATGGGAAAAATATCTTGGGGGCTTGCGCTTGGTATTGCCATCGGCATGGCGTTATTGTTTGGTGCCGAAAGTATAGTAGGATGGATTGGTGGAAACACTATTACATGTACTGGTGGTCAAGTAATATAAGAAATTGTTTATGTGGTGATGGTTATTTCTAAATTATTGCGTAGCTTTGAAAGGAAAAGTAACACGGGGATAAAATTAGAGAAACCATCATCAGATTCTATTCCTTATGCTTGTCATTATTCGCCTGACACAATACTTACGAAAAACGGTGAATTATTGCAAATTATTAGATTGGAAGATTTTCATTCCGATAGAGATGCTAGAGAAGATTTACGTTCTTCTATTGTTAAGAATATTAATGGAGATAACTTTGCCATTACTATACATACGGTCAGAAGTAATAACTCAGTCTCTATTCCTTGGGATGATAAATATAAAAAAGGTTTTCCTTATGAACTTCACCAAAGCTGGAAAAATAGAAAAAAGTCACAAGTAGATTATACAAATCGAATTTATATTTCCGTAATTATCAGAGGCTTGAAAAATAAAATTAATTTAGTAAGTTTGCCGTTAAATTTTTCACTCACCTATTTAAAGGGTAAGCATGCTAAACATCTGGCAGCTCAGTATGAATTACTTTCTTCGGTCACAAATAATATTGTTAATGATTTAGAACATTTTTATGCTAAAAAGCTCACGGTAGACGATCAAGGGAATTCCGAACTTTTGGGTTTATTTCGTTCGTTTATAACGTTACTTGTTGATAAACAAAAATTTCCCTTACCTATGCAAGATGTGTCAGAGAAATTAATTAAAGATTATTTGTCTGTGTTTGGCTTCAATTCGTTTGAAGTGTTGTGTCAAGATGATAAAAGATTTGCATCGGTATTGGGGATAAAGCGTTATAGAGAAGTGGAAATTCGTTCTTTAAGCAGTGTGATGCACTTGAATATGGAATTTATTATAGCTGAAACTATAGATTTTGATCTTAACGTCAGTCAATCAAAAAAGATCGAGTATCAGAGTTATTTATTCGATATTGGAAATCAAGAAGAGTTAAAGGAAATAACTCAATTAAAACAATTTAACGATAAAGAAAAATGTGTAAATCACTACATTAACATAATTCCTATTGCTGGTTCGGTTAATGAATTGGAACGCTCGATTTCTTATTTGATTAACTCGTTTTCCGAATGTGGTTTGGCATTATTTCGCCATGATGTTTCGTTGGAAAGTGCTTTTTTGAATATTTTGCCTGCTAATTTCGCTTTTAGAACTTTATCCTACCTCAACGTAGTAGATAATATCGCAGGTTTAGCGCTACTTCATGCTTTTCATGCCGGTAATATAAAATGTAAGCAATGGGGTTATGCAATCACGTTATTTTGGTCAATACATGATACTCCTTATTTTTTTAATTTTCATAATGATAACGGTCTGGGACATACTACTATAATAGGGCCGGTCAATTCTGGGAAAACTGTGTTGCAAAACTTTATAATATCGGAATCACAAAAGATTGGCACTAGAACTTTTATTATTGATTATCAAATGAAATCAAAAATTTTCGTTAATGCCTTGGATGGTAATTATAAAAATCTTAGTAATAACGATATTAACTTATCGTACAATCCTTTTAAGATAGATGATTCTGCTGAAAATAAAAAGTTTGTCTCTAACATCATCAAAACTATTTTCGGCAGCAGTGAAAGTATAACGGAAGAAGTTTGTAATAATATATTTTCATTAACTATTGAAAATCGAACCTTGGAAAATGTTCGCAAAGCAATGTTACCGTTAGGTGATGTTGTGGATAAATTATTTGGAAAAGAAGGTTTGTTGGCGTTGTTGTTATCGGAGAGTGAAAAAATTGATTTTTGGGATAATAAATCGATCGGGTTTGATATTAGTAATTTAAATCACGAGTTATCTATAATTTTAATATTAATAATTTTACATAAAATAGAATCTATTTTGGACGGTAAGCCGACAATAATAGTATTGGAAGAAGCATGGAAAATTAACGGGTTATTTACTGATGAGAATATGTTGAACAGCTTTTTACTTCGTATGAGTAAATTAAATTGTGTCGTGATATTTACTACCAGTGATATTGAAACTATATTATCTAGTAAATTTACTGAATATCTTAATAAAAATGTTGCTACTCAAATATTTCTTCCCGGTAATGTTGTTATGAATAAAAGTTATACAAAAGCGTTCGGTGTTACAAAAGAAGACATGTTTATGATAAGTAATTTACAAGGGCATAACAGGCACTTTTTTCTAAAACAGGGTGATAGTTCGGTTGTATTGAAATTAGATGTATCGGATATGATCGAAAGTAAAGTTTTATCTGCTAACAAAAAGGACGTTGAATACATGAGGCTGGCTATGGAAGAGATGAAAAGTGAGCAAGCTGAAGTTTGGTTGCCGATGTTTTACGATAAAACTAAAGAATAAAACTTAAGTAATGAGGAAAGCGTTTTTACATATACTAACTTTTTTATTTTCTGTAATTCCTATTAAATTTGCTTTTGCAGTGTTACTTTTATTTTTATTTTTTATTAGACAAAGTGTAGAAAAACCGGAAATTATGGAAGGTTGGCAAGGCTTTTTTGCTCGACAGATACAGGTTAATTCTAATACTTTGGGAGGCGGAACAAGTATTTTAGCAGCAAATGATTGTGCATTTGTGGCTCCGACTAGAGTGAAAGCTTATAAAGCTTGTTGTGATGAAAACGAAGTAAAAACAAGTGATCAAGAGGTATATGAAAACAATGAATTAATCGAATGTGAAAATGGTAGTAGTTTATGTGTATGTGCAAAAAGAGTGTTAGTTGATTGTGAAACCAATTTGTATCCGAATCCTGAGCTGGGATGTGTTGCTATTCCTCTTCCACCTCCGCCTCCACCGTTTTATGATGTTTTTCGGCAATCTCCCGAGGTAAGAATAGTTCCGGTGCAAGATAGTTCATTTTTTAATCCGAAAATTAAAGTTATGGTTGGTTTGGGCGATCAAAAAAAGTGTAACAATGGTGATTTAATTACACTTAGTGCAAGTTGTCTTGACGGTAGCGAAGGTATTTTGAGCGGATATGTTACGCAAATATTACAATTGAATCTTGATGGTACTTCAAGAGGGATGAAAGAACTTATTTATAACGGTAAGTTTTACATCTTTGAAGCACAAAAAAGGTCTAATCAAATCTGTGGGTTATATTATGGTAATAGTTATAAAGTTGGCCAGCCAATATCATCTGTTTGTTATGATATACCAAAAGCGATTAAACCTAAAATAATAAATAGCCCTGCTAATATTCAGACATTGCTTGATAACGGTGAAGAAATTGCTGTGAGTATTGGAGTTAATGGTTATAATAATAATTTGCCGTTTGATCTTTACTATAATAAAAAAGGATTTTTGCATAATGATACTAAATTAAGGTTAAGAAGATTAAAAATGGGTAACGATCATTTTCTTGAAACAGAGTTAAAGTGCTATGATGCTTCGGGGAATTGGGTTTTAGGAAATCGAGGAAAGTGCCCTTCCAGTTATATGGATAATATAAAAATGGATTATAAGGAGGATAACCGTAGTAGAGTGTTATGTGTTACCGAAGAAGGCAAAAAAGTTGATCAATATGTTTTAGCACGAGGCAATTCGATATTTAAAATCACCGAGTTGGGTAGAGCATTTATTCCACATAAATATAGTTCGGCCAAAGATAAATGGGTTGTTGATTATTCTGTGTACCCTAATAATTTATTAATTGAGGATACGAATCAAAGACAACTTGATAAAATTAAAAATACTGGCGCTAATTTGTTTTCTATCTATTCAGAAGACCGGGGGCACTATTATAATGCTCAATATAAGAAATTAGAATCAATCGCAAGATTAGGCGATTTACCTGGTGATATTAGAGGTAATGTTAATACTTTGCATTTTGATGAAAATGATGCTCAAAGGTACAATGTTTATGATGGGAGTTCCAATTACACAATAGTAAAAACTAATTTTGTTAATTCTACCGATAAAAAAGCCTTTTTCCTTACTCAAGATGAAGAAGATAATGCTAAATATTTACCGTTAGATCCTTATTTACAAGGTTTGTGTATTACTAATTTTCCTTATCAAGACTATGATGTTGCTGATCGTGAAGAATTTTTCGATGCGGGTTTCCATCAATGTGACTTTGTTACTGTCGAAGCATGGGGAAGTGGGGCGGCAGGCTATATTGGTACTACTGATCCTAATTTATCTTTACCACAACATAATTTGTCTGTTTCCGGCTCATCTGGAGGGTATACTAAGGGAACAGTGAAAATAGGTAATTATTATAGAAGTATTTTAAAAATTGAGATCGGTAAAGGAGGAGATGTTTTAAATAAAGCAGGAGAAGTAACGAAAGTATATTTATGTGATCACAATAGAAATAACTGTAATGTTTTACTAAGTGCTCAAGGTGGACAAGCTTTAGGAAAGGCGGCAGAAAAAATTAACATGTATGATGTTGATTTTTTTGATCGAGATAATGTTTTACAAGTGGAAGTTTTTCCTGGTAAAGAAGGTATGTATGGGACTATAGATAAACCTGACCCTGATGTTCCTCAACCGGAAATATTACCTGATAATATAAAAGGGAAATATGTTGGTTGGGAAAATACTTCTTGTAATGACAGTATTAATACTACACCTACGGTGAATGGTATGGGAGGTTGTGTATCTCGAGTAAAAGGATTGCAACCGGGTGCTGACGGTAAAGTCAGGTTGGTTTGTGAAAAGTGGGAAAATTAACTATGGGTCAAGTTGTAAAAATATATTTACCTGCAAAGACTGTTACTCAATCTGGTTATGGTAATACGAGATTTTGGTTATTGGAATTTGAATGTGATGATACTGATTATAAAAATCAGTTAACCGGTTGGAACGGGTCGCGTAATACAAGTAAACAAATAAGGATTAAATTTAACTCTTGTGAAGAAGCAGAAAAATATGCTGTTAAAAATAAATTAAAATATAAGATAATTTCACATGCTATACAAAAAATTAAGCTGAAATCATATTCGGAAAATTTTACCAAATAATTTAACTAATTATTTGGATTGCTAAAATGTTTTATCGATGTCTCGAAGTAACTATAACCCGAATAAAGGGTAAATATCGCAGAAATCCATAAGGTTAATTCGCCAAGCTTTTGTATTAGTTGCGGTGCGAATATATTACAACCGCTTACGGTTAGTAAAGTGATAGCACACATTTGCAATGTGGTTTTTATTTTTGCACTTTTAATCACTGCTAATTCCAATTTTATATTTTTCATAAATTCACGTGTATTGGAAATTAATATTTCTCTAAATATGATTATTAGAGATGGAAAGATATTCAAGTTATCGATTTTTTTTACATGAATTAGCATTACGATCGTAGTGATAATTATTAATTTATCTGCTATCGGATCGAGAAATTCTCCTAAATTCGATTGAACTTGCCATGTTCTTGCTAACTTTCCGTCTGCAAAATCAGTAATACTTGCCATAACAAAAGCTATAGTGGTAATCATATAGTAGTAATGTTCTTTATTTGCCAAATACAAGCTTAGGACTATTATAGGGATTATTAATATGCGAAGTGTGGTTAATAAATTCGGTATTATCTTTTTTATTTTATTCACTTAGGAAGATTAATCTTAAATAAGTTTTCACATATTACCGTAAATTACTTTTGCTGCAATGGTACTATTGTTATAATGAGAGTATTTAATCTTTGCTCCTATGTTATTGGCAAGTAGTAGAGTAAAATAATTTTGTATATTTTTTGTATTCATTTTTTGTTTCTTGTCGGTTAGTATTTGCTCGGTTGAATTATTTATCGAACCAGCAGGACTGGCTTTTACTTCAAAGCCATCACTGGTAAAATTAACATCTATGTTTCCGGAGTGTGAAATCGATGTTGCTAAAGATATGACTATATTGATTAATAATTGGTGTTGATCTTGGGAAAGTTGATGTTGAGTATAATGACTAAAATCTTTAAGTGTGATTTTTTTGTTATTAAAATATTTGCTAAGCGCTTTGTAACAGGACGATAAATCGTTTTGAGTATCAAATTCGACAAAAATTTGTCTTAAAAAAGTAAAATGAAAAACTAATTCTTGAATTGCATTTGATTGTTTATCGTTTAGGTTATCAAGTAAACTTAGAATAGTGATTTTATTGCCTAAATCATGAAAAATTTTTGCGTTTATTAATTTGATGATATCGATGTCATTCATATGTAACAAGCTATAATTTTACTTAGTTATATAATGACTTTTTTTAAGTTAAAAAAGTGGAAATAATTTTATGAAATTATTTTATCAGCTTTTCTACTATTTCATTGAAGTCTTCTACGTTGCTAAAGTTCATGTATACCGAAGCAAACCTTATATATCCTACTCTGTCTATTTTTTTTAGTTTTTCCATTACCATTTTTCCTATAACGTCACTGGCAATTTTATTTAGTCTTAAGCTCTCAAGTTTGTATACGATACTATTCACTGTCATTTCGATTTGCTCTATATCGATAGGGCGCTTGCGCAGAGCTACAGTGATGGATTGGGTTAATTTATCACGATCAAAGGGCTTAAGGGTTCCGTTTTGTTTTATTACCGTTAATTCTCGTAGCTGAATTCTTTCAAAAGTAGTAAATCTAGAGCTGCATTCAGCACAGATTCTCCGTCTTCTGATTGCCGAATTATCTTCTGATGCTCTGGAGTCTTTGACATGAGTGTTGATACTGGCACAAAAGGGACATTTCATGATTTGTAATCAATCTTGCTAGGTTTTTTAGATTAGTATAGTATATAATGCTTGTTGTCTAGTCCCTTTGATGATCGACAAAACAACATATTGAATTCTACACTTTATGTTTTTTTAATAACGTATCGCGTGCTAAATTTATTTTTTGCGCTAGATAAGACGATCCTCCCTTATCCGGATGGATTGATTGCATTAATTTATGGTAAGCTTTATTAATTTCTGTTGACGTAGGGTTGCCGGAAAGTCCTAATACTTCTAATGCTTCTTGGGAAGAGATGTTATTACTTTTGGTACTTGGGTTTACCCCTGACATCATTTTTTCCATGATAGAATTGAAGGTTTCAGTAAATGCACCAGAATTCATTATATTGGTTTTTATAAGGAAAAAAACTATAACGCTGGGCAAAACAAAAAGTAACATGAATATTACTAAAAGAATTATTAGTATTGCACATGACATATGTTGCGTTTAACAGAATAGGTATTTAAAATATAATAGATAATCGTTGCGCGCAATAACTATGTTTATACAGACTGAAGACACGCCGAATCCAAATACGTTAAAATTTTTGCCTGGGTTAACAGTTGTCGAAAAGGGTACGCTAGAGTTTGTCAATGAAGAAGAGGCTAAAAATTCCGAATTAGCGTCTTTGTTGTTTAAAGTTAGAGGTGTGGTTGGAATACTTTTCGGATATGATTTTATTTCCGTAACCAAATCTGCTGAAAAAAAATGGGAATTAATGAAGCCGGATATTTTAACTTTAATTATGGAATATTTTACTATCAACTCGGGTAGAGATATTTTGAGTAGCAATGATATAAATATCGAATATGATGAGAGTGACAATGAAGTTGTTAAGCAAATACAAGAGTTAATTTATACCAGAATAAAACCTGCAGTGATGCAAGATGGTGGTGATATAGAGTTTAAGAAGTACAAAAACGGGGTGGTATTTTTGCAATTAAAAGGTGCGTGTTCAGGTTGTCCTAGTGCTGCAATTACTTTGAAAGACGGAATTGAAGATATGCTGAAATATTACATACCGCAAGTTCAATTGGTTCAAGCTATAGAATAGTGGTTATGCAAAAACCAAAGATGTTGTTTAGTTGTGATAATGTCAACGAGATTGAAAATGAAATTATCGAATTGACAAAAGCGGTTAAAGTAGGCCATAGTGTACGCTTTGCTGACGGCGAGTCATTTGTTGAGATAACAGGTAAAGTTGATGGTGATATTGCTATAGTATTGCAATCTGTTGTAGGTGACAAAGAATTAATGTCACTGCTTATTATGATTGATGCGTTAAAACGTCACGGATTTAAACATATTGTCGGAGTAGTGACCTATTTTGGTTATGCCAGACAAGACAAAAAAATTGGTGATTGCTTACCGATTGGTGCTAAGTTAGTTGCCAATCTTTTAGAAAGTTCGGGTCTTGGTCGATTAATTACTGTTGATTTACATAATGAATCGATTTGTGGTTTTTTCAATATTCCCGTTATTAATGTTTTACCGACAGAATTATTCGCAAATGATATTTTCAATAATTATAGTTTTTTAGATAATGTTGTTATAGTTAGCCCTGATGTTGGTGCAATAAAACGGGCTAGGGAAATGGCAAATTGTCTGGGTAAGAATGATGTTGTGGTGATTGATAAACACAGGTTTAAGCCTGGAATATCCCAAGTAATGAATGTAATAGGAAATGTAAAAGGAAGGTGTTGTATTATTACTGATGATATAGTTGATTCTGCAGGAACCTTATGTAATACGGCGAAGATATTAAAAGAACAGGGAGCAAAATCGGTTGACGCATATATAACACACGGAGTGTTAGCTGGGAGGTCGAGTAATAAAAATGTAGAAGATATAATTATTAAAATTAGCGAATCACACTTGGATAAAGTTACTATTACTAATAGTGTTAATTACCCTGTTGATAAAGTGGGATTAAGGTATAACAATCTTATTTCGGGTAAAGAAGAAGTATGTAAAAAAATAAGAGTAATGTCTATTTCTGAATTAATTGCAAAAGAAACAAACAAAATATAAAACTCTTATCATTGAATAATGAATCGAGAAAATTTGTTTTCTCGATTCATTAAATATAAAGAGAGATTAGAAGACAGCTTTAACACCGATCATGAATAAATGTCCTGTATTATTTTGGCTATCACTTGTTATATCAGTATCGCCACTTTTAGCTATTCTTTCTTTTGTAATAAAGTGGTGATAAGCAGCATACGGAGTAAATTGAGAGTTCTTACCTCGATAAAAGTTATAATGAGTACCTATGTTGAAATCTTGCAGGGTACTCGCATCATTTTCCTTGCTAGAGTAAGGGTTTTTGCAGCTTGTGTAGTAATTACCGCTAATTCTTACTGGGCCTATATCGTAAGCACCCCCTATGGTCCAGTAATAAGTAGGGTCAGGGCTAGTTGCAACAGCAGTAGTAGCAGTTGTTGCTTTGTTTAAATCCTCGTCCTTTACTATTTCTTTAGGTAAACCGGATTTGCCTAAATACCCATACTCACCACCAATGGTTGCCATGTTATTGTAGTTAACCGAACCGCCGATGCTCATTGCGGATAGATCGTAATAAGAAGTCTTTTTTTCACCTGCTTTTTTGATCGCATCACCCATTTCTCCGGCAACGGAAATTTTTACTGCGAAATCTTCTAGTGCTTTTTCATACCTTGCACCATAACCGATAACATTACTATATACAGGAGATAATTTTTTATCTGGAACCAAACCGCTTTTTGCACTTGCATTCACATGATTTGGGGCATAGCTGACACCGACTTGAACACCTGACATTTCGTTAGAGTAAACAGAAATTTTAGGGGCGATGCTAACATCTTCGTTTCTTGAAAAAGTAGCATCATTACTTATATACTGGCTGTATAACGCAGGTGTTACATAAAATGGTCTCATTACATCGCGGTGACGAGTTGAATCTCCAGCATCGTTCGAGTCAAAAACCGCATCAACATAATTACCTTCTAAATTAGCATAGTTTATCCAGTTGCCGTTAACACCGCCATCAGCAGCAGACCAAGAAGCAGAATCGATTTTTAGCATCTGCTCTGCACCGACCATAGAACCGGCTTGTGCTCTAAAATATGGAGTTTTTATAAACAAATAAGCACCTTTGCTTTTTGCACCTATCGAATAACTACCTATCATGTGATTTGAAACAGGGGTTAGCACTTCCGATACCGCACCTATAGACATGTCGTTTAATAAGGGTACTTCGATTTTAAAGTTAATTAAATTGTTAACGTTATAATAATAATCCTTGGAATAAATGCCTAATATACCACCGTCGTGATCTTTAATTACTTGAGTGGGATCAGTGTTTCCCGAAGGATCTGTTATTAACACAGGGGGGGTGCTGCCCTCATATAGTCTTTTAACATAATTATCACCTTTAGCATTCTTATATCTGGAAGCATTTTCAGGCATTGCAAATTGAAAATCTACTATTAGATCTAAAGATATTTTCGAACGTGACAACACTTTGTTAGCTTGACTGGAAGTTTTAGCTAATTTATGTTGCTTTTGATTGGACAGATGCCTTTTATTTGACTGCATATCATCTGCAACAGCTACCTGAAAAGCAAGTACGGTAGCCATTGCAGTCATAATAAATGTTTTTCTCATATTAATACTCTCTTAATTAAATTTTAATGATGAACTTGCTACCGGAAATAACAAACTCAAGTGTACAGTAAAATAAAATAATTTTATTGCAAGTAGGAAAAGCGAAAATTCTGATTTATTTGTTATTTTTTCTTAATTATCCTAAATTAAAACTTGCTTTTTGCATGACTTGGTTAAGAGAGTATATTACTAACGGTTAAAAAATCATTAAAAAAAATAACTTGCGAACCGTTGATTTGGCTTTCTTCATGTCCTTTTCCTGCAATTAAAATTATGTCGTTTGATTTGGCTTCATTAATTGCGGCGATAATTGCTTTTTTTCTGTCGCTGATATTTATTGCCTTGTTACAACTGGAAATTATTTCTTTTCTGATTAAATCAGGGTTTTCATTCCTCGGATTATCGTCACATACGATTGTAACGTCTGCATGATCTGCTGCTATTTTACCCATGGTTTTTCTTTTGCTTTTATCTCGTTCTCCCCCGCAACCGAAAACTAAAATTACTCTTCCTTTGTTTATCATATGCCACCTTAACGAAGTTAATGCCGATTTTAATGCGTCTGGGGTGTGAGCGTAATCGATTACTACTCTATGTCCGTTTTTTTCTATTGGTTGCATCCTACCGTTTACCCCTTTTAACGCGGATAAATCGAAATTTTCAATTCCGGTAGCAGTTACCAAGCCGATTGCACATAATATGTTATATACCTGAAATTTGCCTAAAATCGGCAAAAATACTTCTTTTTTATTTCCGTAAATACACAACGATATAACTTGTCCGTTATTTTTTGGTGTTTGTTTTATTGTTTTGATATCTTGGGATTGATTTCCGTAAGAGATTATTTTTTGTGTTTTGATTTTATTTATTAAATCGTGATATTCGGAAATATCGTTGTTTAATACCGCTGTTTTGTTTTCCGGTAAAATTTCTAAGAACAATTTTTGTTTTGCTTGAAAATAAGATGCAAAATCGTGATGATAATCGTAATGATCTTGCGATATGTTAGTAAACCCTGCAGCATGTAAGTTAACACCATGCATTCTGTATTGTTCTATTCCGTGGCTTGAAGCTTCGACGGCTACATAATTAATTCCTTCACTTGCCAAATCGTAGAGTATCTTATGCATATCTCCCGCATCGGGCGTGGTTAAATTTATTTTATATTTTTTTTCAATGTTTCCTTGGACTCCGATGGTACCTATACTTGCCGATTTTATATTTGCCGAATTCCACAATTGTTGACAAAAGTTTACTACCGAAGTTTTTCCGTTAGTTCCGGTAACTGCTACGATATTTTTCGGTTGTTTTGTATAAAAGCGAGAAGCTATTCGGTGATATACTTCTTTTGGATTTTGTACGAAAATTCGGTTATCGTTTTTATTTTGCTGTCCTGTAATAACTGCCGCCGCTCCCTTATTAATTGCTCCTGAGATGAACTTATCGGCATTTTTGGATAAAGAAACAAATAAATAACCCGATTTGATTTTACGGGAGTCGCTTGTTATTCCCGTTATTTCTATATTGGGTACATTTGTAGCGATATTGCCTAGCAAATCGGGTAATTTCATGAACTGAATATAAATTTATTTATCAATGATTCGATATTAATTGACGATTGAGTATATTCTATTTCTCCTTCGGGAGATATCGAATTGTTTGACGTTCCTAATTCGATTTTGATTAATTTATCCCTTATTAGGCCGCCACTGATAATTTGGGCGGAGCTATCTTCCGGTATTTTAATTGATTCTCGGACGGATATTTCAACTTTAGCCGCTTTTTTTTCTTGATCAAAAATTGTTTTAGTCACTTCTCCTACTTTAATTCCCGCAATTGTTACGTCGGACCCTAGAAATAATCCGGTGATATCGTCGAAATAAGCCGTGATTTTATAATATTTTTCGTCATTTTTATTTATTTGTAGGCTTGCAAAATAAATTAAAACGATTACGAACAATAATATTACTCCGCCAATAGCAGCTTCGAATACGTTTTTATTCATGTCCCGGTTCCCACGGGATGTAATCTTTTTTTTCTATTTGAAACGGGCTTTTTAAAATATGTCCGTCTGGTAAATAAGCTCCATTGGTTCCGGTTAAGTTGATTATTCTTTCTTTTTCCCAATTATGTTTTGTTTTGTTTTCTATTTTATCGATTGAATAGTGCAGCCAAAGTAAATATTCTGGCGGAATTTTGGTCGGCTCGTTTCTTCCTTTATATTTCACCTGGCGAATATTATTATATTGATAATATCGATTACCAAATTGATCGATTGCAACCAGTTTTTTAAACAATAACCTTTTTATAAAGCCTATCATGGGCTTGTGTTGTGACTGAATATATCGACATCTTGCCATCCCGCAAGATCTAATTCAACCCTATCCTTTAAAAATTTGAAGCAGGATTCGGCTAATTCTTCTCTGCCTTCACGCTTTAACATATCATCGAGTTTTAGTTTAATTTTATGTAAATAAAGTACGTCGGACGCAGCATAATCGATTTGCTCTTCACTTAGGGTATATGCGCCCCAATCTGAGGATTGGTGCTGTTTGTTTAACCGTACGTCTAATAGATCATTACACAAATCTTTTAAAGAATGATGGTCGGTATATGTTCTGACCAGTCTTGAAGAAATTTTCGTGCAATAGCAAGGCATGCACCAAATTCCCAGGTAATGCTTTATCATGGTGATATCGGCCCTGGCAAAATGAAATATTTTGGTAATATTCGGATTCGATAGCAATGATTTTAAATTTGGAGCGGAGAAATCGCTGCCTTTTTTAAATCTTACTACATAACCTTTACCGTCTCCAGTAGATATTTGCACCAGGCAAAGCCTATCTCTATTGAACGAGAGCCCCATAAACTCGGTATCGACTGCTAAGGATGATATTTCTTTTTCCAAAAACTCACTGGGGAGGTCTTCTTCGTATAAAATGTTTTTTTTGTGCACGATAAAAATAAAAATGACTATTAACAGTCAATTTTAGTCTTAAGAAATTTAAAGTCAAACTATTTATTTAATTAGACTATTGGAATTAAAAAATTTTATATAATAACATGTATAGATATTTAAATGCTAATTTATTAATGTAAAACAATTAATTCAGTATAAAAAGATATCACCAGTTACCGAAAATAAAAGAAAATGTTACAGCACAAAATGACAACCCGCTCTAAAATAAATTAAAAGCAAATAGAAAAAGTAAGAAAAAAAACGACAAAACAACCCTTCATATAGAGAGGAAAAAGAGAGAAAAAGCTAGAAATATTATACAGAAAAGCTTCAAATAAAGCCTGATGAGAAACAGTGATTGGTGAAAATATCTTTCCGCGAGCAATCGATCGAAAGATTGCGCTAAACAACGATGAATTGGCGATAGGCGAAATATTAATGACATGTAGTGATATTTTTGGTTCTCGTCAGATAAGCAGTATTGAAAATGAATGCTTGACAACGGACAATCTTGCCGAAGAAAAGAATGTTTATCAAAAGATGTTGGATTCTAATTCGGTAGATAGTCAAAATATCTATACGGTTTCTTTGGGTTTTCATCCGGATGAAATAATATTAACCGATGAGGAAAAATTCTTTATAGAAAATTTTGATTGTTCTTTTTTTTGTTCTTCGGAACGTGATGCTTCATTTTTATGTGAGTCACAACCCGATTCTCAACTAAATTAAGTTATTACTAACCTTGAAAATGAATGCTTGACAACGGACAATCTTGCCGAAGAAAAGAATGCTTATCAAAAGATGTTGGATTCTAATTCGGTAGTAGATAGTCAAAATATCTATACGGTTTCTTTGGGTTTTCATCCGGATGAAATAATATTAACCGATGAGGAAAAATTCTTTATAGAAAATTTTGATTGTTCTTTTTTTTGTTCTTCGGAACGTGATG
>JACDQH010000001.1:250434-378936 GCA_018101195.1 Rickettsiaceae bacterium H1
CTTCATTTTTATGTGAGTCACAACCCGATTCTCGACTAAATGAAGTTATTATTAACCTTGAAAATGAATGCTTGACAACGGACAATCTTGCCGAAGAAAAGAATGCTTATCAAAAGATGTTGGATTCTAATTCGGTAGATAATCAAAATATCTATACGGTTTCTTTGGGTTTTCATCCGGATGAAATAATGTTAACCGATGAGGAAAAATTCTTTATAGAAAATTTTGATTGTTCTTTTTTTTGTTCTTCGGAACGGGATGCTTCATTTTTATGTAAGTCACAACCCGATTCTTGCCTAAATGGAGTTGTTACTTCTTCTATAAGAGAAAATTTAGAAATTTAGTAAGGAAAAAATATTTTTGCTCCGATTAATTAATGATATCGTTGTGTTAATTGTGATTTTTTTAGATCGTTTATGGATTTTGACGTTATAATAATTGGCGGTGGCCCGGGCGGATATGTTGCTGGGATTAGAGCAAGTCGGCTTGGTTTAAAAGCGGCGGTTATCGAAAAAGAAAAATTGGGAGGAATATGCCTGAATTGGGGCTGTATTCCGACTAAAGCCTTGCTTAATGCCGCTCATTCTTATCGTCATATTAAACATCAAGCTGGAAATTTTGGTATTAATGCGGGGAAAGTTTCGTTCGATATAAAAAAGATAATCGAGTATTCGCGAAAAAAATCTCAAAAGTTATCAGACGGCATTAATTACTTAATGAAGAAGAATAAAATTACTGTTTACGAAGGCGTTGCATTTATTAATCTCGATAAGAGCGTAACAATTAGCGGTAAAGAAAAAATTACTGGTAAAAACATAATCGTAGCGACGGGTGCAAGCCCCATAACATTACCGGGAATGGAATTTGATAACGAATTAATATGGAATTATCGCCATGCTATGGTGCCTGTTAAAGTGCCGAAATCGATTATTATTGTCGGTTCTGGTGCAATCGGAATTGAGTTTGCTGATTTTTATAATTCGCTTGGCACGGAAATTACCGTAGTTGAGGTGCAACCCCAAATACTGCCTGCCGAAGATGACGAAATTGTTAAAATTGCTCGAGCGGAATTGGAAAAATCGGGAATAAAAATTTACACTGACAGCAAAATTAGCAGTGTGCAAAAAACCAATAATCAAATTGAATTAAAAATTAACGACAGGCTTATTGCTGCGGAACGAATAATAGTTGCTGCAGGTGTGTCGGGTAATTCCAGCGGATTAGGTTTGGAAAAATTTGCAAAAATAAAAATCGAAAAAAGTTATATTAAAACCGACGATTATTACCATACTGGAGAAGAAGGAATTTATGCTATAGGAGACGTATCCGGCCCTCCTTGTTTAGCGCATAAAGCAAGCCACGAAGGGATTTTATGTGTGGAAAAAATCGCAGGCCGAGATGGATTGAAACCCATCGATAAATCGAATATACCCGGTTGCACTTATTGTTATCCGCAAATTGCCAGTGTTGGTTTAACGGAAAAACAGGCTAAAGAATCGGGGTATGAAATGAAAATCGGTAGATTTACTCCTTCGGGAAACGGTAAATCGGTAGTAATGGAAGAAAATGTTGGTTTGGTAAAGACTATTTTCGATAAAAAAACGGGCGAGTTGTTAGGAGCTCACATGGCGGGAGCCGAAGTAACGGAAATGATTCAAGGTTATACGATCGGGAAAACTTTGGAAGCAACGGATCGAGATTTTAGACACACTATATTCCCTCATCCTACGTTATCCGAAATGATGCACGAGTCGGTTTTGGATGCCGACGACGAAAGCATACATTCTTAAAGTGGTGCCGGCTGTCGGACTTGAACTGACAACCTGATGATTACAAATCAACTGCTCTACCAATTGAGCTAAGCCGGCAATGAGAATGTTTATAATCGATGTTAACAACAAATAATCTTATTTAAACGGAAAATAATAATCAAATTATTTTGCTTGATGAAAATGTTATCTTTTTGGCAAATTTTATGAATAATTAGAAATTATATCGAATAAATATTTTTTTGATGAGTAACAAATCGACTCCCGCAATGGAGCAATACCTGAACATTAAAGAAGAGTACGAAGATTGTTTGCTTTTTTACCGAATGGGTGATTTTTACGAATTATTTTTCGAAGATGCGGTTAAGGCTTCTCAAGTACTCAATATCGTATTGACTCAACGCGGAAAATACGAAAATAAAAGTATTCCTATGTGCGGAGTTCCAGCGCATAGTCACGCCGCTTATTTACATAAATTGATAGAAAATGGGTTTAAAGTTGCTATATGCGAACAATTGGAAACTCCCGCTCAAGCAAAAAAAAGAGGATATAAATCGGTAATTAACAGGGAAGTAGTACGAATAATTACTCCTGGTACTATCGTTGAAGACGAATTATTGGAAAACAATTCGGCAAATTATATTTTAGCTATTGTATCGGTAAAAAAAACAGTAGGACTTTCTTGGCTGGATTTGTCAACCGGAAATTTTTTTTATTGTTCGTCATATAATTTAAATTCGGATATTGCACGTATAGAGCCTAAGGAAATTCTTGTTGCCGAAAGTTTTTTCGATCAACATAAAGAATTGCCGAAATTAGTCAACGAATATAAAATATTCGTTACTAAATATGTCGATAGTTTTTTCGATTATAAAAAAGCGGAGAAAAAATTATGCGATTTTTACAAAATTTCTTTTATGTCGAATATGGGCGAATTATCGCAAGCCGAATTATCCGCTTGCGGAGCGGTATTGGAATATATTGGACAAACTCAAAAAGAATCGTTGTTAAAGCTCGGATATCCGAAGCTATATGATCATGGACATTTTTTATATATCGATGCCGCAACCAGAAAAAGCTTGGAAATTACTTCGACGCAAAAAGGCGATGTTAGTGGTAGTTTAATTAGTGCTATCGATTATACGGTTACTGGAAGCGGCGGGAGAATGCTGAAAAATTATCTTTCCGCTCCGATAACCGACGTTAATTTAATAAATAAACGTCTTGATTTAGTAGAATTATACTTAACAGAAGTCGATCTTAGGCAAGAAATCAGAAACATTTTGAAAAAATATCCCGATGTCGAAAGATCTTTGTCAAGAATTTCAACGGGAAAAGCTACACCTAAAGATTTGTACGGAATTAAATATGGCTTACAAATCGCTACCGATTTATCTTACGTTTTGTTTAAATCGAAAAATATAAAGTATAAAGATTTGGAAAGCCATGACGAATTAGTAGAAACGTTAGATTCGGCGTTAAAAGACGATTACGGCAATTTACTGAAAAATGGTGGTTATATTAACCCGGATTTCAACCCTAAACTGGCAGAGTTGGAATATACTAAAAACAACAGTACTAATCTTCTCGAGAATTTACAGGAATTATATCGGGAAAAAATTGGAGTAAATAATTTAAAAATTTCTTCCAATAATTTGGTTGGTTATTACATAGAAGTTCCTGCGCGTTATCAAATTACGAACAAAGATTTTATTCATAAGCAAAGCTTGGTTGGTTCAGTCCGTTATACTACTGCCGCATTGCAAGAACTAGAAAATAAAATTATTACTGCAAATGCAAATTCCATAGCATTGGAATGCGAAATATTTGATGATTTGTGTAAAACGGTACTTGATAAATTTACCGAAATAACTTTGGCTGCACAAACCGTTGCCAAGTTAGATGTAATTATCTCTTTGGCGGAATTGGCTGCAATAAATAATTATACCAAACCGAAAATCGACGATAGCAATCGATTTATCATTCATAACGGTCGACATCCGGTTGTTGAAAAGAATACGGATGACTTTGTCGCTAACAGCATGGAATTAAATGACGAACATAAATTATGTCTGCTTACCGGACCTAATATGGCGGGAAAAAGTACGTTTTTACGGCAAAATGCATTGATCGCGATACTTAGTCAGATCGGTTCTTTTGTTCCTGCCGATTCTGCTCATATCGGGGTGGTAGATAAAATTTTCAGTCGTGTCGGAGCGGCGGATAATATTTTCAAAGGACAATCTACGTTTATGGTTGAGATGATCGAAACCGCAGCAATAGTAAATCAAGCTACGGAAAAATCTTTAGTGATTTTAGACGAAGTGGGTAGGGGTACGGCATTGTATGACGGTTTGGCGATAGCTTGGGCGGTGATTGAAAATGTTCATAATATTAATAAATGTAGGGCGATTTTTGCTACTCATTATCACGAATTATGTCAGCTTGAAGATTCGTTACCCATGTTGGATTGTTATTCGATGAAAGTTAGAGAGTGGAATCGGGAAATAATCTTTTTACACGAAGTGATAAAGGGCAGAAGCGATAAATCTTACGGGATACACGTAGCAAAACTGGCGGGCTTACCCCAAAATGTAATTGCGCGAGCGGAATCGATATTGGAAAGTTTTAAATGCTAACTTTTATAAAAAATATTTATTGACTATTTTTAATTAACAAATAATAATTTAATTATTAATATTTTTATTATGCCAAATAAAAAAGTAAAAAGTTCAAATTCTTACAAGTGGTTAAGCTTAAGCCAAGCAAATTATTCTTTTCATAATTTTGCATATGCTTCTTCGTTTGCCATGATTTCTTTTGCATTTATGAATCAAATTTTTGTAGGTGCTTTTGGCAAGCAGCTTGTTCCTTCCAGAATAATTGGCTTAGTAATTATTATATCGTTAGCTCTTATGACATTATCAGCTTTAGTTAACATTGCCAATCAGACTAAGAAAAAATCTGCTGATCCCAATATTAGAACGGATCGCCGCATTAAAGCGTTAGAAGTAGCTTCTTTTGGTTTTCTTGCCGTTACAGGCTTATTGATTGTGATTAAGCCGGGAATTGTTAATAACCACATGAAATTCTTTTTAATACCGATGATTTTTGCCGGTATTTTTTCTTTTCTGGTATTTATGCATGACTGGGCTAAAGATACAAAAAGAATAAATGAGGAAGGGTCTACAGTAAGAAAAAGTTTAGGTGATTTTGCTGGTTTATTGTTAATTGTAGCGGGAATTCTTAACTTATTCGTGCTTGTAACAAAGCATAGCCTTTTAACTGAAAGAAATATTAATATTATTGTTGCAAATTCGTTATCCATGGTTGCTTTTGGGTTTTTAGCATTATCTTATACACTTGGCATATTTACCGAAAATAAGGAAGAAGTACGAAATAGCGAACTGGAACCAATAAAGCATCTGGTAATAAATTCTAACGATATTCGACAATTACTTGGAAATCAACAACAATGGGGATCGCCACCAGCTTACCAACCATAGCTGATTGTTTTTTTAAAGAAGAGTATGATGATTTTTTAATTTTAGTGAAAAGCTGTTGTTAAGTAAGTTATAAGAGCTTAGAAAAGCATAACAAATTAGTAGAGGTGTTTGTTTTGGCATTGCAAGATTATTGTTTACGTTACTAAAAAACGGCGAATTATATTACCTATATTTTAACCCTAATCGGGACGAATTGGGATATATTGGAAAACAACAGTGCTAATCTTGTCAAAAATTTACAGGAGTTATATCAGAAAAAAGCTGAGATAAATAATTTAAAGATTTTTTCCAATAACTTGGTTGGTGATTGAAAATGTTTGTAATATTAAATAAGTGTAGGGGTGATTTTTGCTACTCATTATCACGAATTATGTTAACTTGAAGATTCGTTACCGATACTGGATTGTTGTTTGGTGAAAGTTAGAGAGCGAAGTCGGGAAATAATTTTTACAGTAAGTAATAAAGGGTAAAAGCGATAAATCTTAGGGTATACACGTGACAAAGTTCACTGGTTTACCGCAAAATGTCATTTTAAAAGCCAAATCTAATATTAAGAAAATTTAAATATTAAATTATTTATTCTTATTTTAGCATTAGCAAAACCTAAAGTTTAAGTTGAAATAATTGATATTTTTACAGATTCATTATTCGTGGTTGCTGTCGGATTATTTGCATTATCTTATGCAATTAGCATATTTGCTGAACATAAAAGAAGAAGTAATGCAAAATGAAAACTTAGACCAGTAATAGGTGGCTTATACTAAACAAAATTTGACATCGGGTAAATCATTAGATTGTTCTTTTAGTCGTTAATTATCTTTTATAAAATAACAGATTTTAATTTTAGTGAGAAGATTTTTGATCTATTAGTTTTTCTTGCTAAGAGTATAGTTTGGCTTTTATAGTAATTAATTTTTCGTATTAATTAGGTTATAATTATTTGGATTAATCGATAAATTAAATTATGTGTACTAATGCTGCAGAAAAAGGAGATAACACTTTTTCATTGATGAGTTTGGCTGTTGTTTCTTCCGATTTTCAAAACTCTTTAAATCCACAGAATGCCAGAGGTTTTAATATCGGTAGTGTTATTGTTGATTCTGAACATAATGTCGTTTTTTATGGTCTTAATAAAGTATTTTTGATGAATATTTATACAGCACATGAAGAAGTGGAAGCAATTGAGTGGATACTTAGCAAAAAGTTCTGACATTTCTTTGAAATAGCATACTCTTTATACGACCCTTGAGCCTTGTGCTATGTGTGCTGGGATGATGTGTATGACTGAGTTAACTAAAGCCGTATTTGTACAATCCGAATTTCCTTTTGGGGAAAACAAGGTTAGTTTCGGTAAAACTCTTGAACGTTTGGCTGTCAATTTTGGCGATTTTACTTCTTATCCTTGGTTAACATCATCAGCCAAATCAATGCATAGTATTGCTGAAGAGTTTGATCGTAGTTATGAAAACTATAAGAAAAAAATGGAAATGCATGGTGCAGAAAATTTTCTTATAACTGCCGAAGCGAAATCACTATTTAATAAAGGAGTGGAAATGCCTCTTAATTATAAGATTAAGTATAGTGAAAATGAAAGAGTATATTTACACGCCAAGGATTATTATCGTAATATTTCGTAATTAAACCCTGTTTTCTTGCATTATTACCGATCCTGAATTAATTTATGAAAGTCTAACCAGTAAAAATTAGTGATAAGTCTTTTTATCTTATTTCCCTTTTTTTGTTCTTTTTCTTTCTTTGTGGTGAAAGATAATTTTCGTTATTTGGCACTGATTTGTTCCGTGCTGATGTTTGTTATCACGTTAATTATTACTGCATATTTTCATAATCACACCGGTATTCATTTTATCGAACGATTTAACCTGGGTAATTATTCGATGAAGTTTGGTTGGGACGGCATATCGTTTATTTTTATTTTGCTTACTACGTTTTTGACTTTGCTTTGTATGGTTGTGGGTTGGAGTAAGCCGAATAGTTATTTAGCATTATTTTTATTGCTCGAGTCGATAATAATCGGTTTATTTTCTTCTTTCGACTTGATTTCATTTTACATATTTTTCGAATCTTCATTGATACCGATGTTTTTTATTATCGGTATTTGGGGAAGCGATAACAGGATATATGCCGCTTTCAAATTTTTTTTGTATACTTTTGCCGGTTCGGTAGCTTTTTTAGTAGCGATTATTTTCATATATTTGAGCAGCAACAGTACCGACATCTTATACTTGGCAAGTAATTTGGATGTGATTTCGATTGCTCATAAAAAATTGTTGTGGTTCGCTTTATTCATTGCTTTTGCCGTGAAAATTCCTATGGTGCCTTTTCATACGTGGTTACCCGATGCTCACGTACAAGCTCCGACTGCTGGATCGGTGATTCTTGCAGGTATTTTGATTAAAATGGGTGCTTATGGCTTTTTGCGTTTGTCGATCCCTTTTTTTCCCGAAATCAGTCGGCACTATTCCGATTTGATATTTATTTTAAGTTCTGTTGCCGTGATATACGGCTCTTTAGTGGCGTTAGCCCAAACCGATATTAAAAAGATAATAGCATATTCTTCAATTGCTCATATGGGTCTTGTTACCGCAGGGATTTTTTCATTTACCGAGCAAGGATTGGTCGGTGCTATTTTTCAAATGTTTAGCCATGGGATAATTTCTGCCGGTTTGTTTTTGTGTGTTGGCGTTATATACGATAGGAAACATACGCGCAATATTTCTGATTATGGCGGCTTAGCAAACGTAATGCCGGTTTATGCATTTGCATTTATCGCTCTTTCGATGGCTTCCATCGGTTTACCGGGAACATCGGGGTTTATCGGTGAATTTTTACCTATAGTTGGAGTGTTGAAAACATCAAAAGTGTCGGCATTTTTTCTTGCTTTTGGTATTATTCTCGGAGCAGTTTATATGTTATGGCTTTGTAAACGAATTATTTGGGGCGAGGCAATTGCTAATGTCAAAGATATGACGGATTTAACCAGAACCGAACGGTTTGTTTTATTTTCGCTTCTTGTGTTAGTTTTGGTTTTCGGTTTGCAGCCTCAATTGGTTATTCGGTTTATCGAAGAACCGGTAAGAAATATAATTGGTTTGATATGAATAATTTGACTTATATTATTCCCGAGATTTTTTTAACGTTATCCTCTCTGTTTTTATTACTCGTTAATAAGGAAAAAAGTTTGATAGTAATTTTTTCCGTAATCGTTTCTTTGATATTGGTTTGTTTAACCTGGTGTTCGCATTCGAATTTGATATTCAACGGTTTTATTGCAATAAGTCCTTTTACTCAAATTTTAAAGGTTATCGTTTTAGCATTGGTAGCAATAACTTTATTGATAATGAGATCGGGCAATTCGTATACGAATGATTTGCCGATATTGGTTACTTTTTCGACTTTAGGCATGATGTCTTTAATTTCTTCGCATGATTTGCTTACTCTATATATGGCAGTAGAACTGCAAAGTTTGCCTATGTACGTTATGGCGGCGATTGATCGAAAGTCGCTGAAATCTTCCGAAGCGGGAGTAAAATATTTTATACTGGGGGCTTTAGCTTCTGGAGTTTTATTATACGGAATTTCAATGTTATACGGTTTTACCGGCTCGACTAATTTTGCCGGTCTTACTAAAGTTTTTAGATCGGGAGATTTGGAATTAGGTGTATTAATTGGTTCGATACTGATTATTTCCGCGCTTGCATTTAAAGTAGGTGCCGCACCTTTTCATATGTGGGTTCCCGATGTTTATCAAGGTGCTCCCACAGTTATAACGGCATTTTTTGCGATTGTGCCCAAGGTGTCTTTAATAGGGCTATTTATACGATTGCTGGATTATGAATTGGTCAATATAAAGCTACAACAGGTTCTGATTTTAATAGCGATGCTTTCGTTAGTGGTTTCGGCATTTGGTGCTTTAAAGCAAACGAATATAAAACGCTTGTTCGCTTATAGTTCTATCGGTCATGTAGGATATATCTTAATCGGGATCGCTGCCGGTATTCAGTTACAAGAAGCGGTTACTGATATCGTTACTTATGTGGTGATATATTCGCTGATGAATTTGGGCCTTTTTTCATTCGTGATTAGTATTTCTCATTATGAAATTGCAAAATTATCCGAAATGTATCGAAAATATCCTTTGATTTCAGTTTGTTTAGTCGTATTGCTCTTATCAATGGCAGGAATTCCGCCGACGGCAGGATTTTTTACAAAAATTTATATATTGTCCGGCGTAGTGAAAGCGGGGCTTTGGTGGTTGGCACTATTTGCTTTATTTACAAGTGTAGTTTCTGCTTATTATTACTTACGTATTGTTAAGGTGATTTATTTCGATCGACAAGTCGGTTCTGGTTTAATTGTTACGCCTGATAATACTCTCTCTTCAATAACGGTAGTGATGGCTATAATTAACATCACTTTCTTCCTTTATTCTGGTTATTGGTTTGGTGTTTTATCTAAGGCGGTAAATTATTTATAAATGTTTCCTAGTGGGTATGTAGTATATAAGTACAAAGAATTAGACGGCACTAATTCAGAAGCTTTAAGATTGCTTAATAGAAAAGCAATTCGCGATAAATCTGTAATAATTGCGGAAAAGCAAACTAAGGGAAAAGGTAGAAGTAATAAAACATGGATTTCTCCCCTCGGGAACATCTATATGACTTTGGTGATTCGCAGTGCGATAAACATTGGTTCGTTAACGCAATATTGCTTTTTAGCAGCTGTGGCAGTTGGCGAAACATTGCAAAATATAGAATATAAATGGCCTAATGATATTTTGCTTGATGGAAAAAAAATATGCGGAATTTTATTAGAACACCATAATGATGGCTATGTGATTATAGGTATTGGGGTTAATGTGGTCGAAGCTCCCGATTATGCAACGTATATCGATAAATATTATGATGTTGATTCTTGGGATTTATCGGCGGATATTGTTAAGAGTTTTAATTGCGAAGAAAAACAATGGTTAAGCTTTGGTTTTTCCGAGATAAGAAAAAAATGGTTATCCAAGGCATGGAATTTAAATAACATGCTGACGGCAAAAATAGGAAAAGAAATTATCAAAGGTAAATTTATCGACATTGATTTAGATGGAAAATTGATATTGGAAAATCAAAATAAAATTTATAAATTGAGCTCTGGGGAAGTTTTTTTGTGAAAATTATCGGTAATTGACTCTGGGTTAAACGAAGTTTAAACTTCTGTCTGTAATCTTTATATTAAAATAAAATGGCACAAAGCAAAAATGATCCGTCCAAGCGGAAGGGTAAACAAGGTGCGGCACAAAAAACATATCGGGGAAAGCCGATAAGGCCGGTTCTTTATATCTATCGCGGTGGCCCCGAAGAACTTAGGCGTTATAAATATATGGCTGCGGAATATGAGGACGGAACGATTATCGAAGATGAAAGCGGAAATCCGATAAGGTGGAATCAAATAGGGTGATTAGCTTAACCATTAACGGTAAAAAGATCGAATTAGTTTCGGGTTTTACCGTTCTTCAAGCATGTGAAATGGCTGGGGTGGAAATCCCTAGATTTTGTTACCACGAAAGGTTGGCTATTGCTGGTAATTGCCGAATGTGCTTGGTTGAAATCGAAGGCGGTCCGCTAAAGCCTGCAGCTTCTTGCGCTATGCCTGCTGCAGACGGCATGGTAATACATACGAACACTCCTATGGTTGAAAAAGCAAGAAAAGGCGTGATGGAGTTTTTGCTAATCAATCATCCTCTGGACTGTCCTATTTGCGACCAAGGCGGAGAATGCGATTTGCAAGATCAAGCGATGGCTTATGGTTGTGGAAATAGTAGATTTACTGAATATAAAAGATCGGTGCCTAAAAAGAATTTCGGGCCGTTAATCGAAACTGCAATGAATCGTTGCATACACTGTACTCGTTGCGTTCGCTTTTTATCCGACGTTGGCGGTACAAAACAATTGGGAACGATCGGTCGGGGAGAAGATATGGAAATCGGCACCTATATCGAGCAATCGCTAAATTCGGAATTATCGGGAAATATAATAGATTTATGTCCGGTTGGCGCTCTTACTTCGAAACCTTATTCGTTTATGGCAAGGCCTTGGGAATTATCCCATACCGAAACTATCGATGTACTTGATGCGGTGGGAAGCGCAATTAGAGTCGATTCCAGAGGGCAAAAAGTAATGAGAATTTTACCTCGTTTAAACGAAGAAATTAATGAAGAATGGATTTCGGATAAAACGCGTTTTTCTTATGACGGTTTATCGGTGCAACGTTTGGATAAACCTTATGTTAGAAAAAACGGTAAGTTGCATTCCGTAGAATGGAACAAAGCATTTACTTACATTAAAAATAGTATATCCGGTAAAGAATTGGCAGCAGTTGTAGGTGGTTTGGCCGATTGCGAATCTATGTTTATGTTAGCTAAGTTGTTTGAATTATTAGGTAGTAATAATTTATCGTGTGCTCAGAAAGGAGAGAAGTTTATAACCGATAATAGGGTTTTTTACACGTTTAACACTATGATTGCGAATATCGTAAATGCCGATTTGTGTTTATTAATCGGCAGTAATCCCAAGGTTGAAGCTCCGATTATTAATTCGCGTATTCGTAGTGCTTACTTGGAAAATGACATATTAGTTGCAAATGTTGGTCCGGAAATAGAATTAACTTACCCTGTTTTGCAATTAGGTGACGAAATTAAGATATTACAAGATATTTTTGATGAAAAACACGATTTTTCGCAAAAATTGAAGAATGCAAAGAACCCTATGCTGATTGTCGGCATAGATTCTTTGTGTGCGCCAGATGGAAGAAAATTACTGTTATTAGCAGGTAAAATAGCGGAAAAGTATGGTATGACGAGAGATGATTGGAACGGATTTAACGTTTTGCATCAATCTGCATCTACCGTCGGTGCATTAGATATAGGGTTTACTTCGAATATCGAAGTTATTAATAACGCCGAAGTTATATATCTACTCGGGGCGGACGAAATAGATTTTAATATTATCAGAAGTGACCAATTTGTTATTTATCAAGGCCATCACGGTGATGCCGGTGCCCATCATGCCGATGTAATTCTTCCAGGTGCTGCATATACTGAAAAAGACGGAATTTATGTTAATACCGAAGGAAGAGCACAATATGCTTATAGAGCGATTTTTCCTCCTGGTTGGGCTTATGATGATTGGCAAATTATTAAAGATTTGGCGGACGTTATAGGGCTGGATTTATCCTATTCTACTATAGAAGAGGTAAGAACGGGATTAGCTGAGATATCGCCTTGTTTTTCCCGTATAGGTAAAATCTTACCGAATGAATGGACGGCTATTAGTAATGATCTTTCTCGGCTATCGCAACAAAAATTGTTATTGAAGAAGAAAAATTTTTACATGATGGATGCTATAACACGTTCATCTAAAGTTATGGCTGATTGCACACAGGAGTTCGTTAGTGATTGAATATCTGATAAGCAAAGTATTGCAGATTATTATGTTGGTAATACCGCTGATATTAGCCATTGCTTATTTAACTTATGCCGAAAGAAAAATCCTTAGTGCGATTCAATTAAGATTAGGGCCGACAAAAGTAGGTGTTTTCGGGTTGTTACAGCCGATTGCGGATGCGATCAAAATGTTAGTTAAAGAAAATATATTTCCGACAAAAGCAAATAAAGTAGTGTTTATACTGGCACCTGTTACTACTTTTGTTTTAGCTTTTATCGGTTGGGCGGTTATTCCTTGGGATGCAAAAATTATCGACGGAGTGATTATACCTAAGGTAATTGCTGATATTAATGTCGGAGTATTATATTTGCTGGCAATTTCATCTCTTGGCGTATACGGAATAATTATGGCTGGATGGGCCAGTAATTCTCATTATGCGTTTCTCGGTGCTTTAAGATCGGCTTCCCAAATGATATCGTATGAGGTATCGATGGGCTTGGTAATTGTTTGTGTTGTTATTTTGACAGGCTCGTTAAACTTGGCGGAAATTGTCGTTGCCAAACACAATTTGCCGTATTGGGTAGATATTTTTATGTTTCCGATGGCTTTGGTGTTCTTCATTTCCATACTTGCAGAAACCAACCGACATCCTTTTGATTTGCCTGAAGCGGAAGCAGAACTTGTTGCCGGTTATAATGTGGAATACTCTTCTATTTCTTTTACTTTGTTTTTCTTAGGGGAGTATGCAAATATGATTTTAACCAGTGCCATGATGGTATTGTTTTTTTTAGGCGGTTGGTATCCGCCGATCGATGTTGCTCTTTTTTATAAAGTGTCGGGTTTGATTTGGTTTTGTTTAAAAATATCTTTTATTCTATTTTGGTTTATCGTCGTTCGAGGCGCTCTTCCCAGGTATAGGTACGATCAATTGATGAGATTAGGTTGGAAAATTCTTTTACCAATTTCTCTGTTTTGGGTAGTTCTTACTGCTGCTATTAGCATTATTATTTAGTTTGATTTTTTTCTATTTTTAATTTTGAGAAAAATTGTTAGGTATTATTTTCACCATTTTCTTGTGTTATTAGCGATCCTCTTATTCTGGTAATAAAGTTACCTTTTTTCTCCAAGATCTTAAATTTTACTCCGAATAAATCGAATTCTTCTTCTACTTCTGGAATACGTTCTATGGCGTGAATAATGATTCCAGCAAGGGTCGAAGCATCTTTATCGGGTAATTCCCATTGTAATTTTCTGTTGATATCCCTCACCGAAACTTTGCTATCGATACTATAATTACCGTCATCTAATTTTTTTATGCTGCCTTTATCGTCATAATGAATATCACCTACTATTTCTTCTAAAATATCCGAAAGTGTAACTATTCCTTGTAAGGAACCGTATTCGTCTACTACTACGGCAAAATTATTTTCATTCATTCGAAAATTGTAAAGTTGAATACTAAGCGGAGTAGTATCGGGAACAAATATAGGTTTGCGTGTTATTTTTTCTAAATCGATATTTTGATAAGATTGTTGCTTACGTAATTCGATTATTAAATCGTGTACGTTAATTATTCCTTCAATATTATCGACATCATTTTTCCATAAAGGGATATTAGTATGTTTTGCGTCTAATATGTTTTGAATTATTTCTTCTTTATCGAGATCTATATTTATTGCTTCCATGTCTTTTCTATGGATCATAATGTTCGATATTTCTGTTTCAGCTAGGTCAAGGACGCTGTTTAACATTTCTATGTCTTGCTTTAACATTGTTTTATCGTTTTTATGAAACGAGACCAAATTACGTATTGCATCCGTGGCTGATATAACCTCTTTATCTTTGTTTAACGAAAGTATTTTCAGTATTAAATCAACCGTAGTTTGTATAAAATTGATGATCGGATAGAGTGTAAATCCGATTTTTTTAATTATAGGTGCGGAAAATAACGCTACTTTTTCTGGATTACGTATCGCATAAGTTTTAGGTAAAACTTCGGCGAATAATAAAATTACGAAAGTCATTACTATTGATGAAATTGTTGCTCCGATTCCGTCATTATGAAAAAAATCGACGAAAAGGGTTGTTGCCAATGCGGAAGCAGTAGTATTTACCAAAGTGTTACCCAGTAAAATAACTCCCAATATCCTGCTTTTATTTTTGTTGAGAATTGAGATGGTTCGTGCTTTTTTGTTTCCTTTGTTTTCAAGATCGTGAATGCGGGCGGTATTTATCGAAGTTAAAGAGGTTTCTGCTCCCGAGAAAAAATAAGAAAGAATTATTAATAAAAGTATTAATAAGAGAAACAATGATGGGTACATTATCCGGATTAAAGTATATTAATCGTTTTCCAATGTTCTTGCTTCTTCAACGAGCATAATCGGTATATCGTCTCTTATCGGAAAGGCTAAGCCTGCAGCTTTACTGATTAATTCCGAGTCTTTTCGATTATATATTAATGGCCCTTTTGTTACGGGACAAACCAGAACCTTTAATAGATTTTCATCTAACAAGTTGACCTCAAATACTAATAATACGACTATACTTTAGTTAGAGTTGACTAAAAGTCAAACTTGCAAATGAACAAATCTGTAAATAAAATATGTTTATAATTTTAATCTCATTTTCTTAGTATCATGTCTGAAACCAAGAGTTTATTGCTAGCTGCCTTTTTATCTGCAATAACCGTGATTACATGGCAATTTTTTTTCTATACGCCTAAAGTAAAAAACAGGATTGATGGGGAAAATCAGATTTTGGAGATAAAAAAAAATCCGGTTGATATTGTTGATAAGGAATTGAATAGAAAATCCGTTTTACAGCAAGGCCATCGATTAAAAATATCAACAAATTCTTTACATGGTTCTATAAATTTAAAAGGAGCAAGATTTGATGATATTACGTTAGCGGGATATCGAATGGATACTGCTTATGGTGCTGATGAAGTTGTTTTATTATCTCCTGCTAAAGCGAGAGAATCTTATTTTGCAGAATTCGGTTGGGTATCGTTAGATAATACCGTAAAATTACCTAATACCGAAACCGTTTGGGAACTGGATAAGGGGTCTGATTTGGCGGAAAATGAAAGCGTTACTTTAAAATGGGATAATGACAACGGCTTATTATTTAAAATCAAGGTAAGAGTGGATAAGCATTATTTGTTTTATATAGATCAATACATTGTAAATAATACTGATAAAATTGTTAAGTTGATACCTTATGGCAGATTAAATCGTGTAATTCCGAGCAATCTTCAATCTAGCTTCGTATTTCATGAAGGCCCGATTGCG
Organism: Rickettsiaceae bacterium H1; assembly: GCA_018101195.1. GTDB lineage: Bacteria > Pseudomonadota > Alphaproteobacteria > Rickettsiales > Anaplasmataceae > JACDQH01. The sequence continues at coordinate 266,451 of JACDQH010000001.1, forward strand.
ACATTCGATAATAAATTTGAAGAATTTCCCTATAATAAGGTTAAAAAACAAAAATTTTCTTATACTTTCGACAAAGGTTGGTTTGGTTTTGCCGATAAGTATTGGTTTGCAGCTATAGTACCCTTTAGCAATAAACCGATGAATTCGCATATGAAATATGTAAGTGGTAAATATCAACTCGATTTTACTCATGATGAGCTGGTAGTGGAACCTAACACTACCGTCAGCACGTTTAGTTATTTGTTTACAGGAGCAAAAAATATCAACATACTTGATAAGTATGCAAAGGATTTACATATAAAGTATTTTGATAGAGTTGTTGATTTTGGTATTTTGTACTTTATAACGAAACCCATATTTTTGTTGCTGCAATATTTAAATTATTGGCTTGGTAATTTTGGTTTGGCAATATTAATCTTAACTGTTTTTATGAGGATAATTCTTTTACCTCTTTCAATGAAGGCAACCGTTTCAATGTTAAAAATGAAAAAGATTAGACCGGAATTACAAAAAGTAAAAAAATTATACGCTAGTGATAAGGTCAAGCTTAATCAAGAAGTGATGTCACTGTTTAAAAAGCATCAAATAACCCCTATGGCCGGATTACTTCCTTCAATTTTGCAAATACCTATGTTTTTTGCTTTATATAAAGTTTTATCGATAACGATAGAGATGCGTCAAGCTCCATTTTATGGTTGGATACATGATTTATCCGTTAAAGACCCAACGAATATTTTTACTTTATTTGGAATGTTGCATTGGGATCACCCGCAAATATTATCTATTGGAGTTTTACCGATAATTTTGGGATTGACGATGATGATGCAACAAAAAATGAGTTCTTCCTATCAGTCGTACGATTCCGTCCAAGCCGATGCTATAAAAATGATGCCTTACATATTTACTTTCCTTTTTGCTAGCTTTCCGGCCGGTTTGGTTTTGTATTGGGTGTGGAATAATATTCTTTCTATTTTACAACAAGTCATTATTACCAAGATAAAGTTTAAAACATGAATAGAGCACTGATAATTTCGGCAAATTTTTATCGTGAAATTAGTAAAAACCTGAAAAATTGTGCAACCGATTATTTAAAAAATCAAGGTTTTACTTGGAAGATTATAGATGTTCCGGGGATTTTCGAGATACCTGCCGTTTTATCTTTTTTTGCCAAAAGAAAATCGTTTGATTTATATATATTTCTCGGTTGCGTAATAAGAGGTGAAACCAGCCATTATGACAACATTACTCAGGAAGTTTTTAGAGCAATTACAAACCTTGTTATCGAACATGAACTTGCTTCCGGTATAGGAATCGTTACTACGGAAAATTATGAACAGGCCGTATTGAGATCTACTGGTGTGGAGAAAAATTCAGGTTTAAATGCAGTAAGAGCGGCATTATCCATTATGAAAATTTATCGAGAAAATCCCAAAGGTGTATAAACTTGGAAAACGTACTGCTGCCAGGATAATGGCGGTTCAAAGTGTGTATTCTTGTGAATTTTTAGGTGTTGATAATATTAATCTGGTAGATATATTAAGTTATTTAAAATCTCAAGACGATTATATTATCAGTGATTATGATAATACTTTGTTAAGTTCTTTACTAGATCGCATAGGTAGTAAATGTGAGGATTTTGATGGAATCATAAAGAAATATCTTGGAAAAAGTTGGAAGCTGGAGCGATTGGAAATGGTAGTAATTATAATTTTAAAAATTGCCATATGCGAACTGATTTATTTTACTGAAACTTTAACTAATGTAATTATTGACGAATATACGACTATTACTTCTTATTTCTCGGGTGACAAGGAGGTGGATTTTGTAAATGCCGTATTGCAGAAAATTGCTTTGGAAATTCGTTAGCGGTTAAAATTTCTATATCTTTAATTTCAGTAAGAATGAAAATTTATAATTGTAGAAAAATCTTTCTAATTTTTAAACATCAGTGTATCTAAACCTATGTCCTTATTCTGTGCAGAATTAGTTATACAACCTACTGAAATGTAATCTACTCCCGTTTTTGCTATTTCTTCAACATTATGAAGTTTTATTCCTCCCGAGGCTTCTATCTTTGTTTTGTTATTCGATCTTAAATTTATTGCTTGCTTTATTTCATTGGTCGGCATGTTGTCTAGCAGTATTAGGTCTACTTTTTGTGCTAATGCTTCTTTTACTTGCGTGATGTTGTCACATTCTATTGCAATGAATTGACTAGGCAATTTGTGTTTTATTCGTTCTATGGCAGTTGTTACTTTCCCGCAACTAGCAATGTGATTATCTTTTATTAGTATTTTGTCACTTAAGGAATTTCTATAACTTTCTCCTCCCCCTATGGATACGGCATATTTTTCTAATACTCTTAGGCCGGGGGTTGTTTTTCTCGTATCTCTGATTATGGCATTCGTTTCTTGAACTTTTTTAACAAATTCATTTGTTAAAGAAGCGATACTGGATAAATGCTGAATGAAATTTAGTGCTATTCTTTCTATGGAAAATAAAGTTTTTGCCAATGCTTTGCCACTAATTATTACTTCTTTTGTTTTTACTTGTTGTCCGTCTTTTTTATTCACGATATAGTCGATTTCATCTCGATAGATTTGAAATAACTCTTCAATTATCGGGATTCCGCATAAAATTAAGTCTTCTCTGGCATTTATTGCAAATTCTACGTACTCGTCGGTTAAAATTGCGCACGAAGTAATATCTTCTTTATTTAAATCTTCTTTAAGCGCTGCCGTTATTGCTTGCGATATGATATCTCTCTCCATAAGATTATTATATTAGTATATATATTCTGTAGAATCAAAAATGTTGGGTGTGTTCTTTTTATGTCTTCCTATATAATTTTCATTTTTTAGTAACTTTATTTCGATTCTTCTATTAGTAAAGATTGCGGAGAATCGAGATCTATCGGTTGAGTATCTGCTTTACCCATTATGCTAGAGATCCGCTGCGATTCCAAACCTGATTTTATTAATTCTTTTCGTGCGGTATTAGACCTGTTGACAGATAATTCCCAATTTGAAATTTATGTCTAAAAATAATTTGGTGCCGTTAGTATGTCCGATAATTTCTATGTAATAGAAAATGTGTTTTATTTCTTTCGCAATTAACTCAATTTCTTTAATTAATAAGGGTAATGCCGATGATTTTTGCAAAAATAATTCGCTACCCGTTTCGCTTTTTAAATTTAGCGTAATGCTTTTGGCATCTTCATAAACGTTAATTAAAAAGTTCATGTTATTAAATTTTGCTTCTAGTTTGGGTTAATTTTGACGATTTATATGGAGGTTTTTCATCGTGCTTATGTTCGAGTAGAGTAGGAGCGAAATAACGACTTATTCCGGTTAGTTGTTTTTGCGTATATGTGCTTATTAGTCATAGCATAAAAAATCATCATAGCGGTTACGAAACATAAGCGGCTCTCCGTGTTTCAGGATCTTTTTCATTTTATGTTTCACGATAATTTTTTTTGTGTCGTTTAATAATTTTTCTAATGCGTTAAAACTTGGCCTTAAACTTTCTTTAATCATTTTTCTGGTAAGTTCGACAATAATACTTGGTGAGCTCCCTTTTATATAAGAATTTACGACAACACCTGTACGTTAATATATTCTAAGGACGATTTATAGTATTTTTCCATATAGCTTTCCGTTGGGTTATAAAAGCATAATAAGCGAGTAATATTCTTAAAAACGTTCCTATTATCCCCCCTCCGATTGATTTGCCTAAAACTTCGGAGGATATTCGGCCCGATATTTCCCATATCATTTATCACTCCCAATATTGCTACTATACCGGTGCCGTAGGGACGAGTCCAAGTTGTTTATTGCGTCAGTAATACTTTCTTTTTCTTTGGTAATTACTTCTATTTCTTCTTGCATCATGCTGTCCAGTTGATCGTTCTCGGTAAAGTCCGTGGAAGCGCAAATAATCGCAAAAAATTACCGCTTGTTTATTTTTATCCGTCGGATATTTATTAAATATAGGGCTTGTTTGTGGTGAATCCAAAAATCTTCTTATCGATAACAATCCGTTCGATTTAATTAATTTGAACATATCGAATAAAAATAGCAGTAATTCTTCATACGATTTTTTATTATCGGGTGGAGGTTTGCATTCATATTTCAAATCTTTTAACGTAGTAAAAATTATATATCTCGAGTTTTCAATGATGAAATTACCTAAGGCGCTACCTATAATAATTAATGATTTTCCTGGTTGCATTAAGGCTTGCATCATGCTTTCACCGATCTCCAAATACGGACTAAAAACGAAGGAAAATATGATAATTGCGCCTATGAAAAATTTCATCTATGTTATGGTTATATTTTGTTGTTTTTACATAACAAATTTAAATACATTCCAAAGTTTGAACTAAATTTAAAAAAGTAAGTTATTTTTTGTAAAAAAGGTTTACAAATAATTACTTATTTATTAACAATGAGTATAATATATTTATGATGATTCATAGGTGAATGCTATTAAGAGTCATTTTTTAAGTTCATTATTAGGAAGCTTTTATGCATAAAAGTAAAAACAAAGGTCAAAAGGCATTAGTTGGATTTGGTCTTGTTCTACTCGATGGGAAATATACTGGTGTTAAAGTAGCGCTTAAATTGGAACGACCAGAAAATTCTTCGATTGAGAATGTAATAGCAGAAACCCATCATTATATTCTACAAATGCGTGACGATAATGGTTTTGCAAAAGGTGAGGTATCTTTTAATGAATCGAAAGATAAAAATGAAATTATATTTAATTTTCATAGTGATAAAGAAGATCGATACTTATCTCGTGAATTTTGGTCTGAAATATTTAATGTTTTAAGTAGATTTGGCTTGCGCAAACAATCTATATTTCCTATAGAAGAAGATGGAGTGTCACTTGAAGAATTTGTTCAACAAACCCTGAATAAAGATCCTTATAAGGGTGGTGTAATTAAATTATCGGAAAGTGAAAAAAAAGAGTTGATAGCTGCTGTTGATAAACCTGTTAGTAAAAAGAGAGTTAGAGCAAATATTTTTCCGAAAAAGTTACTTGAGACAGAACTTTCAAAATTAAAACAAAAGCCTTTCGGTAACTCTAATCCTTCATCTTTGGTTTCTAACGCTGTTGTAGAGAAAACAGGCGAAATACAGAAAGAAGAATAAATCTTGGTATTTATTAATAACTACTAAAAAGCAAATTAATTGTCTCTTTAGGCCCTGTTTTTGTTATGTTACTGAGTTTTGATCTGGGAAAGTCAAGTTCAAAATTTATCCTTACTTCTGTCCGTATTCTTATGTCAATACCCACTTTATCGGTATGTTCACTAACGTTTTTGTTTGGTATATTATTTGTTGCTATTTTAACTATTATATTTTGCACCCCTGCATTAATATTATTTCCTATTTTATTTAAAGCGTTTACTGCTTGAGTATGAATAAAACTAAGGACGGTTAATAGAGGGTTACCCACATTTTGATAACTTATTTGGTTTAATTGCTGCGTTTGCATTATGTGTGGATGAATTTGAACCGTTGGTCTCAGCAAACTATTATTGTTTGGTAAATTTATCTCGGGTTTTGGTTGATTTTGTGTGATCTTTCCCAGTTCTTGTTTCTTTGCTATATTGGTTACCGTTGAGTGTGTTTCAGCAACTTTTGCTTTAACATGATCATGTGCAATATTTTTATTTTCTGCGACCGATTTTATATAACTGTTTGTAAGAGTGACCAATTTATTTGAATGCTCTAACATTTTCTTTATTGTTGTCAGGTTTTTTATTTGTTGATTAAGTTCTCTTAATTCTTGCAATAAGTAAGCAATTCTTACGGTTAATTGTTTTTCTTGCTCTTTTTTTCTTAATCCAAGTAATGATTTTAATTTAGATTTTTTAATATCGTCGATTATTAATTCTTCCTCTTCCAGCTGTGTTTGTGTTTTGAATAAATTACGTAGATTGAAAACTATTTTTTTCCAAACCGACCGTGTTCTTAATTCTTTGAAAAACGAGAAAAATCTTTTTTTACCCCTTGCTTTCTTCGGTGAGTCTTTTTGTGTTTTTTCCGTTTTGGTTTCTTTTACGTCCTTTTTTTGTGTTTTAGGTTTTTGCTTGGTTTTTTCTTTATACTTTTCTTCAAATTGCTGTTGTGCATCTTCTTTTTGTTGTTGTTCTTCCGTTATTCTATACCTTTTAAGTTGGTCATCACTTTCATCTTTATGATTTGTTTTTTTTATCATAGATTTTTTGGACTCATCATAATCTAAGCATTTCATAAAAGCTATACCTCTCTCGTAATGAATTAAAATTCTTTTATTAGTAAATTATAGCATTAAACACTATAGAAATTATGATATTAGTTAACAAGTTTACAAAATTTATAATTTGATTACTGATATTAGCTTGCGTACCGCATCTATCGAATTATCGAACATATCTTTTTCTTCATGATTAAGCTTGACCTCGATAATTTTTTCCACTCCTCTTTTTCCTATTATTACCGGTACTCCTACGTATAAATCTTTGATGCCGTATTCGCCTTGCAAATAAGCCGCACAAGGTAATATGCGTTTTTTATCTTTTAAATACGATTCGGCCATTTGCACGGCAGAAGATGCCGGTGCGTAAAATGCCGATCCTGATTTTAGCAAATTAACAATCTCAGCACCGCCGTTGCGAGTACGCTTAACAATGTTATCGATGTCGGTTTGAGCAAGCCAACCCATTTTGACTAAATCTGGTAGAGATATTCCTCCTACTGTCGAATATCTAATCATCGGTACCATCGTGTCACCGTGTCCCCCTAATACAAAGGTGCTAACATCTTCTACCGATACTTGCAAAGCTTCCGCAATAAAGTAACGAAAACGAGCCGAATCGAGAATTCCCGCCATTCCTACGACTTGATTAGAGGAAAATCCGGTTATTTTTTGCATAGCGAATACCATTGCATCTAACGGATTGGTTATTACGATTACAAAAGCATTTTCAGCATATTTTTTTATATTTTCTCCAACTTTTTTTATGATTTCGACATTAGTTGAAATTAAGTCGTCTCTACTCATTCCAGGTTTTCTCGGTACTCCTGCCGTAACGATTACGACGTCGGACCCTGCTATCTCGGAATAGTCGTTGCCGCCGGTTATTACCGAATCGAAACCTTCGATCGGAGCCGATTCGGCCAAGTCCAAGGCTTTGCCCTTGGGAAAATTTTCGTCTATATCTATCAGTACGACGTCTCCTAATTCTTTTAATCCGATTAGATGTGCTAATGTTCCTCCAATGTTTCCCGATCCAATTAATGCAATTTTTTTTCTCATAACTTAAATATATTCTGTTTTTCAAGGAATAACACACTAAATATTTAGGTGTAAAGTTAGTTTGGAGAAAATCACTTTTATAAATAGAACTTTGATTCGTTACAAAAGTAGTGTTAGTTATTTAAACGTATTAGATATTTTAAATAATGAAAAAAAGTATTTTAAATTTTAAAAAATCTTATCCTAATTCGGAAAAACATTCTTGTTTTGGAGAAGTTTTTCCCGAATTAGAAGTAAAAATGCGTAAAGTAAAATTATCAAACAATGATCCGGACGTGTATTTATACGATACTTCGGGACCTTATACCGATGACAAATCGGTAATCGATATAAAAAAAGGGTTATCGAAAGTAAGAGAAAAATGGATTTTTAATAGGAAAGGCGTAGAAAAATACAAAGGTAGAAAAATTAACATAGCGGATAACGGTTTTAAGTATTACGAAGAGCATAAAGACTTAAGATCTCGTTTTCCCATTGATAGCCGTGTTTTAAAAGCACAAAAAGCATTGGTAACGCAGATGTATTATGCAAAAAAAGGAATAGTTACTCCAGAGATGGAATATGTTGCGATTCGGGAAAATTTGGGACGGGAAAAATATATACGTGAAGTTAATAAAGAAGGTAATAGTGTTAGAGTAAACTTACCTTGCGAAGTAACGGCAGAATTTGTCAGAGAAGAGGTTGCAAGGGGTCATGCAGTAATTCCAGCTAATATTAACCATCCCGAATCCGAGCCGATGATTATCGGAAGAAATTTTTTAGTAAAAATAAATGCAAATATCGGTAACTCTCCCGTTAGTTCTTCTTTAGAAGAAGAAGTAGAAAAGTTGGTTTATGCTTGTTACTGGGGGGCGGACACATTGATGGATCTTTCGACTGGGAAAAATATTCACAATATTCGCGAATGGATAATAAGAAATTCACCTATTCCGGTGGGGAGCGTACCGATTTATCAAGCGCTGGAAAAAGTTAACGGAGTGCCGGAAGATTTAACTTGGGAAATTTATCGTGATACTTTAATCGAACAAGCGGAACAAGGTGTCGATTACTTTACTATTCACGCAGGTGTTTTAAAAAATCATGTTTCATTAATAAGCAGTAGAATTACGGGAATAGTTTCTCGTGGTGGTGCTATTTTAGCAAAGTGGTGCATTGCTCATAACAAGGAAAATTTTCTTTATGATCACTTCGACGAAATATGCGACATTATGCAAGCTTACGATATTACGTTTTCCTTAGGTGACGGTTTACGTCCGGGATGTATCCGCGATGCTTCGGACAAAGCGCAATATGCCGAGCTTGCGACTTTGGGTGAGCTAACAAAGCATGCTTGGAGTAGAGAATGCCAGGTAATGGTTGAAGGTCCTGGTCATGTTCCCATGAATTTAATTAAAGATAATATGGATAAACAGTTGGATTTGTGTAGCGGTGCTCCGTTTTATACCTTGGGTCCTTTGGTTACAGATGTAGCGCCGGGTTACGACCATATAACGAGTGCGATTGGTGCTTCGATGATCGCATGGTATGGTACGGCTTTGCTTTGTTACGTAACGCCTAAAGAACATTTGGGATTGCCGAAGTTGGAAGATGTTCGGGCTGGGATTATGGCTTATAAAATAGCTGCTCATTCAGCTGATATTGCCAAGGGAAATGCTATCGCTCGTTATCGCGACGATGCTTTATCGAAAGCTCGTTTCGAATTTAGATGGAAAGATCAATTTAATTTATCGTTCGATCCCGAAACGGCACAAAAATTTCATGACGAAGATTTGCCAGGTGAAGGTGCAAAATTGGCCCATTATTGTGCTATGTGCGGACCGAAATTTTGCCCGATGAAAATAACGGAAGACGTACACCAATTTTCCGTAAAGGAAAATATGTTGAAAACCTTAGCAGATTAAATTTTAAGAGCTAGCCTATCTGGCAAAAGTGTGTTAATTTGCAAATACTAAAGTCGAATATAAAAATGGCAAGAAAACGAAATAGAATATTATTTAAGTTGGTTAGTACGGCTAAAACCGGTTATTTTTACTTGTTTAAGCGGAACCCGAAGAAAAAACAAGAAAAGGGGGCGTTTATGAAGTACGACCCGAAAATTAGGAAGCATGTCCTCTTCAAAGAAGCGAAGCTCAGGTAATAATAAATTATTGATAATTTTAATATCGTTGGCACTGACGATGTTGAGTTTGGCTTACGCATCGGTTCCGTTATACAGTTTATTTTGTAAAGTTACTGGTTTTGGCGGTACGGTACGTGAATTTAGAAATTATAAAGAAGGGAATATAGGTGCACGTGTAATGAAAGTTAGGTTTAATGCCGATGTGGCAACGGGTTTGCCCCTTAAATTTTCTCCGCCGGAAGAAAAAATCGTTTCGTTACGAACGGGAGAAAATCGATTGGTATTTTATCATGCGGAAAATACCTCCAATAAAGAAATCGACGTGATAGCGATTTATAATGTTACTCCACATAAAATTGGCAAGTATTTTAATAAAGTTGCTTGTTTTTGCTTTAACAGGCAAACTTTATCACCGGGTGAAAAGGTGGTGATGCCGGTATCTTTTTTTATAGATCCTGAAATAGAAAAAAATAAAGAAGTAGATGAAGTGCGAACGGTAACACTTTCGTATACTTTTTTTAAACACAATTAATTACATCATGTCATGACTATCTATCATCAATACGTAATAAATTAGATTCCGATTGTGTTACGATAACATTTTGGATTTATAGTTGCTAAATTGAAGTTTTTTCTCGGGGATGAAATAGTAAAAACATTTGTGATATTCTGAAATTCGCAATTGGTTTTTCTTTCATATGGTGTAAAATCATAAAATAATTTACAATAACTATCATAACAACTGCCGGTATTGTTTTTTTTTGAGGTTATTGCTGCCATAATTAAAGCCTATTTTATCGCAATCTACTTTTTTAGCTTATCATAATATGTCTTAGTCTCCATATTTATTTCTCTTCATTAACTAAATATACTTATTAACGTATAGATTGATTACTTTTATGCCAATTGATCTATACAAAATAATGATACATATTTTTTATGTTGAGATAGCATTATGTGGCTTAAAAAGTGAAACGTATATAAAACTTTATATATTTTTTCATATAATCAAGCAACTGAGTTACTACAGAGTAAGTTCCAAGTCATAAACACTCTTATTACATACATAAGCATCGTAACATTTTTAGATTCTTTTCATCGATTTTGTCAGGAAAAGAAGTAAATTCCGTTTAATGTTTTGCATTTTCAATAATTAAGTCGTGTGTAACTACCGTGATAAGTGAAAGCAAAGCTTACTTCGTTGGTGGTTTAATTATCTGACAAATGTTTGTTTTTCATTTTGCTACAATCAATTTCATGTAAATTTTTAAGTTTCATTTAATCTTCTATAAGTTAATTATTAGTTTGAGTTTATGTTTAATTAAGAATAATCTCAGTTTAAAATTTTATGAATTTATTGTTATTTTGCATTAACCAATCTATCCGAAATATTAATTGGGGTAAGATAACAATGAAATAATTTAACCTTCATTTTGTATAGCAGCTTTTAATAAATAGGAGATGGCTATTATATTTATTGGTATGGTTAGTATTACTAGTATAAGTAAAAGTAGTAGATTTGTATATTCCTGAGTATTGCTGTGAATTGCGCTGCTTCCAAATATTAAAATAGGAATTAACAAAGGCAGAGTTATTATTGACATTATATCTTTACTTTTTAACGATAATGTCCCTCCAAGTAAACTGATAGTGATAATTATAGGTATTGAAAAAATCGTTACTAATGTTAATTTAAGTGTCGAATAAATACTAATGTTAATTAAAGTGCTGAGAAAAGGGATAACGAATATCATATTAAATTGGTAAAATAGCGAAGTGCAAAATATTTTTTTGATAAAAAATAATTCAATAGATATAGGTTGTAATAATAATTGTTCTATCGTTCCATTGGAAAAATCTTTGTTTAACGAATGATAAAAAATAGAGTGAAATGTTAATATTGTTGATATGTAAATAATATTTACTCCGATTTTTTCTATTATTTCATTTTCATTTATTAGAAGGATAAATAAAACGCTGATTATAATTAATAAAAAGATATTAAAAATAATATTTTTTTTCTCGGAAAAAAGCTGATAAGTTAAAAACATAATAATCTTCTTGCTCTTTATAGATAAAATATTAATAAAATAACTATATAGTTAATAATTATATTAATTATTTAATAAAATTGCATGTATAATCAATACAAACCGAACTCAGATGAAGAGTATATGAATGGTGATCAATTGCAATATTTTAAGGAAAAATTGCTTGCAATGCGACAAGAATATAACAGTATGTCGATAGTGAGATTAAACGCTTTGAGTACAAGTAACAGAGAAACAAATTCGGATAATGGTAACGGTTTGACTGATGTTGAAATTTTAAACGAAGATAATCACTCTTACATACAGAAAGAAATAGCAGACGCTCTTTTGCGAATTGAAAATAAAAGCTACGGATATTGTGAAGATACGAGCGAAGAAATCGGCATACGAAGGTTAATGGCTAACCCGATTGCAAGATATTCGATAAAAGCTCAAGAAAAACGTGACAAACAGCAAGAAAACTTGTATAGGTTACAGGGGTATGAATAATGTAACTAAACGTAATACAGTTGCAAGCTTAGAAAAAATTTTATTTGAAGAACTTCCGGTATTGGATCACGGTTTTGTCAGAGTTATAGATTATATGGGAGATGATTCGGCGGTAGTTCAATCTGCTCGCGTTTCTTACGGCAAAGGAACAAAACATGGTAGTCGGGACCAAGACTTAATTAATTATTTGATGCGTAATCGTCATACTACTCCTTTTGAAATGTGTGAAATTAAGCTTCATGTAAAATTGCCTATATTTGTTGCTCGTCAATGGGTGCGGCATAGGACTGCCAATATTAACGAATATTCTGCCCGTTATTCTATTTTAGATAAGGAGTTTTATGTTCCCGATTTAGATAATATTGCCGAGCAATCCAAAGTGAACAACCAAGGTAGAAGCGATAAACCTTTACCTGACGAAGTTGCACGCAAAGTACATAACTTGTTAAAGAACGAAGCAGTTAATTGTTATAAAAATTATGAATATTGCTTGGAAAAAGATTTGGCTCGAGAACTTTCCAGAATGGTGTTAAGTGCTAATTTTTATACCCAATGGTATTGGAAAATCGATCTTCATAACTTATTGCATTTTGTTAAATTACGAAATGATAAACATGCGCAATATGAAATCGGGCAATACGCCGCTCAAATTTTGAAAATAGTAGAAAAGTGGGTTCCGATGACCTATAAAGCATTTACGAATTATAACATGTATGCTGTTACCGTTTCGCAAAATGCAATATCTTTAATAAAGGACGTATTAAAAAACAGGAAACAAACAGATTATAAAAAATACAGTATCGGTAACAGAGAGTGGAAAGAGATGAATAAAATATTTGAAATGGGTGATTTGTAGTAATTTAATATTAACTTGAGCTAAACATTTTATTTATGTTATGATGTGATAATAAAAGTAAAGTAAATAAAGTGAAAGCATTGATCGAGCTAATATTGTTTATATCTACCAAGATTATGCTTGGTTTGGCCAAAGTGAAAACCAGCTTAAACTCGCTGGAATTCAAGTACAATGATTCCGACGAATTGGCTTTAGGAAAATTGCCTGATGATCGAGCGGATTTAATTACTAAAAGCAATAGGTATAAAATAAAAATGCATAATTTGCTTTTGGAATATTTCCAATTGATTTTAGCTATTTCTGCAGCTGCTGCGATAAAGCACAACCTTTCTGCCAAATCGGACTTGTTGGTACAAAATTTCACTAAATCGATAATTACACGATTAATTTGTTTTTATTTTTCACGGCAAGTTTTTATTAACTTTAATCGAAACTTAATGGACATGGACCAATGCTGTAGAGTTTTTGAAGTTTCAAACAAAGTAAATTGTAACAATCGCAATAGTACTATGGTAATACGGTGATTGTCATTTTAAGGCAGTTTTATAACTTTTTAATGAGTATATTTTCTTTTTTAAAGCCACAGGGGAGCCTTAAAGGAACATTTTTCAGAGTGTTGTATCGAATTAAGCACTGGTATCAAAATTTTTGTTCGGAATTATCAAATATAAAGGACAAAATGCGCAATCTTGTTAAAACTAACTTTGAATTAGGTCTTTATCATTTTTATAAAGGTAATAAAGATGATGCTTTTTTGCGTTTTCGATTATTAAAATTATGCACTTCTCATGTCAGTCCTCTGATATATTATAACTTGGGTAGATGTTACTTTGTTAGTAAAAAATTTAAAAAGGCTAAGCAAAGTTTAATGAATGCTCTGCAAATGAAAGAGTATTACCCCGAAGTAAATTATTATCTGAATAAAATAGATAAGCCGTTTAGTATAACCGAAGTTCCTATTTCTATCATAGAGGAAAAATTCGATTACATAACTCCCTATTATGTCGAGAGTTATATAATAAATCGTCAATACCAGGGTTACAAAATAGTATTGCATGAAATTATCGATCATTTGCCTGACGTAGGCAATATAATTGATATATTGGATGTTGGTTGTGGAACCGGTATTTGCGGACACTTTCTTAAAATGAATGGTGTCGGTAGTAATATTGTCGGCTTGGACATATCATCTAAAATGTTAAGTATTGCTGAAAGATGTTATGTGAACGAAAAAGCTGTTTATAGCAAATTATTACATATGAGTTGCAGTAAATATTTTTCCAATTTCGATGTAAGTGAAAAATTCGATATAATCCTTGCAATTGATTCTTTAGGTTATGAACAAGAATTATACGAAACATTTCGCTTATTTCAAAATGTACTAAAGAAAGGAGGAATAATCATATCGATTGTACGAGCATTGGAAAAACCTAAAGAAAAGGTTGAATTTTTACAAGATGCGGATATTTTTTGTTATTCGCAAGATTACATGTTAAGTATACCATCAAAACTTGATATGGAAGTATTAAAAGTAATTAAGTGCCAGTTATATGATGATGTAATGGGGTATTTATGTATGTTTGTAAAGAAGTAAATATGTTAAAAAAAATCTTTGCTTATGGGAAATATGATGATGAAATAAGGTATGTGAGCAACATTACCCGTTTTTTAAGTATTATGATTGATCTTGTGATCTTAATATGTATTTTGCTATTTTTTTCTTATTTAACATTTACGTTAATCGGTATGTTTTATTCCGTTCCATTGGAAGTAATAGAAAAGGTCAGGTTCAATTTGGAAATAACCGGTGTTGAACGAAATCAGCTCAGCTTATTTTATTTACTTACGTTAATTATGCAAATCGTACAACTAGCGGTCATATGTTTATATATAACTTTTATGTGGTGTAAGTTTGGCACTACACCTGCTAAATTTTTATTTGGTATTCGCATTGTAGATGCAAATACGTTTCAAAAAATTACTTTTAAACAAGCGCAAATTCGATTTTTTAGTATTATTGTTTCGGTTTTACCCTTATGCTTAGGTATTATATGGTCGATTTTTGATAGCAGATCACAAACTTGGCATGATAAAATATCAAATACTGTGTTAATTGTTAAGAGTGCTTAATAAACTGAAAATTAATGATAAAGTTAAGTTTTCTTCATTAACGCAACCTCAATTAAGTAATAAAGAGTTTAGTATATCTCAAGTAAATAAGTATAAGTTTAAGAATGCTGCAAACATTAGTTGTAAGATTGAGAAAGATAATCATTCTTTTTATGTTAGCAGTATTGAAAATGATCAAATTGCTGTTTCACGTATTTTGACGGATGAAGAAATACAAAAAAATTTTAATCTATTGGAATTTTCTTCGATTTTTAGTAGCAATGTTAATTTTAATATTAACGTGCAATGCAAAAATTCGCTGCTTGATAGTTGGTTTGAGCCTGTATATACCAAAAATTTTGATTATGTCGTAGGAATTTATTATGATAACGGTAATTTGTATTCCGGCGATAAATTTTTTTATTATACGATTGGTGCTGAAAAGAGTTCAATTGATATTGAAGTTTTTGATTCGGGACGAGTTATATTTTATGTTACGGTATATTTATCCAACTCATCTATAGTAATATGAGTAAAAAAAAATATACGCGAAGATTATTTGTTTTAGGCACAATTAAAACTTCGGCTATCTTGTGTTTAGTTGGTAGGCTTTACTATCTTCAAATAATTAAAAATCAAGAATATAAGGCTTTATCAGATCACAATAGACTTAAAGTTTCATTAATTAATGCCGCCAGAGGCAATATTTTCGATCGTAACGGAAAAATCATTGCTTACAATAAAAAGCAATACGATTTAGTTTTTTCTCCGGTGAAAGGTATAGATGTTGATGATTCGATTACAAAATTACTGCATATTTTGGAATTGTCACAATCTGAGTATCATAATTTGTACACTCTGATTAGAAATGCAAAAGAAGCTACGGTTATTTCGGAAAATGTGGGATCCGATGTCGTACGAAAATTAGAGCTTAACTCGGCTAATTTACACGGAATATTTATCGTTGAGAATTATGAGCGTCATTATCCCTTCGGGATGGTTCTAGCTCATGTTATAGGTTACGCGAGAAAAAATTATCATAACGGTCTTTATTTATACATAGGGGAAAGCGGTGTAGAGTATTCTTATGATAAGGATTTAAACGGTAGCCCCGGAATATTACAGGAAGAAATAAACGCAAAAATGGAGGTAGTAAGATCTTTATCGAGAATTGTTGCTACTGAAGGAAAAAGCATAGAATTATCAATTGGTTACGAATTGCAGTATTTTATTAGCAATATATTAAAACATACGGGTAGTGTTGTCCTTTTAGATGTAAAGAGTGGAAATGTTATGGCTATGAATAGCTACCCTTCTTACGATAATAACCTTTTTGTAAAATCTATCTCGAGAAAGCAGTGGGGCGAACTAAAGAATGATGCAAGAATGCCGTTATTTCACAGGGCGGTCGCATTACAAATTCCGCCAGGATCAACATTTAAATTGATATCTGCTTTGGCAGCTTTAGAATCCGGAATTATAGATTCCGAAAGCACCTTTTTTTGTAGTGGCCGAATAAAAATAGGAAATAACGTATTTCGTTGTTGGAAAAAACAGGGACACGGTTTGATTTCTTTAAATGAAGCGATATCTTCTTCTTGTAATGTTTATTTTTATTATATCGGACAAAAATTAAATGTTGATTTTTTGTTTGCAACGGCAATTAGGCTAGGTTTCGGACAGCTTACTGGTATAGGGCTGAAGGAAGAACAAAGTGGTATAATCCCGGATAGTATTTGGAGAAAGAAAAAGAATTATCGAAATTGGTATGTGGGAGATACGATAAATAGTGTTATCGGTCACGGTTATGTTTTGGTAACTCCACTGCAATTGGCAGTTATGACGGCTAGGCTAGCAACTGGTAAAAAGATTATTCCTTCGTTAGAAAAAAATGTTAATCAAATTAATTTTGACCCCCTTAAAATTGATGCAGAGCATTTAAAATCGGTGAAATACGGTATGTATAGTGCCGTTAACTCTTTTAGCGGTACTGCCAATAAAGTTTATTCTGGTATACAAAAAATTGCCGGCAAAACCGGCACTGCTCAAACTGTAACAATAATAAACGGTAATAAAGTAGATCATGATCATTCTTTGTTTGTCGGTTACGCTCCTTATAATAAGCCGAAGTATGCGATTTCAGTAGTTATGGAAAATAGCATTAGCGGAAGTGCCAGTAGGATTGCAAAACAGATTTTCGATTATATTTTTGCTCACGATGTGTGAAGGTATATTTGTTAATTATTCGATATATACATTCTTCTGCGGATAACAGTAGCTACAATATTTAATGCTAATAAGATTACTAGCAACACTAACATTAATATCGAATTTAGCTCAGTAAAGGTGTTATTAGGATTACTTGCCCATATGTATATTTGTAATGGAAAAACTGTTGTTGGTTCCAAAATATTTCTGGGGACATCTGCAATGAATGCAGCCATGCCTACCATTAATAACGGTGCCGATTCCGCTAACACTCGTGCAACAGCAAGTATAGCACCTGTGATAATGTTGGGGAATGCCATAGGCAAGCTGTGATGTAGAATTACTTGTGTTTTTGACGCTCCCAATGCTAAGGCAGCTTCTTTTATTCCGGTCGAAATAGTGCTTAATGCTTGTCTTGTGCTTATTACTAATATTGGTAACATCATTAATGACAGAACTAAACCCCCGACTAATGCTGATGATCTTGGCATTCCTAAAAATGAGATGTAAAAATATAAACCTACTATACCGAAAATAATCGCAGGAGTGGCAGATAAGTTATTTATACTGATTTCGATTATGGATGAAATGATTTTATTTTTAAATTTAAATTCTTGTAAGTAAATTCCGGTTAAAATACCTATGGGTAAGGCGCAAACAAAGCATATTGAAATTGTTAGCAACGAGCCGATTAATGCTCCTGCGATTCCGGCATATTCCGGATGTTGGGAATCTGCATGAGAAAATAAGTTATTATTAAAAGAGATTTTTATTTTGTTTAATTCCATTAATTTATTTTTCGTTTCGGATTGTTTGTGATGTTTAGCTATTTTGCTAAAGTTATTTGAGGCAGGTAACCACAATTCAAGTTTTTTTCCGATGCTGTTCGGGTTATTTCGAATAAAATTTTCAATATACCAGACGGCGGCACTACTGATTATATTATCGTTATCGTTATGTAAAATCTCTTTTAATCCTTCTTTTATCATAGATCCGGGATCAGACTTCGTGATTGTGATGGGCAATAATACTTCAACCTTAATCAGTGCATAATAGCAATTGCTACAAATGTTAAACAGGATATAAATAAGAAATAGCAAACATAACCCTATTGAGCATCTTCCTGCAATTTTTAATATACTGTTTTTTCTTCTTCTTATTTTAACACGTGCTTTTATACTTCGCGATCTTAATAACTTGTCTAGTTTTTTTCTTATATGAACTTCTTTGTTATTTGTATTCATTAATTGTGTTTTTTATACCTTTGTAAGTATTGGGTTACTACCTCTTCTATGGTTTTTGGTATTATGCCTGCAGATTGTAAAGAATCTTTATTGCTTACGTTATCGTATCGCAGTAGATCGACTTGGTCTCTGGTTAATATAGGGGAGTTACTTCCGTTCATCGGTTTTAATAATAACGATATTAAACGGAATTCTAAAAACCAGGCCGTAAATTTTGCTATGGAAAACTTTATGTTGACTAAACGGCGTTTTCTCTCAATAGTTTTGATAATAAATTCCATAAGTTCTTTGAATGAATATTTTTTCGGTCCGGCTAGTTCGTAGGTTTGTTTAGTTATTTTTTTGGTTACTATGTTACGGATAAATCGTGCAACATCTCCGACGAAAACAGGTTGCATCAGTCCTTTACCTCCACCGATAATTGGTAAAAACGGTGAAATGGTAGCAAAGCGAGCAAATTTATTAAAAAAATTATCCTCTTCACCGAAAACAACACTAGGACGAATAATTACTGCATCTGGGAATTCTTTTTTTATTATGTTTTCTCCGTTTAACTTACTTTCGTTATATTGGGATTGATTTTCTATTCCTAATGCGGAAAAATGAATTAATTGCTTTACTTTTGCTGTTTTAGCATATTTCGCAATGTTTTTTGCAGCAATATTATGTATGAAATTAAACTCTTTCGAATAACTTTCATATAGAATTCCTACTAAATTAATTACTATGTCCATACCGAGAGTATGTTTTTCAACTAATTCTTCGTCCGATACGTTACCGTTTACACACGTAATCTGGCCGACTTCACCGCATACTTTAAGTTCTTTTGCTTGACTACGTGAAATAATTTTTATTATATGACTGTCTTCAGCAAGTTCTTTAACAATATATCGGCCGATAAAGCCACTCCCGCCAAAGATAAGTATTTTTTTCATCGTAAGACGATATTACATTTTTTTATATTGTACGCAACAGTTAGCAGCAGTTTGTTATAAGCAATACTTAATCTCTTGATTATTTTATACACAATTACATATAAGTCATGATAGTATATTTATATGCTACAATACTAATAATTTAAAATTGAGGAAAAAGTATGGGCAAAAGACTTTTACGTGAAGTAATTGATATAGTTTTTAGTGCACAAAGCATAAATCAAATTGAAAATTTAGCTATAAATTGTAACAAATTTTTATCTACTATATATAATTTTGATGAAAATACTAAACAAAGATGTTATCAACATTTGGAAGAAATAAAAAAAAATAATACTTATAGTGATGGCGAAAAATTAGTTTCTAGGGCATTGAAAATTATAAAAAACATCACAACAAAAGAAGAGCTTGATTATTGCTGTATGGATTTGGACAGGTCTTTATTTACTCTTCTTACAGAAGAGAGTGAAAAAGATTATAATTGTGCTAAAAAGTTGCTAAATTTTGGTGCCAACATAAATTCTAAATTAGTAGCTGGAAACACGTTGTTACATTATGCTGTAGGAATTACTAATGTAAGAATGGTTGATTTCTTACTGAAAAATGGCGCTGATGTTAGGTTGCAAAATAATGCAAAAAAAACACCATTTGACTTTAGTTTAGGGTTTAATCATTATGTAATTGTTGCTAAATTAATAGTTCATACTGAAACACATGTTAGCGATGAAATCGCAGCAGAAAATTTGAAAAAAATAAAGAGTACGGCAAATCAAAATTACATATGTAAATTAATGGCACAAATAAAGATAATGAGACAAGAAACTGATGGACAATCTCAAGAAAATTTTAATTCCAAGAATTGTGAAGTGTTAGATAAATCGCGAAAAGCTGATTGTGTAAAAACAGGTGTGAATGATTTGAATAAACCAATTCCTTCGGAAGCTGCCGAAAACCTTTTGGAATGTTCTGATATACTTGGTGCTGGTTACAGCTTATTAGACGAAATGAATTTATCATCGTCAATTGAGGAAAGAGCAACTGCTAGTCCAGTAACTAATCCAATGAGAAATAGGAAAATAAACTAAAGTGGGATTATTCTCGCCTTGCTATTGACCAGGAGGACATAATATAAAATATTTAAAACTTGTTTTATTGTTTAAATTATGTTTTTTTTACTATTGTTAAAAAAAGTAAAAAAAGTAAAAAGATTATTTTATAGGTTGCAAAAAATCGAAGAGAAAAAAGCCAAAGGGCAGCAACAGTTGAAAATAGTAAAAAGCTTATCAGCATTTAATGAAATTAACGTTAGTGACATTATGGTGACCAGAAAAGAAATATTTGCTTTTCCCATTAATATAACAAAAGGAGAAATATTGAACAGTTTACAAGATCATCAATATACCAGAATACCGGTTTATAAAGATAACTTGGATAAAATTATTGGCTTTGTTCATATCAAAGATATATTGCGAAACGTTAATAATATTTTTCGCATTCGCGATATCGTTCGCAATATTATATTTGTGCCGGCTGCGATGAAAGCGGTTGATTTACTTGTTAAAATGCAATCTTCGCACATTCATGTTGCAATAGTGCTCGACGAATATGGTGGAACTGAAGGTTTGGTAACCATAGTGAACATAATAGAAGAAATCGTGGGAAATATAGATGACGAACATGATCAAAATATTCAACCAGCCTTAATTAAAGTTGCAGATGGAAAATTTGAAGTCGAAGGATCTATGCAAATTGCTACTTTGGGTTCAGCTTTAAACATACAATTCAATGATAACCAAGAATATGATACGGTCAGCGGGTTGATCAATACTTTAATCGGCAGAATACCTGAAAAGGGAGAAGTGATTAAAGATGGTAAAATTACTTATACAATAACTGAAGCTGATGAACGTTGTATTTATAAAGTAATTATTAACATAGGAAAAAATGCAACTTAAGTTGCATTTTTTATAAAACTTTAGAATTAGCTTCGCAATGTATTTTTATATGCTCTCCTTTTGTATCGTTTAAGATATCGAATCGAGTATTTTTTCCGTCACAACCTAAAAAGTAAGGGATTGGGAATATGTTGGTTCCATATGTATCTTTATGTCTGGTATCGACCATTACTAATTGAAAATCGTCTTTGTCGTAATAACCATTTTCGTAAGCAAAAATGTAACTTCCATCAGACATTACCATTGCATCTTTAGCTAAATTTGGGTGTAAAATTGTATTTTCTACTGCTGATACGTTATCTATTTGTAAATCAAATTCAATCATGTTAAACTCCTATATAAAATCACAAGTAATTAAATAATTTTCTCCTTCTTCTTTTCCTGTAACATTACTGCAATTAAAATCTATAGCTGGGGAAGAAAATTCAATATATTCAGGTTGTGTACTTGTATAGACAGATACCTTATTGTTGGTATAGGTTATTGTGTCGTTGTTGCCTTTGATATCGGTCCCTACTATATTGGGGTCACCCGAAGTTACATGAAATGGCTTTGAAACCGTTATTTTTAATGTATTCGTCATATTGCTCCAAGTTATTAAGTTTAAGATATTGACTTATAGAACTTAAGTTAATTTTTTGTTACCGTTGATAGTGTAAGATTCATTATTTTCAATTCTTAGTTGAACATTTTATAAAATAAAAGCTATAAATTTGCACTTTCTACATAAGATTTGCAGCATGATTTCACCAAGTCTCTCACTTGCAATATGTAGGAAGCTCTTTCTGTGTGACCGAGAGCACCACTTGCATCAAGTAAATTCAAAGTATGGTTTGCTTTTAAGCATTGGTCATATGCTGCGAGGGGTAGACCTTTATTCAAAAGCAACGTGCAATTATTTTTAAGATTTTCAATATGGGAAGATAACTCTTTTTTATCGTGAAAAGAGTCAAGTGCGGCAGTAGATAATTCAAGTTCGTTACGTTTGAATATGTCACCGTAAGTAATGCCGAAATCGTTCCATTTAAGCTGATATACGTCGTCAATATTTTGGATGTACATTGCCAATCTTTCCAATCCGTAAGCCAGTTCGCCTGGAACAGGGTTGCATTCGATACATCCGACTTGCTGCATGTAAGTAAATTGTGAAATTTCCATTCCATCGCACCAAACTTCCCATCCTAATCCCCAAGCTCCGACGCTGGGATTTTCCCAATCGTCTTCGACAAATCGTATATCGTGCTCTTCCAGCGATATACCTAATTTTTCCAAACTTTTCAGATATAATTCTTGTAAATTTTCAGGAGAAGGTTTTATTAACACTTGATATTGATGATGCTGGTATAACCGACTCGGGTTTTTTCCGTACCTACCGTCTCCCGGTCTAATTACCGGTTGCACATAGGCGATTTTACGGTCCATATTGCCAATAGAATTGAAAATTGTTGCAGGGTGTAAAGTTCCCGCTCCCAATTCGGTAGTGCTTGGTTGCAGAATTACGCACCCGTAATCGCTCCAATATTTTTCCAATGTAGAGATAATATTTTGAAATGAGGACATAATTCAAACAGTAGAAACAAACTTTAAATATTTTATATTATGCACTTCGGGTCAATAGCCAAGGCGAGAATAATCCCACCTTAGTTTATTGTTCTTCTTTTCATCGGATTAATTACCGGATTGGCACTGGCTCCTTCAATTGATGACGATATACTCGTTTCTTCTAATAAACTGTCACAAGCATTATTAAATTTTAGGGATTGAGCGGTAGAAATAGGATTGTCACTTTTTGTAAGCTCGTTTTTTAAAGGCTTTGGTAAATTTAAATTACCTAATTTTTCTACACTATCGATATTGTCTCTGATTGCTTTTTTAGTTCCTTCGAATAAATGATTTTTTTGAGACTCTTCTTTTATTGTTTTTATTGCTTCCTGTAATTTATTTAGGCCATCGTGTTGTATTTTTGTTCTGACTGTTTGCAGACTTTCTTTTGCCACCTTTAAATCAACATATGCACCGGTATAAACTAACATTTCTGCAATAACAGGAATTTCTTTTTCATTTCTAGAATGATTATATCTAAGGAGCGGAATCTCTAGCGGAGTTTTGTTATTATTTTCGTCTGTTAATCTTGCATCGATTCTAGCACCATGTTTGATAAGCTCTATTCTGATATTTGTCATTTTGGGAATGGTACAATAATGTAATGGAGTAATTTTATCGAGACCTGAAGTCTGGTTAGGATTAGTACCATGTTTTAACAACAAAGGAATTATTCTATTTGCACAATATATGTTTCCTGATGATATCAACGTTAATAATATACTATGATTCAAATGTGGAAAATTAGCTTTAGCGCCACCTTTTTCTAACAGTAATTTTGCAAAATCATATTGTTTATCAGTGCTGTTTTTATTTAAATAGTTTCTGCCAATAACTTCTTCTAAAGGGGTAAGTTGTCCGTCAATTAGAGTATCTGGTTTTGCGCCAAAAGATATTAATTTGTCTGCACGCTGATAATTAGCTTCATCAAGGTTATACGTGTATTCGGATGTGACGAAAAATAAAGCTAAATCTAAGTTTATCCCTGATATTTCCAAATCTTGTTTTGTTTCTGATGAGTCGATAATTTCTAGCAACTCATTTGTGAAATCTTGATTTGTAGGCTCCCTGTCTCGAGAATTTTGTTTTACTTTTTGTAGATGATCTAAAATTTCTGTCTTTTTCCTAAGGGTAGAATTATTTACGGTTGATAAAAGCTTGTTAATATCTATAGCATAGTTTTCACATTCATATTTGGAATGTAATTTCATTGCTAGATCTATCACTTTTTCTAATGTACTTTTCATTTTTTACTTTATTAATAAATCTACTTATTATACTAAAAAAATATAAAATTTACTAGAACTAATATAAAAACTTCTAAAATTAACTTAATGATTGAGTAAACCTATTCTTTATACTAAAAGCTTTGTTTACTGTTTTTACGGATAAAAAACGTAATCCTTATCGCTTTGATTATGCTAGAAAGTTAAGTTGTTCTTAAAAAAAGGATATTATATACTAACCTTTTATAGGCTTAAATAATTATGAAAAGTAAAAATCATGATTACCATCTGATCGACCCTAGCCCTTGGCCTTTACTTACTTCGTTGTTTTTATTTATTTCCGCTTTTGGAGGAGTTGCTTTTATTCATCACTGGTCGACTGGGATAGGAATTTTACTTATGGGGGCATTATTACTTACCGGTGTGGTTTCACTGTGGTGCCAGAATATTGTTAAAGAAGCAATAATCGATAAAGCACATACGTTTGTCGTTCGGCAAGGTCTGCGCATTGGGATAATATTGCTTATTTTAGCCGAATTGATGTTTTTCGTCGTATTTTTCTGGTCATTTTTTAAAGCATGGCTCGATCCTGCCGAAATATTGGACGGCTTATGGCCTGCATTGCGAGGTTCGTGGCCTCCTAAAGGTATTAAGCCGATTAATGTATGGGACATACCGTTTTTAAATACTCTGATATTGTTACTTTCAGGAACTACGGTAACTTGGGCACATTACTCTTTGCTGTACGATAATAAAAAAGAATTAATTCAATCTCTGGCTTTGACCGTATTGTTAGGTACGATGTTTTTGATTTTACAAGTAATCGAATACGTTCATTTACCTTTTGCTTTTAGGGAAGAAGGTACTAAGGCGATATACTCCTCTAATTTTTATATGGCTACCGGTTTTCATGGTATACATGTTTTATTGGGAGTTATTTTTCTTTCGGTGTGTTTAAGTAGGGGAATAAAAGGCCAATTTTCTAAAGTTCATCATGTTGGTTTTGAATTTGCCGCTTGGTATTGGCATTTTGTCGACATAGTTTGGTTGTTTTTGTTTACTTTCGTTTATTGGCTAAGTAGTTTTTGATACAAGTAAAGTGTAAGGAAAAACACACTTTACTTGGATTGGATTTTCACTATTCATTCTTTCCAGTTATTGTTTTGTTCTTGTTGTTTGCTTGCGCTTTGATAAGACTGTTGATTTTGCTCTTGTTGTTTGTTTGCGCTTTGGTAAGATTGTTGGTTTTGTTGTTGCTGATTCGAAGTGTTTTGTGCTTGCTCTCTGTTTTCTTGATTAGCAGGATTGTTTTGTTTATTAAAAGAATTCATAATTTTCCTCCTCAAGGTAGTTAATATATTTACAATTTTTGATTGTTTTTATTAACTTTTTATTACTCAGAATTGTAATTATCTTTCAATGCTAATCGAAGTTTTTTTGTAGTTAAGTTTTTATTAAAGTTGTTTGATTGTAACTCGAACATTCTCTTTTATATGGTTGATTTTAATGCTATATGAAAATCGTAATTACCAAACTAATAGTAGTGTTAAATCTTATTAAAAAGCTAAAAAAGCAAGGAAAAGTAGCAGTTATTTCTGCTGTATTTGGAGGAATAATATTTTTTGTTTTTATCTTTGTGATTTTTGTTTTGCATCATGAAGAAATGAACCTGTTATATAAAGATATTAGCATTACCGATCGTTCCCTTATTATTAATAAACTGAATTCTTTGGGGATAGACTACGAGATTCATGATGGAGAAATATTTATCGGTACCGATTTAATTAGAAAAACAAGAATGTTACTGGCAGCCGAAGGTTTGCCGAGTAACGTCTCTGTCGTAGGTTATGAAGTCTTTAATAAATCGGAAAGCCTTGGTACTTCGAATTTTGCTCAAAATGTCAGTTTATTAAGAGCATTGGAAGGCGAGCTATCCAGAACCATTATGTCGTTCAACAGCATACAACATGCCAGAGTACATTTGGTAATTCCTAAAAGGGAATTGTTTAGCAAAAAAGCAAATAAGCCTAAGGCATCAATCGTGCTCAAACTACGGGTTGGTGCTACACTTGACAGTAAACAAATTTCGGCAATTACTCACTTGGTTTCTTCAGCCGTACAAGACTTAACGCCCGAAGAAATAACTATCGTCGGTACCGAGGGTAAGCCGTTTAAATTGCCTGATAGCACAGGCGAATTTGCCGCTGGTTCTTCATTGCAAGAGTATAAATCGGCAACCGAAAGGCAGTTGAAACATTCGATAGAAAGTTTAATCGGTAAATTCGTCGGTGAAGATAGGGTAAAGGCCGAAGTAAATGTCGAATTGGATTTGGAGCATTTGACTGTCGATTCGGAAATTTTCAATCCGGAAGGTCAAGTAGTACGTTCGGTGCAAAATACCGAAGAAAACAGCAATAATTCCGAAAATGCGGATTCTGTTTCGGTAGCAAATAACATTCCGAATTATAGCTCGGGTAATGGCTTGTCGGGAAATTCAAGCAATGCCGAGAAAAAGGAAGAAATTATCAACTACGAAATATCGCGTGAAGTTGCAAAAAAAACAAAAGAATTGGGTTCGATCAAGAGGTTATCAATTGCCGTTTTAGTAGACGGTTATTACTCGTATGACGACAATATCGGAAAATATTCGTATACTCCTCACGATTCGGACGTAATAGCAAAGCTTTATTCATTGGCAGCTTCCGCTTCCGGTTTTAATCCGGAAAGAGGAGACGTACTGGAAGTGGTAAATATGCAATTCTTACCGAGAGATCAATCCGAGCTTGCTGTTTTTTCGGATGAAGAGGTAAATACCCCTGTATATGAAAAAGTGAAATTTATCGTGTTTTTTTTAGTATCGGGGTTAATTTTGCTTATGTTTTTATTCAAAAGTTTGTTCTTTAGAAGGAAATTGGCAAAAGAAGAGAGAACGGAAAATGAAATTGAAATTCCAACAGAGAAGGTGTCGATTTTTATAAAAATAAACGAACTTATTGGGAATAACCCGAATGATGCAATTTCAATGGTAAGAAATTGGATGAAGGAAGAAAATGGCAGATGATATTACTCGAGTTTTAACTGGGGCGGAAAAAGTGGCGTTACTTATTATGCAGCTTGAAGAAAATGCGGCTGGTAAAATATTGAAATCGATGAATGTTGAAGAAGTTTCTAAAATTTCTTTTGCAATGAGCAAATTGGGTAGAATATCTTCCGATATTTCGCAAAAAATCGTTGAAGAAGCATACGATTATTTAAGTAGTGATAAAAAAAACATTGTAGGAGATGCCAAAAATACCAAAGATACTTTAACAAAAATTTTCGGGGAAGAAGAAGCAAAAAAAATAATGAACGACATAGACTGCAATATATGGAATAAATTGGCGCGGTTGGATCCGGAAGTGCTTACGTCTTATTTATGTAATGAAACACCGCAAATTATTGCATTGGTGCTGCAAAAGTTGCCTGATACTCATTTGCCTAAAATTATTACTCGTTTTCCGAAAAATTTGGCCATAGAAGTTATGCTGTGTTTTACCGGTGCTCATTCCGTAAACAAGGAAATCGTTAATGAAATTGAAAGTACTATTAGCAGCGATTTTAACTCCGTTTTTGTACGTGATAGTTCTACATTAGTTGCAGACCTGCTAGATAATTTGGATAAGGAGAATAAAGCGATTTACTTGAAAGAACTCGAAAAAAGGGATAAAGTTTTTATCAGTTCGGTAAAAAGTAAAATGTTCGCTTTTGAAAATATTGCGGAAATAACCGATATTGGAATTCAAGCGATATTTCGTCATGTCGATAAAAACACTTTGACATTTGCTTTAAAAGGGGCAAATGCCGATATGCAAAAGCTGTTTTTTCAGAATATGTCCGAGCGCGCCGCAAATATAATTCGTGACGATATGGAAGATCTAGGGCCGGTAGATATGGACGAAATCGAAACCGCTCAACACGAAGTATCGCAATTGGCAAAACAATTGCTTCTTGCAAAGATGATAAAACGTAAAAGTTAATTCTTGTGGTAGCAGGGCAGAATTGTTACTATTTGGGTAGTAATAAAAAAAATTATGGTCGACTTATTCTCGGAAGTAAAACACGAAGCAAAAACGGAGAAATTAGTCAAAGTTTTGCGTAATTACGTTTTGCCCTTAGTTATTTTGGTAATAATTGCAGGCGTTATATATGGAATCCGGATTAACCGCAGCGAGTATATTTTGGCTCTACTTGGCGATAAAATGTACGAAGTGATTTCGTCCGATGCAAATTTTGACAAAAAAGAAAAACTTCTTAGAGAAGTAACGGAGTATGATTATAGCTATAAGTATTTGGCAGAGCTAAAACTTGCCGACTTGATGCTGCAAAACGGCAAGGAAGACGAAGCGAAAGAATTGTATAGCAAGCTGATAAAAGATAAGAAAAGTTTAGGCTATATACGTGACCTGGCCGAACAAAGGCTGATGATAATTAGCGGGGAAAAAGTTAAAAGTAACAACATGTACTATTTCTCTAACATTTTACTGCAAGCGATAAAAGAAGAAAATAATGAAGAAAAGCTAACACTGTTGAAAAACTTAAAAGAAAATTTTGAAACTCATTTGCCGATTAAAGAATTGGCAAAGGAAATTCTTGCTGTTTACAACTAGTCTTTTATATGTGAATTATCGGCTTAAATTTATGTTTTTTGGATTGAGGGGAAGTAATGTTTTTGGAGTTATTCACATGTATTTCCAATTTTTCTCCTTCTGGTTGTTTTTATTACCTTGGCTAATCATTCCGGCAATTCCCCCTATCGTTATTTTGCCGCGAGTACAGCTAATGCTGCATAAGTGATCATACTTTAGGCTTTACCAAAAGCAACGGGATTGGATTATCTGGCTAATCTTACTCGAAAGCAGTTACCGTGTGCTGGAAATAGTAAGCATTTTATTTTCGTGTTGTTGCAGTTTTTTCTTGTTTGTAATGCTAGACCTTGAACGTATTTATTAAAGCCTTTTTGTTAACTTTTTTCCTGTTTGCTATGGCTTTATGAAATGTTTCACCATTTTGTTCTCTTGGAATAACTTTGTGAAAGTGGTACTTTGTCAACATCTTCAAATTTTTCTTTTTTGCGTTTTCCAATTCGTTGATTTTTTAATTTAAATATTCTGATGCCTTGAGAATTGCTGTTTTCTAATCCAGCAATTCCAGAACCAATGCTTGTCTTCTCGTTACTTTGGCAAGGAATTACTACGCAACCGCCTGTTTTGACGAAATCAATTAGTCGTTCGAATTCTTTACCAAGTAATTTTTGTATTGTTGGAAATTTGGCGTGTAACCGCCGTGAAACACTAGTAGTAGTAATTTCATAATAAAAACCTGTTTTGAGTGGAATTGGTTTTCATCGTTCTTGCACGGCCGTTTTTATAATGATTGTCATTTAACCCGAACTAACCCTGGGTTATTTTTTATTTGTTCTTATGTATACCAACTTTTTTTCCTGTCTACCTTATTACCATATTTTGATCGGTAGGCTTGGGTTGATGCTCTGAACTGGAACCTTGTTTAGAGATTTCTTCGAAGTGATTTTGGTAATATTGTTTATCTTTTATAGTGCTTTTCGCAATTTTCTATTAATAATTAAATTATAAAAAATATTATTTTCTGGTAAATTGTTATATTTTCAGTAAGAAAAATGGAATAAATCAGGTTTAAATAACGTTTCTTGCGTTGGTTTTTTGCCTATCCCACATGCGTTTATATAAACAACCTTCTTTTTGCAATAACTCTTTGTGTTTTCCTTTTTCCGCTATTTTTCCCGCCTTCAGTACTATTATCTCGTCTGCCCGTACTATTGTCGATAACCTGTGAGCAATCATTATCGTGGTTTTACCTTGCGAGATTTTATCGATACTTTTTTGTATCTCATATTCCGTACGGCTATCTAATGCCGAAGTAGCTTCGTCGAAAATGAAAATTTGCGGTTTTTTTAAAATTGTTCTTGCTATTGCTATACGCTGTTTTTCTCCGCCTGATAATTTTAGCCCTCTTTCGCCGACTATAGTTTCGTAATCTTTGGGCAACGAGATAATAAAATCGTGGATTTCCGCAATTTTTGCCGCTTCTTCTATTTCTTTCGAAGTGGCCGATTTGTTACCGTAACTTATGTTGTAACTGATTGTGTCGTTAAATAAAACGGTATCTTGTGGAACTATTCCTATGGTTTTGCGCAAACTTTCCTGAGTGAAATTATCGATATTGTTGCCGTTAATTAAAATCTCTCCTGCTATTGCTTCGTAAAAACGAAAAATCAAACGAGTAATAGTCGATTTACCGGAACCGCTAGGCCCAACAATAGCTAAAGTTTTACCCGAAGAAATTTCAAACGAGATATCGGACAGAATTTTTCTTTCCGGGGAATAATGAAAATTTACGTGGGAAAATGCTAATTCGGCTTCGGTTAATTTTAGTGTTTTGGCGTTTTTTTTATCTGTTATTTCTTGTTTTTCGTTTAACAGCGCGAACATATGTTCCATATCGATCAGTGCCAGTTTAATCTCGCGATAAGAAAATCCCAGATTGGATAGCGGTTGATAAAGTTGCATCAGGTACATATTGATTAAAACGAAATCGCCGGAAGTCATAGTTCCTGTTTGCACCTGATGATAAGCGAAAATCATGATCAGCACCAAACCGCACGAGATTATAAAAGCTTGCCCGATGTTTAATATGGATAAACTGCGTCTGTTTTTAATAGTAATTTTTTTATACCATTGTAATAATTTGTCGTATTTTTCTGCTTCGTAATTTTCATTTGTGAAATATTTTACTGTCTCGTAATTGATTAAGCTCTCGATTGCTTTAAAACTACTTTGATTTTCCGCTTCTTTCATTTTGCGTATCTGGTTGGTTCTCCATTCGGTTATATAAAGGGTATAAGAGCCGTAACAGATTAAAGTCATTAGCGTTATCGCCATGTATTTTGCTGGATAAAGTGCGTATAAGGTAATGCTTACTATAATTATTTCAAATATCGTGGGGACTATGTTGAACATGGAAAAACGTATTGCCATTTCCAAAGCTTTTGCCCCTCTTTCCATGGAGCGGGTTATCGAACCCGTTTTTCGATCCAAATGAAATCTCAAGCTGAGCGAATGTAAATGACGGAATACCGAAAGTGCCAATTTTCTTACTGATTCCTGTTCAACTTCGGCAAATAATATTTCTTTTAATTCGTTGAAAAGTTGCATCGTAATTCTTGCAGATCCATATGTAATTAGGATAAGTAACGGAAGCGATAAGTTGTTTTGCGTGATTCCGTCGATGATATATTTGAAGATTATTGGGACGGTAACACTTGCTCCTTTGGAAAGAATCATGGCAAAAAATGCAATCAGTACAAATATTTTTAACTTGGCCGAATTGTTACTCCATAAATACTTTAGTATGTTGGGAAATATGTTTGCATGTCTCATGTATTCATTTATATTACCAGTGTAACAACTATAAGAGGAAAGTAATTTTGAGTAAAAATAATTCGAGTTTTTATCTCTTTAATATCATTTTTATATAGTGAAGTTTAAATGTTTGTCACTAAAATGCGAAAGTTAAATTGGTGCCCCAGGTATTGTTTTGTAAAGAGGTATTGTTGAAATATCTGGGGCATAAGATACAAAATATTATTTTAGTAATATTAATTATAACTTATCTAATATAGCACGGTATATCAATAGATTCTCCTGCTACGATTACAAATTTTTTCCTAAAAAATTATACTTTTTTGTATTTTGTCTCTTGCTATCTATTTCTGTTGCCAGATTTTATATAATAAATAATATCTTAATATTTTTCATCTTACTACTTTAAGTAGAAAAAGTAAACCGAAAAAACAATTTATTATAACAAATATAATACTTTTGTACTCGGGATTTTTTATGTGATGAAATTAGAAAAGGAAAATTTTGTTTTGAATTGACATCGAAATAACGGTTAATAATAATTAAAGGAATTATAAGTTGGATTCATGCTAAAAATATTAATATTGGTATGTGCAATTTTAGTACTTGTCGGTATGTTACGTACGAGATTCGGAAAAAATTCATGAAGGGAGAAGTTACATCTTTGTTAAAACAATTAAAAGAAGATTTGACAATTGTTCGGAGGTTTCTTTGACCCTAAAACTAAAGAATCTGAATTAAAAGAATTGCAAAATCAAATTAACGATCCTGAAATTTGGAACGAAAAAGAAAAAGCACAAAAAATTTTGAAAAAATCCTCTGCTTTAAAAGAAGAATTGGAAAATTTTTACGAGCTGGAAAAAGAGATATTTTACTTGTTGGAATTGGCTGATTTGGCCGAAGAAGACGATGACGATATTTTATTTACCGAAGTCGAAGAATTGCTAAATAAATTGGAAATCGATATCGAACGTAAGAAAACGGAATGTTTGTTTTCCGGTGAAGCGGATTATAACGATTGTTTCATTGAAATTCACGCTGGTGCGGGCGGAACGGAAAGCAACGATTGGGCGGAAATGATCATGCGTATGTACATGAGATGGGCGGAGATCTATCGCAAATTTAAAGTCGAGGTGGTAAGTAAAACCGGCGGAGAGGAAGTCGGCGTGAAATCGGTCATAATTAAATTAACGGGAGATAAGGCTTACGGTTGGAGTAAAACCGAAGGAGGGATTCACCGATTGGTACGAATTTCACCGTTCGATTCGAATTCCAAGCGTCATACCAGTTTTGCGAGTGTTTCTGTTTCACCGATAACGGACGAATCGATTGATATTGAGATTAGCGATAGCGATGTTAGAATAGATACTTATCGAGCATCGGGAGCGGGAGGGCAACATATTAATAAAACGGATAGTGCCGTGAGGATTACCCACTTGTCTACCGGTATCGTCGTGCAGTGTCAAAACAACAGATCGCAACATCGTAATCGATCAGAAGCTTATCAAATTTTACGAGCGAAATTATACGAGTTGGAATTGCGCAAACGGGAATCCAAACAAGAAAAAAAAGCGGAAATGGGTTGGGGGCAACAAATCAGGTCTTATGTTATGCAGCCATATCAAATGGTAAAAGATTTACGCACCAAACATGAAACGGGAAATGTCAAAGCGGTTTTGGACGGCGATATCGATAAATTTATTTATTTTGCCCTGTCGGATAAATTATGAATGCACTTTTAACTCTGCAAAAACTATTAAAACCGGAGTTTGATCGGCTAAACGAGGTAATTGCCGGACACTATGAAAATACCGGGATTCCGTTGATACGGGAAGTAACGGAAAATTTGGTACTTGCCGGGGGAAAAAGGATAAGGCCGCTGTTGACTTTGATTCTTGCGAAATTATTCGGTTGCAATCACCCTGGTACGATCGATGCCGCAGCGGCGATCGAGTTGATACATACGGCAACTCTTTTACATGATGATGTAGTTGATGAAGCAGATACGCGTCGCGGAAATAAAACCGCCAAAAAGTTATGGGGCAATAAAGCCAGTATTCTTGTCGGTGATTTTTTACTTAGCGCGGCTTTTAATTCTGCGATATCTTGTAATAGCGGGAAGGTTTTAACCATTCTTTCAAGGGCAACCTCGGTTATTGCACAAGGCGAGGTTAAACAGCTGATGAACATAGGTAAAATCGATTTGACAAGAGAGGAATATTCTGCGGTAATCTTGGCAAAAACGGCTGAATTATTTGCCGCGGCTTGCGGGTTTGCCGCAACGCTGGCAGGTGAAGAAACGGAAATTTGGGAAGAATTCGGTCGCTCTTTCGGTACGGCATTTCAAATTAGGGACGACGTAATAGATTACAGGCGCGGATCGGGGAAAGATTTCGGTAACGATTTTTTTAACGGGAAAGTAACATTGCCGGTGATTATCGCTTGCGAACAAGCAAATTATGTGGAAAAAAAATTTTGGCAAGAATCGATAACAAAGAAAAAAAACCAAGATTTAACAGCGGCAATTAAGCAACTGGAAAAATATGGTGCGTTAAACGAATCGATGAAATTGGCCCGAAATTATACGGAAAATTGCACGAGAATAATAGAAAAGTTGCCAAATAGCGAGCTGAAGAACTCGCTAAGTGGCTTAATTGAATCGATTATCGAATGATCGACAAAATATTTATTATACTGTTTCCTTGGCTATAGCTTTGATCACACTTTTAACATTAGTTTCTTCTAGAACAGTTGGGATGTGATCACCAATCATCGCTTTGATCGCATTTGTAACATCATCCTGCTCTTTTAGAAGCAATAAGAGTTCTTGAGCATCAATCTTCTTGATCACATTTATAACATCCTGCTCTCCTAGAAGCGATAAGAGTGCTTGAGCATCAATCATTTCTTTGATCTTGTCTTGAACAGTCTGTTCTTTTAGAAGCTCTAATAGTGCCTCAGCATTAGTCACACCTTGAAGACGATTATTAAAATCATCAGTTACACTTTTTAAGCTTTCTTCAAGATTAATTATATTTTGGACCTTATTTTTAACATCATTGTCTTCTAGAAGCTCCATGAGTCTGTCAGGATTAATCCTCTCCCTACATATTACTACTTTTGGCTCTACCGTATTGTAAACATTCCAAATTGCTAACATAGCGGCAATTGTAAGAACGGCTGTGGCACCGAAAACGAACATTGATTTTTGGTCGGACATTACTTCGGCTATGTTCATCACTCCTCTTGTGTGCAATACACCCAGGATAATTCCTGCTGCAGAAAGCATTGCAATTTCTCCTCCTATTGTAACTTTACCAGGGTGCTTAGTTTTAATCTCCTTAAGTTTTTCTTTGAAACTATTTGTCATTTTTTCTCCTTCAATAATTAAAATTTACTTAATTAATAATATCAATTAATATTTAATAAATCAAGTTTTTCTTTCTATTCAACTTCAGGTATTATTTTTTAGCTTATTTGTCGCTTCTTGCAACTTGATATTTTTAGCCATAGATTGTATTTTGCGGCTGCATGAGATTATACCGGTCGAAATATAATTTTCGTGATTGTCGTCGATCTTATTCAACTCATAATGGTAATTTATCATCATTCCCAACGATTGTTTTATTCCTTTATTAGAATTATTGGAATTCCAATTAATTTGTTTCATCCCGGCACCGTTACTTAAATGAAAATTTGCCACCGGGTCGAAAGCTTTGTTTCCTTTTTTTACTTTTGTTAAGTAATACGAGCACAATTCCGTTATTTTTTGTTTCATATTTTCTCTATGTTCCTTTGACTGATTTTGCAGGATTTCGGTTATCGATTTTTTTTCTTCATCGATCAAATCTAAGTGGGCTAAATTGGCTTTTAGCCATTTGGTAAATCCCGGAATCGGCGAAAGAGTTACGAAATTTTTGATATCGGTAAATTCGCCGGAAAGCTTTTCCACTACTTTTTTAATCAAAAAATTCCCCAAATTTATTCCCGATAAACCGTGTTGAGCATTGGAAATCGAATAGAATACGGCAGTATTAATATCTTTTTGTTTTGTTGTCGGTGCTGATTCGTCTAGCAGGTCTTGAATTCCGGTTGCAATTTTGTTATTTAACGCTACTTCTACGAAAATTAACGGCTCCTCTGGCATTTTGTAATGAAAAAAAGCAAAGCAACGCATATCGGAATCAAGTCTGTTTTTTAAATCGTTCCAAGAGCCGATTTCGTGAACCGCTTCGTATTTGATTAATTTTTCCAATAAAGATGCGGGGGAGTTCCACGTTATGGGCTGCATGTCCAAAAGCCCGACGTCGAACCAAGAAGATAACAGGTTGTGCAGATCTCGTTCCAATTTAAAAAAATCTGGATAATCTTTCACGAATTTCAGTACGTCGGAACGCATATCTACAATGAATTTTAAGCCATTCGATAAAGCTAAGAATTGTCTGAATATTTTATTCCTTGGAGGAATCATTATTTCGATTAATTCTTGTTGATTTTCGTAATTCAATTCTTCCTGAAAATCGGCGAGCTTGTCTTTTAATTCGTCCTGACTTATATCGAATTTTTCCAACAACAATGTTAAAAATTTTATTTTTCCTTTATTCGATAAGTTCAAGTATATTCTGCCTAATTCGATAGTATTGTTTCGTGCGGTCACTTCGCCCCCTTTTGACATAACGCAATTGCTCATTTGTTTATGTAACCTGGCTAAATCTTGCGCTGGCAAATTTTCGTCTAAAGTTCCTATCAGGGCTCTTGCAGCGCCGGTAATTTCGCCCCATGCTTTTAAAAAACTATTAGCGGCGTCTTTGCCTATTTTGGCTAATTTGTTTTCATGCGTTTTTTCTCTGGACGCTATTTCGCTTATCATTTTTTATTCGAAGAAAAGATGTTGCAATAATAACATTAGTTAATATAATCTCAATTAAATTGAGATAATTAACAAGTCAATAACAGTAAATGTTTTATCTGTGTGTAAATTAATGGGGATACTAAAAGCTTTTATTCCACTTTTTATATTTAATATTTTTCCCTTTTCTTCTTATTCTTCTCCTCCCGTTCCCTGGCAATTAGGTTTTCAACAGCCGGCAACTGAGGTAATGGAGCGAATTTATGATTTTCATAATATGATTATGTTCGTGATGGTTGCTATCGTTGTATTTGTATTGTTGCTACTGTCTTACGTTTTAGTGAAATTTAGCAAAAAAAATAATCCGGTTCCGAGTAAAACTTCTCATAATACTGTTATCGAAGTTGTATGGAGTGTAATTCCCCTTATAATTGTCGGGTTAATAGCGGTTCCGTCGATAAAACTTTTGGCATATAAAGAAAAAATTCCCGAATCGGAGATGACTATTAAGATAGTTGGTTATCAGTGGTATTGGGGTTATGAGTATGTAGATCACGATAACGTTTCTTTCGACAGTAATATCAAGCGTGATTTGGAGGTTAACGAACTTAGGTTATTCGAAGTGGATAACAGATTGGTAATTCCCGTCAATACAAATATAAAAATGCAAATTACTGGTGCTGACGTAATACACAGCTGGGCTGTTCCCGCATTCGGAGTAAAAAAGGATGCGATTCCGGGTAGGCTGAACGAAACTTGGATCAACGTAAACAAAGCAGGTGTTTACTATGGTCAATGTTCGGAGTTATGCGGCGTACTCCACGGTTTTATGCCGATAGTTGTTGAAGCGGTGAGTAAGGAAGATTTTAATAAGTGGATAAAATCTGCTAAGGAAAAATTCGTATAGAGAGGTATTTATGACTGATGTTCCGACCGGGATTAAAAGATGGTTATTTTCCACCAATCATAAAGATATTGGAACGCTTTATATAATTTTTTCTATATTTGCTGGTTTGGTGGGTACCGCATTTTCCCTGGTGATGCGTATGCAACTTATGCATATAAACATACTTAATAATGATTTTCAGCTTTATAATGTTTTGGTAACCGGTCATGCTTTCATCATGGTATTTTTTGTAGTTATGCCGGCTTTGGTGGGCGGATTCGGTAATTGGTTCGTGCCGCTGATGGTGGGTGCTCCCGACATGGCTTTTCCCCGTTTGAATAATATTAGCTTTTGGTTGCTTTTCTTTTCTTTTTCGTTGCTTTGTTTGTCTACAGTAATCGGCGAAGGAGCCGGTACTGGTTGGACTGTTTATCCTCCGTTATCCTATATAACTTCTCATCCTGGAGAATCTGTGGATTTGGCAATTTTCAGTCTGCATATGGCAGGCTTTTCTTCCATACTCGGTGCTATGAACTTTATCGTAACGATATTTAATATGCGGACTCCCGGAATGACATTACATAAAATGCCATTATTCGTTTGGTCTATACTTGTAACAGCATTTTTGTTAATATTGGTTTTACCTATTTTAGGTGGTGCTATTACGATGTTATTGACTGATAGGAATTTCGGTACGAGCTTTTTTAATCCTGCAGGAGGAGGAGATCCGTTATTGTATCAACATTTATTTTGGTTTTTCGGTCACCCGGAAGTTTATATAATCGTTTTACCCGCTTTCGGAATTATTAGCCAAATTGTTTCTACGTTTTCTCATAAACCAGTTTTTGGTTATCTGGGTATGGTGTATGCTATGGTAGGAATCGCAGCGCTCGGGGGCGTTGTTTGGGCTCATCATATGTTTACTACTGGTTTAACCATAAATGTTCTAGCCTATTTCAATATTGCAACAATGATAATAGGTGTTCCTACGGGTATTAAGATTTTTAGTTGGATTGCCACTATGTGGGGCGGTTCGATAGAACTGAAAACCCCTATGCTTTTTGCTATAGGTTTTATAATGCTGTTCGTTATAGGAGGAGTTACAGGTATAGCTTTGGCTAATGCGGCTCTGGATAGCGTTTTGCACGATACTTATTATGTAGTTGCTCATTTTCATTACGTAATGTCTTTGGGTGTGATATTTGCTACGTTCGGAGCATTTTATTACTGGATTGGCAAGATTTCTGGTAAGCAGTACAACGAGTGTTTGGGCAAAATTCATTTTTGGCTTACTTTTGTTGGTATTAATGTAACGTTTTTTCCTCAACATTTTCTAGGGTTAGCAGGGATGCCAAGACGTGTTCCTGATTATCCCGATGCTTTTATTCCTTGGAATTATGTTTCGTCAATTGGTGCTTTTATATCTTTTGTGAGTGCTTTGTTTTTTATCGGAGTTGTTCTGCATACTTTGAAATATGGAAAAAAAGCATCTAATAGTCCTTGGAATTCTGATACTTTGGAATGGACATTATCTTCTCCTCCCCCGTTTCATTCTTTTGAGACTCCTCCTGTATTAAAAGAAGAGTAAAAGATGACACACACTAATTTAAATGTTGGAACTGAGCTATCCTATCATTCGACAGTTTTCGATTACGTTACTTTGTTAAAGCCCCGTGTTTTATTATTAGTAGTATTTACCGCTATTGCCGGTATGCTTATGGCCCCTGGAAATATTCATCCGTTTTTAGCTCTTGTTTCGGCTTTATGCATAGCAATTGGTTCGGGAGCTGCTGGGGCCATTAACATGTGGTATGACAGTGATATAGATAGTATAATGGAGAGGACTAAAACCCGCCCTATACCCGCAGGAAAAATTTGTAAGGATAATGCTTTCGAATTAGGTATTGTTTTATCCATAGTGTCGGTGGTGACTATGGCATGGACTATTAATTATATATCTGCCTTCTTGCTTTTGGGGGCAATCTTATTTTATTCGGTTGTGTATACCATTTTTTTAAAGAGGTATACTCATCACAATATAGTGGTTGGCGGAGCGGCGGGAGCTATGCCCCCTATAATAGGTTGGGCTGCGGTCACGGGTGAGATCGGTTTGGAGCCAATAGTGCTCTTTATAATTATATTAATGTGGACGCCTCCGCATTTTTGGGCATTATCGTTATTGAAAAGCGAAGAATATAAAAAAGCCAACGTACCGATGCTTCCGGTAACTCACGGAGATAAAAAAACCAGAGAGTATATATTGCTATATACTACTCTATTAGTTCTTTGTACTATTATTCCATGTTTTATTAGAATGAGCGGAGTATTATATAATATTGCTGCGATTATTTTGGGAGTGATGTTTTTAATATATTCATATGAAGTTTACTTAAAAAGGGTGTCACCATATAAATTATTCAAATTTTCTATATTATACCTATTTCTGCTGTTTATTTCTATGATTATCGATAAACTTTATGTTTGATTATCGTCATAAAAAGCAAAAGTATAAAAATTTTGCCTTACTTATCATTCTGATTCTTATGATGATTTTTTTCTTCTTTACTGCGATAATAAAAATTACTTACACTTTGCCGTGACATTGTGCTTGAAGTTTTTTATTTTACTGTCTGTTGCTTCCAACTGTTTAATTGCGCTTGAAGTTACGACAACTATTCCCACATTACATTTTCTCGTATCGGAAATTACCGAAGGAGTTTTAATACCTAATTTAATAACTACTAATAGTTCGCCTCATAATTATCAATTGACTCCTAAAAATGCCTATTCGTTGCAAAATAGTGATGTTGTATTTTATGTCGGCAAAGAATTCGAGATTTTTGCGAAAAAGAATAATTCGAAAAATTGGGTTGAACTTTTACCGATGATGCCGAACTTTATAAAGAAAAATAATGGTCAAAAAGATGTTCACATGTGGTTAAGTCCTGAAAATGCAAAAGAAATAGTAAAAATAGTGACTGAAATTTTATCACGTAAGGATAAAAATCATGCCGATACGTATCATGAGAACGCTCGATTTTTAATTGAACGTATAGATATTTCTATAAAATTAATAACCTTCTTTTTAGCAGATTTGCCGAAAAAGCAATATGTTGCGATGCATAATGCATACGAATATTTCACTGATTATTTTGGTCTTCTACCCGTGATTAAACTCATGGAGACTGACCATGGCGTAATTGGAATTAAAGAGATAAGAAAAATAGAGAATATCGCAAAAAATGATGGTTTGGCTTGTATCATATCAGATCCGAACCACAGGATAAAATTGCCGGATAATGTTTTAAAGTCCATTAAATTAGTTACTATAGATCCGTTAGGAAAAAATAATAACACGTACACGGAATTTCTTTATACGGTTGCAAAAGGTTTTTTTGAATGTTTTAACTAAACTATGTTGAAGCTAAAAAATATTTCTAAAAAATATAAGTATGGAGGTATTGAAGAATATGTTGTTAATAACGCAAGTTTTAGTGTTGAAATAGGAGAAGTTTTAGCTTTAACTGGTCCTTCGGGCTCCGGTAAAAGTACTTTGTTACAAATAGCGGGCTTATTAGATGTTCCGAGCGAAGGTTTAGTAATGTTTAACGGAGTAAATTGCTCCGAATTAAGCGATGATGAACGTACGGAAATCAGACGCAATAACATAGGTTTCGTATATCAATTTCATCACTTATTGCCCGATTTTTCAGTAATGAATAATATTATTTTACCTAATTTAATTGCGGGTAAATCGAGTAAAAAAGCAAAAAATGAAGTGGAACCGATTTTAGAGCAATTAAACATAACGGAAACATTAAAGAAGAAAATAAACGACTTATCTGGCGGAGAAAGACAACGTGTTGCGATTGCTCGGGCGATGGTAAATAACCCTAAATTAGTATTGGCAGACGAGCCTACTGGTAATTTGGATCAAAAAAATTCTGCCGAAGTATTTTCTTTATTTATCGAGACGGCAAGAAAGAATAATGCCGCCGTCATAATAGTAACGCATGATAAAAATTTGGTTGAACAAACAGATAGAATATTGGACGTTACATTGTTTCATTAATTTTTGTATGAGATTTTTGTGAATAAATAATGAATAAAATTCCGATAATAATCATTGGCACCGATAATAACTGACCTAATGTAATGCAAAAGTAAGAATAACAAAATTCTAAATCCGGTTCGCGATAAAATTCGATAGATATTCTGGCAGTGGCATATAGTATCGACATTATGCCGCTCATTAAGCCCGGATAGTTTCTTGCTTTGGTTTTAAATAGTAACGTTATCATTACTAAAAATAAAATTAATCCCTCGCATAACGCTTCGTATATTTGGCTTGGGTGCCTTGGTAACGATCCGGCATGAGGAAAAATTACTCCCCAAGGCATATTTGTTACTCTACCCCATAACTCGCCATTAATGAAATTGGCAATTCGACCGAAAAATAAGCCGATAGGAGCAAAACATGCTGCCAGATCTAGTACCGGAAAAACAGAGATATTGTTTTTTTTGCAGAATATGCACAGACAAATTATTACTCCTATTAACCCTCCGTGAAATGACATTCCTCCTTCCCATACTTTGATTATCAGTAATGGGTTGTGCCAATATGTTATCGGTTCGTAAAATAACATTCCCAGCCTTGCTCCTACCACTACTCCTATTACTATGTAGGACAGCATTGAATCCAATTGCTTTTTAGTCATTGAAAACGTTTGAATTTTACCGAACCAAAGCCAACCGAACATTATTCCCATTATGTAAGACAATGAATACCATCTTATTGCGA
Organism: Rickettsiaceae bacterium H1; assembly: GCA_018101195.1. Taxonomy (GTDB): domain Bacteria; phylum Pseudomonadota; class Alphaproteobacteria; order Rickettsiales; family Anaplasmataceae; genus JACDQH01. The sequence goes on from JACDQH010000001.1 coordinate 308,525, forward strand.
TAGGGCCGATATAAAGAATTACCGGGTTGATATCGGGAAAATTAATAGCCATTGTCTCAGTATAAATAAACTAGACAAAATCGCAATCGAAATATACCTTGTAAACGTTCAGTTCAAATTTTAAAAGGCCTGATAGCTCAGTCGGTAGAGCAAAGGACTGAAAATCCTTGTGTCACTGGTTCGATTCCAGTTCAGGCCACCAAGTTTAATTAAGTATTTTGTAGGTGTTTATTGTTAGAGAAAATTTTCCTGAATTTTCATAAGAAAATGTAAAAAATCTTTAAATATTTTATTGATTTTTGGTATACTATTTTTAATATAAATAATTATTTTAATAGTATTTTTATTATGAAAGTATATCTTTTTATAAGAGAAGGACTGCAACAGTGGAAAATCTCTTTGGAGGAGGACGGTAAATTAATCGTTGATAAAAATCTGGAAGGGCTGGCAAAAAAAGCCGGAGTGATTTTAACTTCTTTTAAAAAAGTAATCGGCAGTAGATTGTGGAAAATAGGACTATTTGATCAAGGACATGATTTCGGCATTTGTGTTGAAAACAATAAAATTACTATAACAGAAAAGGGAGTAGAAAAAGATGGTGTAATCAGACATAAACAAGGAATTTATCAGTTTGTGTTTCAAGCATTGGTACAGTCAAGTAAGAATAGTAATACTGCCAATTATAGTATCGATTGTATTGAAAGCGACCTTGAAGACAAGATTGATAAGGTAAAAAGAGCATTTTTCAGTATGGCAAATGTTATCGATTATATTAATGCTAACGAGCAAGATAACTTGATATCACACAGGTTGAAAAGACTGGGTATTAGTTTAAGTTTTGGTAAAAAGGGGGCGCTGTTGCAACATTTAAGAGAAGCGTTACTCAAAGATGTGATCGTTAATTATTCGCTTACGGTTGTAAAAAACAATGGGGAAAAAAGCGAGATTTGTACTTTCGATTGCAAATCTCAAAAATTGCCTTGGGAACTACTTCAAGATTATTTGAAGGAAGAAGAAACTAAATTTCAACAGCAAAAGAAACAAGCTGTTAAAGATTTTATAAAAAATCTTAACATAAAAATTAGTTTGTTGGTGGGGAGCATGCTTGCCGATATTACTAAAGGTAAAAGTAATAGAATAGCTTTCGAATTACATGAAATAACGGAAGGTGAGGAAGAAGAATATTCTTTTAAGTTGAATTTAGAAGGTGTGGATGAAGGAAATATAAGAGTATTTTCTAATTTTTTAAATGAATCTATAAAGAACCGGATCTTTGCGGAAAACCTGATTTTCGATACAGAAATTGTGAATGAAAATGTTTCATTAATAAGCGAATGTTTTCGTACTGTACATGATATGTATAGGTGTAGAATTTCGGAGAAATCTGTAATTTCTTTGTTGCATGAAATAAATAGATTTTTTTTAGATAAATCTTCTTTAACAAATGGTGTAGAGACTTCTTATTCTTTTTTATTGCTTATAAATAACGAAGACAAAATCGAAGAAGTAGTAATTAGTATGTTAGGGTTAGGAAAGACTCTAAAATTAGAGGAAGTAAATTTAAATATGGTTTCTTCCGATAAGCTTGTACCAATTTACATTTTGGTAAAAGAATTAGAAAGGTTTAAGGAAAAATTGGAATATATTAAAGAACAAGAAAATTTGTTTAATGAAAAAGAACAAGCTTGGGGAATTTGGAAAGCAAAATTTGATGAAGAATATAAACTTAATTTTTATCTAATTTTTAACCGATCTTTGGATCATGGTCTTTTGGAATATGTAATTCATCCTCTTCAATATTCTTTAAGCGGAGAAGAAGTAATATTTTATGATATTGACGAAAGAAAACTCGCTGATATACCTAAATTATTCAAGAAATACCAATCCGTTAGTGTAAAGTGGAATTTCATTATTTTTAACTTGGTTGAAGTTTGTCAGCTCGTATTTAAATGGCGGCCGAAAATTGAAATTATTTCCTATCAGCAGATTCAATTGCAGTGTAATGATGAAGAGGCTGAAGAATTTATTCGTTCTGTTTTACCTTGCGAACCCAATATATACAAAGGAAAGATATTGTTAGATGGACACGTTTCGTTAAGTGCATTACAGGAAAAAATTGAAAAATTAAGCGCAAGAATTAAAAAACTTCAAAATTTATTAGTTCAACTGAAAAATGGCTTTGAATCTTATAGGGAAAATTCTAACGGAAATATAATAAATGAACTTAGAATTGGGTTTTCGTCAACACTTAAAAATTTGTTTATTTTTTGTGTCGTTGTTTTAGATCGGCAACGTGAGGTAAAGGACTCGATACATAAGCTATCGGCTATAATTTCACATATCGGTCTTAGAAGAAGTAAAGAATGTGTTAATGGATTAAAGATTGTTTTAGATGATAATAGAGAAGTCGAGCAAATACTTAACCAATTAAAGCAATTTTTGTTTTTAAATAAAAAAATAGACCAAATAATAAGTGATGTTCAGGATAATGAAGAGAATTCAACATTCTTTTTTGACAGAATTAAAAACAATAAAGTTCTTTTTCGTTTTTCAATTAGTGATTTTGTGATTTTTAGAAAAAGAAATACTCCTAAAAATATTACGTTGGGTGATTTTGATGTGGATGACCGTTTAATATCAGATATTATACCGAATGCTTATGAATCTTTAAGTATTCCGATCGGATTAATTGAGAGTAACGATTTTAATATAACGGATTACGTTAATGTAGTGAAAACAGATTTTATCAAGCGAATAAAAGAGGAAATAGCAACCAAATTACCGGTTGATAGTTGTTTTGTTCGTTACAAGATTAATTACGATATAAATCGCAAAGAAACCAAGCAGATATTAGTAGTTAATGTTGGAAATTATAGCAATTGTAAGAGATTAAGAGCTAAAACCAATAATAAAGAAACTTTTATACGTAACAGTAACAACGGAGTCGAAATTAAAATTTTATTAAAAGAAATATCGAAGTTAACAAAAGAAGGTAAAAGTGTTCCTATTAAATTTTCCGAGAGAGATATAAATCAAGAATTGGCAATTTTATTGGGAGTGCTGTCTTGTATCGTATGCGGTACGGTTATCACCGCTATATTGGTCAATTTTGTCAATACTAAAAAAACTTTTATAATATGTGGTACGATTTGTTTATTTTTAGATTTTGCTCTTTCCGGGTCTGTCGCGATGTTATTTTACATAATAAGAGATGAACAAGTAAGTAGCCAATTACATGATGTATCGAATTTATCAAACAATAATCCTTGTTTATATCGTTAATACCGAATGTTGAACATAATTATTATTTCAGGTTTCGGGCTTAATTGCGAAGAGGAAACAAAATTTGCCTTTTCGCTTGCGGATAGTACGGCAACAATAGACATAATACATATTAACGATCTTATTAAGCAGCCGAATTTGCTAAAAAAATATCGAATTATGGCTATTCCCGGAGGTTTTTCTTATGGGGATCATACTGGTGCGGGAAATGCTTTCGCTTGGTACTTGAAAAATAATTTAATTGATGAAATTCAAAAATTTCGTTTGGCGGATAAGCTGATAATAGGAATATGTAATGGTTGCCAGATTTTAGTTAAGTTATTTCCGAAAGAATTTCCCATGGATTTGTTACCTAATGATAGCAACAAGTATCGATGTCTGTGGATTGATGTTAATTTGCCGAAAAATAATTGTATTTGGTGCTGGGGAATAGAAAAAATGCGCCTGCCGATTGCGCATGGCGAGGGTAAGTTTAAAATTAAAAATGATCAAAGCATTAATGTCGCAATGAAATATCTTGACAACCCTAATGGTTCTGATTTAAATGCGGCGGCACTTGCAAGTGAGGACGGAAAAGTTTTGGCTATTATGCCGCACCCTGAAAGAGCCGTGATGTTTACGCAACACGATAATTGGACTTTATTAAAGGAAAAATATCTGCGATCCGGAATTGAAATTCCGAATTATGGCGAAGGTTTGGCGATTTTTCAAAATGCGGTTAATTATTTCAAGTAAATTAATTAGCATTTTCACTTTAGTAGTATAATACACTTAATTATAATTCCAGCAGCAGTGATAAAGGTAATTCAAGAAGGTTTGGTAGGCCTTATAATGCTTCTGGATCATCAACTCAATTTTTGTAGAAAAACTCAAACCCAATTCCTCAAAGGGGTAAATCCAAAAGAATTAATTCAAGCTGTTCAAGGAATATTGGGTTAATTCTGTTAAAAAATGTTTATAAGGTGGTGTTTCTCCTAAAACGAGAGTGTAACTTGGGAATTCTGTTTTAGCCATGAAGTTGAAACAGATAATGTAGAAATTACTAAGTTTTTATTATAAGATATACTATAATTAATTTATTTTCTTACTTTTATGGTATAATAAATTTAATTAACAATTAGCATAAAGTAGCAAAATGCTCAGTAATCATTATAAAGTATTAGGTGTTAATAACAATGCTTCTGGAGAAGAAATAAGAAAAGCTTATAGGAAATTGCCTTAAAATATCATCCGGATAAGAATAAAGATCTGGGTGCTAAAGAAAAATTTCAAGAAATTAGCAAAGCATATAAAATTCTGAGCGATAAGAAGGAACATAGTAGTTACGATTGTGACGCTAAGGGCATGAATGATTCGAAAAAATTTAATAGTAATGATTATATCAATTTTACTAAAATATTCTTATTAGTTGTTAAATGTTCCTTTTTTCATTTTGTTCAAGAAGCTTTGGAACAGGGAGCTGATCCCAATTCATGTGATTCTGAGGGAAAATCAGTTTTATTATTGCAATCGAAAGTGGTAACATCGAAATAGTCAAGCTTTTATTAAATTATGGTGCTGATTTGAATAAGGTTAGCTTATTCCATCCATTGCCTTTAAAGGTTGCGATTAAAAAAGATATGGTAGAAATAGTGAAGCTTTTATTAGAAAAGGGAGCTGATCCTAATTTAAGTCTTACTTATGAGCTGTCTTTAATTGTTGCAATCGAAGGAGGTAACACCGAAATAGTCAAGCTTTTATTAAATTATGGTGCTGATTTGAATAAGGTTAGCTTATTAATCCATCGCCTTTAAAGGTTGCGATTAAAAAAGATATGGTAGAAATAGTGAGGCTTTTATTAGAAAAGGGAGCTGATCCTAATTTAAGTCTTACTTATGAACAGCTGTCTTTAATTGTTGCAATCGAATGGGGTAACGCCAAAATAGTCAAGCTTTTATTACAGTATGACGCTAATTCAAATGATGTTGGTTTGTTTGATGCCTTACCTTTAATGGTTGCAATTGAAGAAGGTAGAGTAGAAATAGTAAGACTTTTACTAAATTATGGTGCTGATTTTAATAAGGTGAGTGCATTGGGAGAATTGCCTTTAGAGGTTGCAGTTAAAAAAGGTGAGGCAGAAATAGTTAAGCTTTTACTAGGGAAGAAAGCTAATTCTAATGCAAGTGTTTGTTTTGGAGATCCAGCTTTAATTATTCCAAAAGAAAACAAGAAAAAATCTTTTAGCACTAAAGAAAAAATCGTATTTGGGTTATTAGCAGCATCACTTGGAATTTCAGGAATTGTATTTTCTGCACTTCATCTTAAGCAAAATTTTGACGTTTCGTTAGCATGCATGATAGTTTTGTCGGTAATTTTGACAGTAATTTCATGCGCTGCATGTTATATGAATTGTGTTTTATCGGCATCCAGTGTTGAAGAAATTTTAAAGCAAGAGGAAAAAAGCTCGTTGGTAGGAATTTAGACTTGAATTTGCTGTAAAGCGGCATACATATTATTATAAATTGTAATAAAACCTTCTATGAAATGGCAAAGCAAGATTATTATGAATTATTAGGCGTGGGCCGTAATGCTTCTGCAGACGACATAAAAAAAGCTTATAGAAAAGCTGCTATGAAATATCACCCGGATAAAAATCCTGGTAATAAAAATGCCGAAATGAAATTTAAAGAAGTTTGCGAAGCGTATGAAGTTCTGCAAGATCAGCAAAAACGTTCCGCTTACGATAATTTTGGCCATTCCGCTTTCGACGGCAGTTCTGGAGGAAGCTCGGGAGGATTCAGCGGATTTGGTAGCGGTGATTTTTCCGACATATTTAACGATTTATTTGGCGGCGGGTTCGATCGTAAATCTGCTAAAAGACAAAGAAGCGATCGCAGAACTCAAGGTTCGGATTTGCGTTATGACTTAAGTATTTCTCTTGAAGATGCTTTTAACGGAATAAAAGCTCCTATTTCCTATACTACTCAAGCTACGTGCGGCGAATGTAACGGCTCTGGTAGCGAAGGTAAAGCTAAACCCGTTCAATGCAGTACTTGTAATGGTGCGGGCGTGGTACGCGCTCAACAAGGTTTTTTTACCATAGAGCGTACTTGCCATATTTGTCACGGTCATGGCACTATCATTCAAAACCCATGTAAGCGTTGTGGTGGTGACGGCAGGCATCGCAAAGAAATCAGTTTGTATGCTACGATTCCAGCCGGAGTTGAAGAAGGTTCCAGGGTCAGATTACCGGGAAAAGGTGAAGCTGGAGCTTATGGTGGTAATAATGGTGATTTATATGTTTGTGTTTCTATTAAAAAGCATAAATTTTTTACCAGAAAAGGAACGGATATATCTTGTGATGTCCCGATTTCCATGTCCTTGGCCGCACTTGGTGGTGAAATTGGAGTGCCTTTGCTAGAAGGAAGTAAAATCAAGGTAAAAGTTCCTGAGGGGACTCAAACTGGTGATAAATTGAGAATTAAAAATAAAGGCATGAAAAGGCTGCATTCGGAATCCAGAGGTCATATGTATGTCGGTATAATTGTGGAGACTCCTGTTAAATTAAGTAAAAAACAAAAAGAAATTTTGCAGCAATTTGCCGAAACTTCGGGAGGCTCTAGCCCTAAATCGGAAAGTTTCTTTAGTAAAATAAAAGACTTTTTACGTTCATAAAAGCAATGTTTAAAGTTGCAATACTTGGCTGCCCTAATGTTGGTAAATCTACGTTATTTAACGAATTGGTAAGAGGACATAAAGCCGTTGTTTACGATAAGCCTGGAGTTACCCGTGATTACAATGAGGGGGTATGTGATGTTGTTGGGAAAAAAGTAATTGTTATCGATAGTCCTGGCTGGGGGCATAAAGATGAATTTTCTACTCAAATACAAGAAAATATTTTACGTGTTTTGCAAATTTCCAATTTGGTAGTTTTAGTAGTCGAGCCGGAAATTAGTGCCAAAGATAAACGGTTTTCTCTGTGGTTACGTAAAAATTGTACGGTAAACGTAATTTTAGCTATCAATAAATGCGAAAAGGAAAATTATTTTCACGAATTAGGATGGAAAGATAGGTTGAATATCTCGGCAAAGCATTGTATGGGCCTGGGTAAACTTCGAGAGAAAATCGCCTCTTACGTTATTGAAGAAACAGAGCCCGTAGTTATTGAAACTCAACTGAAATTAGCGATAGTAGGTAGGCCTAATGTTGGTAAATCTACTTTAATTAATTCTCTTCTGCAGGAAAATAGGGTGATAGTAAGTGCTATTTCTGGGACTACCAGAGATGCCATCGAAATCAATTGGCAATATAAAAACCGTGATGTCACTTTGATAGATACTGCCGGGATGAGGAAAAAATCGAAAGTAAACGAAGTGATAGAATCTTCTTCGGTCGGTGGTTCGATTTATTCTATTCGTCGGGCTAATGTAGTGATTTTGGTTCTGGATGCAACTCGCGGGTTCGAGAATCAGGATTTATCGATTGTCAAAGTAATAGTAAAAGAGGGTAAACCGATAATTCCGGTAATTAATAAATGCGATTTGGCCAAGAGTAACGATTTGGCTCATATTAAATATTGTTGTTCACATCATTTGCCGCATTGTGCAAGCGTAATAAATATCTCTGCAATAAAAAATAAGAATTGCAATCGAATAATCGATTCTTGTCTTAAAAGCTACGATTTGTCTTTAAGAAAAATTCCTACGGCTAAACTTAACGAATGGTTGATTAATGTGACTAAAAGACATGAACCTCCTCTTTCTTCGAGAAAAACGTTGATAAAATTGAAATTTATTTCACAAATTAGTAATAATCCTTTTACTTTTAAGATATTTGCGAATATTCCCGAAGATATTAGTAAAAGTTACTTGAAATATCTCACTAATGACTTAAGCAAACAATTTAACCTATTGGGATTCCCGGTTAAAATTCTTTTAGCAAAAAATCATAATCCTTATATTTAATCGATATTCTTCTTACCGATAAGAAGAATTGATATTGTAAGGTTTTACTATAATATTTGGTTAATAACACTACGTATGCATGAAAAAAACCATTGCAAAAAAACAACCTTCACAATTTTCCTTTACCGAAGAAAATCTAATAAAAGCGAAAAAAGAAATAAGTAAATATCCTTCGAGTAAAGAAAAAAGTGCGGTTATGGCTTTGCTTTGGTTTGCACAAAAGCAATCGGGCGGTTGGATACCGAATGTTGCTATGAGTTATATTGCTGATATGCTAAAAATAAGTGCGATAGACGTATATGAAGTAGCGTCGTTTTACAGTATGTATAATTTAACTCCGGTAGGTAAATATCTGGTGCAAGTATGCCGTACCACTCCTTGTTGGTTGTGTAATAGTGAAGACGTATTATTTGCATGTAAAGAATTTTTAGGAATAGAAATAGGCGAAACAACGAAAGACGATAAATTTACTTTAATTGAAGTCGAATGCTTGGGTGCTTGTGTTAATGCACCGTTAGTACAAATTAATGAAAAATATTATGAGAATTTAACCAGGGATAAGATAATTGAAGTTTTATCTTCGCTTCGGTAAATTTAGATTACCGAGATGCTAATGAAGAAAGCTTTTCAAGAGAGTTAGGCGCTTCAACCCATGTTATATTTCCGTCTTTCTTTTTGTATACCATATTTAATTGGTTGTTACTTTTATTAATAAACATCAATGCCGGTTCCAATGTCAGTTCTAAATGCATTACTGCCTCGGCTATTGATAAAAATTGAATTTCAATACTTTTTTCTTCGGTAATATGAGAGAAGTCATCACTTTGTTCGTGATTTTCGTTTTGAAAATCTTGACTTACTGTATATTGAGCGGCTTTTATTGCCTTAGGTTTATTATAATCTTGAATTTTATGCTTATAACGGCGTAATTTACCGCTTGCTTTCACGATAGCTTTATCTACTGCGGTATATACGTGATTCGAAATTGCGGATGCTTTAATAAAAACACTGTGACTTACTCCTTCGTTAACGCTAACGTCAACATGAAACGTGTATGATTCTTTATGTATAACCGCTCTGGCGTTTATAGCATTGCTAAAGTATTTTATTACGTGGGATTCTAGGCTTTCTTCGATATGTTTTCTCAAATACTCGCTTATTTTTATTCCTTTTCCTGTTACTTGTACTTTCATATTAGCTTTTTTATCTACCTCTAAAAAATTTGATTTGTTTACCTTGTAAATACATTTGTGAGGTATTATATTGTAATATGTGATAGTAAAAATTTTATTATAGATAAAACTATGAGTTCTAACCTCTTATTACAAGATCAAGCTTTTAGCGAATATATAAGCAAGGTAGCTAAATTTCCTATTCTTTCCGAGTTAGAAGAGAAAAAGTTGGTTATGCGCTGGGTTAATAGTAAAGATGTAAAAGTGGCTCATAAACTGGTAACCAGTCATTTGCGATTGGTAGTGAAAATAGCATTGCAATTTCGTAATTATGGTTTTGCTTTGATGGAACTGGTTTCCGAAGGTACTGTAGGTTTAATGAAAGCGGTAAAAAGTTTTGATCCGGAAGCAGGCTGCAGAGTTTGCACCTATGCTATGTGGTGGATAAAATCGGCAATTCAAGAATACATATTAAAATCTTGGTCTTTGGTAAAAATTGGTACTACTAACGCTCAAAGAAAACTGTTTTTTAACCTGAGGAAATTGCAAAAAAAACTGCTTAATAATTCGCAAATTGCTGAAGAATTATCTGTTGACGAATCCGAAGTTGAGCAAATGCATTATACTTTATCCGGTAACGGTTGTTCGTTAGACCGAGAAAACGAAATATCTAATGAAGTTCTTACTCAAGAAGGCATACAAGAAAAGGAGTATGCCGAGAGAGAATGTTTAAATCATAAAAGAGGTCTGTTGGTTAAAGCATTAGATTCTTTAGATAAAAGGTATCGAGAAATATTGATTGCACGGAAATTACAAGAAAAGCCTGTTACGTTAAGTGCGCTTAGTAAATTATATAAAATTTCGTCTGAAAGAGTAAGACAGATTGAAGAACAAGCTATGAAAAAAGTGAAAAAGTTTATACTGCAGGAACCTTCTTTTGCAGATTGATTTATATTTTCGTCTTATCTCATAAAAATAAAGTTTTTTCCTGCTTTATTTCTGTTAGTCTTTCTTATCCCCTGAGATGGATATAAATTTAGTAAAATAACTTTTGTGATCTTATTAAAGGTGTTAATAATTTACTAGATAACATCTGGTAAATTTCTAATGCAAATAATAAGTTAGATGAAAGCAATAATCGATGCATGCATTAAGCATGATAAAGCTACTTTATTAATTCTTATAATCATTTTTATTATCGGAATAACTACCTATATTGACACTCCTAAAGAGTTGTCTCCCGATGTTAAAGTACCAATAATATTAGTTTCTACAAATTTGCAAGGTATATCGCCGCAAGATAGTGACAGATTGCTAATAAAACCTATAGAAAATACTTTAAGTTCCATTGCGGGAGTGAAAGAAATGCGTTCTAGTGCTACCGACGGGCGAGGTTATACCGTTTTAGAATTTGATGCTGGTTTTAATAGCGATAAAGCGTTAGAGGATGTAAGGGCTAAGATAGACGATATAGTTTCGGAATTACCGAAAGATGCGACAAGGCCGAAAGTGGAAGAGGTGAATCTTAGTTTATTTCCGGTGTTAAACGTTGCGTTAGTTGGGGAAATACCTCAAAGAAAATTGATATCGATAGCCCGTGAATTAAAGAAAAAAATAGAATCGTTGCCGAACGTATTAAATGCGGAAATCGCAGGAATCAGGAAAGAAACCGTAGATGTCATAATAAAACCCAGTGTAATGGAGGGTTACGATTTAAAAGTAAGGAAAGTGTTAGAAGCAATTGACGGGAATAACCGATTGGTAGCGGCAGGAAATTTACAAAACGGGTATTCGGTAAAAGTAAGCGGAGTTTTGGAGAATATAAAAGATATTGCAAATGTTCCCGTTAAGGTAAGTGAAGATTCCGTAGTTACCATAAAAGATGTAGCCGAAGTTAAGCCTACTTTTCGTGATGTTAGCGGTTTTGTCCGCACAAACGGAAAACCTGGTTTGGTGATAGAAGTGGCAAAGAGAAGCGGCAAAAATTTAATAGAAACAGTAGCGCAAGTAAAGACCGTAATGGAAGTGGCAAAGCCGTTTTTGCCCGAGCATCTTTCGATTATTTACTCGTTAGACCAGTCAAAAAAAGTAATGGAGGTATTACACGATCTTCAGAACAATATATTGATGGCAACTGTTTTGGTTATTACCGTAATAGTAGGTTTTATGGGAATTAGGCCGGCAATTATGGTTGCTTTGGCGATCCCCGGATCGTTTTATATCGGAATAATCATATTATCCTATTTGGGTATGACTATGAACATAGTTGTGCTTTTTAGCTTAATTATGTCTATCGGTATGTTGGTTGATGCTGCAATTGTTGTGAACGAGTATGCAGATAGGAAAATGATTATCGGGATGGATAAACATGATGCTTATCGCAGTGCCGCTTTGCGGATGTTATGGCCTATTGTCTCTTCGACCGCTACTACGTTAATCGTATTCGTGCCGCTGTTGTTTTGGCCGGGAATGATAGGACAATTTATGAAGTATTTGCCGATTACGTTAATTTCTACTTTAACGGGGTCTTTAGTAATGTCACTTGTTTTTACCCCGGTTTTAGGAGGGATCTTCGGTGCGCCGTCAACTGATAATCGGGTGAAAATTGCTCAAATGGAAGCGATCGATAAAGGAAAAGTTAAATCGTTAGGTCCGTTGATGAAGAAGTACTGTTCGTTATTAAAAGGAGTATTATCTAAACCGGTTCGGTTCGTATTAATTATAATTGGGGTATTGATCGTTTCCGTGTTCGGTTATGCATTTTTTGGTCGCGGATTTGAATTTTTTCCAAAAGTGGAGCCAGAATCGGCAATAATAACGGTAAGAGCACAAGGGAATTTTTCTGCCGAACAACGTGATAACTTACTGAACACAGTTGAACAAAGAATACTTAATATTAACGATGAAGTTAAAGTTTTTTATTCGCGGTCGGGTAAATTTCAAGGGGGAAAATTTTCTACTGACGATATTATAGGATTGATACAATTGGAGTTTACGGATTGGCAGCTAAGAAGGAAAGCGACTCGTATAATTGACGATATCAAAAATAGAACTAAGGATTTGAAAGGAATAGTGATTGAAGTACAGGAAGAAAAAAAAGGTCCGTTGGCAAGAGAAAAGCCGATTAAGATAAATATTTCTTCCTTTACTACCGATAATTTATATTCGTCCGTGGAAAAAGTGCTAAATGTTATGGAAAAAATCGGAGGTTTCGTTAACGTCGATGATACTCGTTCTTCTCCCGAGATAGAATGGGAGATAAAAATTGATCGAAATAAGGCGTCTTTATCGGGAGTAAACGTCGGTTTGATCGGCGAATATATCAAGATGATAACGAGCGGAGCAAAAGTAGGAAGCTATAGACCGAATAATGTTGATGAAGAAGTTGATATTTTGGTGCGTTTGCCTAAACATGAGAGAAATATCACGAAATTAAACAGCTTATTTATCAATGGAATACACGGCCCTGTTCCGGTAAGTAATTTTATTGAAGTTAGCCCGAAAAATAAAATCAAGAAATTAAGTAGAGAGGGGTCTTTGCCAGTATTATCTATTACGGCAGATGTAGCTCCCGGATTATTGATAGATCGACAAATAAAAAAGTTGCAACAAGAACTTTTGGTAAAAAAAAGTGAGTTTGATCCGAAAATAAATATTACTTTTAAAGGTGAAAGTGAAGATCAACAAGAAGCAAAATCTTTTTTATCCAAAGCATTTGCCTTAGCTTTGATGGGAGTAATATTGATTTTAGTTATTCAGTTTAACAGCTATTATGATGCTTTTGTTGTGATGACGGCCGTATTTCTTTCGACTGCAGGGGTGTTAATAGGTTTACTTGTTACTGGAAATACTTTTTTGGTTACTATGTGTGGCGTAGGAATTATATCCTTAGCAGGAATCGTGGTTAATAACAATATACTGTTAATTGATGCACTGAACACAAATTTACGTGAGGGATGTGCTTATAAAGAAGCAATAATAAAATCTGCAGTATCCAGGGTGAAACCGATTTTGTTAACTGCAGGTACTACGATATTAGGGCTGTTGCCGATGGTATTAAAAATTAATATTGATTTTTTGAATGGTAACATTAGTTATGATGCCCCTGCCAGCCAATGGTGGGTGCATCTTTCAACAACGGTAGCGGGAGGGTTAACATTTGCTACGATATTAACCTTGTTTTTTACTCCGGTACTTCTTATGTTAAGAAGAAGATGAGAGGAGCATTTTTTTTACTATGCGGTTGCCGCCAATATCCTGGAATTTTGTTGGAGTCTTTCCGCAACATCACTTAAAGAAGTAGTTGGTACGGTATTGTTATCATCTGCCTCCATTGTTCTTCCATCATTACAATCATAATACTCTTCTTCTTCTGATGCAGGTGAATCGTTTAGGTAAGAAGAAACGGTTTCATAAGCACTTTTTGTAGCGTTATAAGTGTATGTAATGCCACTGTAAGCATATTGACTAGTCGAATAAGCAAAATTATATAAACTGCTTAAATACCAAGTCGCACATTCTTGAGCATTTTTACTGAATGAAGTTACTTTATCTTTATTTTGATATATTTTATATGCCCCGTATACTGTAGCACAACCAATAGTGATGTTAACCAAAGAGATTCCGGTAAAAGCCGATGCTACTAAAAAACCGGTAGAATTTTGACCGGCTGATTCAAGTATCGAGTAATTAGTTGAGTGTTTCATTATTTTCCCTCAATATAATGTTAATTGTTTGTAATATATCATTTAATAATAATTTAATCAAGTTGGGTAATAGCTTAATCAAACTATTTTGTTCCTTAATAATTATTATTTGACAAAAAAATCTTGTTTTGTATAGAAAATTAGCTTGTTGTAGCTAAAATTTCGTCAAACGTTTTTGTGAAAAACTCTAAATTTCGTATTCCCTCATATTTTACCTTGTTGATTATGAAAATCGGGGTAGAGTTGATATTTAAGTTGCGAATTGCATATATTTTACTATTGATAATTTTTTCTTGAATTGATTTATCTTGCATACAACTATCGAATCTTTTCACATCCATTTTACCGATTTTTGCGACTTCTTTAAGATTTTTTACGATATTGGTTCCGGAAGCCCAATATTCTAACGAATCGAATAAGGCATGATAAATAGCAAAATAATTTCCCGCACAAAGTTTGTTATCATCGTTACAATATTTGTCGGATGCATAGCAATTGGCAAATATACCGGCTTTTAATGCCGGTTCATCTAAAGGAAAATCCCTGAAGATAAAAAATACTTTTCCCGTATCAATATATTTTTCTTTGATTAAAGGTAATACTGTTTTACTAAAGGTTGCACAATGAATACAGGAAAAAGAGGCATATTCTACCATTGTTATTGGTGCATGAATGTTGCCCATATATTGATCTTTAGGTAAAACTTTCCCTTCGGGAGTAACATAATCTTGAGGAAAAAACTCTCTGAATTTAGTATTATTGCTATTTCCGTTACCGATCGATAATAGTACTATCAATAGGGTTAAAAATGTTATTTTGATTTTCATATTAAAGATAGTAAATCACTGATTTAACTTGTATATAACACTTATTATACTTAAAATTTTCTATGGATAAAGATATTTTATCGTTCATAAAACTGATGTCCAAATTGCCTGGTTTAGGCCCGAGATCTGCCAGAAGGTTAGTTCTTTACCTTTTGCAAAATAAAGAAAATTTTATGCTACCGATTCTTAGGTCTATCTCGTTATTGGAAAGTTCCATAACTCATTGTTTGATTTGCGGAAATTTAGATAAAAATTCTCCGTGTACTTTATGTAACGATTCGAATAGGGATAATTCTTTGTTATGCATAGTAGAAGAAGTAATAGATTTATGGGCATTGGAGCGCGGGGGAATATATAACGGTTTATATCACGTGTTGGGAGGAAATCTTTCGGCAATTGACGGAATAGGTCCGGATAAACTTAATATTTCTTCTTTGCAAAACAGAATTGAAAAGTATTATGTTAAAGAAGTTATTTTGGCAACGGGAGCAACGGTTGAAGGTCAAACAACAGCTAATTATATTGTCGAATTGATAAAAAGTTTTTCTGATGTGAAAATTTCTTCATTAGCAAACGGAATTCCGATGGGAGGCGAAATGGATTATTTAGATGAAGGGACGTTAAGCATAGCACTTGATTGGCGTAGAGATTGTAATTAACTTACATCGTTATTTGTTGCAGGTTACCTGGTTGAATTACTTGTGTACCTGTTGTTATATTATCACTTTGACCATATGGGAACAATTTGTTTATTTCAGACCAATTTTGTTTGGCATTATCTGTCTTAGATAGAAATTCTGTTAATTGTGTTTTCCATTTTTGCGGCATGTTTTCCCTTATGTAATTTTTCGTTTCAACTGGTGCATGCTTTTGCAGTGTTGATAAAGTATTAAACAATATTTTGCTTTGTCTATCGGGAACCTCTTCATCTTTTTCGATGCTCATTCTTACTTTGAAATTTTGTTCACTAAAATCTTGTGTTATTCTATTAAATATGGTTGCAATATTGCTTGGTATTTCTCGTTTTATTTGCTCATTTTGTAATATCGTCTCAAGTACGTCCGGTTCTTCGGTTAAACTTGCTGCCAAAACGACATAGTCAAGTACTGTTAGAACTGTTGTTTTATTTTCAATTAATTTATTCATTCTATCGAGGATTTTCACCTTTAGCTGTTTTAGTTCTTCTAAATATTGTTCTTTGTTTTCTTGCTTGTCATCTTTAAAGACAAGTTGTTTCTTCATTGGTATTTGATTGTATTTTTCTGCTGTTATACTATTTTTTAAGCCCATTGTTAAAATTGTACACACCCATATTAATTCTTTTTGATCGAGTTTTTTTTCTATAACGGTTAAAATTTCTTCTTGGTTCTTATCAATGGTAGTATTCCAATATTGAAATTTATCATCGCTGTAATCTAATAAGAAATCTAATTCTTTTGTGTTTTGATCTTTTATTGCTTGCTCAATGTACGAGTTTAATTTTGTTTTTGATAGGAGCCTTAAAGAAGACTTGTTTTGAGAAAAATTCAACAAAATGTTTACCGTATTTCCATCTTGACTATTTAATGCTTGAGTAAATTGATTAATTACTAATTGATTGGTGCATTTTCCCAAAACTAAATTAATTATTCCATTCTTACCGGTTTTAATTGCTTGAGTTAGCAATTTTTTGTTGGGTCGGGTGTATTTTAATAAAAATCTGGTTAAAACAGTGCTACGAGTCCAAATAGCAAACTTTAATAATCCTTCTAACACACTAATAATTATTGATTATAATTATTTATTCTTTATTAAAATTTTATCTTAATTTGAGATGTTAGGCAATAGCTTTGAATTTTTATGGAAATTGATTTTTAGTAAATTATTATTTTAGTTAAAAAAGTATGATAATATTAATTGAGAGTAAATTATTAATATTATGGAAGCAAATAGCTTACACATCTTATATTATCCTTCAACAGAGGGTAATGAAAGTACAAGTTTAATCCTTAAAAATCAAAAATATTCTTTACCTTTACCATTATTGATATTTGTTAAACAAGAAGATCAATTGAAACATACTTATTCCATAATAATTATATCTGGAAAAAAAGCTTGGCTTCAACAAAAATGCACAATAAGTGAGCTTAGTTGTGATAACGGAGTATTTGATACTGATGGTAGTATTTCTTTGGTACCGGTAGAGAAATTAGGTTATACAGTTCGAGATAAAAAACTTTGTATTACTCTTTTTGAACATGGACAAATTAGTCAGAGCCAATTTTCTCTTTCTACATTGAAACATAATGATATTGGTGATGTGACTATGGGTTTATCAAGTGATGTTACGGAGGCGGAAAAGCTTAGACTGTTTAATTTAATGAATAATCATTGTGTTTTTTCTTTACCGGAAGCAGATATCACCGAATTAGGTCTGGAAAAAAAGCAAAATAAAAATAAGCAAGAGATAAATTTTAAGACTTTATACAATGTTTGTGATCGCAAAACTATCGGTTTATTTTTTTTGTTTGTTGCAAGTGCTTCTTCCTGTGTTGTTTTTGCTTTTTATCTTTCATGCTTTTTGCAAAACAAACCTGTAAATATTATCGGAGCTTCTTTTCTTGGGTGTTTTTTGGCATTAAGTTTTGTCGGTTCAGCAGTTTCGGTAACATTTTTTATTAACATTTATCGTAACAATATAAAAAGTCAAACTTTGGAAGTGAAAATTGATGATTTTAAACCTGCTGTAGGTATAGAAAAATAAAATCACCATCTTGATAGGCGATGTTTCCCATTATAGTAATTCGGTTAAATTATTCAGGTTATCACCGTAACTTACATTAACTTTCATCGGTACCGTTAAGTTTGCTGTATTTTCCAGGGTAGTTTTTATTAGCATGACGTTATATTCCAGTTTTTCTTTCGGTGATTCTATTATTAATTCGTCATGAATTTGTAAAATTATTTTGCCGGAAGTTAGCTTTCTCGATAGTTTTACCATTGCATCTTTCATAATATCAGCAGCACTTCCTTGAAGAGGTGCATTAATTGCGGCTCTTTCTGTAAAACTCCTGATTGGGAAAGATTTGCTGTTAATATCTTTAAGGTAGCAACGTCTTCCGTAAATCGTTTTAACATATCCGTAGCTTCTGGCATAATCTTTAATTTCTTTCATGTAAGTTTCTATTCCGGGATAACGATTAAAGTAATTCGTTATATATTCTTGAGCTTCTGTATTGCCGATGTTTAATTGCTTGGCTAAACCGAATGGGCTAATTCCGTATATTATGCCGAAATTTATCGCTTTTGCTTTGCGCCTTAAGTCATCGTTAGACTCTCCGAAGATTTGTTTTGCGGTGACGCTGTGTAAATCTTCGCCTGCACTTAAAGCTTGCTTTAAATCTGCAATGTTAGCGATGTGTGCCAGTAAACGCAATTCTATTTGCGAATAATCTGCTGAAATCAACACGCATTCCTTTGCTGCGATAAATGCTTTTCTAATGTTGCTTTCTTTATTTTTGGGGATATTTTGTAGGTTGGGGTTATTCGAGCTTAACCTACCGGTAGAGGTATTAGTTAAAGAGTAGGTGGTGTGAATTCTTTTTGTTTTTTTGTTAATGTGAGAGAGTAAGCTGTCCGTATAAGTATTTTTTAATTTACTGAAATGACGCCAAGATAAAACTTTTTCAGCGAATTCGATTCCTTGTAATGCCAAGGACTCCAGCACTTCGTTATTAGTACTGTAATTGCCTGATTTTAATTTTTTTCCTCCTCTTATTCCCATTTCGGTGAACATAACATTGGCTAATTGTTTTGGCGAAGCAATGTTAAATCGATGTCCAGCAAGCTTAAATATTTCTCGTTCGATATTTTCTATATTTTGTTCAAATGTTTTCGATGCCGTTTTCAGTACGTTAGAATCTATTAACACTCCGTTTTTTTCAATCGAATCGAGCACTGATATCGATGCGCGATCTAATCTTTCATATAAGGTAACGGATTTTTGCTCAAATAATTTTTCTCGCAAAATTTCGTATAACTTAATCATTTCCCTGGCTTGCAATGCGGGATTAGCAGGTAATTGTTCTTCCAGATAGCGGTAAGATAAATCTTGTAAATTTTCTTTAGTGGTATTTAACGTATATGCCATCACATCGATGTCGGCAAAAGGCGAGATATCGAAATATTTTAACAGTAGTTTGACGTTATAACTGATTTTCAATATGTTGGGGGAAACGAATATTTCCTGCAATGAATTTACTTGGTCGTATGAAATCAGATAATTATTAGAATTAGTTGATATTCCCAATAACTCGATTTCCAACTGATTAAAATGAAAACAAATCGAGAACATACCCTCTTGTTTACATTCCGTAATTAAGTTTTTTAAATCTTGTGTAATTTTAATTTCTTTATTGTTGTTGTGATTTGGATAGAATAGCTTTTCTACTTTATTTATGATTACTTTAAATTCATGTTTTCGCAAAAAGGGAATTAAATTTTCTTGCTTTGGTGTTGTGAATATAAGGTTATCAAATTTGGTATCAAGCTTCACATCATCGCATAATCTTGCTAGCTTTTTTGAAAGATATGCTTGATCAATGTTTTGCCGTAATGTTTCTCGTCTTTTGTTTTGCTTAATTTGTTCTAAGTTATTAAGCAAATTTTCCAAAGAACCGAATTCATTTATCAGTAATGTTGCAGTTTTAGGTCCTATTCCTGGTACTCCCGGAATGTTATCCGAAGAATCGCCGATAAGTGCGAAGCAATCCAGTAATTTATCGGTCGTTACTCCGAATTTGGTAATTACGTCCTGTTCATTAATAAATTTATTTTTCATCGGATCGAACATTTTAATTTTCTCGCTAATCAGTTGCATCAAGTCCTTGTCCGAAGAAATTACGGTAACATCAATTTTTGAGGTTGTCGCCAGCGTTGCTATAACGTCGTCCGCTTCATATCCTTCAGCAGAAATACAAGGCATGTTAAATGCGGCTAAAGCTTCTTGTAGCAGGGAAAATTGAGGAATTAAATCATCATCGGGTTCACCTCTGTTTGCTTTATATCCAGAGAAAATTTCTTCGCGAAAGGTTTTTTTGCCGGTATCGCAAATTGCTGCCCAATGAGTTGCTTTATGTTCGGAAAATGCTTTTAACAACATGTTTAAAAACCCGTAAACGGCACCGACGGGTTCGCCTTTAGGGTTCATTAAAGGAGGTAATGCGTGATATGCTCTAAATAAAAAGCCGTAAGCATCAATTAAAATTAATCGGCTCATAAAAATAGTGTAGTTATAAATGGAAATTATGTATATAGAAAAATTTTCCACAAAAATGATACTTAATTTATGTAGATGTTTAATTTTACTTTAATATTCAGCTGGGATAATCTTACTTTTAATTTAATCAATGGTTCGTGAAAAAATTTCATATTGTTTTCTTCGTAATATTAATTTTTTTTTCCGGTATGGTAGGAGCAGTTTGCATATGTGACGAAACTCCCGGGGTGAGATCCGCTAAAAAAGAAGTGGCAGCGGTTTTTTACGGAAGAGTTGAAAAAAAAATATGGATTAATCCTTTCGATTATTTAGTGAAGATAAAAATTCATAGGTCATGGAAATCTATTCGTGAAGAATATCTGTGGCTAGCATCTACCAAATTTGACAAAGAATGCGGGTTTGATTTTGTTACTGGGCACGAATATTTGATATATGCTTACAATGTGACAGACAATTTGCTTGCGGTAAGTAAATGTGGTCGAACGCAAGAATGGCAAGAAGTTAACGATCAGGAAAAACATTTGTTGGGTAAGTTAATATACGTTAATGAAGCTAACTGACGTTGCAATATTACTAACTGTAGAAAAAAGAGACGAAAAATCTGCTATAATTAGCGTTTTGACTAAAAATCACGGTTTATATTCGGGCTATGTAGTAACAAAAAATTTTTGTGCATTACAAATAGGGAACGTATTAAATGTTCGTTGGAGTGCAAGATTATCCATTCATTTGGGGAGATTTTATTTCGAATTGCTGGAATCGATACCGGCATTATTTTTTCACGATTATAAAAAAATGTTAGCGTTATGTGCGGTTGCGAAAACTTTGGCAAAAATTTTGCCGGAGAGGGATCCAAAATTTGCAATATATGAATCTTGCTATAGCTTGTTACACGCTCTCAAAAATTCGAATAAATGGTTGATTAACTACGTTAAATTGGAACTCACTTTATTGAAAGAGCTTGGTTTCGGTTTGGATTTGAATAAATGCCCGGTGAATAATTCGGTTCATGATTTGGCATTTATCTCCCCGAAAACCGGTCGAGCAATTTCTTACAATGTCGGGCTTTCATACAAAGATAAGTTGTTGCATTTACCCAAAACGTTATATGAAATTAGTAATAACCGGGAAAATACCGTTGATCCCGAAAATGAATTTACTGAATGTTTACAAGTAACGAATTATTTTTTATATAAACATTGTTTTAACGATATTAATATTTCTATTCCCGTTGAAAGGGAATTATTATATAAAGCATTTGCAAGTAACTAGAACTTCTCTAAGGTTTTTTGTATAATATCTTTATCCTCGTCAAGCACCCTTAGCTCAGTTGGATAGAGCGTTTGACTACGGATCAAAAGGTCAGGGGTTCGAATCCTCTAGGGTGTACTTTTTATGCTTATATAACTTTTAATTCGCGACTAAATAAGATTATTTATTATACTGCTTCCGGTCATTTCTTGCGGTTTTGGTATATTTAGTAATTGTAATATGGTGGGAGCGATATCGGATAATTGACCGTCATTTAACGTTGCTTTTTTGTCACTCACGAAAATTAGCGGTACGGGATTGGTAGTGTGTGCGGTATGCTGAGATTTTGATAATTCGTCATACATAAATTCTGCATTTCCGTGATCAGCGGTAATTATAGTATCGATTTTATTTTTGATCGTAATCGGTATGATTTTGCTTAAACATTTGTCTATTGTTTCTATTGCTTGAACGGTTTCTTTCATTTTTCCCGAATGAGCTACCATATCGGGATTTGCGTAATTTACCACTATTAAGTCGAATTGATTTTCATTAAGAACTTTTTCTAAAACATTGGTGATTTCGTAAGCTGACATTTCCGGTTTTAGATCGTAAGTTGCCACTTTAGGCGAAGGAATTAAAATTCTTTCTTCATTCGGATATTTTTTTTCATTTCCTCCATTAAAAAAGAAGGTTACGTGAGCGTATTTTTCCGTTTCGGCAATTCTTAATTGTTTCATGTTATTTCGGGATACTAATTCTCCTAAAGTGTTATTGATTTTAATATTAGGTAAAATCGATTTTATTTTTAAATTTTTTGAATACTCGACCATTCCCAGTATTTCCGGTTTTATTTGATGAGAGAAATCATAATTTCCAAACAATGCCGATAGAATTTGCCTTACTCGATCGGGTCTGAAATTGCATAATAATATTCCGTCACCGGTTTTTATTCCCGAGTAATAACCGATTACTGTCGGCGGAATGAATTCGTCCGTAATATTTTGTTCGTAATAATAATTTATTGCTTCTTCTGCCGATCGGGATACTTTTTCATTATGTCCGTACATTATTAGATCGTAAGCTTTTTTTGTTCGATCGAGGTTTTGATCTCGGTCCATTGCGTAATACCTGCCGCAAATAGTTGTTGATCGAAGGTTTTTTAGGTGATCGAGAGCTGATTTGGGCAATGTGTCCCTTCCGTCCAGAAAGCTATGTAGTACCATTTGAACATTATCTTTTTCCAACAGGGAGATCAAATATTTTATATGATCGACGTGTGCATGTACTCCTCCCGGAGATAAAAGACCGAGAACATGGCATTTTCCATTATTTGTTTTTATTTTTTTAATAAAATCCGTATAATTTTTATTGTTGCCGATGTTATCCAGTACTTTGTTGATACGAATTAACGAATGATCTATTATTCTTCCGCTTCCTATCGTCATATGGCCTACTTCCGAATTTCCCATTTGTCCTTCGGGCAAACCCACCGCTCTTCCGCTAGTTAATATTTTGCAATGGGGATAAGACTTCATCAGGTGATTCCAGTAGGGAATATATGCCCGGCTTATGGCATTGTATTTATTATTTGTACCGTAACCCCAACCGTCGAGTATACATAAAAGAGTGGGCATTAACTTATATTTTGTAAATTAATCAGCTTGGTATAAAAGACGTTTTTAGCAAATAATGTTTTATGGGTGCCCATATCTACTATTTTACCTTGGTTGATTACCATGATTTTATCGACATACTTTACTGTCGACAGCCTGTGAGTAATGATTATAGTGATAACGTTGTTTAACTTTTTTAGCGATTCTTGGATTAATCTTTCATTATCGGTGTCCAAAGACGAAGTGGCTTCATCGAGTAGTAATATTTTGGCATTTTTCAATATTGCTCGAGAGATTGCTATCCGTTGTTTTTGTCCTCCGGATAATTTTAATCCTTTTTCTCCTACGAATGATTCGAACTTATTTTCCAATTTATCGATGAATTCCATTGCATTGGCGTTTTTTGCCGCTTCTGTTACTTCTTCGTCGGTTGCTTCGGGCTTACCGAGAATTATATTTTTCATAATGGTTGTGGAAAAAATGACCGGATCTTGCGGAACTATGGCAAATAATTTGCGTAAATCGCGGATTGTAAATTCCGTAATGTCGATTCCGTCGATTGTTATTCTGCCACTACTTATTTCGTGAAACCTTAACAATAACTCGATAATAGTACTTTTACCTGCGCCGGAAGGACCTACTATAGCAATTTTTTCTCCCGTATTTATAGTGAAAGACATATCGGAAATAGTCGGTATTTGTGTTTCCGGCGAGTAAGAAAACGTAACGTTGGAAAATTTTAGGTTTGTTATGTTTTTCGGTATCGAACGAGGAGATTTGTTTTCTATTAGGTTGGTGTTTGGTTCGAGAAATAATTCGTTTAACCGTTGAATAGCGGCAGCCGCTTGTTGTAATTCGGAGAATATTTCGCCTAATCGCGAGATGGAATTGGCGGCAAGCATTGCATAAAACATGAAAGCTGAGAGCTGGCCGTAAGTGATATTTCCGTTGATTATGCCGTTATTACCTATCCAAAAAATAAACCCTACTACGCTTAAAACCGTAGTAACGATCAGTATTACTAATAAAGCTCTGGTGAATTCGTATTTAACGAAACAATTCAACGTATAATTTACGTATTCTTTGAATTTAACCGCCGATTGTTTTTCATAAGTGAAGGCTTGTATCGTCTTGATCCCGTTTAGTGTTTCTTCACTGTATGAAGCAATGTTAGCTATGCTGTCACGTGCTTTTTTCGATAACTTTCTTACTCTTTTTCCAAGTAACGAGATAAAAAGAATTACTGTCGGAATGGCAATGAAAGAATAAGCGCTTAATTTAGGGCTGGTATAAAGAAGCATAATTATACTTCCGAGTGTCATGACGAAATTTCTTAATGCGTTCGACAATGCACCGCTGATTATTATTTGTAAGGTTGCGGTATCCGAGATTAATGTCGATAATATGTCTCCTGTTCTTTTTTTTTCGTAAAATTTTTTGGGTAATTTAAGTAAATGATTATAGCTATCTATCCTGATATTGGCTATTATCTTTTCCCCGGTATAGCTAATTAAACAAATGCGGGCAAAAATGGCTCCGTTCATTATCGCAATAATTAATCCGGAGGCTAGAGCGATAGTTGAAAATGACGACCATTTGTCTCCCGTAAGTAATCCGTGATCGATAATATAACGAATTCCTTGTCCTAAGCTTAAGACTGCAAGAGAAGAGATGATTATGGTAAGAAATATTGCGGCGATAAAAAACCTGTACGGTTTTATATAGTTATTTAACAAAGAACACTTACTCACGAGAGGATAACATTTTTTCAGGTTGTATTATTTTATCGAATTCTTCGGAACTTAGCAATTGTAGCTTTAGTGCTGCTTCTTTTAGCGTTAAATCTTCTTTATAGGCAAGCTTGGCAATTTTTGCGGCATTATCGTATCCGATATGCTTATTAAGTGCCGTAACCAACATTAAAGAAGAATTTAAGTAAAATTTGATTTGCTTTTCATTTGCTTTGATTCCAGTTACGCAATTTTTATTTAAACTGTTTATGCCGTCGCTAAGCAATGTTATCGATTGTAATACATTATATGCCATTACTGGTCTGAATACGTTTAAATCAAAATGACCGTTAGAACCTGCAATTGTTACCGTTACGTGATTTCCCATTACTTGAGTGCACAGCATGGTTACCGCTTCACACTGGGTAGGATTGATTTTGCCTGGCATTATTGATGAACCGGGTTCGTTTGCAGGTAGTGTAATCTCTCCGATACCGCATCTTGGTCCTGATCCAAGCAAGCGAATGTCGTTTGCTATTTTCATTAAACTTACGGCTATCGTATTAAGTGCTCCGCTTAATTCAACTAATTCGTCGTGTGCGGCTAGCGATGCAAACTTATTTTTCGCTGTGACAAAAGGTAATTTTGTTATTTCAGCAATTTCGTTGGCAAACATTTTGGCAAATTGGGGGTGAGAATTTATACCGGTCCCTACTGCTGTGCCTCCCTGAGCTAGCTCGTATATACTTTTTACCGATTTTACTCTTTCAATTCCTTTTTTTATTTGTTCTGTGTATCCGGAAAATTCCTGCCCTAATGTTATCGGAGTTGCGTCTTGCAAATGCGTTCTACCGATTTTAATTATATTTTTAAATTCGTTCGCTTTTTCTTGTAACGAATTGTGAAAGTTTTCTAATGTAGACAAGAGCGAGTTGTTTACTTCTAATGCCGTTGCAATGTTGATTGCTGTAGGAAACGTATCGTTGGAAGATTGTCCCATATTAACGTGATCGTTGGGGTGAACAGGTGTTTTACTGCCTATTTTTCCGCCTAATTTTTCAATTGCCAAGTTAGCTATTACTTCGTTGACATTCATATTGCTTTGCGTTCCTGAACCTGTTTGCCAAACCGATAGCGGAAATTCGTCATTTAGTTTACCTTCTATAATTTTGTTAGCAGCCCATCTTATGGCTTCACTCAGGTTGCTCTCGAGCAACCCCAATTCTTGATTTGTTTTAGCAGCGGCAAATTTTATTGTTGCCAATGCTTTTATTAATTGAATGGGAATTTTTTCATTGCTTATACTGAAATTTTCCAACGACCTTTGTGTTTGGGATCCCCAAAGCTTAGAGATTGGAACTTTTTTTTCTCCCATCGAATCGAATTCGACTCTGGTTTCAGGCATAATTAAATAAATATGATGCGAACAAACAAAAGTTATAAAATCGATGAAAAAATGCAAGATACAGCTTGCGATATTAGAATAATTTTTTTAGAATAAGAAAAAATAAACCTATTTACTTGTGTATAAATACGAATATAGTTTCATAGCTCATCAAGGTCTTTCCGATAATGAAGTTACGAGGTTAATGGGAAACCTTTGTTCTACTTTGGAAACTGGCGGAGCTAAAATATTAAAGCAAGAATATTGGGGACTTTTAGATCTTGCATATAAAATTAATAAGCAAGAAAAAGGTCATTATTTTATGTTGTGCATAGAATCGGATAGCGGCAATTTATCCGATTTCAAGAAAAAATTAAAATTGAACGACTTAGTGATGCGTTATTTGGAATTAAGAAGAGATGAGATTGTCGAAGGTGATTCTCCTATGATGAAAGTAGAAGGTGAAAATGATGAGAAAGAATAGAAATGATAATGCTAGAAATACTCATTCTATGCTGTTTTCTATGCAACATTCTTTTCAAGATAAAAAACCTTGTCCTCTTTGTAGGTATGAAAAGCTTTCGATAGATTACAAAGATGTTTCTTTATTAAAAACTTTTATTTCCGACGGAGGTAGAATGTTACCCCGAAGGTTAACTCAGGTATGTGCGAAACATCAGCGTATACTTGTAAAAGCGATAAAAAGAGCCAGATTTATGGCTTTAATTCCTTTTTGCGATTAATTATTATGTTTGTTATTTTACAAGAAAATATTAAAAAATTAGGTATAAAAGGCGCCGTAGTAAAAGTGAAGGGCGGTTATGGCCGTAATTATCTTTTGCCGGAGAAAAAAGCAATTATGGCTACCAAAGAGAACTTAGCAGAATTAGAGAAAAATAAAGCAAAATTGGAAAAAGAAAATGCTAAAGAATTAGATAGTGCAAAAAAAATAGCTGAATCGATACGAGATGTTTCACTATCGATCTCCTGTAAGGCAAATACTACGGACGGTAAATTATTCGGTTCTATCACTTCTCGAGATATCGTTAAAGAATTGGAAAAACTAAAAGTAAAAATTTCTTCGAAAGATGTTTTCTTACCTCAAATTAAGTATATTGGGGATTATGTTGTTCAAGTTATGCTTCATCCGGAAATCGTCCTAAAACTACCTTTATTGGTTAAACATATCGAAAATGATACCAAGGTATAGCTGTTCTTCTTTAACTAAAGTTTGGGATGAGAGTAACAAGCTTGCCATATGGCTGGAAATAGAGCTTTTAGCATGTGAAGCACAAGCTAAACTGGGAAATATTTCTTACGATTCTTTGGAAAAAATTAAGCGTGATAGCAGCTTTGATTTAAAAAGAATAGCTGAAATAGAGAATGTTACCAAGCATGACGTGATTGCTTTTTTGACTAATATTTCCGAACATGTCGGTCCCGATGGACGCTTGATTCATTATGGCATGACCAGTTCTGACATTTTGGACACTTGTTTATCGGTGCAGCTTGTTCGTTCGGTGGAAGTATTATTGGACGATATACGAGATTTATTGGAAATTTTAAAAAAAAAAGCGAAAGAAACAAAACACATAACATGTATAGGTCGTAGTCACGGCATACATGCCGAGCCAATGTCTTTTGGATTAAAATTTGCGAGATTTTACAGCGAGTTTAAACGTAATTACGATAGGTTGCTAAATGCAAAGTCGGAAATTGCCATGTGTGCCATATCGGGCCCGGTAGGTAATTTCAGTAATATAGATCCTTTTGTTGAAAAATATGTTGCCAATGCTATGGGTTTGGCTATTGAACCGATATCGACTCAAGTTATACCTCGGGATCGCCATGCTATGTTGTTTGCTGTTTTTGCAATTATTGCTGGTTCCATCGAAAATGTTGCGACCGAAATACGCAATCTGCAAAAAACGGAAGTTAGAGAAGTAGAAGAGTTTTTTTCTGGCGGGCAAAAAGGTAGTTCTTCAATGCCACATAAAAAAAACCCTATTTTTAGTGAAAATTTAACTGGGCTTGCACGAATAATACGCAGCTATTCCATTCCCGCTTTTGAAAATGTTGCGCTTTGGCACGAGCGTGATATTTCACATTCTTCCGTGGAAAGATTTATTGCTCCTGATGCTTGTATAACGTTGGATTTTGCATTAAATAGGCTTTGCGAGTTAGTAAAAAATTTGGTTATTTACCCTGAGAACATCAATAAGAATTTGCATCGATTACAAGGCTTATTCTTTTCACAAAAAGTGTTACTGTACTTAATAAAACAAGGTTTAAGCAGGGAAGATGCTTATAAAATAGTTCAAGGAAACGCTATGAAAGCTTGGGATGAAAAAGTTGATTTTATCGATGCCTTAAAGCAGGATGAAAAATTGCAAAAATATCAGGCAGAATTAGATAATTTGCTAGATATCAATTCTTATAATATACACTTGGACGAAATTTTTACTCGTGTGTTTAATTTATGAAAGACTTAGAATTAAATAAAATATTTGCTTCTATATTATTTGTGTCGGTAGTGATGGTCGGGATCGGAGTAATAGTCGATGCATTGTATAAACCGTCAAAAGTTATGCAGCGTGGTTTTCAAGTAGAGGTATCGGAAAATATTGCAGGCAGCACTAAAAAGGAAGAGATGTTAAATATACCTGCATTGCTTGCTAGTGCAAGTATGGAAAAAGGTAAAGTTATAAGTAAAAAATGTATTGCTTGCCATAGTTTCGATAAAGGCGGAGCTAATAAAGTGGGTCCGAATTTATGGGGTATAGTGGGTAATAAAAAGGCACGTTTGGGTAGTAATTTTAATTATTCGCAAGCTATACTGAAACAAGGAGGAGATTGGGGATACGACGAATTATTTCATTTTTTACGAAAGCCGCAGAAATATATTTCGGGTACGAAGATGGCTTTTGCCGGTATATCGAAACCGGAGCAAATTGCAGATGTAATAGTTTATTTAAATAGTATGAGTGATAATTCGCTTTCTTTACCTCAGGTGAAATTAGAAATTAATGATAAAAAAGAGGAAGAAAAAAATTCACATACGGATAAAAAATAAATCAAATAGTATAAAAATTTTTTATAATTTTCCTATCATAGGAAAGTAAGTTAACAATTAAAGAAAATCAAATTTAGGAGAAGTAATGAAATATCATCAAGGTTTGGCTTATGAACAAGTTAGTGGGATTAGAGGGTCGGTAATTTTTTGTGGAGGGTTTGCTTCTAGTATGTATGGCAGAAAAGCAAGTGCATTGCATGAATTTTGTAAAAAGCACGATATTTCCTTTACTCGATTTGATTATTCCGGTCACGGTAATTCAAAAGGAGAATTCCATAATGGTAATATCGGTAAATGGCTTGAAGATGGCTTGAACATATTATGTAATTTAACGGACGGCAAACAAATTGTGATAGGTTCGAGTATGGGCGGTTGGATAATGCTTTTAATGGCATTAAAACATCCGGAACGTATTAAAAGCCTTATTGGTATTGCAACTGCTCCTGATTTTACGCAAGATCTTTCTAGCACTTTTTCTGTTGAACAACAAAAGGAGATAACATCGCACGGTTATACTCGTATTCCTTCTTCTGTAAATGATAACCCTTATTTTATTACTCGAGATTTAATTCTTGATGGTGAAAGGAATTTTGTTTTGAATCAAAGCGTTATTGCGATTAACGTACCGGTAGTCTTGTTGCATGGAATGAATGATCATGTTGTTCCTTATACTAAGTCTTTAGAGTTAGCAAAAAAGTTACAATCATCTGAAGTATCAGTAGAATTATTAAAAAGTAGCGATCATTCTATGAGTGACGAAAAATCCCTTTCTGCATTGTATAAAAACATATTGAATTTTACCGAAAACTAGCAGTTTTTTGTGAGATGATTTTTATCATCCTTGTTTTCAATTGTGTTTTTTGTTGTTCTTGTTTTATTGTTTGGTCTAAATGTTGTTTTGGCTTATAAAATGCATCGACACAAAATGCAACTGTAAAAATAGTAGTACCGATAATGCGTATAAGTAGCGCGATGTTTACTTGCGATTTTGTTTTATAAAACGAATCGATTGTTTTACCTACTAAATTAATTGTTGCACAGAGGAGCATAACCGATGCCAGTAATACTTTTCGCTTATTTTGATTCGTATCATTTGTTTTTTCATTTTTGTCTTGTTTAAGTCGATTTGCTAATGTTATAGAAGTTGCAGTAACAAATAATGCTGTTCCTATTAAATCTATAACTTGATTAGCATTAATAAGAGCTGGATTTTTATTAAAAAAGCTTGGCATTGTGGCTATAATAAGCATAACAAATTGTGCGACAAAACATATGCCAGAGCCTGCAATACTAACGTACTGCTCTTGCTTTGAAGGTGATGGTAATTGTTTGTTTTCTTTTATTTGATAATCGCTTTTTGTTTGTTCTTCAGTTATGTTTTTTTCTTCTTTTTTGTCGGGTAGAATTTCAATTATACCAAGTGCAAAAAATGTAAAAGTAATTAGTAATGCTACTGCTTCAATTACAATACTATTTATTTTTTTATTTAGTATTTTTTCAAAAAAAACAACTAACCAAAGTGAAATTAACGTCGTCAAAGTTAATAAAATTACTAAGTTTTTAACAAGATTTTTTTTATTCATAGAAATAATAATACGCCAAATATTTTGTTTTTTTATTAAGTATCTGGATTATGATTTTGGTACAGAAAATGTAATTGTAATTTTTGTTCCATATTTTTCTTTACTTTGTATTTGAAACGTTCCACCCATCAATTCGATTAAATTTTTACTTAAAGGTAATCCTATTCCAGTACCTTCGTATTTTCTGGATAAATTATTATCTGTTTGTCCAAACGTAGACATTGCTTGAGCAAGATCTTTATCTGCAATTCCTATTCCAGTATCTTTTATTATTATTACAATATTTTTGATTTGTTTTGTTATCGATACAGTAATTTTACCGTTTTCTTTAGTGAATTTTAATGAATTTGATAGTAAATTGAGAAATATTTGTTTCATTCTTCTTGCATCTGCTTTTATAATTGTGGGTTTATTTGGTACTTTAACGTCTATTTGTAAATTATGTTTTTTTGCACGGGGAGCAATCATTTTTAAAGACGATTCCAATACTTTATTTAAGTCGAATAAGTTATTTTGAATTGATAATTTATTTACTTCGGTTTTTGAAAAATCAAGTATGTCGTTAATAAGACTTAATAAATGAACTCCGGAGTTATGTATTTCGTTTATGTACTCTAGGTAATTACTAACATTTGCTTTTGGATTTTCTTTAATTAACTGAGAGAAACCAATAATCGAGTTTAGTGGTGTTTTAAGCTCATGGCTTATATTAGCTAAGAATATCGATTTTTTTACATTGTTTTCTTCAGCATTTTCTTTGGCTATTTTTAGCTTTACGTTAACATCGTATTGTTTTTGTAGTGCGTTTCTATTTACAAGTAATATATAATAAATTACTGCCAGTGAAATTACTATTAATATTGTGATCGAAATAAAATAAGATAAATAAATATGGTCGATATGCTTCATAAAGAAGCTACTTTTATACTTAAGTTCCATGACGGCATCTGGTATAGCGTTATTATCCGAGTATATGGGTAGTACCGACGTTAAATTTCCTTCTTCGTCTTCATATATTTGGTTTCTATCAAGTGGTAATATGTGATGCTTGTGATCGTGTGCGTAATTTTTGTTTAATGAAAAAAGAAGTTTGTTATACTTGGTATAAACCATTACTTGTACAAGTTTGGAATTCTTAAAAAAATCACGTAAGTCGTGATCGAAATTTTTAAATTGTGTGCTTTTTAATATTTTATTTATGTCGTTATCCAGTAAATCGAACTTAATGCTATACTTATCCCAAATAACATTACAAAAAATATTTTTTATATTTGTGCTGTTGTTTTCGATGAGCTTGTATAGAATAATTTTTTTGAGGTTGTTGTTACTATACCACCAGTAAAAAACTATAGTTACGAGTGTGATACATATAACTAATAAAGTGTAAGACTTTTTCAACTTAAAACTTAGCCAAAACAAGATAAGGGTAACACTTAGTTATTTGTTTTGCAATTTTAGTATTCTTCTCCATCGTTATTAAGCTGTGTTTTCTATTATCATATTATGTATTTTGTTGTTATCGAAAGAAATTTTAGGAAGCCAAACCGGTCCGTTTATATTCATATCAACAGATAATACTTTAGATTCGTCATTGCTATTAACAAAAAAGAACCTAATAACCGAGTTCGTGTTGAAATTTTGTAATGATAAATGAGATGAAAGTACGCCACTCGAGATATTTGTTTTGAATTTTAGTGTATTTGCCATTATACCATTTTTAATATTAATCAATCCGTCTAAATACTTAAAATTCGTTTCGTTTGAATATATTAATACTTTCGTTAAAGTAGCCAGTTCGGAATTACTTGTTATATTCGGTATTTTTCTAAATAGCTGATCTATATCGAAATTTTTGACTATTATATTACGAGAAGCTAATTGCATCTTTCCTTCTAAATTTTCAATTAATTTATTGATGTTATTTCCTTTTGATTTAATGCTTCCTACGGAACTAATTTTACCTTCGGCTATTGCATCTATGTTAAAAATGTTTTTACTGATTTTAGGTAAATTGATGTTATTTAACACAAAAGAAAATAATGCAGATGATTCCGAATCCATTCCAATATTTGCCGTTATGTCGAGATTACTGTCTTTATCGATTTCACCTTTAAATTTGTTAATAGATAAAACTTTGTTTTTTAAGCTTAAATCTATATTTAAGTTATTAAGTTCGAAGTTTTGAGTATCTAACTTTTTTATTTGTGTTAATATCTGACCGTTTAATTTATCTAGTCCAAACCACGATATTGGTGTTGATGACCATTTAACTTGGGGTAGGTCAGGGTCATAGTTTATATCTAATATACTCGATAAACCAAGTATTTTGCTGTTTATGTAATCAATATTTATGTTAGCATAAACCGATCGTTCAATTCCTTTATTTACTAATGTTGTATTGCCGTTTGCTTTTAGGCTTTTAGAATCGAATTTAATATTTTTTAAAAGGAGTGTTCCAGTATCAGATAATAATTTTAGGGAAAATTTGTCAAAAATATTCTCTTTATAACTTATGTTTCGTATATCCAAGTTAAGATCTAATTTATCTTTTATTTGATAAAAACTTGTATTTTTAACATTTTCATATAATTTGAAGTCGTTTAAATTTAAGTTCTCTAGCTTTAGTTCGCCTTTTATTTCTCTTTCTTTTAAGTATTTTTTAATAAAAATCTTAGATTCGGCAGTTACACCGTCCATTTCAAACATTATGTTATTCAGAGAAAATGCTTGAGGAGTAATCGATATATTCGAATTAAAGTTTAAAATTTTTCCAGGTGTATCTTTTTCGATACGTAATCCCCATGCAAGTAATGTTTTCGGGTCTTTACTGATTAACGAGATATTGCCGTCGAATTTAGATATTATGCTATTATTTAATATTTTGCCCATAACATTTACCGTTGTGTTACCTGGGATATCAAATGTACATTGATTTATCTTTAATAATTTACCACTAATAGTTGAATTAAATTTGATGTTGTCTATTTCTTTTTTGTTGTATGTAATTTCATTTGCTTCGATTAGTATTTTTCCCGATGAATTGTTATCTTTGTCTCCCTCTAGATATTGTTGTAAATCCAGTAATGAAAAATTATTCGTTTTTTTGCCGTCGATTAAGTTATCTAAATTTATTTTATCGACAGTTAATTTAAGGTTTGTTTGATTATTACTGTGTATTTTTTCAAAGTTAAAGCTCATTGCAATGTTATCATCTGTTAATTGAAAATTATCTATCTTCAAATTATCCGGGGACCATGAAATATTGGTGCTGATTGTAAATTTATCCCATAATTTGCTGTTGAAGGATATTGGCTTTATAACGTTTCCGATGTTATTAGCGAGGTTACTGCCGTTTATGTTTAGTGTGCCTTTTGATTTTTTACCGTTAAATTTTGCTTCGAATAAATCGGATGTTAAAGAAAAATTTTGTTCGGTATCGTTAAAATTTAACATCGCTTTGTAATAGCGATTTTCAATGATAATATTACTTGTTATTGATGACTCATTTCCGAGTAAGATGCTGAGTTTTTCGAATTTGATGTCTTTAAATAGGTAAGAATCCAGAATTATATTTCCATTATTTATATTAATTGCTTGAATCTTTTGTTGTGCATTGTTTGTTAATAGAGCAAGATTTTTAATATGAGTTAGCTTGAAATTAACGGATTCGATGTTTAAGGATTTTACTTTGGGTTTGAAAAATATCATTGATAATAATGATATTTTCATTTCTATTTTCGGTATTACCAGAATGTCTTTTGTCGTATTATTACCGTTGTTTAAGTAAAAGTTGTAAGCATTAATTTTAGGCATTAATAAAGAGCCGTCTAAATGACTGATATTTACTGAACCTTTACCGAAAGATTTTTCTAACTGATTTACTATTTCATTTTCGTAAGAATTCCAATTGATTACGTATTTGGAAATTATTTGTAGGGAAAAATAAATAATGGCTAAAGTAATTAATATCGCAATCAGGAACTTTAGTTTGGGTAAAATTTTATTAAAAATAATGCTATTACTGATTAAAAACACAATTACTCTTACTATAAAGAAATAATACTTCTAAAAAACTAATTAAAGTTTAAATATCTTGTGAAAAGGCTTTTGTTAGTGTAAAAAATAAATAATAACCGTAAATAATAATTTTGAACATAGTAAAACAAATTTTAATATCGGGTAAGTCTGTATGGCCCGTTATAGAAGGGGGAAAAGGAATAGGAATATCCAGCGGCATAACTGCTGGTTCTTTTGCTGCGGCAGGGGCCGTTGGGACTTTTTCGGGAGTTAACGCACAATACGTTAATGGTAATGGCGAGCTTATACCTTTGCAATATGAAACCAAAACTAGAAAAGCCAGGCACGAAGAATTGATGAATTACAGCATTAATGCTGCTATTAGCCAAGCAAAAATAGCTCATGATGTTGCTGGGGATAACGGTAGGATACACATGAATGTTTTATGGGAAATGGGAGGAGCACAAAGGGTTCTTCATGGTGTATTGGAAAAAGCGAAACATTTGATACACGGTATTACCTGTGGTGCTGGTATGCCCTATAAGCTTGCCGAAATAGCTGCTAAATATAAGGTGTATTATTATCCGATTATTTCTTCTTTAAGAGCATTTAGAGCTTTATGGAGGAGATCTTACGGTAAAGTTGCAGATTTGTTGGGCGGTATCGTGTACGAAGATCCGTGGCTTGCCGGCGGGCATAACGGTTTAAGTAATGATGAAGATCCTAGCTTTCCTATTGCTCCACATGACAGATTGTTTCACATAAGAAAATTCATGAATGAAGTCGGTTTATCCTTGGTTCCGATTATTATGGCAGGAGGGGTTTGGCATTTGAAAGATTGGCTTGAGTTGATTAATGACGATGAAATCGGTCCGCTGTCATTTCAATTCGGTACCAGGCCTTTGCTTACTAAAGAAAGCCCGATATCCGATGAATGGAAGAAACGTTTACTTACTTTAAAAAAAGGCGATGTTTTTTTGAATCGTTTTAGTCCTACTGGTTTCTATTCTTCGGCAGTTAATAATGACTTTATTCGAGAATTGAAAGAACGTTTCGATCGTCAAATTCCGTTTAGAAATTCTATAGACAGTGAATTCAACTGTGAAATTTTAATAGGAAATCGCGCTAGAAAAGCTTATGTTACTTCTGCAGGTAAAAAGTTATCTGAAGATTGGGTTTCGGCAGGTTATACAGATTCTTTAAAAACTCCTGACGATACTTTGATTTTTGTTACTCCTGAAAAAGCAAATGAAATTCATTGTGATCAAATCGAATGTATGGGTTGTTTAAGCCATTGTAAATTTAGTAACTGGAAAGATCATGACGATTATACTACTGGAAAAAAAGTTGATCCGAGAAGTTTTTGTATACAAAAAACCCTTCAGGAAATTTTGCAGGGCAATAACATTGAAAATCAACTTATGTTTTCTGGACATAACGCATATAAATTTGCTCACGATCCCTTTTATGACAATGGTTTTATCCCTACTGTTCGAGAGTTAGTTGACAGAATATTGGTCGGTAAATAAGAGGCCGAAATTAATAAAAAAAATAATTTTAATCGTTTGTTTGAGGTTGTTGTTCTTTTTGACTAATACATTGAGAGCAAGTTGCACATGAAAATAATGTTGCGGGAAAAGTTGAAGATATAGCGAATATTCCGCATATTACTGTTGTTGCAATGCATGCCCTAAAAGTGGAAATTTTTTCCAGGATCTTTGAATTGGAAAATGAAAGATATGCTAAAATGGTACAATAAGTAAACAGCGACCAAAATAATATGGAAATGGTAATTGCAAAAATAAAATTCTTTTTTCTATCGCTGATTTTACTCACTTTTCCTCCTCACATTTTTATGTTGTTAAATACTGATGATCCTACTGATTTCTTCAAATAGTTTATCTGCCGTTTGCATCAACTTAGAATTAATCTGAGAAGCGTGTTTTGTTTTGATTATTTTCGTTATCTGGTCGGAAATTGTAACATTAGAGCCTTCCAATGTTTGCGAAGAAATATGGCCGGCACTTCCTTGCCCCGCTACTTTTAACGAATAATTTCCGGAATGTTTGCCCATGGAATAGATGTTATGAGCTACCGTTTCCAAGCCGTTGATATTTGGAAAAGTGACAACAGGTATCTGGTATATTTTTCTCGTCGAGCCATTGCTGAAAACACCCGTTATTATTCCGTGTTCGTCTATATTGATTCTTTTCATTACACCGACTTCATGGCCGTCTTGCTCGAATGAGTCGAGAGTATACTTGGTGCTTAACTGCCTTATTCCGTTGATAGGGGTTAAATTATCGTGTTGCGCATCGTGATCGATTCCTAAATCGAATGATATTTTCGAATCATCGGCTTGATTTGTCCATGCAATCTTTACAAGTTGTTTTTCGTCACTATTAATTCCGGTGAAATCTATGTCTCGTATAGTTCCGTCTCCATTGAAAATAAGGTTAGCATAAGCAAGTAAACCGTCTGTTCTTGTTGATTGAATTTCATTGGGGTTTGCCGAAATTTCCACTCCCCATTTGTTTTGTTCAAGCTTAATAAAAAACGTTTGCAGTTCGTGGCTTGTACCGAACGAATCATAGATTCTGACAGAATTGCTAAAACTTGGTTTTATTAATCCTGATGACATATTTTTTTTGTCGTCCAATGGGTTATAAGAAGGTCTCACGACATCATCCGATATGCCGAGAACCGATAATATATTATCACTACCCTCAAGGTTGGCAAAATTTATCGTACTTAGTACTTTGTCTGCAGATATACTGATAGTATTTTGATTTTTATGAGAATTTATCCCTTGTTCTTTTTCTATTAAATTACTCAATTGACCGAAAGTGCCAAAATGTTTAGGTGGTATTACCGTGGATTTCATACCTAATGCGGAAACAATATCGGCATTATGCAAACCTATTTTTTCTGTCACATTTCCTTTAATGTCGTTAATATATAGTATTTTGCTGTTTATCGGTTCGATTTTTATTCTTGTTCCTTCGTCTGTTATTTGTGCATTTAATTCGTCTTGTCCAAGGGTATTTATTGCTTTTACTAATGTCACGAGATCGTTAAATTCTCCTTTTGTAATGTCGGGGTTATTGCGTAAAAATGTTAGCTCTGTAGTTCTGGTATTATTTATCGAGTCATTGCTAGAGACAATTTCGAATTTATCGCCTTGATTTATTCCTTCTTTAAAAACGGAGTTAATTTCTATTCCTAAATTAGCACCAATATTGTTATCGCCGTTGCAAGACATAACTTGCAGATCCGGAAAGTTGTTTTTATCTACTTCGATTTTTATTTGGTTATTATTCGAGATATACGACTTAAGTTCGGGAGTGCTATTGTAGTTAATTGCTTCGCTTAAAGTTTTCAGCGAGTTAAAACTTCCATCCGTAACATTTGGTTTAGTGGTGAAGGTGAAAGTATGTTTTTTACCGTTACTTAAAGTAATGTTGAGCTTACTGTTATCGGGGAGCTTGGTAAAAGGTTTGTTAGCATTAGTAGCGCTATATATTGGTGAGGAACTGTCAGCTATAAAACTATTTAAGTGACTTCTCGGTAAATCTTGTTCATAAATGCTATTTAGGCTCGAACTGGTGCCGATTTTGTTTTCTTTAGTAACGTTTTTAAAATTTATTATATTAGCCAAGTTTTTAGGTGTTACGTATAATTGATTATCGATTATTCTTGCGCTGTATTCGCTGCCGCTATTTATTGCATCGCATAAATTTTCCATATTGTTAAATTGGCCGATATTAGGGTCTGGATTTGTTCGAGAATAAGTAAATATGCTATCACCTGAAATATCATTATTTATGATAAATTGGTTCCCGTCAGTTAACGCGGTAAAAATGGAAGTAATATCTTTTGCTCCCAGTATTTCGCTTTCTTGTAAAATAACGTTACTTTTTGCAAACCCTCCGTAAATGAATTTACTTTTATTACCGTACGAAGTTGTAACGGTAAAACCGTCGCCTTCTTTTATGTTGTCCGGATATATTATATCGTTCAAAGAATTGTTTATATTGTGAGGCGAGTTGAGCTTTATTTCGTATTCCGCGCCTTTAGGTATTTTGTCTCTGGCATCGAGATTCATGTTTATTTCGACACGTGTTGTCGCTTTAGCAGCTACACCTATGTTGCTTAAATTGATGTTTTCCAACGAATCGGTAGGTTGCGGTATGATTTTCGCCGATTCGTGACTATTTTTATCCAGTTTCCATCCTTTTAGTATTGCACCTTCGCCGTTTACCAGATACCCGTCTTTATCCGAAGCAAACGATCCAAGCCTGGTAAAAAGGACTTCGTCATTATCTATGTCGTTTGCCACTGCAAACATTCCCGGTCCGTCGATTGCTATATTGGTTTCGATTCCTGTGTTATATAGATGTCCTTGAATATCAATAGTTCTTACCTTATATGGTCTTACACCGCTATTGATGCTAGGGGATATCAAAGGTTCGAATGCAGTTTCGATTCTTTTGTAAGTGTCACTATGAATGTTAGCTATGTTTTCGGCGATACTAGTTATTGCAACGTTTTGTGCTTCTATTCCGCTGATGACGATGCCTAAGGTGTTTTGCATAAAAGACGTTTACAATAATGAGGGTGTTTTACAAATAACTTATGAATAGATTGTTACTTGAAATGTATAATTCTATTTGTTGTTGATTTTTATCGAGAAACAATTCTTTTTAGACTGCATCTTCTATTAAAAAATTCAGGGTTGTTCTGCCTTGCCAATAGTTTGCTTTTATTTTTCCTAATATTTGATTGACATTGTTACTTATTAACGCTTTTCCTAATCTGGTATTTATACTACGAAAAGCAATTCCTTTAATAGAGCTCGATCTATCGAAAATAATACAACTTATGTGTTCTTCTTTTAGTAATTTTACATTTTTTACCGATACGTT
This sequence comes from Rickettsiaceae bacterium H1, assembly GCA_018101195.1. Classification (GTDB taxonomy): domain Bacteria; phylum Pseudomonadota; class Alphaproteobacteria; order Rickettsiales; family Anaplasmataceae; genus JACDQH01. Next base: position 348,291 of record JACDQH010000001.1, read on the forward strand.
CGCTAAAATGAATTTAGGTTCTGGATTGCCTAATCCGAATGGGGAAAGTTTTTGCAGTTCGTACCATAATTTCAAATTAATTATTGCAGGTGAAATAATTCCGTCGATTTTTACTACGTTTTTAATTTTTTTTTGAGATATCTCACTATTGAAAAAATTGTTTAATCTTTCTATTTTTTCTTCTTCAACTGAGAATCCGGCTGCCATTTTGTGTCCCCCTCCTTCGATTATCAAACCTTGCAGTTTTGCAGCAAGTACTAAAGATCCGATATCTATTCCCGAAACAGACCTGCAGCTGGCTTTTCCTATTCCGTTCCGAATTGTTATGATGATGGTAGGGCGATAAAAAAAATCTTTAACTCTGCTCGAAACAAGGCCGATAATACCGGGATGCCAGCTGTAACTTACGATTATTATCATCTTATTTTTGTTATTTTCTGCTTGCTTAATTGCTTCTTCGGTTGCTTGTTTTTCTAGTTTTTGTCTTTCTTTATTATACTGAATAAGCTGCTTTGCTATGCTTTTTGCTTCACCTTCATCGCTAGCGGAAAGTAATTTTGCTCCTAAATCGGCTTGCCCCACTCTACCTCCGGCATTAATTTGCGGTCCTATTAAAAAGCCCAAATGGTAACTTGTAAGCGGTTCGTATATTTCCAAGATATCGGACAAAATTCTAATTCCCAGATTTTTACGTTTTGCTATTATTTTTAACCCCCGAGTAACTAATGCTCTGTTTAAGCCGGTTAGCGGCATAACGTCGCATACCGTTCCCAGTGCTACTAAATCCAAATAATCGTATAAATCGGGTTCTTGTATTGAGTTGAAAAAATTACTATCACGCAAAACTTTATTTAACCCTATTAAAAATAGAAAAGTTACTCCTACTGCTGCGATCTCTCGACATTGTGAATTTTCGTCAAGTCGATTCGGATTAATAATTGCCCGAGCTTTGGGTAGAACTTCATTTCCCAGATGGTGATCGATAACAATTACGTCTAATCCTATTTCTTTTGCTGCAAGTAGCGGCTCATGAGCTACTGTTCCGCAGTCAACCGTAATGCAGAGGTTAATTCCTTTTTCTTTTAATTGTTTTAAAGCACTTGCATTCGGGCCGTAACCTTCTTTTGTTCTGTCTGGTATATATATAGATAATTTGAGGCCTATTTCGGCAAAATATTTTTTCAGTAAAGCCGAAGATGTAGCGCCGTCGACATCGTAATCGCCGAATACAGCTATTTTTTCTTTATTTTTAATTGCTTGAACGGCTCGATCTATTCCTTTTTCGATATCTAATAAATGGAACGGGTCGGGTAGGGTAGTGCGTAATAACGGGTTAAAAAATTCTTCTATATTATTAATATTACGCGTAATTATAATACGAGCGGTTATTTCGGAGATTTTATACTTTTGCATGATGTACAAAGCATCTCTATCCGATGCCTTATTTAATTCCCATAACTTATTGTTTAAGGAAATCTTCTCTTCAGCTACATTCATTGAAATAGTATTTATTTACTCAATCAAAATAACATAGCTATTTTACTATGACCATTGCTATGGCGTAATCACCGTCGTCACTTAGCGAGACTTCTGCATTAGTAATTTGTTTATTACGTAAATAAAGATTAGGTTTTCCTTTATTATCATTTTTGATTCCTATTTCTTTGAATCGTATCCCGTTATTTAAGCCGCCTAAAGCCTTTGTATAAGCTTCTTTTGCAGCAAAGCGTTTGGCAAAGTAACTGACTTTGATATTATTTATTTTATATTTAATTGCGTACTCTACTTCATATTCAGTAAAAATTCTTGTAAAAAATTTATCACCGAATTTTTTTATCATATTAGTAATACGGCTAATTTTAACTATATCTATTCCGATCACGTTTTTATTATTTATTTACATTGAAATTTTTAGGTTGAGTTTGCCTATTTGTAAAACAAATTTTAATATCTTTGCATATGAAAAACATCATGAAAAATTATCTGCACAAATATGATATTGCTTTGTTTTGTGGTGTCGGCATAACTTTAAGTCTTGCTCCGTTTTATTTTTTTCCGTTACTAATTTTTTCTTTGATAACGTTCTATTTTTTATTGGCAAATCGCAAATCACTGAAAGAAGCATTTTTTATCGCTTATTGGTTTGGCTTTGCTTATTTTAGCACTGGTTTGTATTGGTTTGCTTTTCCTTTACTTATCGATGCCAAACAGTTTGCTTGGTTGATTCCCTTTGCCATTTTCGGTTTACCTGCTTTATTTGCTTTATATTTCGGCTTTAGTGCCGTTATTTTTTGTCGATTTCGCCTCTACTTTAAGAAATTTTTTCCATTGATTTTTGCCATCGTATTTACTTGTGCCGAGTGGGTAATAGGACACCTTTTTACTGGATTTCCTTGGAATTTGATTGGTTATGCTTGGGTTTTTTCTAATGAAGTTATGCAAATAACTTCCGTTTGCGGAATATACGGGTTAATTTTCATCACTTTTTTATTTACTGCCGTAATAGCAGAACAATTTGTGCAGAAAAATATCAATTATTTTGCTCTTATTTTTGCTATTTTAATGATGATAGGCATTTATGCTTGGGGAAAATATCGATTAGAGAATAATTTGACTACATATGTGGCAGATACGAAATTACGTTTAGTGCAGGCAATGATTCCACAAAGAATGAACATAAGTCAAAAACAAGCTAATCGAATTTTGGAAAAATACCTTGAATTAAGTCTTAGGCCGGGGATAGAAAAAATTTCTGCCGTGATCTGGCCCGAAGGTGCCTTACCTTTTAAAGTGGATAATGATTTGACGAATATAATTAAATCGCGATTAAGTAACGATATAATTTTCGGTGCAAGTCGTTTTGCAAAAGGCGAAGTGTTCAATAGTTTATATGTGAACAATGTTAATTTATTTTATGACAAAAGGCATTTGGTACCATTCGGTGAGTATGTTCCGTTTAGAAAGTTATTACCGGTTAATCGGATAACATTAGGTGTTGGGGATATGTCGCCGAACCAAGATGAAAATCGAAATATCGCTATCCCCGGTTTACCGGTATTCGTTCCGTCAATATGTTACGAAGCAATTTTTCCGAATGAAATAATTAATAGAAAAGAAGAAACAAAGGCAAAATGGATAATAAATATCACCAATGATGCATGGTTTGGTAAAAGCTCGGAACAATATCAACACCTGGACATGGCTCGAATAAGAGCAATAGAAGAAGGAATACCGATGGTTAGAGTGGCAAATGCAGGTATTAATGCGGTAATCGATAGTTACGGCAGAATAATTTCGTTATTACCGCTTGGTGAAGAGGGAATAATTGATGTTAAACTGCCCGAGAGCATACCTGGTTTTACCTTTTATTCTAAAATTGCCGATTATATCGATCAACTGATTTTTGCCATTACTGTTTTAATTTTGTTAAGTGTTGTATACCTGATAATGAAAAATAAAATAAAAAATCATGGAAGATAGTTTTGAAATTGCAGGTAAAAAATTTACATCACGATTATTAGTCGGTACCGGTAAGTATAAAGATTTTGCAGAAACAAAATTAGCTATTGAATCTTCTGGAGCTGAAATAGTGACTGTTGCCTTGCATAGAGTAAATATTACAGATAAAAATCAAGAAAAGTTACAAGATTATATTGATCCGAAAAAGTATACTTACTTACCAAATACCGCTTTTTGCCGTACTGCCGATGAAGCTGTCAGATCGCTTAAATTGGCACGTGATATCGGAGGATGGGATTTAGTGAAAGTCGAGGTTTTTGGTGATGATGAAATTCTTTATCCCGATATGATCGAGACAATAAAGGCTACCGAAAAATTAGTAAAAGAAGGATTTAAAGTGATGGTATATTCAAGTAACGATCCCGTTATGTGCAAAAAGATTGAAAAAATAGGAGCGGCAGCAATTATGCCGTTAGCTGCACCGATAGGTTCCGGTCTCGGGATACAAAATATGTTTAACTTAAGGAGAATTGTTGCTCAAAGTAATGTTCCCGTTTTAGTTGATGCCGGTGTCGGTGCCGCTTCTGACGCTGCCATAGCTATGGAAAACGGTTGTGAAGCAGTATTAATTAATACGGCAATTGCTCAAGCAAAACATCCGATTGAAATGGCACAAGCTATGAAATTGGCAGTCAAAGCAGGTAGATTGTCTTATTTAGCAGGACGCATTCCTAAAAAAGATCATGCTGTTGCTTCCTCACCATCAATAACTTAATTAACAACTTTATGCTTTTGGATTCTCATGAAACCAAAATTTATTATAGTGTTACTAACAGTCTTTGTTGTTTCTTGGTGGTTTAAGATTCGAGTAAAATGTTACTATTGCATTATTACGTGTTACGAAAGTGTAGTTCATACCCGCACTATTATAAGTACATGCAGCATTTCTTGAGTTTGTTGAAAAGTTATTGTTTTTACGTGCCTTTTTAAATGCTTTTGTACCTTTGAGAATAATATCAGAAACTGACTGTTGATAGTTATAACCGCTAGGACATTTTGTATGTATATTTCCATTAGGAGTTAGAAAATCTATACCGATTGTATAAACGGGAAATTTAATATTTTGTCTTTTACAATTTGTATTCAACCCTCCCCAATTTTTGTCTTGTAATTCAAGATAACGTCCTACGTAATGTAGGCCGCCTAATTGGTTATTTTTGTTATTTCTCCTATGGCCCGGTTCCCCGCAAATAATATGTTGAAATCCGTTACTTTTCACCCATATATCTGTTAATTCTTTTTTGAACGTTTCTACATCTGCATTTTTCGTTATTACTGAATGATTTAATTTTTCATATAAAAATAGTAACGGTTCTCCGGAGAATAAACTTTCCAAATCTTTTCTTCTAACGTGTTTACCCCAATAACCGCATTGTTCCAATGCTGTTTTATCGAAATTGGTTATGGTTGGGAATGTTTGTTGGTTTTTTTTAGGATTATCGTGTACGAAAAACGGCATGAACTGTTCATCTGTTTTAACCGTGCCGCAAGATCTCTCTATCCAGCGATTTTTCGGGTATGCATCACTTACTTCGACATTTAAATATTGTAATATTTTTCTAGTATTACTTAAGATTATTTTATATTTTTTCCCCGGAATGCTTTTAACGTCACCTATATTTTCTTGTGTTTCCAAATTACTGTATAGACTGCACGCTCCTTCTACTTGTAAAAAAGATGAAGAATAGGCAGTTGTATTTAAAAATAATAAACAACATACTAAAATAACCCTGAGTAATTTATTTCGTGACATATAACCTCTAAACATCAACCAATTTTATGATATAAACGAATAATTATTATATGTAAAGTACTAACGTTTTATGAATATAAAAATAAAAAAAACTAATATAGATAAGTTAGCATTTGTTGCTCCTAGTGCCGATATTATCGGAGAAGTCACGGTTGGCAAAAACAGTAGTGTATGGTACGGATGTGTTTTGCGTGGTGATGTAAGTTACATTTCAATAGGTAAAAACACTAACGTACAAGACGGAACTATAATACATGTCGATCGCCATGGAATTCCTACTACCGTAGGGAATGGTGTAACTATAGGTCATAAATGTTTACTTCATGCATGCACGATACAAAGTAATACTTTTATAGGTATGGGTGCGATAATTATGGATAAGGCAGTGATAGAGGAGGGCTCGATGGTTGCTGCAGGTAGCTTGGTGACTTCCGGAAAAAGAGTTAGAAAAGGAGAAATTTGGGCTGGTTCTCCTGCTAAATTATTTAGAAATATGACTCAATTGGAAATTGATTATATTAAAGTATCCGCAGATAATTATGTAACTCTTGCTCGCGAGTATTTAAATGGTTGAAAGTATACTTTTTGATAATTTATCTCGAGTTAAGTACAAATTTTGTAATAATCCGTATAAATAAGTATTTTTGATTGATTATGTTACCGGAAGCAATAATTTTTGATTGGGACAACACTTTGGTTGACGTACAATCTTCGCTTGATTTTGCTCTAGAGCAAACGATGATTGAGATGAAGTATGACGCTAAGCAAGTGAAAAATGATAGAAAATCATACACTTCTCGCAATAAATTTCTTCAAGGTAAGTTTAAAAACGGTTGGAAAAAGGCAAATGAAATATACGATAAATATATAAAATTATCTCCCGTAGGGGGGGTATCGCTTTTTAAGCATGCTAAGGAAGTTTTGGATTTTGCTGTTGATAATCAAATATTAATGGTAATAGTAAGTAATAAATTTGGTACCGATTTGCGCAGCGAGATCGCACAATTAAAATTATCTGATTACTTTGTTTCGATAATCGGTTCTGGAGATACGAATGAAGATAAACCTTCTGCTATTCCTGCACAAAAAGCGTTGGCAGAGGTAAGGTTGAAACTTAGTAAGAAAATTTGGTTTGTCGGAGACAGTATTAGCGACATGGAATGTGCCAGGAAGTTAGGGGTGTTAAGAGTTTTTTACGGGGAATCTAATATTGACGATATTATCACCGATCTTCATGTGCAAAATCATTACAACCTTCTAACTCTTTTGCAAGAAAGTTCTTGATCGGAGCAAATGATTTTCTGTGATGTTTGGTTATACCGTATTTCTTGATTGCAATTATATGTTCTTTAGTCCCGTAACCTTTGTTTTTTTGCCAATTATAGAGGGGATAATCGTTATGCAAATCACTCATTAATTGGTCTCTAACCACTTTTGCTATTATTGAAGCGGTTGCAATCGAGATACTCACATTATCGCCATTTTTTACGGTAATCATCGGAATATTAATATTATTTGGGTAATGGTTACCGTCGATTAGTATGTTGTCTAACTTAATTTTAGAGTTTAGTGTGTTAATCGCTCGACTCATTGCCAATTTGGTTGCATTTAAAATATTATAGCGGTCGATTTCATCTACGGATGCAGAACCTAATTCGTATTTATATCCTTTCGTAATACTGTCGTATAATTCTAACCTTTTGTTAGGAGAAAGTTTTTTCGAATCTTTGATACCGTGTATAAAATTATTTTTGTCTACAACGACCGCAGCCGCCAACACAGGTCCCGATAACGGACCTCGTCCTACTTCGTCTACTCCGACGATTATGCCGCGTAATTTATTTTCACAACTAAAATCGGGTTTTTTATTTAAAATGTTCTTTGCTCGAATTATTTTGCTACCTATACGAATATTTTTATTGATTATCAATAGTATTGAGAAAAATTTGGACGATTTTTTTACAATATTTATGATAAAAGGTAGTATATAAAGTTGTATTGATATTTTTTAATTAATTTGGACTATAACGTTTGTATTATAAATATTAAATTTTTATTGATATGATAAAATATAAAAAAAGTAACTTTTTAATATGATAATATCGGCCATGATGTTAGCAAGGATTCAATTTGCTTTCGTGGTATCGTTTCACATAATTTTCCCTTCTTTTACTATTGGTTTGGCCAGCTGGTTAGCGATATTGGAATGGCGGTGGTTAAAAACCGAGAACAACCTTTATAAGGACGTTTATCGTATGTGGGTAAAAATATTTGCCGTTTGCTTCGGAATGGGTGTTGTATCGGGGATAGTGATGTCATATCAATTCGGTACGAATTGGTCGGTATTTTCAACTAAAGTAGGAAATGTAATCGGTCCCTTGTTAGGTTACGAAGTGTTAACGGCATTTTTTCTGGAATCTTCTTTTCTTGGAATTATGTTATTCGGTTGGGAGCGGGTAAGTAAAAAAATGCATTTTGTTTCCACTTGTGTCGTAGCAATTGGAACTTTAATTTCTGCTTTTTGGATTATTTCGGCAAATAGTTGGATGCACACACCCCAAGGTTTTGAAATAGGTGTAGACGGATTACTTTACCCGACCGATTGGTTGAAAATTATTTTTAATCCTTCGTTTTGTTATCGCTTTTTCCATATGGTTACGGCATCGTATCTGACTACAGCCTTTATCGTAGGCGGTATCGGTGCTTATTACTTATGGAAGAAAATTCATACTGAACATGCTAAAATAATGTTTGCTATGGCAATGATAATGGCTGTGTTCGTAGCTCCTTTACAGCTGATTATTGGTGATTTGCATGGTAAAAACACTTTGAAACATCAACCGATAAAAGTTGCTGCAATCGAAGGAAATTGGGATCGCGGAACAAATAAACCGCTGCATTTATTCGGAATACCGAATGAAGAAACCGAAACTACCGATTACGTGTTAAATATTCCTGGCGGAGCGAGTTGGGTTTTGACCGGTAAGACAAGTGGTGAAATTCCCGGTCTTAAAGATGTTACAGCGGATAATCGTCCTCCGGTGTTCGTGGTATTTTGGTTGTTTCGGGTTATGGTTGCTATTGGTTTCGCTATGATTTTTACAGGTATTGTTGCCGCCGTATTATATTTTCGTCGATCTTTGTTTAATAACAGGATTTTTCAACTTTGGTGTATGACGATGATTCCTGCCGGTTTTATTGCAGTTTTAGCCGGTTGGTTTGTTACCGAAGTTGGAAGACAACCTTATACGGTTTATGGCGTAATTAGAACTAGTGAAAGTATTTCGCCGGTTATTGCCGAGCAAATAGGGATAACTTTGATGATATTTGTCATCGTATACGCATTTGTATTCGGTTCGGGGGTCTATTACATAATTAAGCTTATTCGTTGGGGGCCTGTCTTTGGTAAAGAAGAAAATTATTACGATCACAGTAGTATGGCATTGGTTTCCAAAGAAATATATGGGATTGAGGAGGAGAAATGATAGATTTTTCACCTTGGCTCGATTTACCTTTAATTTGGGGTTTTTTAATTGCCATTGCGGTTTTTTTATATGTGATTTTAGACGGTTTCGACCTTGGTTGCGGTATTTTATTTCCTTTTGCTCCTTCGGATAAATGTCGTGACTGTATGATGAATTCTATCGCTCCTTTTTGGGACGGTAACGAAACTTGGCTTGTTTTAGGCGGCGGAGGATTGCTGGTAGCTTTTCCGAAAGCTTATTCTATTTTACTACCGGCATTATATTTGCCGATAATTTTTATGTTGATCGGTCTTATTTTCCGCGGTGTTGCTTTTGAGTTTCGTTTCAAAGCTTCGGTAAAAGACCGTAAGTTGTGGGATATTGCATTTCACGGAGGTTCGTTATTGGCAACTTTTATGCAAGGGGTTGTGTTAGGTAATTTTGTCCAAGGGGTAAAAGTAAGCGGAGATAGCTTTGCAGGCGGTCCACTGGATTGGGCTAACGGTTTTGCTATTATTACCGGAATTTCTTTGGTATTCGGTTATTCTCTTCTCGGAGCGACTTGGCTGGTGATGAAAACGGAAGGTAAGACATTAAACTGGGCGCGTAAAGCGGCAAAATATGTGCTGGTATTTGTCGGTATTGCTATGAGTGCGGTTAGCATTATTATGCCTTTTATTGACGAGCGTATTGCAAATTTTTGGTTTAGCTTGCCGAATATATTTTATTTATCTGTTGTACCGGTGTTAAGTGTTATCCTATTTGTAATGTTATGGTTTGATTTGAGCGGTAACAAGAGGGAATTTAGGCCGTTTTTTTTATCGTTACTACTTTTTTTATCTGGTTATATCGGTTTTGGAATTAGCTTATACCCGTGGGTAGTACCTTTTTCTCTTACTTTATGGGAAGCGGCTGCGATTTCTACGTCGCAATCTCTGGTATTAATCGGAGTCGTATTACTTTTACCGATTATTTTAGCTTACACCGGGTATTGTTACTATGTTTTTCGTGGTAAAACCGGTAGCGAGTAAATGTATTGGATATTTTTATGATTACCGTATTTACCGATATTTGGAAAAAAATGACGATAAAACGTCGTCAATGGTGTTGGTTTGTAATTATATGGTTTGGTAGTTTAAGTTTTGTCATGGTGTTTGCAAGTATCATTCGTATGCTGATTAAGCTTGGTTAATTTTAGTAAAAAGCTAAAAAAGTTATTTTGTATTACCTGTGAGTTTAATTTCGACGATGGGAATATTGTTCCAGCTATAAATGTTCGATTGATCGATTGATGCCGACAATATATCGGTATCGAATCTTGCAGGAATATCGAATTCGAATGTTGCGGTGATAATTTCTTCTGTTTTTGGCGGATTATCGAAAATTACCAGACCCGTTTGATAATCGACTTCGTATCCTGTTTTTAATTCTTGTTCGTTAACAAAAATTTTTACTGTTTTTCCAACTGGTTTGTTAATTATTCTAGTGGATTTGAGGTAACTCTTTATTAGTTGGAATTTTTTTACCTGACCGTTTCCATTTCCTATTTTTTGATTTGCGCACTTAAAATCCATCCAATCTTTGAATCTAAACCCGTATGCTTTTCCTTTTCTGTCTCTAAAAAATGAAATGAGTTGTGCCAATTGTTTTGCGGTTTTAACTCCGTGTGAAACATTATATCTGATTCTTGCCGAAAGCCAATTGATATTTCGTTGTTCGTAACCGTTTTTCGTAGTGATAATATCGGTAGAAAATTCTGGTCCGCCGACAGCACCATAAGATATATCTTTGGGAAATCTGATTTCGGAAAACAACATTAGATAGATAACCAATTTATTTATCTTATTTAACTTTTTAAAAAATGCGGAAGCTGTTTTAACAATAATTAAACTTAATAGTGTTAGGTATTTTCATGCGATCCGTTCTAATCACACTCGGTATATCTTTGCTAATTCTCTCGATGCTCATAATACTCATGGTAGTTTCAATAATTTATCGTGAAAATAATGATGTTTTTTTTGTTTCTATTTTAGCTACCTTGGTTGCAAGTGTTTTACTTATGTTTTTAGGCAAGCCTAAAAAATTATCATCAAAACAAGTAGTAATTCTTACTACTGTATCTTGGATTATTACTGCGGTATTTGCCTCATTACCTTTTTATATTAGCGGTTTGAGCTATACCGATGCATTTTTTGAAGCTATGTCTGGTATTACTACTACCGGTTCAACTATTTTTTCCTCTATCGAAGGAAAGGAAAAAAGCATATTAATCTGGCGTTCAATCTTGCACGGAATTGGGGGGTTAGGAATTATAGTTAGCAGTATCGTAATATTACCATTTTTAAAGGAATAGATAATGTTCAACTATTTCATTCCGAATCGTCCGAGATAAATTATATGGGAAATACTAAAAGAGTAGCCGGTTATATTACTTTAGTTTATTTAACCCTTATTACAATGTGCGGGATTGCCTATGTTATTGGCGGAATGAGTATTTTTGATGGAATTTGTCATTCTCTTTCCACTATTTCTACGGGCGGATTTACTAACTATAACAATTCTTTCACTTATTATCATAGTTATGTAATAGATTATACTGCTGTTTTTTTTATGATTTTAGCCGCTTTGCCCTTTGTTCTTTATATTAAATTAATGAGAGGCGATTTAGCGATTTTTCGTGACGAACAAGTGAAGTGGTTACTATTAATAATAGTAATATTTTCCGTACCGGTATTAATAGATGCGGGTTCTACTGAAAGCTTACATAAAGATCGTAATGTTTTTTTTAATAGCCTTAGATTAACTTTATTTAACGTTACCTCTATTCTTACTTCGACCGGGCTGATTGAAGAAAATTACAGTGCTTGGAAGATAGGTAGTACTAACGTCGTTATGCTTTGTTTGGCGGGTGTACCGGCTCTACTGCTGGAGGGATTAAAATTTTCAGAATAATAGTATTGTCGAAACATTCTCTTTATAATATCAAGCACATTTTAAGCCCTCATAGGGTCGGGGTGATAACAATAAATAATCATCAGTTATTACCTAATACTCTTAGCCATGCTTATTCGTTTTTCTTTATATTTGTCAATTTATACTTATTGTTTGCTATATTTCTCGCTATGTCCGGATTGGATTTTGCTACGAGTTTAAGTTCGGCCGCTGCGACTATCACCAATTCCGGTCCGGGGATAGGAAATATAGTGGGACCGTATGGTAATTACTCTTCTTTGAGCGGTATAAGCAAATGGTTACTGTCGTTGCTTATGATTATAGGAAGGTTGGAAGTTTTTACTGTAATGGCATTTATAGTGTTATTTAAAGGTAAGTGATTTACCTTTTTGTTTTTGAAAAGAATTAAATTATAAGCTATGTCTTCGTGTTTAATTTCATGTTAATATTACCGAAATTATACAAAATAAATTTTCATGACATCTTATAAAATTGAAGCAGATTTATTGAAGCAATATGTGGCTAATATCGAAAGAACAGAAGAAGAAAAAGCAAGAGTTCAAGAAGAATTAAAAGAAATATATTCAACGGCTAAAAACCGTGGTGTTGATGTTAAAGCACTTAGGCAAATAGTAAAATTGCGCAAAATGGATAATCAAGAAATGATTGAACAAGAAGAAATCATTAAAGTTTACAAAGAAGCTTTGGGAATGAAATAGCAACAAAAGGATATGGTAAATTTAATACTGTTTTTATTTACAACTTGTTTTTCTATTCTGTTTGTTTTGTTGTTCGTTGGAATAAGCTTTCGGGAGTAAATTTCACTAGTATCTTTAGCATTGCCAATCGGGCTGTTTGCTAAATTGGAAATTGCTTCTTGAAATTCAAATAGTTCTATGATTGTTTCCAGTTTCTCGTTATTACCTATATTTGTATAGGTATGTCCATTCGGCTTGGTAGTTGAATTATTTTCGAGTTTTAAGATCAATTATTGAACTGTTTGCTATATAGCTTTTATTTTCAGTTTTTTGCTATCATCAGTATTTTTATTTAACCTGGTTAGATGTTTGCTAACTTTCGTAGCATATGTTTCGTCGTATATTTCCTTCTTCGTCTGTTTGCCATATTCTGCCCATTGTTAATTGCAGAACGTGCAATAGCTTGGTTTATTTCTTCGACGGAAGGAGATTTGGTTTTTGCTTTTGTCGAGTGAACTTTTCTTTTAGTTTTGTGAAAAATCCTTTGATATTACCTTGTTCTTTTTTTACTTTCCTTTATTGAGTTTTGATTTTTAGTATCGTCCGGTATTTCTTCATATATGTTTTCTGTATCTTGTTTTATTTCATTAAACAAAAGATTTTTCGGTCCTAAATAGGTTTTTAAAGTGTATATGTTTTCTTGTATTGTGTTGTTTGATGTTTGTACATAATCATTAACGTTTTGATTTTCAGTGGGAAAATCATGATCTGAGTTGATTTCGGGTGAAATTTGCTTGGCTATTGGAGATTTATTTTCAAAATTTTTTATAAAATTAACTTACTTGGGTTGTTTTGTTTTCAACCCAATTCCATTCTCCATTGTCTTCCGTTCCATTCGTAAGTAAAAACATTTTGCTTTTTGCATCGTCGGTGAAACGTTTAATGCTTGTGGAAAACTTTGTTTGGCAAAAAACCAATTTTGATTACTTAGTCGTTAATAATAATTGTATACTAATAGTGATCTTGTTTGAAGAGAAGATTTTCACTACACCTTTGTTTTGTTGTTAATTTTTGACATCACGTTATCTTTGTTAAGAATCATTAAAACTATAAGTTATATATCAATAGTTGAATTTCAATTGAAGATATTTTTAAGCGTTACTAAAGAATAAACAAATTGGCTCCAGAGCTAAGTGATCTGATTTTTGACTGGAACAATAATTACTTCTTAATTTACAAAACAACAAATCTATTTTTGTTAATCAATTAGCTTATTTCGTAGTATCTTCTTTATTTTGATGATAATTTTCATAAATGATTTTTGCAGCTTTTCCGATCGGGATAATACTGATTATTGCAGCCATAGCAAAAGCAATGGTAGTGGGCGGCAAAGACGCAGCGGATATAATACCAGCAACGATGAATAAACCGGATATCCATAATGTTGCTTTGGCAATAGGGTGTTTTTCTTGTGACGAATTATTTTGATTGGCCATTTTTTTTTACATAATTTTTCGCATTATAATGGGAATTAATTGTTAAATAGTTACTCGAATCTGTAAAATAAAGTTATCTTGCCGAATTTAATGTATGTGTATTGAACAAAAATTTTCTTCTGTTATGCATAAGCTGGAAATATCGGGTAAGTTTGCTCTTGCTGTTTCTGGCGGAGTCGATAGTACTGCATTATTACTTCTTGTTTATTTTTGGATGCACAAAAATAAATTTGATTCGGTAAAATGTAACCCAGTAGTGTTGACGGTAAACCATAACTTAAGACCCGAAGCTAAATTGGAATGTCAGCATGTGTTAGGTCTGGCACGATCGCTGAATTTGGAATGTCGTATACTTACCTGGGATAATTCTGTACCAAAACAAAACAAAGCACGAGATGCTAGATATCGGCTTTTAACCGATTGGTGCAAAAAAAATCAAGTTAAAGAATTGCTTTTGGCTCATCATAGCAACGATCAAGCGGAAACAGTATTAATTAGAATTTCTCGAGGAAGCGGATTAGACGGTTTATGTGCAATGCAGGAGGTTGGTTATAAAAATGGGATAAAATTGATGAGGCCTTTGTTGAGTTTCACAAAAAAACAACTTGCGGGATATGTAACTTTACATAACTTAAAGTGGGTAGAAGATCCGAGTAATGATGATAAAAAATATACCAGGTCTGTATTTCGCGATTATCTGAAATTTTCACCGCAGCTCGAACAATCAATACTCAGATTGAATTTAACAGCAGCTCACATGCGAAGAGTAAAAGAAGCAATAAATTTTTATGTCAAGGAAGCAATAAAAAATTGTGTTACTGCTGATGATTTTGGCTATGTGGATATTAACTTAACGGTGTTTTACAAATTACCGGAGGAAATTGCTATGAGAGTTCTTTTAGCATGCCTTATGGTGATCGGTAATAAAATTTATAAACCAAGATATAAGAATTTTGATAATATGTTTGCTCGAGTATGGAGTAAAAATTTTCAACAAGCGCAAACTTTGCACGGATGTAAAATAATTAAAACAACCGGTGATTTTATTTCGATCAGGAGGGAAGAAAATGCTATTTCTTTAGAGGAGATGGTAATAAAACCCAATAAAACCATAATATGGGACAATCGTTTCAGATGTGAAACGAATTATCGAGCGACAATTTGTAAAAATAATAAAGGTTTGGGATTAAGCAAAACTTTACCCGTAATAAAATACGATAATGGTTACATTAATCCTTTTACCGACCCTAACTGTAACTTTAAGTTTATATTCGCCGAGTTGGTGCTTGATGTATTGCAATAAGCATTTTAAACTTCAAAGGGTTTTTAATTAAATTATGCGCAAAATAATAGAAAGTCTATTTATCTGGTTGGTAATAATAGCTTTTATAGTAATATTATACGGTCAAGCAGGTGGAGATTTATCTTTCGGTAGGCAGATAAAACAATTGTCTTTTTCCGAATTTTTGGCATATGTCGATAAAGGTGAAGTAAATCACGTAATAATCAAAGGGTTCGAAGGTAGAGAGATTGAGGGTTTATTGAAAGATGGTTCCCGTTTTGTTACCAAAGCATCTTTCTATGGCGATCTTATTAACGAACTGAGAAAAAATAACGTAGTTTTCGAAGTGTCTACGGGTGAGTCTTTCTTAGGTTTTTTTGCCGGATTACTCTTATCTTGGTTACCAATGATCATTTTAGTAGGGGTTTGGGTGTTTTTCATGAAGCAAATGCAAGCCGGAGGTAACAGAACGATGACTTTTGGTAAATCCAAAGCTCGTCTTATCAGTAGTAAGAAAAATAAAGTTACGTTCAAAGATGTTGCCGGGATTGACGAAGCAAAGGAAGAACTTGCGGAAATCGTGGACTTTCTAATGTCTCCTTTGAAATTTCAGTCTCTCGGGGGAAAAGTACCGAAAGGTTGTTTGTTGATAGGCCCTCCGGGTACCGGAAAAACATTACTTGCAAAAGCGATAGCGGGTGAAGCTAACGTTCCATTTTTTATTATTTCTGGTTCTGATTTTGTCGAAATGTTTGTCGGTGTCGGTGCAAGCCGTGTGCGCGATATGTTTGATCAAGCGAAAAAAAACGCACCTTGTCTTGTTTTTATCGACGAAATAGATGCGGTTGGTCGTCATCGTGGGATTGGCTTGGGAGGAGGTAACGATGAAAGAGAACAAACTTTAAATCAATTGCTTGTTGAAATGGACGGCTTTGAATCTAATGAAGGGGTTATTATTATTGCCGCAACCAATAGGCCGGACGTACTTGATAAAGCATTGTTGAGGCCTGGTCGATTTGATCGTCAAATTACAATTACTTTACCGGATATTGCTGGGCGTGAGCGTATTCTTGACGTTTATATGAAACAAGTGCCATTGTCGCCCGATGTAAATAAAAACGTAATAGCACGTGGTACTCCAGGTTTTTCTGGTGCGGATTTGGCAAATCTTGTTAACGAAGCGGCATTGATTGCCGCAAGGCGAAACAAAAAGGTTGTTACTATGGATGACTTCGAGTATGCACGGGATAAAGTAATGATGGGAGCCGAAAGAAGGTCGATGATTATGAAAGACGAAGAAAAGTCTTTAACTGCATATCATGAAGCTGGTCATGCAATCATTGCTCATTATACCGAAGCATCGGACCCTATACATAAAGCTACGATAATTCCTCGGGGAAGAGCTTTGGGACTAGTAATGAGGTTGCCGGAGGATGATAGGGTTTCTTTAACCAGGGCGAAAATGAAAGCAGATATATTGGTGGCAATGGGAGGAAGAGTAGCCGAAGAAATTATTTTCGGATATGAAAAAGTGACGAGCGGTGCGTCTTCCGATATTAAGCAAGCAACTCTTTTAGCCAGATCTATGGTTATGAAGTGGGGAATGAGTGATAAAATAGGACCGATTTATCATGCAAACGAAGAGCATGAACAACATGACCAATCTCACGATACGAAAAATTTGATTGACGATGAAGTAAAAAAAATAGTTATTCAAGGTTTGGAGGAAGCAAAATCTCTTCTTAATAAACACATTAACGATTTGCATTTATTGGCAAAACATTTACTCGAGTTTGAAACTTTAACGGGAGATGAAATAACAAAATTGTTAAAAAATAAAAAATTAAATAAAAAAACTAAAATGGAAGAAGAAAACAAACCGATTAAAAAATCTTCCATTATTGGTAACGACGAAGAATAAGATTTTGTATAAAAATTATCTTTTTTGCTATCCTAAGGTTTCTCCCGCGTCCCATTTTACTTGAGGCGGCATGGACATCAAAATAGCATTTGGGTTACCGCCGGTCATCAGTCCGAAACGAGTTCCCCGATCATATAAAAAATTGAATTCTACGTATCTTCCTCGTTTGTACAATTGGTACTCGCGTTGTTCTTCGCTGTATTTTTCAAACATAAGTTGTCTTACTATCGGTAAATAGGCTTCGATGAATGATTTACCTACTTTTTGAGTGAAATTAAAATCTTTATCCCAGTTATTCGAGTTTAAATAATCATAAAAAATTCCGCCTAAACCGCGTGATTCTTTTCTATGTTTTAGGTAAAAATATTCGTCGGCATTTTTTTTGAATTTATTGTAGTCGTATCCCGTACAAATTTCTTTTAGCTTTGAGTGAAAAAATTCTTTATCTTGTTCGTTGTAGTACGTTGGTGTTAAATCGGTTCCGCCGCCAAACCAAAATTTTGCTGTTGAAATATATCTGGTATTGAGGTGTACTGCTGGTAAAAGGGGGGATGACATGTGTGCGACCAGTGAAATTCCGCTTGCACAAAATTTGCCGTCGCTTTTAATTGCTCCCGGTATTTCTTTTTTAAATTCGTCTGAAAATGTACCGTGTACCGTTGAAATGTTTACTCCGACCTTTTCAAATACTTTTCCGTAAAGCATGCTCATTTCTCCGCCACCGCCTCCTTCTCTTTGCCAATTAGAGCGATGAAAGGTATAATTGGCGTTTTTGTCGTACTCTTTTTCTAATTCGATTATAGAGCTGCATATAGTGTCGCGCGTTTTGCGAAACCAGTTATTTGCAATTTCTAATTGCCGAGACGTACTATTTCCCATTCCAAATCTACTCCTTTAATTTGTTTCACTTTATTTCTTACTTGTTCGCATAAATTTTCTATATCAAGTGACGTGGCATTACCTTTATTAATCACAAAATTGCAATGAAGATCGGAAATTTCAGCATCACCCAGTGATGAGCCTCTGAAGCCGACCTGTTTGATTAATTCCCACGCTTTATATCCCGGCGGATTTTTAAAAATAGAACCGCAAGTTTTATTTTTTATTGGTTGGGTTAAGATTCTTGCTTGGGTGATTTTCTCCATTTTTGCTTTGATCTCACTCTTCTTTCCTTTAATTCCACTAAATGTTCCTTCAATGAAAATCCAATTTTTTGGTAGCCGGTTTCCTCTATATACGTAGTTTATTTCTCTTGCGGTTAAATTTAATATATTTCCTTTACCGTCAATTACTTTTGCCGATGATAAAATTGACGAAGTATCGCTTTCGTAACATCCTGCATTCATTGCTAATGCCCCGCCCACCGTTCCAGGAATTCCCGAAAAAAATTCGAATCCGCTTATTTGGTTTTTCAAAGCAAATTTTGCCAAATTACTATCTAAAACGGCAGCTCCTGCCATAATATTATTGGCTTGGCATGATAAGCCGGTAAAACCTCGACCTAATTTTATTACTACTCCCCTAATTCCCGAATCACTGACCAGTATATTCGAACCTACGCCTATTGTTGTTATTTTTTCTGTATTTGTTTTTATAAAATTAATGAGATCTTGGGTATTGCTTGGCTTAAGTAAGATGTCTGCTGGACCTCCTACTCCCATCCAAGTGCAATTTTTCAAATGAACGTTTTTTCTAATTTTCACAATTGGTTTTGTTAATAGATTTTTTTATAACTATATATTATTAAATATTTTTTAGATATAAAAAATTTATGGACATATTGTTACACTAATTTTTTTGATTATGTTTGGTTTTATCCAATCGATACGGATTGGTAAACAGTTGGTATGACGATCTGTAACTTGCTACCGAATTTAAAGCTATTATTGGCATTAACAAGCTGTAAGGTATGATAAGCCGCCACTTTTTTTGTTATCGATAACCATGAAATAAAAAAATTATTGAACAGATATAAAAATAAATTAAATATAATCAAATAATTTATTTTCGAGCGGATTATTACAAACCAAAATATTAATGAAAAAATATCCAATTATAGGAATGATCATGAAAGCTTGTAGCATTAAAAATGCTTTGATTCCAATATCGGAGATTAATTTTTTCGCATTGTTCATGTGTACTATGTATGTTATAACATACCCTTTTATCCGTCTGGCACGTTGTTTTGTCCAACTACTTATTTTTATCGGCGATTTTTCCAGGGTAATATATCCTTGTAGTACGTAAGTTTTATATTTATTGCGATATAATTTTATTCTCAAATCTGCATCTTCGGTAACATTATATGGATCCCACCCTTTAAGTTTGCAAAGTATGTCGATACGAAAATGATTACTGCTGCCGCCAAGAAGAACTGGTAAATTTAATCGGTTTATTCCGAGTAACATAAAGTCAAACGAATTAACATATTCCAATGCAAAGCATTTTGTTAAATGGTTATGGCGGTAATTGTAATAATTCAGTGGAGCTTGAATGCATGCTATGTCTTGATTGTTGTGGAAAAACATTTAAAACTGTTTTAGCTGTAACGAGTGAGGTTTGTCGTCCGCATCGTATATGGTAATGTATTTGCCTTTAGCAAAATTTAAAGCATAGTTACAAGCTTTTGCTTTTGTTTGAGGAAAAGAATAAGGCATTTAATGATATCGAATTTTGTGTTTAACTTTTCGATAAGAGCAATATCGTCTTGTTCGATTATAAATTTTACGTCTAACTTATTTTTGGGATAATCCATCCAAATTTTCGATAGATGTGATTATAGATTTAACAGTTGTCTGTTTTTCGTTTTTTATCGGAATTAGAATCGTATATACTGGGAATTCGGTAATAGTATCAAAGCCACATAGCAGTTTTTACGTGAAAAATTTCCGACGATAGTTATAAATAGTTTGAATGAATTGGTGATTAGGTAAAAATATTTATAATGAAAACAAACAATGGTGTGGTTACCGTTAGTAATACCGATAAGATTAACAAAATGTAGAATCTGAAATTATATCTTATACCTTTTGCAGAATAACAATTATCGTAATTTTTGTTTACGGAGTGATATAATAACGTATATATTTCTTCTTTTGTAAGATAGATAAATTTATATTGTTTATCGTTGCAATATTTAATAATTTTGTCATTTAACTGAAAAATCGCGATAATTTAAATTTTGCCAATATGGTAAATTAGGAAAAATTTCAGTTTGGAGTACAGATTAATGTTTTCTTTTGGCAAATTGTAATCATTTAACCATTTTATACCATAATCCTATGCTAAATTTATCATAATTATCAACATGATGAGAGTATTCTAAATTTAGATCGAGATTACCGAGTAAATTTTTAAATAAAGCAATTTTCCACCTTTCATCAATGGAAGATAAAGTTTTAGCAAATATAATAGTACTGTAATCGGAGTAATCGTATCCTATCGCAAATGAAAATTCGGAATTATATTCTGTATTCGTGCTAATTTTTATGGATGGTTCGAAAGTGGCGAAAATACTTCCTAATTTAACTCCGGTAAGTAATGTTCCGACGTTTTCTATAAAATTAAAATTTTTATAACCTTCGATAACGTTTTTTGTGGAAATTTCTATCGATATTATATATTGCGAGTTATCAAAATACTGTTCTATAATTTTCCTCTTTAACGATAATTCGTTATATAGAAATTCTTTATCTTGCTTATAAGTGCTTTGTAAAATTACGTTCCAGTTATCCGTAATTCCATAGCTTAGATAGCCTTTATAGGACTCTACTCCCAATCTTGAAGAAATAAAAGCAGAAGCCGATAAAGTTGCTTCTTTACTGTCTTCTAGCCAAGGTCCTGCTAATAATGTGTTGTTAAAGGCCAGAATTAATGCTGTGAAACTAATGAATTTTATTAGGAATTTGTTCGATGGCAAAGTTAACCGTAGATAATTGATTTTTTTCATTATTCAATTTTAGTG
Source organism: Rickettsiaceae bacterium H1 (assembly GCA_018101195.1). Classification (GTDB taxonomy): domain Bacteria; phylum Pseudomonadota; class Alphaproteobacteria; order Rickettsiales; family Anaplasmataceae; genus JACDQH01. Next base: position 369,340 of record JACDQH010000001.1, read on the forward strand.
TTGTTAATTTATACGTACAATCGGTAGAAATGTTTATTATTTGTTCTTTCAATTCTTGTATTGCAAGAGAATTTCTATACAATATTCTATTTTTCTCTTGTTCCAGTCTCTGCTCTGCCAAAGCGGCCAATTCTTTTTCTTCTTTATTTGCAATTAATTTTGCTTCGAGGCGTGCGGTATTTAAAATTTGAGCGATAGTATTTTCGATATCGTTATTTTTATTTACGATTGCAGAGAGTTCGTTTTGCGATTTTTCTACCTCTTGATGAGAATTGTCGATTTCTTTTTCTATATTGTTACAATGTTTATCTAATGATTTTTTTGTTACTTTATAAACTGGCTTTGATAAGGCGAAAGTGACGATAAAAAAAGATATGATGAGAATTGTCGAAGGTGTCATAATAACTTATTTTCTATTTGATCTTTAAATTTGTTAAATATCTCGTTTTTCTTTATTTCTTCTTGGGTGAGTTCTCGATAATAAATACCGATTATGTTCACTACCTCTTCAATTAATTCGGATTTAATCTTGTTCTTGAACCCATTGAATTGTTGTTTGTTAATTGAGTTTAATTTTTTAATTTCTTCTTGCAGATTTTGATGTAATTGAGATTTATATTCCTCCATCATAATTCTGTTATCCTTGTGGATGTCTGTTGCTAAAGAATTTGCTTTGTCGATTGCTTCTTTGTATTTTTCCTTATTTAATTTAATTAAAGAGTAATTTTCTTCGACTGTTTTTTTATTGTTCTCCAATAGCTTTGATCGTTTTGCAATTATATTATCTATTTTGGGGATTATAAAAAACGAGATTAAATAATATAAAAATATAAAGTTAACAATTAACCAGAATATTTGCGACGGATAGGTTGAATAATCTAGTTGGGGAAGCATGGATTATGCAACGAAGATTAAAAGTAATGCCAGTACGAAGGCAAATAACCCCATTGCTTCGGCAAGAGCGGCCCCGGTATAAACATACTTTTTCAATTGTTCTTCGGATTCCGGATTTCGTGCGATCCCGTTAAGCATTGTGGAAAATATGTTTCCCACCCCTAAAGCCGCTCCGAACATTCCCAAGGTAGTCAGACCGACACCAATATATTTTATTGCTTCCATTTCCATATGAAAAATCTCCCTTTAATGTGAATTTAATGCATCGTTCAAATATACGCACGTTAGCATCATAAATATGTATGCTTGAAGTATAGCAATAAAAATCTCGAATACAATAAGTAGCGTGACAAATATTAAGGGAAAAATAGCAAAAATTATCTTTCCTGAAAGGACGAAGCCTGCAATTACTTTTAAAATCGTGTGTCCGGCAATCATATTTGCTGATAGCCTTACCGAAAGGCTGATAGGCCTGGCGAAGTAAGCGAAAACTTCTACTAATATCATCATCGGTGCCAACCACCATGGGGTTCCTTTAGGTAAAAATATATTGAAAAACCTTAATCCGAGATTTTTAAGCGATAAAAGCGCACACCATAAAAATATGAATAAAGCCAAGGCAAATGTTATCGAGACGTGACTGGTCGGGGTGAAAGCATAAGGAATTGGCAACATTCCGACTAGGTTACACGTTAAAATGAAAATGAAGATAGTAAAAATCATTGCTTTGTGTTTTAGCCCTTCTTTACCTGTATTGCTTACTATGGTATTGCACACCGCTTGATATAACATTTCTACGACCGCTTGAATTTTATTCGGCACTAAAGATGCTTTTGCCGTGCCATAAATCAGTATTATTAAGGAGAGTAAAGAAGCTAACGCTAAGTAAAGAGCCGAATTGGTGAAATTGATGTCGTAACCGAATATGGAGGTTACATCGATAATTTTGTTTATCTTGAATTGCGATAACGGATTGTTTTCCATTAAAATATTTTTTATCGAGTAAATTATTTCAGATTACTTATTTATGTCAATCTCAGTTTTGTCGTATTGTTGGTATGAGAATTTGATTAAGCTTTGCGAAATTAATTATGAAAATCGTTTATAAAATTGATAAAAAGTAGAAAAAGTTATAAGTTAAAGCCAAATCATCTGTTTAATTCATGGCCTTAGATTTGCAACTTCCCGAAAACACGAATTTTTTGCCCAGAATAACCGTTATAGGAGTGGGCGGTGCAGGGTGTAACGGTGTTAACAACATGATAAAATCGGATTTATCCGGTGTTAATTTCATTGCTGCCAATACAGATGCTCAAGCGTTACATAATTCTTCTGCCGGTCACAAAGTACAGTTGGGTAACGAGCTGACGAAAGGTTTAGGTGCCGGTTCGTTGCCTGAAGTGGGACATGGCGCCGCGGAAGAATCTATTAATGAAATTACTGAATATATATCTGGCAGTAATATGTTATTCATTACCGCCGGTATGGGAGGAGGAACCGGAACGGGAGCTGCTCCGGTTATCGCCAAAGTTGCACGCGAATATAAAATATTAACCGTGGGAGTCGTTACCAAACCTTTTCATTTCGAAGGCGCTCATAGGATGAAAGTGGCGGAATCGGGTTTAAAAGAATTGCAAAAACATACTGATACGTTGATAGTGATTCCCAATCAAAATTTATTTCGCATAGCTAATGAAAAAACTACTTTTGTCGATGCATTTAAAATGGCGGATAACGTTCTTAATTCGGGAGTGAAAGGCATAACCGATTTAATGGTCGTACCGGGATTGATTAATTTGGATTTTGCTGATATCAGGTCCGTTATGACGGAAATGGGTAAAGCTATGATGGGTACTGGAGAAGCTTCGGGTGAGGATAGGGCGTTAAAAGCAGCCGAAGAAGCGATTTCCAATCCGTTGCTGGATAATATTTCGATGCAAGGAGCGAAGGGTATATTGATAAATATTACTGGCGGAAACGATATGACTTTGTTTGAAGTGGATAGTGCGGCAAATAGGATTCGTGAGGAAGCTCGGGCTGAAGCTAACATTATCTTTGGATCGACGTTTGACGAGAATTTGGAAGGTAAGATGCGTGTCTCCGTTGTTGCAACCGGTATAGATGAAAACGACGATAAAGAGGACGATGTAAATAATTTGGATTCCGTCGTTTCTTCGCCGCCGAAATTCTTTGATAATTCGCTGCAAAATATAGTAGATAAGGACATTTTGGATATTCCGGCGTTTTTGCGCAGGAAAAAAAATAAAATATGAAGTATTGGTTATTGAAAACGGAACCGACAGAATACTCTTGGGAAAATCTTTGTAACGAACAGGAAACTTATTGGGACGGAGTGAAGAATTTTCAGTCTATAAATAATATGAAGGCTATGAAGCTTGAAGATTTAGCTTTTTTCTATCATTCGAATAAAGATAGGGCTATATTTGGTATTGTAGAAGTAAGTAAAGAATTTTATGAACACGAGCAATTTGGAGGTTTGGTAAACGTAAAATTTCATTCCGAGATACTGAAAAAGGTTACTTTGCAAGAAATTAAACTAAACCCTTCTTTACAAACGATGGCTATGCTGAAGCAACCCAGATTATCGGTGTCACCCGTTACTGATCGAGAATGGTTTGAGTTAATAAAAATTATCCGTAATTCATAAAAATTCAATGTTGGATCAATCAAAAAGTGTGATAGTGATATCATCATAAACTTTAATGATTTTAGAAGGAAATTATAAATAAAAAAATTTCATCGAGAGAATTAAAAAAATACCAGATTAGGTTTACAAAATCATGAAAAGCTAACAAAACACTATACAGATTTAAGTAAAGCTAATTCTTATTTAAAAGTAGGCGGAAAAACTTATACTTCTATGAGTGTAACTATTGAATCTGGTTTTCTCTTGTCTATTTTCAAGTCTGTTATCAGGTTAAGTTTTGCGATATAATACAATTAAATTTCCGGTAAAGCAGTAGTAGCAATAAGAAGTTTTAAAACAAAAGGTATAGACGTTTTTAACGTTAATCCTAAGAATTTGTTAATGTCGGGTTATTGTTTTTGAAATTCATTTTTTTATTTGTGTTACTGGAATCAATTGGTATAGATAAAGGGTTATATCGGTAATGGAAGTTCTTGCAGAAAGTTGTGGAACTGCTTCTTGTTATTCATTATAATCTTAGCGAATATTCATCGATTAATAGACAGCTTAAGTGGTTTCATTTAAGCTATCATCCGTCTCTCTTATAACCTATGTAAAAATAGTGTTTAGAATATCTAATTTACAATTTATTTGGCGATTACCTTCTTACCTTGAAAAATTTTATCCGGAAAAAAATGTTCACATAATTTTTTCTCATTGTTTTTCAGGAAATCTTTCTGGATATAAAGCGAATTCTTTTTATAAAGATTTTGCTTCTTTCCGTCATAAATTGATGGCCGATATTGCAGTTTGGTTTATTAAAAATAATTTTAATCCCGAGCTTGCAGTTAAAATATCCTGGATGTTAATGAACGATGTAAAAGCGAATGATAAAATAATTAATGATGAGATTACCAAGATTGTTAGAAATAACGATTGGATTCGAGAGTATAATTTAATGTTGAAAAATTATATACGGAATATAAATAAACAAAATTTTGATTACCCTATATTAATTGTTGGGTTCGATGAGCGCCATCCATTGGTAAACATGCTAACAGCTGAAAAATTGGAAAATTGGGAAATAATTTTTTTTAATAGTAATGCTAAACCTGATTTTATTTATGATGATGAGATTATAAAAAACAGAGGTATTCTTTTAAAAAAACCTGAAGATTGGCATAAAAATGATTATGCACAAATTACCGGGATCAATTTAATCGAGTGTGATTCTGGAGAAGAGGAAGTTAGAGTAATAAAAGAAATTTTTGACGATAATCCGAACGCTAGTTTGGTTGCTGAAGATACGAGATTGCTACATAGGTTAGAAATTTCGAGTGGTGATTTTTCCTATAACAAGCCTGCTTATCTTGATTTTACCGTTTTTTTTCTTTTGCGGATTTTAGAAGATGGTCTATCTCAATCATTTTTATCAATGTTTGATGATAAGAAGATAGAGATAAACCGATTAATCGAGCAAAAAGAATCGATATTTCAAGATCTTGGTAAAGATAACCTATTTGTTGATGCACATTTATGTTATTTTAGGTTGTTTACTGATGTTGAATTAAGTGAAATTGCGATAAATTTTTTATCTTGTGTAAAACACTATGTTTCTGATACTAAAATAACTTCGTTGATTGAATACAAAACTATTTTTTCTTTATTGGTGAATAATGTTTTCTCTCGAAAAATAGGGAAAATAACATCGAGAACATCTAGTAATTTTTATTTAGATGATGATGTAGTTATTATCTCCTCTGGCGAATGCGATAATAATTTTGATTTTACTCAATTATTACATGTAAGAAACATTTATGTTGTTCACGATAGGAGCAGGAGCGTACAAGATCCGGAATGGCTACTTAAGCTCAAGGTATTGTTGTCCGATATACGTATTAATTCTTATGCGGAAAAATCTTATTCTGCCGAAGAAAGTTTTGTTTTCGATAATTCTCCTCCTTTAGTTTCATTACCGGAAATTTTTTCTGCAACGATGATAGAAATGCTAGTACGAGATCCATATGCATTCTATGTTCGTTATATACTGAAATTAAAACCTCCCGAAACGGAAGAAATGAGTTTTGGTGTATTTATTCATCGAGTTTTGGCAAAATGTAGCGACTGTAATTTCGATACTTTATTAAAACATGGTGAAAGAGAGTTGGCAAAATATTGGGATAATGTTCAATCTAGGGTGTTATGGTGGCCGAAATTCAAAGAGATCGGAAGATTGTTTGTTAAAAAAAATGAAGAGCGTTTGGCTTGTTCAAGTAAAATCGAGACGGAAGTAAAATTTAATTTTCGATTATTAGATTGTACTATAGTTATTACTTGCGACAGAGTAGATTATTTGAATGATGGAACTATTGCGATTATAGAGTATAAAACTGGTGCTTTACCTTCGATTCAAGATATTAAGTCCGGTTTATCGCCACAGTTGTTGTTACAAGGAATTGCTGCTAGTAGAGCGTTAAAAAAAGAAGTGTCGGAATTAGCTTATTGGCAATTAAAACCTGGTGAAATTATCGTCAAAAAGATTTCTGATATACAAGGCGAAATGAACAAAATGATTGTTAAGTTAGAAGATTTATTGAAAAATTTTACTGCTATGGAGTTTAATTCAACTGGTTTTTATAAAGATTATAGGGAATTTTTTCGAAGCGAAGAGGTTTTAACATAGCTTGTTAAAATTCAATTTGAAACTCGAGCTTCTTTCTTGTCTTTTTTTACTGGGACAGTTTGATGGAAAGACGTTGGAATCAAACCAAAATGATTGAGCAAGAATTAAAGATAAAATTACATCAGGTAAAAAGAAGAGGCTATCGAGTGTTTCGTATTGAATAAGATGTTGTGTTAAATGCCAAATCCGAAGTTACGAAAGCAAGATTAGATTGTGTTTCGGAGATAAGTTTATCTTAAAATATGAGAAAATTATGGTTGGGATTATTGCGTATTAACTATTAATATAATATATTTACCCAAGTATTAGTATTAGCATTCATGCCTACAATTAACCAGCTTGTTCGCAAGCCTAGAAAAAAGCGTGTTAAAATTCGTAAAACTCCTGCGGTAACGGGAAAAAGTTTTTGTCGCGGCGTCTGTATTCGTGTTTACACTACCACTCCGAGAAAACCGAATTCCGCTTTGCGCAAAGTGGCTCGCGTGCGTTTATCTAGTGGTGCCGAAGTTATAGCTTATATTCCGGGAGAGGGTCATGGTTTACAAGAACACTCGGTTATTTGTATTCGCGGGGGTAGAGTTAAAGATTTACCGGGGGTGAGGTATCATATCGTGCGTGGTGCTTTGGATGCTACGGGAGTTGAAAAGCGTAGTACTAGTAGGTCTAAATATGGTGTGAAGAAATAGAGTATGTCGAGAAGAAAAACTGTAATTAAAAAAGCGATAAGTCCCGACTCTAAGTATAATAGTACTTTAATTGCGAAATTTATTAATCTTGTGATGAAAGGTGGGAAAAAATCTATTTCCGAATCGATTATTTACTACGCGATGGAAATATCTGGTAACAAATTGAAAGAAAATCCTTTAAAAATTTTTCAACAAGTTATTAGCAATGTGCGACCTACTGTCGAAGTTTGCGCTCGTAGATTTGGTGGTGCTACTTATCAAGTTCCTAGAGAAGCTAGTGATAAGCGCTCCATATCGTTAGCTATGAGATGGGTTATTAACGCTGCAAAACAGCGTAAAGCATCGTCTATGAAGAAAAAGCTTTCGGAAGAATTTTGTGATGCATATAACAATCGTGGTGTTGCTATAAAAATGCGTGAAGATCTTCATAAATTGGCAGCTGCTAATAAAGCATTTTCTCATTTTAGGTGGTAATGCTGTGAACGTAAAAAAAGATTATTTAACAAAATATAGGAATATAGGTATAGCGGCTCATATTGATGCTGGGAAAACTACTACTACTGAACGTATATTATTTTATACCGGGGTGCAGAATAGAATAGGCGAGGTGCATGACGGAAATGCGGTTATGGATTGGATGGATCAAGAGCGTGAGCGGGGTATTACCATTACTTCCGCTGCTACTTCGTGTAAATGGAAAGATCATATTATTAATATTATAGATACGCCGGGTCACGTTGATTTTACTATAGAAGTTGAAAGATCTTTGCGCGTGTTGGATGGTGCCGTAGCGGTATTTGATGGCGTAGCAGGTGTCGAACCTCAATCTGAAACTGTTTGGCGGCAGGCTGATAAATATAATGTACCCAGAATTTGCTTTGTTAATAAGATGGATAGGGTTGGTGCCGATTTTTATAACTGTGTCGATATGATAAAGGATAAATTAGGTGCTTCTCCGGTTGTGTTACAGTTGCCGATCGGCTCCGAAAAAGAATTTGTCGGAGTTGTAGATTTGATTGCTATGAAAGCTATTGTATGGAAAAGTGAAAAAATGGGTTCGGAGTATCTTGTAGAAGATATTCCGGCTAATCTTATCGAGCAAGCAAATAAGTATAGGACCGATCTTATTGATAATGTTATCGAGATGGACGATCTTGTAATGGAGAAGTATGTAGAAGAGGGTGAGATAAGTAATGAAGAGATTATAAAATGTATTAGAGCAGGAACGGTTAACCGAGATTTTGTTCCGGTGTTATGTGGTGCCGCTTTTAAAAATAAAGGTGTGCAGACTCTTTTAGATGCTGTTGTAAATTTATTACCTTCTCCGCAAGATGTTGGCTCTGTTAGTGGTTTGGATAAAAATAATGATAGTTTGGATATTGAAATAACTCACAATAAACCTTTTGTCGGTTTCGCTTTTAAAGTGATGAATGATCAATTCGTCGGTTCTTTGACTTTTGTTCGTATATATTCTGGTATTCTTTGTTCCAATGATGTCTTGTTTAATTCCAATAAAAAATCGAAAGAAAGAATAGGTAGGATATTACTTATGCATGCTAATTCTCGAGAAGAATTACAAAAAGGAAAAGCGGGTGATATAGTTGCTTTGGTTGGGTTGAAAGATACTACTACTGGAGATACTTTATGTTCTGTTGATCGTGATCCTGTAATATTGGAGCGTATTGAAATTCCTGTTCCGGTTATTGAAATTGCTGTCGAACCTAAATCTTCTGCCGATCAAGATAAAATGTCGTTGGCTTTATCCAGATTGGCTGCTGAAGATCCGTCATTAAGAATATCTGTCGATCATGAAAGTGGTCAGACGATTTTAAAAGGTATGGGAGAGTTACATTTGGAGATTATTGTTGATCGTATGCAGCGTGAATTTAATGTTGCTGCAAATATTGGCTCGCCAAAAGTTGCTTATAGAGAGGCTTTAACTAAGGCTGTCGAGGTTGATTATATTCATAAAAAACAGACTGGTGGAGCGGGTCAATTTGCAAGAGTTAAAATATTGTTCGAACCTATCGATCTCGACGATGAATTTATATTTGAGAGTAAAATTACCGGTGGTGCTGTTCCGAAGGAATATATTCCGGGTGTTGAAAAAGGTTTGGAATTAGCAAAAGAGAATGGATTGTTAGCGGGTTTTCCAGTAATTAATTTTAAAGCAACTTTGTTGGATGGTTTGCATCATGATGTTGATTCGAGTACTCTTGCTTTCGAATTAGCTGCTAAAAGTGCTTTTAAAGAATTAAAAAACAAGGCTTGTTCGAAAATTATGGAGCCTATAATGAAGGTTGAAGTTATAACTCCCGAAGAATATATGGGTTCTGTTATTGGTGATATTAGCGGTAGAAGAGGGAAAATCATCGAGATGATTGACAAAAATAATGTTAAATTGATATTGGCTTCTGTTCCGTTATCTGGTATGTTTGGGTATGTGAAAGAATTACGTTCTATGACTCAAGGGCGTGCTCAATACACCATGCAATTTTTTAAGTACGAACAAATGCCCGATAGTGCCGCAAAAGATTTATATGATAATGAATAAAACGGAGTAAAGACATGTCGAAAGCACAATATGTAAGAAACAAACTTCACAAGAATATAGGTACGATAGGTCATGTAGATCACGGTAAGACTACTCTCACTGCATCGATCACGAAACATTTTGGTGAATTCAG
>JACDQH010000002.1:0-284890 GCA_018101195.1 Rickettsiaceae bacterium H1
AGATGGTTATGCCGGGTGATGATGTTGAATTTATCGTAGAATTGATTTCACCTATAGCTATGTCGACGGGTTTGAAATTTGCTATTAGAGAAGGAGGTCGTACTATAGGTGCGGGTTCTGTGTTGGAAATTTTGGAATAAGAATAGATGGGAAAAGGGCAAACTTTAAGAATAAAATTAAAATCTTTTGATAATAGATTGTTAGATAAATCTACTCGCGGTTTGGTTGATATTGCTGTGAAAAACAGAATAAAGATTTCTGGTCCTGTTCCTTTGCCTGTGAAGGTTAGCAAGTATATAGTGAACAGATCTCCTCATAAAGATAAAAAATCTCGAGAACAATTTGGATTAAAAATTCATAAAAGGATGATATTATTGTTAAATTTTGATAGTAATTTAGTGCAAATATTTATGAATTCATCTTTACCTGCAGGGGTCGAAGTAGAAGTTTTAATTGTTTAAATGTAGTTTTTATTATGTCGAGAATTGGGTTGTTGATGCGTAAAGTTGGTTGTACTACTATTTTTGATAGTAATGCATTAACTTTTAAAGCTGCGACTGTTTTATTACTGGAAGATTCTTGTGTATTATCTGTTAATGAAACTGGCGATAGTTATTTTGTTAAAGTCGGTTTTGGCTCTGTAAAAGCTAATTCATTGAATAAGCCTCAAAAACAATTTTTTTTAAAATTGGGAATCGATTGTAAGAAAAAAGTTTTAGGTTTTTATGTTTCTGAAAAATATGCAGATACTCTACAGATATCAAAATCTTTATCGGTTGATTTTTTTAATCTCGGTCAATTTGTCGATGTTGTTGGTGAATCGATAGGTAAAGGTTTTGCTGGTGTTATTAAAAGGCATAATTTTTCTGGTTTGGCTAATTCTCACGGCGTATCAATATCTCATAGGTCTCATGGTTCTACTGGCCAATGTCAAGACCCCGGCAGAGTATTTAAAGGTAAAAAAATGGCGGGTCATCTTGGGGCATCGCAAGTTACTATTCAAAATTTAAGAATTCTTGATGTTAACGCAGATAAACAGTTGTTGGCTGTTTCAGGTTCCGTCCCTGGTGCAAAAGGTGGATATGTGTTGTTAAAAGATTCGGTGAAGAAAAATTTTTTTGGTTAACTTATGATTGATTTAAAAGAATTGGGTAAAATTGATATGGATTTTGAACTTTTGAGTAAAGAAGTTTTTGACGTTGATGCTAATTTTGTTTTGCTACATGATATAATTCGTTGGCAACTTGCAAAAAAGAGATTGGGTTCGCGTAAAACTAAGGGAATTTCCGATATTAAAGCAACAACTCGTAAACCTTATAAGCAAAAAGGTACTGGTAGGGCTAGGCAAGGTAGTTTATGTTCTCCTCAATTTCGTGGTGGCGCTGTAATATTTGGCCCCGTAGTTAGAAATCATTCTTTTTCTTTAAACAAAAAAGTTCGTAAATTGGGAATAAAGATGGCCTTATCAGAAAAAGTAAAGCAAAACGAGCTATTAGTTATAGATAATGAGCAATTAACTAAAATAAATTGGTCAAAATATCAGGATTTTAAAAAAAATAGCATTTTAATTATTTCCGATCAAAAAACCTTTAAAATTAGCAGTAGTTGTTATGTAAATATAATATCGTGTGATGGTATAAACGTTTATAGTGTTATGCGACATGATTATGTTTTGTTAACGCATGATTCAGTTAAATATTTAAATAAAAGATTTGTATGAATATTGCTAAATTAATCGATCGTGTTCTGATTACTGAAAAATCGAGTGTTCTGAGTGAAGAAAATAATTCTATTACTATAGTGTTTTCATCTTGTAAAGTTACTAAAGCTATTGTTAAAGATATGATGAAGCTTGTTTTTCCTAATGCTAAAATAAAAAGTATAAGGTCGATTACTATGCATCCTAAAGCTAAGGTCTTTCGAGGAATTAAAGGTGTGTGTGTTAAAAGAAAAAAAATGATATTGTCTTTTGAAAATAGTAATGGCTTTAATGTTATGAATGAGGTTGAGGTTAATTAGTATGACTTTAAAAGTATTAAAGCCTTTGAATTCTTCTTTTAGAGGTACTGTGTTGAATAGTTTCGGTGTCTCAAATAGTAAACCGAAAAAATCATTGTTGATTTCTTTGTCGAATAACGGAGGTAGAAATAACAGAGGTGTTATTACTGTTCGTCATATGGGAGGCGGACATAAAAAAAGGTATAGATTGATTGATTTTAAGAGGCGAAAAAGTAACGGGGTAGTACAAAGTGTCGAATATGATCCTTATCGCACTTCTTATATTTCTTTAGTGAAGTATGATGATGATAGTTATCGATATATTTTGTCTCCTGATTCAATTTCCGTGGGTGATTGTGTATTATCCGGGTTAGATGCCGAGATTAATGTTGGTAATTCTTTACCTTTGGGTGAGATTCCTGTCGGTACTTTGGTTCATAATATTGAGTTAAAAATAGGAAAAGGTGGAGTTTTAGCTCGTGCTGCTGGCAATTATGCTCAAATCGTTGGAAAAGATGACAAATATACGTTGTTAAGGTTACGTTCTGGTCAATCCAGGTATGTACTTTCCAAATGTTTTGCAACTATAGGTATTGTGTCTAATCAAAATAACAAAGGTGTTAAGTTGGGTAAAGCCGGTAGAGCTAGGTGGAAAGGAGTGAGGCCTACCGTTCGTGGGGTAGCTATGAATCCAGTTGATCATCCTCATGGCGGAGGAGAAGGTAGAACTTCGGGCGGTAGGCATCCTGTTTCTCCTTGGGGGTTATTGACAAAGGGTAAGAAAACCAGGAATATGAAAAAAGCAAGTAACAAATATATTAAGTTTAAGTAAAATTTTATGCCGAGATCTGTTTGGAAAGGGCCGTTTTGTGATCTTTCTTTGTTGAAACTTGTAAAGGTTGCTAAAAAGAAAAAGCATGTTTTAGTTAAAACAAGATCTAGAAGGTCGTTTATCATTCCCGAATTTGTTGGTTTGGTTTTTCATGTTTATAACGGTAAAAAATTTATACCCGTGAAGGTTACGGAAAATATGGTTGGTCATAAATTAGGTGAATTTTCTCCTACTAGGAATTTTCGAGGTCATAGTGTTGATCAAAAGGTAAAAAAATAGGTGAAGCTTATGATAATGGCAGTTAATAACAGATTGAAAGGTAGTGTCCAGAAGGTCAATTTGGTTGCTGATTTAATTAGGGGTAAAAAAGCTTCGGTCGCTATAACAATGTTGCAATTTACTAGAAAATATGTGGCGTTGGATATAAAAAAAGTTTTATTTTCTGCTATTGCAAATGCACAAAATAATCATTTTGTAGATGTTGATAACTTATTTGTTTCGAAAGTTTTGGTTGAAAAAGGAAAGTATTTAAAAAGATTTCGTCCTAGAGCTCGAGGTATGTCCAATAAAATTAATAAATCTTATAGTAAGGTCAAAATTTTTTTAAGTGAGGTTGCTTAAGTTATGGGGCAAAAAGTTAATCCTATAGGTTTTAGATTGAAAATAACTAATGATTGGTTATCTAATTGGTATTCGAGCAAGAAAGTTTATCCTTTGTATGTGTTAAACGATGTAAAGATAAGAGGATATATAGCTAAAAATTTAAGTCATGCTATGATTAGCAAAGTGTTTATCAGCAGGAAAGATGATTTGATCGAAGTGATAATACATTCTGCAAAGCCGGGGGTTATAATCGGGAAAAAGGGGGCTGATATTGATAAAATCAGATTTTCTTTGGAGAAATTAGTAGATGCAAAAGTTAAGCTTGATATTTTAGAAGTAAAAATTGTTGAAACTGATGCGGTGTTAATCGCCAATAATATAGCTTATCAGTTAAAAAAACGAATGTCTTATCGGAGAGTGATAAAGAAAGCTATGCAAAGTGCTTTATCTTATGGTGTTAAAGGTATTCGTATCGGTTGTTCTGGGAGGCTTAACGGTGTTGAAATTGCTCGAACGGAATGGTATAAAGAAGGTAGAATTCCTTTGCATACTTTGCGTGCTAACATAGAGTATTCCTGTGCGGAAGTTAAGACTACTTATGGAATTATAGGAATAAAAGTATTAATTTATAAAGGTGATAAAAAGTTGTAAGTAAATATGTTTATTCCGAGTAAATTCAAATATAAAAAGTCTTTTAGAGGTAAAATTAAAGGTAATGCATCTAGCGGTTTTACTTTATCTAATGGTGAATATGGATTAAAGGTTATTGAGAAAGCAAAAATAAATCCTAAGCAAATAGAGTCTGCTCGGCGCGTGATTTCAAAATCTTTAGGTGGAGTAGGGAAATTATGGATTAGAGTGTTTCCTAATGTTCCTGTATCAAAAAAACCTGTTGATGTTCGTATGGGGAAAGGAAAAGGTTCTGTTGAAGATTGGGTTTTTAAAATTAATCCTGGAAAAATATTATTTGAAGTGGGTGGTAATGTTTCTAGCATGTTAGCTTGTCAAGCTTTGACTAAAGCTGCTTTAAAATTATCAATGAAATGTAAAATTGTTATGTTTATTGAGTAGTAATATAATATGAAAATAGATGAAATTAAAAGGTTGAGTTTGAGTGAAATGCATGTTAAATTAAGAAATTTTCGTAAAAAAGTTTTGTTTTTTTGCCTTAACAAAAAAGTGGGAGATAAAGAAAATTTTGTAAAAATAAGGATTTTGAAAAAAGATATTTCAAGGTTATTAACTGTTATTAATCAAAAATTAGATTATGTCTAAGTCGTTATTAAATGGAATTGTTGTCAAAGATGTATGTGATAAAACTATAACCGTTGTTGTTTTGTCAAAAGTTTGGCATAACTCTTATAAAAAGATTATAAAATCTCGAAAAAAATATTTGGTTCATGATGAAAATAATCAATATCATGTTGGTGATTCTGTAATGGTTAAGAATTCGATTCCAATTTCAAAGAAGAAAAGATGGATTGTAATTGGTGAAAAAAAATGATACAGTGTGAAACACTTGTTAAGGTGGCAGATAATTCGGGAGCTCAAGAAGCAGGGTGTATAAAAGTTTTGTCTGGAAAAAAAAGTTCCGGGATCGGTGATGTTATAGTTGTTTCGGTGCGAAAAGCAATACCTAGAGGAAAAGTTAAAGCTGGTCAAATTTATAAAGCTATTGTAGTGCGTGCTAAGAAAAAAAGTAAGCGTTCTGATCATACTTATATCAGTTTTAATGATAATGCTGTGGTACTTGTTAATGATAAATTTGAGTTAATAGGTAGTAGGGTTTTCGGTATGGTAAGCGGTTATCAATTACGAAGTAAGAAATTCAACCGTATATTGTCTTTAGCTGAAGAGGTTTTGTAATGCAGAGGATTATAAAGGGCGATATGGTGTCTGTAATCGTGGGAAGAGATAAAGGCATGAAGGGAGCGGTGTTAAAGGTAATAAGAGACAAAAAAAATAAATCTAAAGTGAAAATGATAGTTTCCGGAATTAATATGCGTGTAAAGCATAAAAAACCTAATCATGGCCAGCATGTCGGAGAAATTATAAAAAAAGAATGTTTGATCGATAGTTCTAATCTATCTTTGTTATGTAAAAGTGATGGTAAAAATTCTAAAATAGCTTATAAATATTTGGATGATGGTAAAAAAATTAGAATGTACAAAAGTTCAAAGGAGTATGTAGGTTAATGTTGCAGAATTTATATAATAACGAAATAGTAAAAAAAATATCCCAATTTATTGGTTGTAGTAATGTGATGGAAGTTCCAAGGTTGTTGAAGGTTTGTGTTAACGTCGGTATTTCAAGTAAAAATAACGATGCTAAGCTAGTGGATACTGTTGTGAAAGATTTAGCTTTTATTACTGGTCAAAAGCCGGTTGTTACTAAAGCAAAAAAATCCATTTCTGGCTTTAGTATTAGAAAGGGTGATTCTATTGGGTGTAAAGTAACTTTGCGTAAAAGTTTTATGTATAATTTTTTGGAAAGGTTGCTTTATATAGCTTTGCCTCGGGAAAAAGATTTTCAAGGCTTTACAATTAATCAATTTGACGGTAATGGCAATATGTCT
The DNA here is from genome assembly GCA_018101195.1 of Rickettsiaceae bacterium H1. GTDB lineage: Bacteria > Pseudomonadota > Alphaproteobacteria > Rickettsiales > Anaplasmataceae > JACDQH01. The sequence goes on from JACDQH010000002.1 coordinate 6,009, forward strand.
TTTGGTATAAAAGAACATGTTGTTTTTCCCGAGATAAATTATGAGAATGTTAGCAATCCTTTTGGTATGGATATAAATATTGTAACTAGTGCTTCAATAGATGATCATGCGAAAATATTATTATCTTTTCTAGGTTTTCCGTTTCGTACGATAGGAGTTTAAATTTGTGGTTAAAAAATCAATTTTAGAAAGAGAGAAAAAAAGAATAAAATTAGTTAACCGTTACAAAAAGAAACGTGATGAATTATGTCACTTTCTTAAAAGAAAAGATATATCTTTTGAAGAGCGTTGGAATGCAACTCTTAAATTGTCTTCGATGAAGCGTGATTCTTCTTTTGTTAGAAGAAAGAATAGATGTGATATCACTGGTCGTGCCAGGGGGTATTATAGGCGTTTCGGTTTGTCTAGAATTAAAGTTCGTGAATTGTGTTCTTGGGGATGTGTATCTGGAATTGTAAAATTAAGTTGGTAAATTGGAAGGTTTGTAAATAATGACTTCGTTTAATTTGTTTTCTAATGCTGTTTCTATAATAAAAAACGGTCAAAAATCTTTACTTCGTGAGGTTTCTTTTCCTTTTTCTAATCTTGTGTTTAATTTTTTAAACGTGTTAAAAGAAGAAGGTTACATAGAAACAGTGGAAACAAAAGAAATAAGGAAAGGAGTGAAGGTAATTTTTGTTCGGTTAAAATATTATAAAGGTAGAGTAGTTATAGCTGATATTAGGGTTATTTCTAAACCTAGTAAAAGAGTTTATTGGTCTGTAAATCAGTTTAAAGAGTTTTACAATGGCCTGGGCATGTTTGTGATTTCTACTTCGGCCGGTATTTTTCCTGCTTATAAAGCAAGTAAAATGAATATCGGAGGAGAAGTGTTATGTGCATTATTTTGAAAGGGTAATATTATGTCACGTATTGGAAATTTACCGATTTGTATACCTGCTGATTTAAAGGTGAAAATTGATAAGCAAAAAATTTCTGTTGTGAAAGGTGATATGTTGGAAAACTTTGTGCTGCCTGAAGGTGTTAATTTTACTTTGGAAGATAATAAATTATTTTGTAAAGGTTCTTGTGAAAATTCTCTTTTAGGTTTGTTTAGATCTAAAATTAATAATCTGATATCAGGTGTTCATGAAAATTTTCAAGTAATGTTAGAAGTCAAAGGTGTTGGTTATAAAGTTAGTTTATTTGATCGTTATTTAACTCTTTTTCTTGGGTTTAGTCATGCAGTTAAGTATAGAATACCGTCTTATCTTGCGGTAAAATTGGATAAACCTACTGAAATTTTTATTTTTGGAAGAAATAAAGATAAGGTAAATATGATAGCTGATGATATTTGTAATATTAGAAAATACGATCCTTATAAAAAGAAAGGTATTAGTAAAAAGGATAATTATGTATACACTAAAGAAATGAGTAAAAAGTAGGTTATTATTGTGGAAGTAAAATTAAAAAACAGTAAAAGAAGAGCGCTAAGAGTAAGATCGAGGATAAAATCAAAAGATAAGCTTAGGATTTCCCTTTTTAAATCTAATAGGCATTTATATGCTCAATTAATAAGTGATGTTGATGGAAAGACTTTGGCTCATGCTTCCACATTGTCACCGGAGATAAAAAGTGTTATGAATAGAAAGTTGAATAAAGAGGCGGCAAAAGCATTAGGTGAGTTGTTTTTTAAAAAATGCAATGGTGTTTTGAAGTTACCTGTGATCCTTGATCGAGGTAGTTATTCATATACTGGAATAATATCAGAATTTGCCAATGTATTACGTGGATTAGGTTTGAAAATTTGAAAAAGGTTTTATTGTGAGAAATACGAATAAAGAAAGTAATTCATATGAGTTGCTTGTTGGTATTGATAGGGTAAGTAAAGTGACTAAAGGAGGACGTAACTTTGCTTATCGCGTAATAATTTTAGTTGGTAATGGTAATGGTTATATAGGTTGTGGTATTGCTACTCATGCCGAAGTTGCGGAAGCAAAAATAAAAGCGACAAAAAATGCAAAATCTAAGTTAAATGGCATGCATATATCTTTATATGAAGGTCGTACTATTAATCATGAAGTATGGGGTAAATTTAATTCTACAAAAGTATTTTTGAAGCCCGCAGTTGCGGGTACTGGTGTTATAGCAGGGGGTGCGGTTAGGAAAGTGTGTAGTATTATAGGCATTACCGATATTATAGCTAAATCTTATTATTCTTCTAAATCTCATAATGTTATTAATGCTGTTTTTAATGCGCTAAGTAACTTGTATTCTATAAAATTTGTTGCGAATAAAAGAGGAAAATCATTAAATGAAATAGTAGAACAAAGAGTGTAATCATGATTATGAGATTAAATGTTTTGTGTAATAATAATTTAAAAAATAAAAAAAGGGTTGGTCGCGGGATTGGTTCTGGTCGCGGTAAAACTTCTTCTCGTGGCGTTAAAGGACAAAAATCAAGATCGGGTAAATCAATTAATGGTTTTGAAGGCGGTCAACAATCTATTATAACTTCTTTACCGAAAAGAGGATTTCGTTCTATGCGTAAAGAGAAATTACATTGTTTAAATATTGGTGATATTCAAAAATTTTGTTCTAGAAATAAGATTAAATCGGGTGATGTGATAGATAACGAATTATTATTCAAATTTGGATTAATTAAATCGTTGTCAACGAAAGTTAAAATATTAGGAAGAGGAAATTTGACAATACCAGTAGTTTTTAAGGTTCATTCCATGTCCAATAGTGTGAAAAATATTGTTGAGACAAAATTAAAAGAGAAAAAGTTAAAATAATTCAAAAGCATGTACAACGATGTTCATAATATTTTTAAATTACAGGAACTAATTAAACGAATTTTATTTTCTATTTTTGCACTAATTATATATCGTTTCGGTACTTACTTAACGATTCCTGGTATTAATAATAATGTTTTGCAACGAATTGTTGAAAATTATAATTCTGGTTTTTTAGGGATGTTTAATATGTTTTCTGGTGGTGCATTATCTCGTATGACGATATTTGCACTTAATGTGATGCCGTATATAATTTCTTCCATCATAATACAGTTGTTATCCGTTAACATTTCTGTTTTAAATAACTTGCGTCAAGAAGGAGATTTTGGAAGAAAAAGAATCAATTTTTACACTAGAGCCTTAACTGTTATTTTTTGTATTATTCAAGCATTTTTTATCGTGATGAGCCTAAAGGGTATGGATTTGCCTGAATCTATTATATTACCCGATATAGGTATGCCGTTTGCATTGGTAGCTGTTGTGACATTACTTGGAGGTACGATGTTTTTAATGTGGTTGGGGGAGCAAATCACTGCTTATGGTATTGGTAATGGAGTTTCATTAATTATTGTTACGGGAATTTTGGCCGAATTACCAGGTGCTATATCTTCATTTTTTGCTCTTGGTAAGATTGGTAGTGTGTCGATTTTAGTTGTTATATTGGTAATATTATTTTTTTTAATGTTGTTGTGGATGATAATTTATGTCGAGCAATCTTATCGTAAAATTTTTATTCAATATCCAAGAAAACAAGTTGGTCGTAGGTTATATAGCGGTGATTCTTCTTATATTCCGTTGAAAATAAATATGTCTGGTGTTATTCCTCCGATATTTGCGAATGCTTTATTGATGTTTCCTATAACAATAGCTAATTTTTTTCCTAATTCTTCAATTTCGTCATTTATTATTTTATATTTTTTCCCTGGTAATCATCTATACATTTTAATGTATTTTGCTTGCATAGTATTTTTTTGCTTTTTTTATGTCGGTTTTGTGTTTAATGTCGAAGAAACGGCATATAATTTAAAGAAAAATGGAGGCTTCGTATTAGGTAAGCGTCCTGGTAAAGATACAGTGTTTTATTTAGAACATGTTTTGACTAAAATTACCGTAATTGGTGCTATTTATTTAAGTGTAATATGTGTTATTCCGGAATTAATAAGAATTAATTACTCTATTCCTTTTATAATTAGCGGTACTAGTTTGTTAATTATTGTAAATGTAATTGTAGATATATTTTCTCAAGTACAGACATATCTTTTTACTCGAAATTATAGTAAATTTAGCAACAAGGTATCGAGGTATTAGTGATTATAATAATGCTAGGCCCTCCGGGTTCGGGAAAGGGAACACAAGCAAGAATGTTGTCTCATGCATTAAATATTGATTTAATTGATGTCGGTAAACTTCTTCGTGAAGAAGCATTATTGGATAGTAATATAAAAAAGATAATGAATTCTGGTTTGTTATTATCTGATGATGTAGTAAATGAGTTTATTAAAAGTAAAATAAAGCCTGTAATTTTGAATTTTATATTAGATGGTTTTCCTAGAACTATTATACAAGCGATGTTTTTGGAAGATATGCTGAAAAATAATGGTTTTGAGGTTGATACCGTTATAAAATTATCGGTAAGCGATGATATTTTGATAAAACGGCTCTCCAAGCGTTTATCATGTAGTTTGTGCGGTGCCATATACAATATTGTTATAAAAAGTTGTTTAAGTTGTGGAGGAAAGTTGGTTGCGCGAGATGACGATCAATCAGAAGTTGTTAAATTGAGATTGGCAAAGTATAATGAACAAAGTGAAGAATTGGTGAGGTTTTATGGCAATAAAGTGTTAGATGTAAATGGGAACGATACTGTAAATAATGTAATGGAAAAAATTATATCAAAAATTAATTGTAGTTCTTGATTTTATGAAAAATATGTTCATACTTAAATTACTTAACAAGGTGAAAGAATGCGTTTGGTAGGAGTAGATATCCCCGATAACAAAGTTATTTTTATAGCTTTGACTTATATATATGGCATTGGTCTGTGTTTATCAAGGAAGCTTTGTAATCTTGCTGATATTAACCCTAACACTCTTGTAAAAAAGTTAAATAATGATAGCATAAATAAAATTAGTTCTATCATTAACGAAGCTTTTACAGTTGAAGGTGATTTAAGGAAAAAGTTGTCTATGGATATAAGATTGTTAATTGATATTGGTTGTTACAGAGGAAAGCGGCATTATAATAAGTTACCAACTAGGGGGCAAAGAACTAGAACAAATGCTAGAACTCGCAAGGGCAAATCGATTGCTATCACCAATAAAAAAAAGCTTAAATGATTGTAAAAAAAGTGAAAGTTAAAAAAAACATAGTTGTGGGCGTTGTCTACATCTCTTCTTCTTTTAATAACATAATAGTAAACATTGCTGATACTAGGGGTAACACGTTATCTTGGGCAACAGCAGGTTCATCGGGTTTCAAAGGAGCGAAAAAGTCCACACCTTATGCAGGTCAATTAACTGCTTCTATTGCAATAAAAAAAGCAATTGAGTACGGAATAAAAACTGTTAGTGTTATTATGGTAGGGCCTGGTAATGCTCGTGAAGCTGCTTTGCGTGCCATCTATTCTGCCGGTATTTCTATTATGTCTTTGGAAGATAGGACGGCAATAGCGCATAATGGTTGTCGTCAACGTAAGAAACGTAGGGTATAAGTAAGGTATTTATTATGGATAAAGTTATTTCTTATTATTGGGATAAGATTATTATTCCTTCTGCTGTAAAAGTTGTTCCCGTCGATGGTAAAAAAAATACATCTCATGTTATAGTTGAACCGCTACAAAGGGGTTTCGGTCTGACATTAGGTGCTGCTATGAGACGTGTCTTACTTTCGTCGTTGTGTGGTAGTGCTGTCGAAGCGATCGAGATAGATGGTGTATTGAGCGAATACTCTCGCTTACCGGGTGTAAAGGAAGATATAAATGATATTATACTAAACATCAAGCAGTTGGTTTTACGTGCTGATGATATTCAGGATCATGTGTTATATTTACGTGTCGAAGAATCTGGGCCTGTTTTTGCAAACATGATTGTTTGTGACGAAGGTATCGAGATTGTTAATAGTGATCTTTTGATTTGCACTTTAGAGCGAGGTGCTAGCCTTAATATGAAAATGTATACTAAAATTGGGATGGGATATGTTCAAGCTGCAAAAAATAATAAAGGAAGGATGACATCGTTAGGTAGAATTTTAATAGATTGTGTACACAGTCCAATACGAATGGTTAACCCTGTTGTTGAAAGTATTAGAGTTGGTGACATTACAAATTATGATAGGCTAGTTCTTGAAATTGAAACTAATGGTGCTGTTACTACTGAAGAGGCTGTAGAAATGACAGCTAAGATATTGCATAAACAATTTTCTTCTTTTATTAATATTGGAGATAAAGGCATTGTTGATTCTAGCTTGGAAACAAAATCAACGTTAGAAAATAAAAAATGTGATGCGAGATTTTTGCGTAAAGTAGATGAATTGGATTTATCTGTTCGTTCTCAAAACTGTTTAAAGAACGAAAATATAGTATATGTTGGTGATTTGGTTCAAAAGAGCGAGCAAGCTATGCTTAAAACACCCAATTTTGGGAAAAAGTCTTTGAACGAGATAAAAATGCTTTTAGTGACTATGGGTCTTGATTTTGGTATGGTTATCGATAACTGGGATGAAATTATTAGTAATGAAGAATGAGAGGTTATTGAATGCGTCATATACTAAAGCATAGAAAGTTAAGTAGAACGAGCAGCCATAGAAAAGCTTTGTTGCGTAATATGTCTATTTCTTTATTACGTTATGAAAGGATAAGGACTACTTTAGCTAAAGCAAAAGAATTAAGACCTTTTGTAGAAAAATTAGTTACCAAGGGCAGAAAAAATCAGCTTTATATAAGAAGGAATTTGCTTTCTGTTTTGTGTGATAAAGTTATAGTAACTAAGTTAATGAATGATATTTCAGTCAGGTTTAAAGAACGTTCGGGGGGGTATTTGAGGATTTTAAAAAATGGTTTTCGTCATGGTGATTCTGCGCCTATGGCAATAATAGAGTTTATCGATTATAATCCCGAATAGAAAAAAATTAGCTTATTTTTTTGGCTATTTTGCAGAAATTTTTGTAATAATTTTTCTTTTTTTTCTCTCTTATCGTGTTCTTCATTATCGCTACCGCAATTTTTATGGTGAAATAGATATTATTGCTGCTCGAAAGAATAGTATTTTATTTATAGAAGTTAAAGCAAGAAAAAGTAAGGAGTTATGTGCTGATCTTCTTTCTTGTAAGCAAAAAAAGCGAATAAAAAAAGCTGCGAATTATTTTCTTGCAATAAACAGTAAAAAATATCAGAATTTTAGCCCTTATTTTCTTTTCTGTTGTTTTTCTTTCTTTTCTTTTAGAAAAAGTTATTTTTGATAATATTTTTTTTATATCCATTTAAGTATATCTTTTACATTTATGGTATATCTAATTCTTTTGTCTGGAGGCTGCGGTTCAAGATTATATCCGTTGTCCAAGGTTTCCGAAACAATTTATTAGATTTGTATGATGAGAAAAGTTTATTTCAAAGTACTCTGTTGCGAAATCAATTCCAACCAATAATTCTTAGTAATATTTATTACGATAGCATAATTAATAAACAATTAGCAGAAATCGGAATAAAAAATTTTCGTTTAATACTGGAAGAAAAAAAATAGGAACTGCGTTGTCTATAGCTATTGCTGCTTCAACTGTTAAACCTAATGACATTTTGTTAGTTACACCTTCTGATGCTTATATTGAAAATCAACCTGTTTATCGTAATTTTGTTAAAAAAGCTATAAATTCTTTTATAAGTAGTAATACAATAACTTCAATATTGGTAAATGCAAAAAATAGTTATTTACCGTATGGCTATGTTAAATTGACGAAATCGACTGGGGATTACGATATTATTGAAAAATTTATTAAAAAACCGAAAAGTTTAATTAATTACAAAGATTATTATTGGAACACTGGAATTTTCATATGTAGTGCAAAAATTTATTTATCTTACTTAAAACGTCATTCGTCATATCTATCGTATAAATGTAACGAGTTGTTACGATCTTCTTATTCTGATTCTAATTCTAATTTGTATATTTCCCCTGTTGAGTGTGAATTACGGCATTTATCTGTGGATAGAATAACTATGGAAAAAATCAAAAAATAATATTGCCGTGATAGGTGATTTCGTTTGGTTGGATATAGGTAATTGGGAAGCGTTATATGATATGGTATCTAACAATGAAAAGGTATCGGTTTATGAAAATATACCTTATGGTAAAGAAGTAATAATTCAAGAAGTGATAAAAAATAAATTATTGTTAATAATAGCGGAAAATAAAATATTTCTTATTCCTGTTTTTCTTTTATATCAAGATGTAGATGTTATAGATAAAAATTGGGGTAAGTATCTTGTTGTATACTATGGAGATAAGATAAAAATTAAATATTTATCGGTATTTCCTTGTCAATCGACTTCATTGCATAGGCATAAACATCGTAGTGAAAATTGGTTGATTTTTTCCGGAGAAGCTAATGTTATTGTTAATAATAATACTAAACTCGGTAAAAAGGGCGATGTGTTTTTTATACCTAAAAATTGTTTTCATAAAATTGAAAATGTTAGTTCTACTGAAGAATTACACATAATAGAGCTGCAGTTGGGAGAGGTATTATCCGAGAACGATATTATTAGGTTTGAAAGCAATACAACGGGTTGATCCCGATAGGTCTTGGTAAGATTTGTGGAGTTTTAGAGAGAAATAATTTGCTATTTTTCTTGCTTGTAATAATTGTTTTTCATTGCCGATTTCAATTAGTAAGTGACCTTTTCTTTTTAAACATTTTTTTGTTGTTTTCATAATTGAGTAATAACAATTTAAACTACTATTTCCTCCGTCAAGTGCTAATTTTGGTTCATATCGTGCAATTGTTTGAGGCAAAGTTTTAATAATATTTTTTTTGATATAAGGCGGATTGCTAATAATTACATCTACCTGATCCCTACATTTCTCCCATGATCCGAAGATTATTTTTAATCGAGATAAAAGATTGTGACGATATAAATTTTTTTTTGCAGTTTGATGTGCTAGCCTACTTTTTTCAAAAGCTGTTCCGTAAGCATTTTTGTATTCGAGTAACGAACTGATAATAAGACACCCTGTTCCGGTACCGAAATCTGCTATTTTTATAGATTGTATTTTATTGGGATATAATTCGAGTAACGCACTAATTAATATCTCGCTGTCTGGTCTCGGAACCAAAGTATGATTCGATACGATAAATTCATGTTTCCAAAAGTCTTTTTTGCCTAATATTTGTGCGATTGACATTCTGTCAGATCGTTTTTTTAACAATCGATAAAAATTATTTTGTTCTTTGTTGGATAGGATAAGTTCCGGTTGAGATAATATTTCTTTTCTGTCTTTGTTTAGTACGTGAGATAATAACAGTTCGATATCCAGGTTAGGACTGTTGCTAATGTTTTTGAGCAATTTTTTTGCATTATAGGTAATGTTGGCTATGTTTTTTTTTTCCATAATTTACTTAAAAATAAACTACGTTTTTATTTCAAAGCATATTGGTAATTGTAAAATAACATCTTCATAATCAAAATATAACCAATTGTAATTTCAATGAATAACACAAAAGCACTATTAATAGTAAAAAGAATCAAGTCAAGGTTTTTTTGGTCAATCTAAATAGTTATTTTATTAAAAATAAGAATGAAATATTGTGTAATTTTTAATAAATCAAATATAATATGTTTGTGTCTGTAAATAATACTAAAATTCGTGCAGTGTTTTTATAATTTACCTTTAATAAAATTTATCAAAAGCGCTAAGGAAAGTAATAAAGAAGAATTAGACGATGTTTTGTTAAAATCATCAACTTTAACGTTCAAGGGAATATTCCCGATGATAAACTCGGCAATATTACAATCCGATAAGTTCAATAATTTTGAATATAAGGGAGCGGTATTAATTTGCATGATTATGGCTAACAATATGTTGTTTAGCTTTATCATAACTTCTATTTTACGAGGAATTACTTATGTAATATTTGGTAGGTTTGTGAGTTTGGGTGTTTCGAAAATTGCTTATCCTACTATTTTGGGAATTACAAGTTTGTTTTTTGTTTGTAGCTTGATTTGTCATTGTATTTGCCAAAAACTTTCTAATAATTCGCTCGAATTAATTCAAGATGAAGAAAAAATTGCTCAAGAAGCTTTAAGCAGTAATAGCTCTGTACAAAATGCAATTAGTGATTTAAGTATCGTTCACGGTATGTTTTTGCTTTTTATACCTTCACTGTTTGGTTTGGCTTCCGATTTTATAGTTAAAAAATGTAGAGGATGTTTTAATTGGGCTGAACATGACGAATTTGTTTTATCTCATAGTAGCGATAGGATTAGAAGTAAGATTTGTAACGTATTAGTAGGCAATCCGGTGCAAAATCCTGATAATTCTCAGGAAAATGCTCCCACTAGCAGTTAAAACAAAATTTTTCTGTTTTTGTAAGGGAATTGACTGTTCCTGTTTTTTTTTGGTAATTTAAGTATTCTTTTCTTTAGCTCTCGAAATGAGAAATTTAATACCTTTAATATTATTTCTGGTTCTTTTCATTCTTACCGGTAGTTATTTTACTTATAAAAATGTTGATTACGCATTTTACCAAATTTCTCCGGTTGTGATGTTAATTCCCAGTATTGTCCTTGCAATAGTTTTTTCTGGGAAAAACGGAATAGATAAATTTGTTAGCGGGATGGCTGACCGACAAATTATTGCCATGATAATAATTTTTTTATTATCGGGTGCATTTACTGCCGTGACAAAATCTATCGGGGGAGTTAATTCGATAGTTAATCTGATATTGAGCTTTACTTCTTCCAGGCTGATCATACCGGGTATTTTTATTATTTCTGCAGTCTTGGGGACGGCTATGGGAACTTCAATGGGCGTGATTGCCGCGGTTACTCCTATTGCTATGGAGATTGCCAAACAAATCGGCGGTTATGAATCGATATGTGTAGCAACAGTGATCGGAGGAGCTATGTTCGGTGATAACTTATCGTTAATATCTGATACTACTGTTGCTGCCGTTAAATCGCAATCTGCTTCTCTGGTGGGAAAATTTAAAATTAATTTGGTTTTTTCAAGTATTGCTGCCCTTTTAACTTTGTTGTTGCTTATGTTTTATCGGGTGGAAAATGTAACTTTACACGGTGAATATTCGATTATTAATATTATTCCCTACTTATTTGTTATTGGTTTGGCATTATTTCAAGTACATGTTTTCGTTGTTTTAATAATAGGCATATTGTTAGCAGGTTTGATCGGGTTATTTTTTGTTCCGAATTATAATGTCGTTAGTTATTCTCAAGATATATATGGCGGCTTTCTTTCGGTAAATGAAGTAGCTTTACTTTCTTTATTGATCGGTGGCCTTATACATTTGGCAAAAATAAACGGTTTATCTTCTGTTGTAGATAAAATAAATCGGCTTGATCTGAGTAGAAAAACGGCAAAATTTGTCATTTCCGGTTTGGTAAGTATAGCCGATATATTACTTGCAAATAATACTATAGCTATTTTGGTTACGGGAAGTGTTGCTAAAGATCTGGCAAAAAAAAATAAAATACAATCTCATGAATCTGCGTTTTTGCTCGATAGCTTTTCTTGTGTTTTTCAAGGGATTATACCTCACGGTGCTCAGATAATTTTGGCAAGTTCACTCTCCGGGGTAAACCTGTTGCTAATTTCGTCACAAGTGTTTTTTTGCTATATTATGGCCGTTATTATGATTTGTTACATTGTATTATCAAACAAGTAATAATGATAAACAAAGATTGATGAAAAAAAAGATACTTTCGATAGCGGGTTCGGACTCTAGCGGAGGTGCTGGTATCCAAGCCGATATTAGTACTATCGTTAACCTCGGAGGGATGGCGATGACTGCTATTACTGCCGTTACCGCTCAAGATAAAAATAAAGTTTACGATGTGCATTTCGTTCCGTTAGCAATAATAGCAAAGCAAATAGAAGTTACTATAGGTTGTGCCGATGCAGTTAAAATTGGCATGTTGGGAGATATAGAAATTATTCGAATAGCGTCGTCATTTTTGACTTCGAGTTTTCCTGTCGTTCTTGATCCGGTTATGTGTTCGACTTCCGGTTATCGGCTTTTGTCGCCCGATGCTATCGATCTTTTAAAAAATGAGTTGTTACCCAAATCTTTACTTGTTACGCCTAATATTCCCGAAGCCGAGTTACTTACCGGTTTTAAGATAACAAACGTTCGAGAAATGATTTCTGCAGGAAGAGTAATATTGAAATCGGGCCCTAAAGCAGTTCTGGTTAAGGGAGGTCATTTAATTAGAAAAAATAAGATATCTGATGTGTTGGTCATGCACGATGAAGAGTGTATTTTTGTTCATAATGCTATTAATGCTGCTAGCACTCACGGTACCGGTTGCAAATTATCGGCAGCGATAGCTTGCAATGTTGCTCAGGGAAAAAATTTAAAAGAAAGTGTTAGTGAAGCGATTGATTATGTGAGTGAAACTTTAAAAATACGTTTTTAATTACTTCGAATGATGATGCTGGTAGAACGCAACGTTTTCACCGAACAAATTGATGAATTTTTTATGTGAAATAATTTCATTAGGTTTTCCTTCACATTGTATTTTGCCGTTTAAACAAATGACGCGATCGGTGTTTTTCATAACGACATATAGGTCGTGAGACGCCATAACGATACTGCATCCGGTACGTAAGCGAAAATCGGAGATTAATTTGTAAAATAGCGTGGCGGAGTTTATATCCATACTGCTTATTGGTTCGTCCAATATCATTACTTGCGGTTTTGCCAACAAGCAATTTGCAAGTAATACCCTTTGTAATTCACCGCCTGATATTTCGTATACTTGTTTATCGAGAATTTTCGTTATGTTTAATTCTTCTGCGATTTCATTTATTTGATTTTTGTTAACGGTTAAATATAGAAATTCTTTGACTGTAATCGGTAAAACTTTATCGAATGTGATTTTTTGTGGCATATAGGAAATCGTTACTCCTTTCTTTTTTTTGTAACATTCGTGTTTGATCGGGGTAATTCCCGCTAAAATCGAAAGTAACGATGTTTTACCGCTACCGTTTGGACCGATTATAGTTATAATTTCGCCTTTCCTGATATTTAAGTCGATGTTTTCTAAAATTTTTAGCTTACCAAAAGCAAAATTTAGATTTTTTACTTCAATAATATGATTTTTTTCCATTAATCTAATGGTACATGAAAAATTAATACTGGAACGAATTTATAATAAAAAAGTTTTAAGCGGCAACTCTTAAGTAAAACTTAAATTTTCTCTCATAACCATGGCTTGCTATTGAGGGGTTACGATTGCGCTGGTTTCTATTGGTAATACTATTTTGTTATAAAGCAAATGCTATTGACGAATTTAGTTTGCCGGATGCGAAAAAACAAATTGATGACGGAGTTAGAATTAAAGATATAGTAAGCTTCGAGGGCATCAGGGATAACTTGCTGATGGGTTACGGATTGGTAGTAGGTTTAAGCGGAACGGGAGACAATTTGCGAAATTCGGCATTTACCAAACAAGAATTGGAAGATTTTTTGAGTAGGGCGGGAATTAATAGCAAAGGGGCTAATATTAGGACTAAAAATATTGCAGCAGTTACGGTAACGGCGACTTTGCCGGCATTTATTAAAAATGGTAAACGTGTTGATGTTATGGTGAGCGCCCTGGGGGATGCTACCAACCTTACCGGAGGAGTATTGTTGGTAACGCCTTTACTTGGTGCCGACGGTGAAGTTTACGCCGTTGCTCAGGGTGAAATTTCATTATCGTCGATTGAGCCTAAACCAAGATCGAATGCAGTCAACAAAGGAGTGAAAACGTCAGGTTTTATTGTTGGCGGGGCAATTATCGAAAAAGAAATAGATTTTTCTTTAGATAACATGGAAGTTATTAATTTATCTCTTAATAATCCCGATATTTCAACGGCAACGTATATCGCAGATATAATCAACGAACGTATTTATTCAGGCATTGCTAAAGCCGGTAACCCTTCTAATGTTGCTATGAGAATACCGGAAAGTTACCGGGACAACGTAATGGGTCTTTTAACCAAAGTGGAACAATTGCAAATCAAGCCGGATAATTCCGCAAAGATTATCATTGACGAAAGCTTGGGGACGGTAGTAATGGGGAGCGATATACGCATTAATAAGGTTGCTATTTCTCACGGGAATCTTTCGGTGAATATTGCTGACAATGTTACTGAATTGGAAACGGGAGCTTCTTTATATGATTTGGTAAACGGTTTGAATGCTCTTGGTGTTTCGATGCGTGATTTAATTTCGATACTTAGGCAAGTGAAAAATATTGGGGCTTTGCAAGGTGAAATTATTGTAAAATGAGTTGTAATTTCATCTGATTATGCATAAATAAATATGAGTTGTAAAAAATGTACAAGTGTTATCTGCAATAAATAGAAAAAAAATAAAAACTTTGCAGGGGGAAAGTTTAAATGTGATAAACGCGGTAAGATTATTTTCTTCTTACTTGGGGGTTCAATGTATATTGGAAGACTTTATCGATAATGATCAATTTTTCGAAATAGATATAGCAGTGCTATATGATTGCGAGATTCAAAATCAGGAAATTTTAAAATTTACAACTGATAAAAGGAAAGGTGGTTTTATCAAAAAATTACTTACTCGATTTTCTGTAGAAGATTGGAAGAGTTATGAAAATATGGATTCTGATGAAAATAGAAAAAAAGCTTTTTGCAATTTACTTGAAAAAACAATAACAAGACGTGATAAAAATAATGAAGCTGTAAGAGTTTGTAGAAAGAAGCAAAAGCAACAATTGTTAGAGAGAGAGCAAGAAGTTTTGAGGCTTGAAGAGGAAAATGATAACTTGAAACAAAAAATACAGGAAATTAAATACGAAATAGAAAAATTAAGAAATCGACAAGTTAATAGAGATGAAAAGGGATTGGGGTTGATTAATGGTGACAATACCGAACAAGGTTCATCATGTTTTTTAGGATTAAATTTCTTCTCTTCTATTGAAGCAACATATACAACGGAAGTGACGGAAACAATTGTTAATAATAACAAGCCAAGTTCCAGTTTGGATAACTTGTCATATGTAGAACTACAATCTCGTTCAAACTTAAATAAAAAAAATCAATGATAGTAGCAATCGACAGTTTAAAAACTATAAAACAATTTGACAAAACAAAAGAACTAAAATTGGAAAACATAATACGTTTGTTTTCTTCTTACCCGGGAGTGGAATGTATATTAAAAGATTTGATTGACACAGAACAATTTGATCGAGTAAGTTCAGCCGTGAATAATAACACTGTTGTTGTTCAAGATAAAAGAGATCTGTGTTTCGTTATTAATAGTGAACAAGAAAAGTTAGTTAGAGAAGTGTTAGCGGAAATGACAGCCGAGGAATGGCAATGTTATGCCGATTTGAAATCCGATGAAGAGAGAAAACAAAAGTTTTGTGATGTGATAAATAAAAAAATCACTATGGAATTAGGGAGAATAGGCGAAAAAAAAGAATTAGTCAATAAAGAGCAAGTATTGATTGAGGAACAAATGCAAATAATTCATAATCGGCAATTTCAACTTACGTTACTTTCTACTAATGAGAAAAATTGTTTGGATCACTTATTGACTAACAACAGCACACCTGAAAAAATGGCTACAAGAATTAGCGATCCTGTGTTAGGATCGTGTGGAAAAGGATGTTGCATTTAGTGAATGCTTCGTAATACAAATTTTTAAAATAGTTAAAGATCCAATAAATATTGGAAGTATGGATAAAAGAACTTAGAAAATTTATTTTTGATCAAGAATGACAGGATATGGAAAAAGAGTAATCGTTACATCAAAATAATTGAAAAAATAATATGTTAAATGATAGTGAAGGAATTAAAGTGTACACTTTAATTAATTTGTTGATTAATTATTCCTGATTTGTATCAAATCTTGAAAAATATGATAAAGAGCATACTATAATAAAATATCAAATGAAAAAATTTAAAGATATGTGTAAGAGCTAACTTAATACTAAAACATTTGATGAGATAAGAAATAATTTTTTGGATATTGTGAAAATATACATCAAAATGATGCGGTAGTTATTACATTAAGTAATGGAACGAATTCTAAGGAATTAGCCCTGGAATGCTTTTACTTGAGTTATAGTTAATATGTGTAATAATAAAGAAGAATAAACGCACTTTCAGTTAAGTTCTAAGTGATAAGTTTTGGAGAAATTTACACTTAAAATAGATGAATTATCCAAACATGCAATTACTATGATCGAGAAACAGCAAGAACTTAATCTTTGGTTCCAAGTTTAGAATTAAATATGTAGGGTGAAGAAGATTATCAAGTGATATTTTCTTCATTACTATTAAGGAAATAAAAAATTAAACTTCTTTGATTATCTACTTCGTTATATGGAAGTAAGTAATAAAAAAAATATCGATTGTCTTCTTCGGCATAATGAAAAAATGCAAAAAGCTTTAAGAGAGATAGAATCGGGGTTTGTGAGTGAAATGATTCGACCGATGTTTCAAAGTGCCGGAGACGGTACCGAAAATAAAATATATCGATCAATGATGGTTGACGAGTACTCGAAGTTTATTGGGCCTAAGATCGGTATTGCCGAAAAATTGTCATGTAGTTTGCTGAAATTCGCGAGTGATTAAAGAAGTTTTACAGCTAATTTCGATTTTCGATACACAAATCGAATTGCTAAAAAAGAAACAGATTAAGGAAATATTACCTTGGCAAAACTTAGAGAATAAATTAATTTTACAGTTGGAAAAAAATCAAAAAAAAGTTAATTTACCGAAAAATTTGTATAAGATTTTTAATACAAAATTAAAACAAAAACATTACCTTATAGAACATCAACTTTCTATGAGTAAAAAGCTACTTGGCGTACTTAGAAAAGATGTAAATATTTATAATAATATCGGCAATATGGAAGATAAGAACTTCATTGCAATTACTGATAAAAGAATATGAGCTTGGAAGATGCGCTAAGTAGTGTTGTCGGTAGCCTTCAAGTGTTAATAACAAAAAATGTATTTTTCCTCTGCTAACGTAGCGCAAGCGGCGAATAAGGACTATCACAGAGTGGAAGTGGAATCGGGTGGAGATAAATTCGGTAATTCTCAAATAAAACAAATTAAAGTTATTACAGACGAATTTCTCGAACAAGCAAGGATAGAACAAAACTCAGTTGTTGGTTATGCGAATGTTAAAAAATATTTTTTCGATAAGATAAATGTTTTACTCGGTTCGCCCGGCTTGTCGTTGGATTTAAAATATGATGTTTTTCCTAAAAACATAGTGGCTGCGGTAGAGGATTTTTTTAGTAAAGTAAATTTGCTCTCGACTACTCCTGAAAGCCAATCGCTAAAAATTTCCGTAATAAAAAGTGCCGAGCATTTGAGTTATATTTTCAGTAATATTGCTTATAAGTTGGAAGTACTAAGGCTGGAAGCCGATGAGATGATAGAAAAATCGTGTCAATCGATAAATGAAAATCTGCAAAAATTATACGATGCTAATGTGACATTAGTACGTCCAGACCTTAATGAAAAAATGAAACCTCATTTCGTTACAAATCGTATGCAAGCATTACACGATCTTTCTGAGCATATTGATGTTTCAATGAATGTCGATCAAGAAGGTAGAGTCGAAATTTATACTGAAGATGGGAAAAAAATATTTGGAGATCGTATAACTAAATTCGAACACAAATCTTTTTCTAATGTTGATTTGGTGATTTCGCAGCAAAGATTTAATGGACTGTTTTTGCAATCTGGTAGCTTGAAGATCGAAATAAATCCGGAAAGGCTATCTAACGGTAAAATAAAGGGATTGGTGGAATTACGGGATAAAGATATTCCCGATATTATTTCTTTAATTGATCAGCTTGCACATAAAATTGAGGTTGGAGTGAATCGAGTTTATAGTATCGGCAATCCTTTTCCGGGACATAAAAAGTTGATCTCTGGAAGTAATATCAAGGATGTAGGATTTACCGGGAAAGTGAAGTTTGTTCTGTTAAATGAGAACGGACAATTTATATCCGATGAAGATGATTATGTAATTAGACCTCTAACAGTTGATTTAACAGGTAAAACATTGGAAGAGGTAGCAAAGGAGATAAGTGATCATTATTTTATTCGTAATAATCGAGTGAAAATTGCCAATTATATTGACGATGTCAGAGTGATTCCTAATGCAAATTTGGGGAAAAATTTTTCGTTTGATTTGGAATTCAATGGTGCTGAAAACGGTTCGAATATTAATTTACACCAGGTTTCCGTTTTATATGGAACCGAACTGAAAAAAACTTTGTTTTCAAAAGATTTAGATCGAAATATTAAAGTGAATAATTATGAAACGGTAACAATGCCGATTAATCTCGATTTGGCTAATTTACCTTCGGCGGCTAAAGAATTTATCGTCAGAGTTAAAATGAGTATCGGCTGTTCATATATTGAAATCGATTACGTGATAAATCCGATGAAATTACAAAAGTATTATTCGGCTTACAAAGTAAAAGGTGATGAGTCGGAGATAATAATGCCGCAAGCAAAGCGTTATATTAGTTCCGAATTTAATAAAGGAATGTTTAGTGTTGAAGCAAACGATAATTTTAGGTTTGGGATTGAAGACTTAGATAGCAAGAGCAAATATGGTAATTTTTTCCATGTTTTAGGGTGGAATAATTTTTTTATAGAAGGTAATGAAGCGGCTGGAAGTGCACTGAATTTTAGTGTGGAAAAAAAAATTAAAGAACAATCGGCGTTATTGAACACGAATTATTTGATTTATAATAAGCATAATTTGCCTCACACTGGTATTGCAGACAACAAATTGTTAAAAGAAATATTTGCCCTTAAGGAAAAAAGTATTAACGAAAATAGTACTTTTTATAAATTTGCTACTGAAATTATTGAAAAAGTTGCTTTGCAAGCTCGTGAAACCGAAATTTTCAGTGATTTTGCAATATCTGTTAAAGAGGCTTTGGATGATGAGAGGCATTCTATTAGCGGAGTAAACGTCGATGAAGAGATTGCAAAAAGTATGTTGCTACAAAACATACATGAAGCTTCAACCAAAGTGATAAAAATTGTTGATGAAATGTTTAGTGGATTATTGAGTACGATATAGTATGAGAGAAAGAATAGGTACTTTGAATTTATATGTGAAAGCGGCAATCGTAACATGCTGAATGTGTATAAAAAATTGGGGCGAATTACGGCGGATTTAGGCTCGGAAGAAAAAATCGGAAATTTTGCTTCGTTGCAAAATAATTATGTGCACATCCTGCTTAATATTAACAAAGAAATGCAGTCAGCTAATACCCATATACAAAATGCCATTATCATTCAAATGCGTACGAGTGAAATGGAAAAAGCTATAAGCGACATTTTGGAGATAGCAATTCGATTGAGTGGCGAGATGTCAAGTAGCACTCACATTTCAGACAGAGGAATGTTAAAGCAAATTGCACAATTAGCATTGGACGAAATCAAAGGAAGATTAAATTCTCATATCGGTTCGGTTTATATATTTAGCGGCAGTATGGTGAACACTCCTACGGTAGGCGATATTACCGAAACGGATTTTTATTATCGGGGAGATAATGTTATTCAATCTGTTCAAGTGGACGAAATGATTAATTTGGAATACGGAATCACAGGTGATAACGAAGCTTTTCAACAATTGATTGTAGGTACAAATTTAGTGGTGAGATCTGGTGACAAATTATTAAATGAGGCAAAATCTTGGGTTGAAAAGGCAATTCCCAATTTAATTAATTTGCAACAAAAAGTGCGTAATAGTTATATGTCTGCTACTCGTTATCGGGAATTGCATGAAGAAGCAAAGTTAGAGCTAATAAACATGCATCGAACGTTAGAAGAATCTTACGGCTTGGATATTCCTCAACTGATTTCTGAATTTAGCATTAACGAATCGATTTTGCAATCGTCACAATTTATGTTATCGAAATTGATGAATTTAACTTTAGCTAATTCGTTAAAATAAAAATGGTTTGACCCAAAAAGATGATGCTACGGCTGCTGTATTTCTACCCTGACCGGGTTTACAACACTTTTTGCCCAAACCATGATGAAAATATTACCATATAAAAATATGTAATAAAACTTAAACTTGATATTCTTTATATACTATATTTAATATAATATTAAGTACTCTGTAAAACAATATTATGAACAGCGATCAAAGTTATGTAACGAAAACTATTTTTCAACATAAGAAATTTCAAGAAGCTTTAAAGTACTTAATCGATAATAATGTTTCAAATCCGATAAGATATATGTACGACGCTATAAATATAAATCAACTTTTCCCACAATACGCATGTCACGATTTTAAACACCCGATTATAAAAAAAATATTGGAAATTTTTGGTGCTAAAGTAATGCACAATTTTAATGATCAGATTTTTGTTAGGATTTTAACGATTAAGTGTGCTGAACCTTGTAAAAATACTGGACGGTATTCGTTAATGCATCTTGGTTTGGTAATGGGGCGTAATTGTGATTTAATACCTCCCGGCCTTAACGATTCTGAAGTGCTGCAATTACTGTTTGACAAAGCTATTAATTTTTGTTCGGCGAATAAAGAATATACACGGGATTGTCTTCACGGTTATATGGACGATAAGCTTTCAACTTGTCTACAAGCCATGTTTACAGGCTATGGTAAAGGAAATCTTGCTGATTTCGATTGTGAAACATTATCGATGCAAGCTGAGCCGTGGAAAAGTACGAGTTCGGTTTTTGAATATAGTAGTACTATGTCGTCGATTGGTGAATTTACTACGCGTGCGACAAGGACTATAGTACGTTCATCTACGAGTTCGGTATTTCAATTTTTATCTGGTTCTTCCGAAAGTAATAGTGAATCAGGTTTGATTGGTATTGCAGGCAATTCTTATTTTGAAGCTAATGATGAAAATGAGCAAAATTTTTCAGTGAGTACAGTTGTCGGGGTGGCATTAAGTGGAGTTTTTATTGCATGTAGCTTTAGTGTTATGTGTCGTTTTTTATACAAAAAGTATAGTAAGAAGCCTCATACTCAAGTTGATTTTCATAGTAATGAAAAATTATTAGGTGTTATGGAACACTCGGTGTAATCGTTGCTTGTTTTTGATTATTATGTAGGTGAATTTCTCTATGAGGAATGGCACAAAATAGTAAAAGTAAAACTCTAATATTAATTTTGTAAGGTTGCATTAAGTAGACTGAAAGTGAATGAAATCTCTTGATTTAATAACAATCAGTTATTTTCAATGTTTTCTTGGTTACCTAGTGTATTTTATTACCTGATATTAAACACATGTGAACAAATTTCATTCTTGACATTTTATATATCATACTTAGTATAATACTATCTATATAAACTTAGAGCATACTATGAATCAAAATTATCGATATGATGCGACAAACAGCATATTCCGCAATCCTAAAGTTCAAAAAGCTTTAAAATATTTAATCGATAATGACATTTCAAACGTAGCACAATACTTGTTTGATTCGCTGAATCATTATTATAGTTGTTATGACCGGGAAAGTAAAATCATACAAAAAATATTTGAAATTCTGGCTAGGGCTGTTGGAGAAACACTTTATTTTGATCAGATTATTAGCTCGGCCGCAGTGGTGAAATGCAGTGCTCCTTGTGATAATTCGAATAATTTGCCTATGCATTAATGAGAGTCCATGGGTGTAACTCTATGGTTAGAGAATTAAGTTATAGTATGTCTATTTCACAAATAACAAAAAAAATAGTATGGAAAAAAGCCGCTGCTGTTTGCTCAGAAACAAATAGCATTGATTGTATAAAGAGGATTATATAAATGATCGAATTACAACTTGTCTGCAAGAAATATTTGTGAGATACGGGGTAAAAGGCAATATAACAAATCTCAATTGTGAAACATTATCAATTCAATCCGAGTTTTGGAAAAACAAGGGTGAAGTTTCAGTTACCCAAGATTATTTTGATACGACTATAATTTCTTCATTGCATGATGTTGTTAGAAATGTGCCCAATATCACCGATAGTGTTCTGAATTCATCTGTAAGTTTGGTACTTGAGTTTACATCTGGCAGTACAGAGCGACTGGTTTCATTTAATAATACGGGTAATGCTTATAGTGGAAGAAACGATAAAGACGATAATGAAAATTTTGGTTTGGGAACTCTTATAGTTCTAGCTTTAAGTAGTGCTGCAATTGGATTTGGTTGCGGTCTGTTGTTACGTCGCTTATATAGAAAATATATGACAAATCAACCTTCAACTGCAATTGATCACCCTGAAGAAGAAGAATTAAAGACTGAAAGAGTTACCGAATTTATCGAGTTGTAGCATTATTTTGATTATCTTTTATGGAGATATAGAGAAGAAATATGCGTGATGCAACAAATAAGCGGATCGGTATTACCCATTACTAGTGATTCGAAATTATAGTTATTGGTTACGGGATAAATTTCAATTATTCGATAATAAAAACATCTAACAGATTTCATACTTGATATTCCGTATATGCTATATTAAGCATAATACTGAGTATTTTTTAAAAGATGTGATGAATGGTAATCGAAATTATGTAACGAAAAGTATTTTTCAAAATAGTAAGCTTCAAGAAGCCGTAAAGTATTTGATTGATAATCGTGTTTCAAATCCGATAAAATATATATACGACGCTGTAAATATAAATCAATCGTACTCACGGTACACATGTCACGATTTTAAAAACCCGATTATAAAAAAAATATTGGAAATTTTTGGTACTAAAGTAATGGAAGATTTTAATGATCGAATTTTTCTTAGGATTTTAACAGTTCGGTGTTCTTACCCTTGTGAAAATATGGAAAATTTACGGTACGCGTTAATGCATCTTGGTTCGGCAAAGGGTTATAATTGTGCTTCAATACCTCTTTACGCCAGTGATTCTGAGGTTCTGCAATTACTGTTTGACAAAGCTCTTAATTTTTGTTCGGTAAATGAAGAACATACGCGGGCTTGTCTTCACGGTTACATAGATGATAAGATTTCAACTTGTCTCCAAGAGATGTTTATAGAGTACGGTAAAGGAAAACTGACAGATGTTGATTGTGAGACGTTATCAATTCAATCTGAGTTTTGGAAAACTGAGAGCGCGTTTGCGTTTACCCAAGATTATTTTAAAACAACTGTCGTTTCTTCATTGCGCGATGTTGTTAGAAATGTGACCGATAGTGTTCTGAATTCATCTGTAAATTTGGCGCATGAGTTTACAACTGGTGATACTTGTAGCGGGGGAAACGATAAAGACGATAATGAAAAAAATTTCGGTTTGGGAACGGTTGTAGCTCTAGCTGTGAGTACTGCTGCAATTGGATTTGTTTGCGGTTTGTTGTTACGTCGCTTATATGGAAAATATATGGCAAGTCGACCTTCAACTGCAATTGATCACCCTGAAGAAGAAGGATTAACGACTGAAAGAGTTACCGAGTTAGAGTTATCGGAGTTATAGTATTATTTTTCCTTATCTTTTATGGAGATATAAATGAATATGCATGATGCAACTTATTCGATAATAAAAACATTTAACAGATTTCATACTTGATATTTCGTATATGCTATATTAAGTATAATATCGAGTATTTTTTAAAAGATGTGATGAATAATAATCGAAATTATGTAACGAAAAGTATTTTTCAAAATAGGAATCTTCAAGAAGCCATAAAATATTTGATTGATAATAATGTTGAAAAACCAATAGAATATTTGTACGACGCAGTAAAAATACATCGTAATCATGCTAAGTATAAATGTAATGAACCTAATAATCTTATTATAAAAAAAATATTAGAAATTTTTAACGATGAGACGGGGTTGGATTTTGCTAGCGAAATGCTTACTAATATTTTGAAATTTTATTGCGGTTTACCTTGTAAAAAGACAAAAAATTTAGGGTATTCGTTAGTCCGTATTGGTTCTGCATTGCGTTATGATTGTCCTGATATTCCTACTGGGACTAATAGTACCGCTCAATTGAAAAAGTTAATGTTGGAAAAAGCTCTTTATCTTTGTTCGGTAAAAAAAGAAAATATAGGAGCTTGTCTTCACGGTTACATAGATGACAAGATTCTAACTTGTCTCCAAGACGTGTTTATAGATTATGGTAAAGGAAATCTGACAGATGTTGATTGTGAGATGCTATCGATTCAAACTCAACCTTGGAATGGTACTACAAGTCAACCTTTTCAAATTAGCGATAAGACATCGTCATCGATTTATAGAGTAGTTACAAATGTAACAAATACCATAGTAAATTCATCTATAAATGTTTTACATAATGAATTTTTATCTAACACTTCTGAAGGTAATAATAAATCAAGTTTGATTCCCGCTGTCGGAAGCAATTGTGTTGTTTCTAATGACACTAGAATAGATAACCATGAAAATAATCAAAATTTTTCGGCTAAATTGTCTTGTGGTATATGGGTTGGTGGTATTGCTATGGTAGTAGTATTTGGCTTCTCCGCTTTAGTTTACGTTTTATACGCACATTATAAATCCAAGACTTATGTTTATCCGCTGGCGAGGGAAAGCGCTATTATGAAGAAATTGAGTAAGATCGAGAATAAGCTGATTGAGCAGAAGCCACCATCAACTACAGTTGATTGCCCTGAAAAAGAATTAAACACTGAAAGAGTTACCGAATTAAAGTTATTGGAGTTATAGTATTATTTTTCATTATCTTTTATGGAGATGTAAATGAATATGCATGATGCAATAAATAAGCAGATTGGTATTACCAATATACCCATTACTAATGATTCGAAATTATAGTTATTGGTTACGGAATGCATTTCAATTACTTCACCGATAACGGTATGGAAGAAATAACCGAAAATCATTATTACCATGTTTGCGCATGCGGTTGTTAATCCGACAAATTTTTCAGGAGCTAAAGTGGATGATTTATAAATTACCAATGTTTGGTAAGACGAAAAAATGCCTATGGTAAAAAATATAATTAGTAAAATAGGAGTAGAATTTATTTGTGCGAATATAAGAATAAAGCTTACGCACATTGTAATTCCCGATAAAATGATTAACCTGTAATAAGCTTGTGTTTTTTCTGCAATAAGCCCTATTATAGGGGCGCCAAATGCTATCCCTAACAGTATCAAAGAAGGTAAGAAAACAAATAAATAGTCGGCTAAATTAGGATAGGCAACTTTTAGAAAAGTTGTAGCCCATCCATCGGCAAAACCTTCGATAGGACCAACCATTAATCCGCCTAAACTGGCAATTATCATCCATTTTATATGAGAAAATAATTCTTTGATTTCTTTAATAGTATTACTGGATTTTTTTTCCATGTTATTAATGCCTGGTAGAGCAAAAAAAGATAATATTGCTAAACCGATACCGGTAATAATTAAAAATTTTAAAACTGCTGTTAGACCTACTATTTGGGAAGAATAACTGATTAATTGACCTCCGTAAGAAGCTCCAAAGAAACCTATAGTAACTGATATCCCCAATATGAAAGGAAATTTGTTACTGGGGAAACCCATACGAATTATTTTAAATGCTCCTAATATTGCGGCGGAAGAAGCAATACCGATTAATACTCTTCCTGTTCCGGTTAATAGCCATGAATTTGAATATATTAACGGTGTCAGCCCGATAATTACCAGCAATATGCAAGTTGATACGACTAATCTTGGGCCGATTATGTCTAACATTATTCCCAGCGGTATATGCATTAAGGTGTAACCAATATAGTATAATCCGGAAAATTGGCCAAATTGGCTGGCACCGATATGAAATTGTTCTTGTAAATAAGGCATAATAGCATTTGGTAAAACACGAATAACGTACTGATATGCCAAAAAGAGAGAAACGATTAACCAGGCAAACCATACTTTAAATTTGTTTTTGGCAAATGCTTCGTCCATTATATAGATATTAAAAGATTAAATTATATATAAGGCTAATTAAACACGCAAAATTAAATGCCCATTTTACAGTTTTGATGTTAAACGAGTAATCAATAATATTCGCTATAGTAATTGCAATTAATGCTGGATATAAAAAAAACAAGATTGTTTCGAGCATTTTAGTTAAGCTGTTAAAACCGAATAATGCAAAAACAAAGCTTATGATTATTACAAGTATTATGCAGTATTTACGCTTTAATATTTTTAGCTCGTCTGCAAACCAATTTGCTACCAAATTAACTAAAGCTATTGCCGTTGTTAAGCAAGCGATTAAAATGGTTGCGGCAACAACTGGCCCTGAAAATCTACCGATTGTGTGTCTAGTGATTTCGATTAACATTTGTTCTCTAGGTATGTTTGATAAAAAATGCGAATATTTTTCTCCTATATAAATAAAGAATGCATATACTGAAAAAAGCAAAAAAAGGCCGATACTAAAAGAAATAATACTATTTTTTATTATATTTTCTTCAGTCGATGTTTTTTTAATATGGTCGAAAGCTATTATGCCGAAAAAGATTGCTGCGCAAAGATCCATGGTTTGATATCCTTGAATCGCACCGGTAAAAAATGATTGAATATTACCGATATTCTCCTGGTGAAAACTGCTTATTTCGTTTTCATCTAATAAAGCATAGGAAATTATTATAGTAATTCCTACTATAAGTATCGGGGTTAACCACTTGCCTAATACTTCTATTACTTTTGTTTTGTACCAAACCGCAATTAGTAATAAGAAACAAAAAACTAAATCAAACCAAAATAATTCGGTATTTTTTAAAAGTGCTTTAAATCCGCCGAATGAAATTATTATGCAGCGGGGAATTGCCGCAATAGGACCGATTAAAGCTAATATAATTATTATTAACGGTAGTGATATGTAATTGCTTAACCCACTGAAAAATTTTGTAACGTTGCCCCGATAGAGAGTGATCGATACTAAACCGATAAATGGTAGAATAACTCCCGTTAAAGCAATTCCCAAAATTGATAACGGGTAGTCAGATAATGTTTTGGTACCTATGTAAATGGGGTAGATCAAATTTCCCGCACCAAAGAACATGGCAAAAATAGCAAAACCGACAATTAAATGATTTAGTACTTGGGTTGGCATAAATAATAAAACCAAAAGCTTACACTTATAACTGGCTAAGCTCAAGAAGTAGAAAAAACTACTTAGTTCTTATGACCTTACTATTTCTGTATTTTTTCTTGAACTAAAGCTTCGACAAGAGCTAGGTTTTGTTTTGTAACATTTTCATCTAATTTTCTATTAATGTTAAAAATAAAAGAAATAAAGGAACTAAACATTATCGATACAAAAGTTAATGTAAGATAAGCAAGAGTGTTAATTATATTTTGTCGATATAAAACAGGTACTGTAATTTTACCTGTAATAGAAAGAATACTTGTCATGAAAAATAAGGTCATCATTAAAGGCAGATTACTTTTTGTTATTTCATCGTGATTTTCGCTTGGTAATTTGCTTTTTAGTTGTTCATTATCTTTTTCGACTAATTTTAATGTGGAAAATCGATCATAAGTAGAATATGTTATGATCGATAAATCAAAAATTCTTAGTCCAACCATAATGCCGATAAATATAGTCATATTTATTTTTGATGCACTGTATAGAAAATTTAATATGATTTCCGAAGCTCGTGTTATCGTATCGGCAAGGAAATTTACCCCTAATTCTATTCTATTTCTTGCTGTAAAAGATAAATTCCCGTCTTTATTAACCACTGCTTGTTCTGTCGCACTATTTGTTACTGATTGTACTTTTTGATTATTTGACCGTTTCAGTTTACGATCTTGAATTCTGTTATAAGTAAAAAGAGTGGTAACGGCAGTACTTAATGCATAAGCAGTTAGTATCATGAAGAGATAAGGTATGTTTCCTATTTTTTGATTCTTATAGAAAAATGGGGCGATAACATTAAAACTTACCGAGATAATTTGCAATAGTATTACAATACTCATAGTTTTTTTAACGTGATATCCTGTTTGTTTTTTTGTGGTTGTTTCTTGCTTGTTTTTCGTTAATGAATCGAGCGTGTTACTAATCTGGATAGAACTATTTGTCGAGTGAAGCCTACCGTAAATACTTCTGCTGGTTAGAAAAGATAACGATAGATGAGTAATAAGTATTGCTGGTAAGAAGAGAAAATTTTTTATTTTTTCTCTACCGTAGAGAAAATTTAGTGTTAGTACTAAAGTGCTTAATGAAACAGAAAGAAAAAAAAAGAAAATTTCTCGAATCAAATTTTTGTGTTTTTTTATCATCATTACTTTCCTACCCTGTATATTATTTTTAATAAAATTTACTTTTACTAAATGACATTATATCATATATTTTATAGGTTTTATCTTATTGATTTTTTATTTGCTTTCGTAAATCCATCCTCCGCCTAGAACTCGAGAATCTTGATAAAAAACACAAGCTTGACCTGGAGCAACACCATATTGCTCTTTTTGTAATTGCAATTTTATTTCGTCTTTATCGTAAGATATTATACGAGCTTTAGCTTTTTTCGTTCTATACCGCAATTTTACTTCTATATTTGCATTTTTGCTGAAATTGGATTTATCAATAAGATTTACTTCACGAACGTATACGATATTTTTTGCTAAAGCTTGTTTAGGTCCAACGATTACATCATTACTCTCAGGCTTGATTTTTATAACATATAACGGTTCTGCCGAAGAGATTTTCAAACCTTTTCTCTGACCGATGGTATAATTGATTATACCCTTGTGTTCTCCTAATACTTTACCGTTTACATGTATAATTTTTCCTGTTTTCAAGGAATTGGGGCGAAGTTTTTTTACCAAATTAGAGTACGAACCTTCTTGGACAAAGCATATATCTTGACTATCAGGTTTAGTTGCTATTTCGATTCCCAATGATACTGCGATTTTTCTTGTTTGTTCTTTTGTTATTTCTCCTAAAGGAAAGCGTAAGAATTCTAATTGTTCTTTAGTGGTAGCAAAAAGAAAATAACTTTGGTCTTTGTTCAAATCTTTTGCAGTGTGCATTTCGATTTTATTTTTTATTATCACTCTACGAACATAATGGCCGGTTACCAGTGCATTTGCTTGGAGATTGCGTGCTACTTTTAATAAATCTTCGAATTTCACTGTTTGATTACAACGTACGCACGGGATCGGAGTTTCTCCTTTTAAATAGGTATCGACAAAATCGTTGATTACTTTTTGCTTAAATAGGCTTTCATAGTTTAGTACGTAATGAGGAAAGTTAAATTTTTCTGCTATCGATTTTGCATCGTATATGTCTTGTCCTGAACAGCAAGATCCTTTTTTTACTTTTGTATTTCCATTATATAGTTGAAGAGTCACGCCGATTACTTGATAGCCCAGCTTACTTAAACATGCAGCAACAGTCGAGCTATCTATTCCTCCCGACATTGCCACTACCACTCTTGTTTCTTCAGGTTGTTTATCGGGGATTATAGGATCTATTTGCAGCACTTAAAGCCATTTTTTTTTATTTTGTTTAGATAGGGAATTTTACTTCAATTAATACTGTTCGGGAACAGTATAAAGTAATTTTTCTAATTCTCCATCAGAGTATAACTCTTGAACAATGTCTGCTCCTCCTATAAATTTTCCGTTTATATATAATTGCGGAATTGTCAACCAGTTTGAATAATCTTTAATTCCTTGTCTAAATTTTTCCTTTTGTAAAACGTCTATATCTTTGAAGGTTATTTTCATTTTTTGCAGGATATTAACTACTGTTGCAGAAAAACCGCATAAAGGATTGAATTTACTTCCTTTCATGAATAATACGACTTTATTTTCGTTAATTTCCTTTTTGATTTCTTTAAATATATCTTCCATAAAATTTATTCTTTTACTATAGTTTTTAATTTCAGTGCATGGATTTCGTTTCCTATTTTATCTTGCAATGCGGAATAAACCATTCTGTGTTGTTCTACTACACTTTTATTCTTGAAATGTTGTGAAGAGACGATTAAATAAAAGTGATTTCTGTCTCCTACTATATCTTCAACTGAAACTTCCGCATCGTGAAACCAATTTAGAACGGATTGACGTATTTTATCTAAATCGTAAGGCATAAAACGAAATATTAATACCTTAGTCTTACCATATCTTCTTTCATCTATCAAATTGTATTGTTTAAAGTTGTTTAATTGCCTTTCCTTGCTAACTTCTAAAATAATTACTGCATAGTTTTGAAGCCAATTTGCTTCTACTAAATTATATAAGATTGTTTCATAATCGATTTGATTGTAAGGTGGGTCGATAAAAATAAGGTCGCACATTTTTTTAGCTAGTGGAGGATTAGTAGCATCTGCATGAATTATTGTTACTTGTTTTATAAACGGTGAAGAATTATGACGAACGCTCGTGAGGTCTTTATCAATCATAAAAACATGCTTTGCTCCGTTAGATAAAGCTTCTAGCCCCATTGCTCCTGTTCCGCAGAATAAATCCAATACCTGTGCTTTTGCTAAAACATTGGAGTATAAGCGGTTATGGTTGAGTATGTTGAAAATAGATTTTCGCACATTACCTGTAGTTGCTCTGATTTTATTATTACTTTTTAAACGATAACCTTTATAGACTCCCGATGTTATTTGCATCTAATTTTCATATTTAAAAATCTGAACGAGTACATAGCTTACTATATCGTGTAATATTGCTGTGTACTTATTTTCGGCAGAGTAATATATGCAAAATACTATTTCTTTTAATTGTTTTAATAAATGGTAAGAGGTTTTTCCGTTTGATAAATTATCCTGTAATTCTTGTAACTTTTCTATTAATTGATTTGCTATTTTGGTTGCAGACTCATTATTATTAATAACCAAAGGTTGATCGCTAAAATCATAATTAACCACTTCTGTATTAATAAAATTATTCATAAATTGGTTTGATAATTTGTTTTCCTTGATAAGTAGTATAATACGGTTGGTAAATTTACTGCAATAGATTTGTTATATGTGTTGGGTTTGTGATTAAATTTTTTTTACAATATAAAATATGAAAACTATATGTAGTACCTTAAGTGAGTGATACTCTCTATATCTTCTTACAGTTTATTTTTGTATTATGTAAAATTTTACACTATTAAAATTTATTTTTAACATATTGATGATAAGCGCAGTGAATTAATTATAGATTGTATTTTTCTAATTTTTGCTTCATAATTTTATTTTTTCCATAATAATTTTCACCTCTCTTTATTATAATAGCAGGATCTTGCATACAAGAGGTCAAAAGGGCCAACAATAATAAATTAAGTATATATCTCATGTGATCGTGATATAAAAAATATAAAATGCATATTTACATTTTTACAATTTTGCATTTATATAAAGACACATACGTTAATTTAATTAATACATCAAGTATGAAACGTACTTTTCAGCCAAATAATCTTATCCGTAAGAGAAGACATGGTTTTAGAGCAAGGATGAGAACTAAATCAGGTCGTATTATCATTAACAATAGGAGGGCTAAAGGTCGTAAGCGTTTATGCGCTTAAAAGGTTTGGTAATCTTGAAAAAAAATGAAGATTTTCAATACAATAAGTGTTATGGTTTGGGTTATTTTGGGAAAAAACTTATTTTACAAATCTCTCGGTCAAGCTATCCTTCATTAAATAAAATTTTTGTCGGTTTCATTGTAAGTAAAAAGGTTGGCAAGGCGGTTAAGCGTAACCTAATAAAGCGTAGATTAAGGGTTATAACGCAAAAGTTATTAATTAATGAAGATTCTGGTAAAAATTATGTTTTAATTGCAAAAAAAAGTGCATCTGATGCAACTTTTACTGAATTAAAACAAGATTTGTTATTCTGCTTAAAAAAAGTAAGAGAGCATAATTGTTAATTTGTAAAGTTGTACAAATTTGTTTTTAATTCTTTGGCAATTAACTCATCGTATGTTTCTTTTTCTCGAATAATAAAGTAATCATCGTTTTTTATTATAATTTCGGGTATCAATAAACGCGAGTTATAATTGTTAGACATTGACATGCCGTAAGCACCCGAGGTACAAATAGAAATTAATTCTCCTTCTTTTAACCTGGGTAGCTTTTTTTGTGTGGCAAAAGTATCGCTGCTTTCACAAATTGGTCCTACTATGTCAACAATTTCCGTTTTTTCGGAATGGTTGTTAATCGGTATAATTTCATGATTTGCTTTATATAGTGCTGGACGCATAAAATCATTCATGCCGGCATCGATAATAACATGAGTATTATGTTGGCTTTGTTTTACGAATAAGACTTTTGTAACTAAAATTCCTGTGTTAGCTACTAATGTTCTGCCTGGCTCGATAATTAATTGATATTGATCGAAAAGATCGTTTGCCAATCGATAATATTGTGAATAATCGAATTCTTTCTCGTTATCGTGATATGGCGTGGAAAATCCTCCGCCTAGATCTAACCTTTTAATATTTGTGCTTTTTACACATTCTAAAATGTCTTTTAACTTATATAGAGCTTTTTTGAAGACTGAAAAGTTTGAAATTTGCGAACCTATATGAATTGATAAAGCAATGATTCGATTATCTAAAATTTGAGCCAAATCTTCTGCTGGAATACCGAATTTATCTTTTTTTCTGCAGGTAGAAATTTTATCATGAGTTTCTCCTTCTATATCTAGGTTTATTCTAATCCCGATTGGGGCATTTACGTTTAAGTTATTGGCAATTTGTTTGACTAATTTTAATTCCGGAATTGACTCGACGTTAATTTGATAAATATTGTTTTTTAAAGAGAATTCTATTTCTTGTGTAGTTTTACCTACACCTGAAAAAATTATTTTTTTTGCACCTCCGATTAAAGCCCTTCTCATTTCTCCTTCTGATACTGTGTCAGCTCCTGCACCTTGATTAACTAAAGTTTTGATTATTGAAATGTTAGGATTGGCCTTTACTGCATAACATATTAGAACATTTGGCATAAGGCGCGAAATTTTTCGGTAGTTATCTATTATTCCTTGATAAGTATAGCAATAATAAGGCGTATCGAATTTTATCTTTGTAAGATCGACATTTTCTACCCATAAAGAATTTTGTATATAACGGATTTGATCAGATAAATAATTCATACTGGCACAAATTTACTTAATGTATGTTAGTTTTTGTTTAATGCTTGATTTTTACAATGATTTTTTATGGGTAAAATTTTATGCTTAAGTACTTATTTGTGTGGTTTATAAATAAAAATTAATATTGTAATCTTCATTAACCTAAAAGCTAGTTATAATATGTTATTATTGACAAAATATGTATATTTTAGTAAGTTTTGATTATATATTTAATTATTATTTTTTTAGTTTTAGTACAATGATAAGAATAGCTATAGCTTCAGATCATGCTGGATTTTCATTAAAAAAAGCTTTAAAAGATTGGTTAACTGAAAATCATTATACCATTTATGATTATGGTTGCCACAGTAACGAGATTGTGGATTATCCTGATTATGTTTATGATGTTTTAGACGATACTATAAGCTTGAGAAGTGATTATGGAGTATTAATCTGCGGTTCGGGAGTGGGAATGAGTATTGCGGCGAATCGTTATCCCAAGACTCGAGCAGCATTATGTTACAGTGCGCGATTAGCAAAATTGGCTCGCGAGCATAATAATGCTAATATTATATGCTTAGGGTCGGTGTTTACCAGTGTTCGGTTGGCACAAGAAATATTGAAAACGTTTTTTACTGCTAAATTTACTGGGGGAAGGCATGAATTAAGGGTAAAAAAATTGGAATCTTTAAAAATTTAAGTAATGAATCATTCGTTTTTAGAGAAATCCGATCCCGATATTTATAATATACTCGTAAAAGAATCACACAGGCAAAAGAATAATTTACAACTGATAGCTTCGGAAAACATAGCGAGTAAAGCAGTTATGGAAGCTCAAGGTAGCGTATTTACTAATAAATATGCCGAAGGTTATCCAGGAAAAAGATATTATTCTGGTTGTGAGCATGTTGATGAAATAGAATTGCTTGCAATTGATAGATTATGCGAACTGTTTAAGTGTAAATTTGCTAATGTTCAACCTCATTCGGGTGCTCAGGCTAATCAAGCTGTTTTTTTATCTTTATTATCACCTGGAGATACGATATTAGGTTTGGCTTTAAATTCGGGCGGGCATTTAACTCATGGTGCCGGACCGAATCTGTCGGGTAAGTGGTTTAACTCCGTATGTTACGAGGTCGATAAAGATAGCTTTTTAATAGATATGGATTCTATTGCCGATTTGGCAGAAAAGCATAAACCTAAATTAATCATTGCGGGTGCTTCTTCTTATCCGAGATATATTGATTTTGTTCGTTTTCGTGAGATTGCCGATTCGGTAAAGGCTTATTTGTTAGCCGATATATCGCATTATTCGGGATTAATAGCAGCAGGCTTATATCCATCGCCATTTCCTTACGCTCACGTAGTTACTTCTACAACTCATAAAACCTTAAGAGGTGCTAGGGGCGGTGTGATAATGACTAATGATCATGTGATAATTAAACAAGTCAATTCCGCTGTTTTTCCAGGAACGCAGGGTGGGCCTTTAATTAATGCTATTGCAGGTAAGGCTGTTGCATTCGGAGAAGCGTTAAAACCGAGTTTTAAACAATATGCAAACCGAGTAATTGCAAATGCCCGATTTATGAGTGAAACCTTAAAAAAAGGAGGAGCTGAAGTGTTGACTGGAGGTACTGATTCTCACATTATATTAGTAGATTTACGTTCTAAACGATTAAAAGGGAATGTAGTTGCATTTAACTTAGAACAAGCAGGAATTATATGTAATAAAAATGCAATACCTTTTGATAATGAAAGTCCGACCGTTACTTCTGGTTTAAGGTTTGGTAGTGCTGCAGAGACGACTCGTGGTTTTGACGAAAAAGGTTTTGAAGAAATTGCTAATTTGATTTTAGAAGTTATGCGTAGCGATAGTAACATTTCAGGCGTCAGAGAAAGAGTAAATCAGCTTTGTTCTAACTTTAATTAAAGCTATATTAATTATCTGAATTTTTCACCTTCTTTAATTTTAGGTAATCCGAAAGCTTCGCGTTTTTCGTTGATCGTCATGAAGTTTGCGTTTTCAACATAACGCCATAATTTTTCTCTTTTTAGTGTTAATACTTCGATTGCTTCTTTGTTATATGTAATTTTCAAATCATTACCGAAGCAAGGAGTTAACCACCGATTAAAGTTATCTATAATGTTATCGAGGGTGGGTAATATCGTTTGTTCCCAGAGCGCTAACCTTGCTTCCACTAAATTGCTATAAGTGTTATCTCCCGGGATTCCCAGTAATTGAGGTGGAACACCGAATGCTAATGCAATATCTCTGGCAGAGCTGTGTTTACTATTAATAAAATCCATATCTCGCGGAGAAATTCCCATTTCTTTCCACTCTAGTCCTCCTTCTAATAATAACGGTCTTCCTGCATTTGCGCTACCGGAGTATAAATCGTCGATTTGTTCTTTTAGCCTTTTGTATTGATCGAAATCCAGTGTGCCTCCGGTTCCGTCTTTGTTTGTGTTGGTAATTAAGGCGCCGCTTGGTCTGGCACCGTTTTGTAGCATGGATTGATTCCATGCACCCGATTGATTATGTTGGTCTATACTGTAAGATGCCGCTTCTAAGGGAGATAAGCCGTACCAATCGTCAAGCGGGTTAAAGGTTTTTAAATGTAAAATTTTTGATCTTCCAGTGTATTGATTTATTATGAAATCTTGAGATTTGTTATTTACTTTATACCTATAACCGAGCGGTATATTGTGATTCCCTTTTATTATTTCTATTCTATCGGGTCTTAATAAGTGTAATTCGTTTGGTGTTTTATCTCCTAACATCATTATATAACTATTTCCGCTAATTAGCCGATAACCGACTATTGATTCCATAAACTCGGATTTCGACATGTTACTGTTCGGGTTTTGTAACAACCGTAGTAACGGATGGTAATGTTCTTGTATTTTACCTGATTTCGTATGTTTGTATAGAAGAAACGGGACCGATGATATTGCTATCGCTATCATATTTATCGACCTAAATGCAATAACGTTTTTTTGATATCCTTCGTTAGCAAAATTATAATAGCCGCGATAGCTCCATTGGGGTTGAGATGTAAAATATAAAGATGTTTGACTCGAATTTTTTTTGTTAAAGAGGTTGAACATAATTTCTTAGTTAATGTTGTTTTGTATGCTAATCTTAGCGATTAAGGAAGTGGTTATGTAATTGTGAAAAATATATCGATATGGTGATTAAAACATTTTTTTGACTTCGGTAAGTAAGGTTTTTATATAATATTATATGCAGTCAAACATAATGAAAAACCTTAAAGGTTTAATATTCGGAGTAGCTAATCAACGTTCGATCGCTTGGGGTATAGCACGATCATTACATAATCATGGTGCCGAATTAGCTTTTACTTATCCAGTAGATTCGATAAAAAAGAGGATCGAACCGCTTGCAGAAAGTTTAAATTCAAATACCGTTCTTTATTGCGATGTAACGGATGAAAAATCTATAGACGATACGTTTGAGGCTATCGAAGAAAAATGGGGGAAATTGGATTTTGTTGTTCATGCAGTTGCATTTTCGGATAAAGAAGAATTAAAAGGTAGATATGTCGATACGTCGTTAAATAACTTTTTAAATTCGATGCACGTGTCTTGTTATTCTTTTACCGCAATCGCACAACGTGCGATCAAGTTGATGAAAAATGGCGGCAACTTGTTAACATTATCTTATTATGGCGCTGTTCGCGTGATACCTCATTATAATGTTATGGGCTTATGTAAATCGGCATTAGAGGCAAGTGTGCGTTATTTGGCAGCCGATTTGGGGAAAGATAACGTTAGGGTGAACGCAATTTCCGCAGGGCCGATCAAAACATTAGCTGCCTCAGGCATAGGCGATTTTAATTATATCTTAAAATGGAATCAATATAATTCTCCACTTAAACGTAACACTACGATTGAGGATGTCGGTGATGCTGCGATTTATCTTTTAAGTCCTCTAAGCAGAGGTACGACAGGAGTAATTTTACCGGTTGATTCCGGTTATCATGTTGTCGGAATGAAAGCAGTTGATGCACCCGATATCGAAAAAGTTGCGAATTAAATGGCTTTTAACTCTTTTGGTAATATCTTTCGCTATACTAGTTGGGGCGAAAGTCATGGTAAAGCGATAGGAGGAGTGATTGATGGAGTACCTGCAAATATACTGCTGCATGAAAGTGATATTCAATTTTATTTAGACAGGCGTAGTCCCGGTCAATCCGCTTATACGACAGGTAGGAAGGAAGCAGACGAAGTAGAGATTTTGTCAGGTGTATTTAACGAAAAGACTACGGGTGCTCCTATTGGTTTGATTATTTATAATAAAGATCATAATTCGAAAGATTATAGCGAGATAAAAGATAAATTTCGTCCGGGGCATGCTGATTTTACATATTTTAAAAAGTATGGAAATAGGGATTATCGAGGTGGCGGTAGAGCAAGTGCCAGAGAGACAGCAATTAGGGTAGCAGCCGGTGCGATCGCACGGAAAATTATCGATAAGGTAACAATTAAAGGAGCCGTAATACAAATCGGTGAGTATAAAATCAAAAATTTTGCTTGGGACGAGGTAAATGATAATCTGTTTTTTTGCCCTGATAAAGAAATGAAAAAAATTTGGTCGGATTATATAATTAAGACTAAAGAAAAGGTTGATTCGGTAGGAGCCGTTATCGAAATACATGCAAATAATGTTCCGATCGGTTTGGGCGAGCCTGTTTACGGAAAATTGGATGCTGCTATTGCAGGTGCTATTATGGGTATTAATGCGGTAAAAGGTGTTGAATTCGGTATGGGCTTCGAATCTGCCTCTATGCATGGTAGCAATTATGTTG
This sequence comes from Rickettsiaceae bacterium H1, assembly GCA_018101195.1. Taxonomy (GTDB): domain Bacteria; phylum Pseudomonadota; class Alphaproteobacteria; order Rickettsiales; family Anaplasmataceae; genus JACDQH01. The sequence continues at coordinate 43,871 of JACDQH010000002.1, forward strand.
ATGAAATGATTTTTGAAGATAATAAGGTAAAATTTTTCTCCAATAATAACAGCGGTATATTAGGAGGAATATCTACAGGACAACCTATTATTACCAGATTTGTCGTTAAACCTACCAGTTCGATTAAACAAAATCTGAGAACTATGGATATTCATAATAATAATGTAGAAATTTCAACCCGGGGAAGGCACGATCCGTGTATCGGGATTAGAGCAGTGCCTGTGGGTGAAGCTATGGTTGCATGTGTCCTTGCCGATTATTATTTGGCAAATAAAGCTGTTGGGAAGAAATAGTTTTGTCTTGAATCGACACTTTTTTTTTTTGCTCAAAATGAAGATATAAACTAGATGCACATATTGTAAATCCGAATGCTTTTATGAAACAAGCAGCAAATGGCATTCCGGTTATGCTCATTCCTACTGTTAACAGTAAAAAAGTCATTATTATTTTGTTATTCATAATACTCCTATGATTAATCGTGGTGTATTATTATCTAGATAAACTAAAAATATTAAGTTTTCGTGAGCATATCATTTTTTTTTCTATGCTTAAACTTACATACTTTTTTTTGCCTTAATGCTAATAATGTTGAGGCCTGAAGCAATGGTGTTTCGTACTGCATTAATGAGTGCGGAGCGAGCTTTAGTAAGATTTTTATCCTCTGGTACGATAAATTTAAATAATGTATCTTTTTTTCCGCAATGCCAGAGCGAATGAAAAGCTTCCGCTATTTCTTGTAGATAAGTAGTGATTTTATGCGGTTCGCAACTCACCGCTGCATTTTTTACCGTTCTCGGCCACTTTGCCAATAATTTGATTAAAGATAACTCAGTTTTACTTGATAAAAGTTCGATATTGGCATCATTATAATCGTTATTTCTGGCTTGTCTTAGCACGGAACAAGCTCTTGCATGTGCATATTGTACGTAGAATATTGGGTTTTTTTGCGATTGCTCTTTAAATGTTGCTAAATCGAGGTCTAAAACCACATCATGTCTGCGAGTAAGCATCATGTATTTAACCACATCTGCTCCGATATCTTCCGTTAACTCTCTTACCGTCAAAAAATTACCGCTTCGTTTAGACATTTTCACAGCTTTCCCATTTTCAAAAAGGTGAACTATATCGTATAATTTTATGTCGAGGATAATATCGTCGTTTAAAGCTTCTACCGCACCTTTTAGCCTATTTACGTAACCGGCATGATCTAACCCGAGCCCTAAGATCATGTTATTAAAACCACGTTTTATTTTATCTAAATGATAAGCTATATCTGCAGCAAAATACGTCCAATTACCGTCCGCCTTTTGTAAAGAACGGTCGGATTCGTCACCGAATTGTGTCGATTTAAACAATAAATGCTCATGAGCCGACCAATCTTCCTTTTTTTTACCTTTCGGGTCTTGTAAAGAGCCTTTATATATTAATCCTTTTTTATCTAAAATACCGACCGCTTCTTCGATTTTATCGTGTAAGCTTTTTTCCGAAGTAAATACGTCGTGTTTTATGCCGAGTAAACCCAGGTCTTCTTTAATCGAGTTCATTATCTCGTTGATAGTGAAATCTCTTATTATTTTTTTATTTATAGGATTATATTCTATTAATTGATTTTCATATTTATCGGCTAATTTTTGCCCGATTTTTTTTAAATATTCTCCTGGATAAACTGTAGATTTGGTGAAGCTATGACCTAAAGCTTCTTTATACCTGAAAAATGCCGACTCCGTTAGGGCATCGATCTGTGAGCCGGCATCGTTTATGTAATACTCGCGAACTACTTTATAACCTACTTTTTCCAATAATTTGCTTAAGGCACCGAAAAATATTGCCGAACGGGCATGCCCGATGTGTAAAGGGCCGGTTGGGTTTGCCGAAACCGATTCGACATGAATTACTTTGCTGTTACCTAAATTACTTGCGCCGTAATTAATTCCTTGGTTATTAATGTCGCGCACTATATTTTGCCATATGCGGTTTTTTATCGTGATGTTTAAAAAACCTGCTCCTGCCAGTTCGATTTTATCTACTTCCGGTAATTTTTTAATTTTCGAAGCAAACTGATTTCCTACTTCTTTTACCGATTTATCTTGAATTTTGGAGTAAATGATCGGAGCGTTAGTAGCTATATCTCCGTATTTGAGACTGGGGTTTACCGTTACTCCTTTTGGCACCTTATCACCAAAAATTTTAAATATTTTCGTTTCTATACTGGTATAAATATCCATGAATATAAAAAATTATAATAAAAATATTTGCACACAAGAATGGTCATTACAACATTATTGTCGAACCTTTTTCTTTAGGGTTAGGTATATGGCGCCTTCACCTCCGTCTTTGATTGCCGCTTTGTTGAAATCGAGTACATATTTGTTTAAATTCGAATATTGTAGCCATTTATAAACATTTTCTCTTATTATTCCCGAGCCTTTTCCGGTAATTATCAGTAACGATCTGTTACCTAAGTCGAATTGCCGCCGAATGAAATTACTTAGTGTTTCGTAAGCTTCTTCAGTAGTGCATCCGTGTAAATCTAACTTGTCGATTCGAACATTATCATTCCAATTCGGGTTTACACTATAGTTTGTCGTACTTTGATAAAAATGTTTATTCGTATCTATTTTTTTGACGTTTTTTAAAGAAGATTTCCACTTGCTAAATCCTTCGTTACTCTTAAGTAATGTAATCGTAGAGATGTTTTTAGTTGCTAGCGGTACTTGTTGTTCAGTTGCTCTTCTATAGCTGGAAAAATCTTTAGGGTTTTTATAGGTATCGATATTACAATCGTATACTGACCTTAAGCCACGCAGCTTGTGTTTAACATAGCCAGGTAAATCGAACATATATTTATAGTTTGGTTTTGTAAAAAAAATTTTGTTGTAATTGTCTTCGTTAATGAAATCATGAAAAAAATCTTCGCTTACCTCATACGAATTTTGTCTTATGCAGGGACCGATTGCCGCAATAATATTTTGTGTTTTTCCTCCCTTATCATTTATTTTTTTTAAAGTATTTTCAATTATTCCCGCTTTAGCACCTTTCCAACCGGCATGAATCACACTGATTATGGATTCGTCCGGGTCGATTATTAATATGGGAACACAATCTGCCGTTCTTACTGCCAGATTGACCCCTATATTAACGGTGACGATCGCATCCCCTTCGATAGTTTCTGAGGGTGAAGAATTAAATTCTATTACGCGATTGGAATGAATTTGTTTTGCCAAGTAAAAATTTTCTAATTCTTTATTTGTAGGGGTTTGTTTAAAAAATGCATGATGAGCAATATGTTTGATTTGTTCGTGAAATTCTTGACTTTGGATATAATTTTTCATATTTTACTTATAAGAACTTAGCATAAAGTGAATAATTTACTAAATTCAATAGTACGAAAAATCAATTTTGACTTTGTAAAGAACAGTAAGTTTACCTATTCGTTCAGTGTTTTTTTTATACTAGCGATAATAGTTTCATATTTTTTTTACGGAATAAATTTTGGGATAGATTTTACCGGAGGGCAAATTTTTGAAATCAAATCTTTAGATAAACCGTTTGATTCGGCAAAAATTAGAAAAGATTTCGAATTAAATGAAATAAATGATGCTTTCGTACAAAATCTCGGAAATGAAAATGAAATAATTATCAGATTAAAAGGAAATAATCGATCCGATAAAATAAAAGAAATGTTTTCCACACAAAAAGTAGAGTATAAAAAAATAGATTTTGTTGGGGCGCAAATAAGTTCGGAATTTATTGTTAAAGGAGTGTTAGCTGTTTTTTTAGCCTTGTTAGGTATGTTCTTTTATCTCTTATTGCGATTTAACTGGTCCTTTGCTTTAAGCGGGGTAATTTGTTTGATCCACGATGTTATATTCAGTATCGGTCTTTTCGTTGTTACGCAAATGGAATTCAATATACCTTCTATAGCTGCAATACTCACGATAATAGGATATTCGATAAACGATTCGGTGGTAATATTCGATAGAATTAGAGAGTATTTGGCAAAAAGGAGTAAAAAATACGATTTTTCCGAATTAGTAAATCAAGCGATACATAGTACGTTAATTCGTACTAGTTTAACTTCTTTTACCACTATGCTTGCAGCACTCCCACTTGTGATTTTAGGAAAATCCACTCTTCATGATTTTAGCTTAGTTATACTCTTCGGCGTATTTATCGGTACTTATTCATCGATTTTTATAGCAGGCCCACTGGTTATTGGTGATGAGAAATTGTCTTCGATCCAGCAATGAAATCTTGAGAAAGAGTGACGAATTAAGCTAATTAACAAATTTTTTATACTTCTTTTATAATATTTAAATCTTGTTTTCAAGTGGTTATTTGAAAGAAAAAATATAAATGACGAATAGCGAGGTTAAACTTATGTCTAATGAAGAGAATGATTTGCGTAACGAATTTTTGTTGGCTTTGCGGAGGGAAAGAGTCAACGTAAGGGTGTTTTTTGTGAGTGGGGTGACGATGGATGGTATGATCCAATCGTTTGATGATTCTTCCATAATTCTTACTCCCAGTAGTCTAAGCAGCCTACTGATTTCTCAAAGCGCTGTTACTGCCGTCGTACCAAATCGCCCAGAAAAGCGATAAAACAGGAGAGATCATCCGTACTGGAGATATGATGCTGATTGAATTATAATAATTATATGCCGTTGTAGCTACAGGTGGTTCAGAGAAGGAAGGGGTATATTGGGCGGAAAAAGTCCTCGATTTTTCTTTGTGTGCCTGTTATGGGCTTCTTTGTCAGGGGATGCCGGGCGTGCTCTGGTTCGAGCATTGCCGCGTCCACTCGGATTGGAACTGGAAAGCTTGTATCTTTGAATAAAGGCCTGTCCCGAGAGGTTGTTGAGCTTCTTGATATTTTATTTGGCGAAGTTTCAACATGATGATTAAAAAAAGGGAAAATCTTTTTAATCATCAATGCTTGCCTATATTTCAGTAACTTTTTTATGTTGACCAGCGAAATCACCAATACCGATTTGTAACATTTCTCCGGTAGCAAAAGTGGTTATTTTGAAGCCGTCATCAGTAATAAGAGTTTTTTGTTTAAAAAAACCGGATTTTATTTCTTCTTTGTTGTTAATTGAACTACGTATCGAGCCTTCTGCTGATTTTTCCCATTTATAGATAACAAGTATATTATATTCTTTACCATTGTATTTAGCTTTGTATAATAGATCGGATGTGGAAGAAGTTACTCTAGAAACTTCAAAAACGAATTATGTTGCTCTCCTTTTAAAGCTGCTAACTTTTCAATTACTGCATTGGCTGAATGTTTTGTATTATCTGATACATAAGAGTCTAATGTAACATAATCAGCGGTATAATTATATACTTGTACAGTCAGAGACTGACCTTTTAGATATGTATATGCAGAGACCATCATTGCCATTGCTGGCATAGGTGATATTATAGGTGTTGCTACTTTTATGGCAGTTATTGGGTCCATATTTTGCTCCTTAAAAAAACTATGCTATATAGCATGTTCTAGTTAAGAACACATTAACAACAGGTTAAAAATAGTTTTATATTTTTTATCTACAATATTTTTATTGTTTTGTAATTTTGGTATATTTCACAATTTTAGCTTAGCCATACTATTTGGTGTGTTTATCATTAATTTTTGTAGGCTTGTTACTTGAATTTTTCTTACTAAGCGCTAATTGGTAAGAATAAATGAGGAAGTAACAACGTCTGCTACTTGACATTTTCTAAGTTTAGTACTAAATAAATTCACTGATACCGATTTGCAGTGTTTCACCAGTTGCAAAAGTGGTTAATCTCAGATCTTTTCTTACAATACTTTGTTGTTGAAATAACAGATCTAATTATTTCTGACCCGTTAAGTAAGATTTTGATCGAACCTTTTCCGGCTTTTTCCCGTGTATATATTACAAGTAACTCATTATTGAATTTAATCTTGTATAAAATATCAGATTAGAAGAATGAATTCTAGATGCCTCGAATATGACATTGTAATCCTCTACTTTTAAAACCAACTAGCTTCGGTAAAATTGCTCATGCTACTTTTTCTTTATCGTATAGTGAGTGCATAAGAGTCTAAAGCTACGTAGTCGGAATTATAAACTTTTACATTAAACGCTTCGCCTTTAAAATTCTCATATGCTAATCTCAATATATTTATTTATTGTTTCTTTTGTTACTGTTAGAATAGTTTTAATGGCATTCATTATGATTTCTCCTAAAAATAAAATTGATGTAATTACATTTTTTATAAAAGAAAGTAAAATAAAAATTTTATTACTTTATTTTAAAAGTAAAATGGAATGCTAAACAAATTTATTTGTTGAATGGCATACTGTATTAATGCCTGAAATGCCTCATCCCAGTAAAAATCATTGCTATACCGCTTTTGTTTGCAGCATCTATTATTTCTTGATCACGAACCGAGCCTCCTGGTTGAATTATGGCTGAAATTCCAACCTTGGCTGCTAATTTTATGCAATCGTCAAATGGAAAAAATGCATCTGAAGCAATTACGGCGTTTTTAAGATCGTTTTTTCGAGATTTATCTATAGCAATTTTCATACTGTCTATTCTACTCATTTGTCCCGCTCCGATTCCTACCGTAGCATTATTTTTACATATGACTATAGCGTTGGATTTCACATGTTTACATACCTTCCACGCAAAGTGTAAATCTTTGATGTTATTCGGTTTTTTATTGGTCACTGTCTTGTCTTTATTTATAATAGAGTTATTTTCACTTTGCACTATAAAACCTCCGAATACAGTTTTCACATCATACCGATTACAGATTTTATTTTTGTTGATTAACACTCTGATGTTCGGTTTTTGTGCAAAAACATCAATAGCTTTTTGATCAATTGACGGACAAATTACTACTTCGGTAAAAACTTTTATTATGCTATTGGCCAACTCTTGGGTAATTTCTCTGTTTGTTGCTACTATTCCGCCAAAACTACTTGTATGATCGCAATCAAAGGCTTTTTTATATGCTTGTTCTATATTATTATCGCTTGCTACTCCGCAAGGATTATTATGTTTTATTATTGCTACCGTCGGTTCATCAAATTCAAATACTAATTTATAAGCTGCTGCTGAATCGATAATGTTGTTATAACTTAATTCTTTTCCTTGTAATTGTTTTGGGAAATTTTCAATATTATTACTATAAAAACTTGCTGTCTGATGCGGGTTTTCACCATATCGAAACGATTTGATTTTCTCTTCACCGAAGAAAATTTGATCGCCTGATGATTTCGATATCCATTCGTAGATTGCATTATCATATCGAGCAACACTTGCAAAAGCTTTTGTTGCTAACTTGCGACGATCATCCGGACCGATATTAATGCTTTTTAATAATTTATAATCTGCGATATCGGTTATAACACAAACGTGTTGAAAATTTTTTGCTGCCGCTCTAATTAACGTTACTCCCCCTATGTCAATTTGTTCTATTATTTCTTCTTCCGAATAGTCTTCATTGTTAGCAAATTCGGTAAAAGGATATAAATTTGTTATTACCAAATCTATTTGCGGAGCATCATCAAAATTGTGTTTTTCTCTTATTCCGAGAATACCTCCGTGAATTTTCGGATGAAGTGTTTTTACTCGGCCGTCCATTATTTTGGGTGATTTCGTATAATTGGAAACTTCGATTGTCTTGATACCGACTTCGCTTAAAATTTTATGTGTTTTTCCCGTAGAAATTATTTCAACGTTATTTTGTGCTAAAAATTGTGCGACTTCTATTATTTTATCCTTATTATATACGGATATTAATGCTCGTTTGATAGTGATGTAACCGGTCATATTTTAGTAATGATTTCCATTATCGTGTTTACAAAATTTTGCATTATTTCACCGATAAAAGGGATGAATAAAAGTATTGCAAAAAATATTGCAAGTATTTTTGGAATGAAAGTTAAGGTCATTTCTTGAATCTGTGTTAATGCTTGAAACAAAGAAACGATTAAACCGACCGTCATGCCGGTGAGCATTATCGGCGATATCACTTTTAACAGAATCCATATGGCTTCTTTACCGATTTCAAGTACTTCTAACTCGTGCATACATACTTTCAAAAACATTCCAGCAATCCCTTTCTACGTTTTTTCTATACAGAGCGTTAATCTCTGTTAAACCGGTAGGGGATGTTACATTTACTTCTATTATATGATTTCCGATTAAGTCTATACCGGCAAGTAATATACCGTTTTTTATTAATTTTTCTCCGATATCTTCGCATAAATTTTTTTCTTCGACAGTTAACGATGATTTAACACATTTGTTTCGTAAACATAAATTTGTTCTAAATTCATCTTTCTCAGGTATACGGCTAAATACGTCTAACATTTTGCCGTTTAACATAGTGACCCTTTTGTCTCCTTCTAATATTCTGGGATGAAATTTTTGTGCTATAATAGAGCACGAGTAAGTATCTTTGATGAGATTTGCTATTATTTTAACATTATTACTGTCACCTTTTATGTAAGAAACATTTTGTCCGCCATAAGCGTAAAGGGGTTTTAATACCACTTCTTTATGTATTTTATGGAATTCTTCTATTAAATCCAGGTTTTCGGTAATTAAAGTAGGTAGGGATGATTCGGCTGACATTTTTTCTGGGAAATTACGAACCCCGGTTGGATTGTTTAATATTACTGCTTTTTTACATTTTTCCAGTATGTATGTCGTAGTTATATATCTCATGTCAAAAGGGGGGTTTTGACGCATTAAGACTATATCGATATCGTCTAATTTTATTAAATTTTGCGTACCGAAGACAAACCCGTTACTTGCAGTTTCTACTTCGGTTGCCAATGCATAAGGAGAACAGGATTTTAAAATTAATTGTTCCGAAGTATAGTGATATAACTTGTAACCTCGTCTTTGTGCTTCCTGCATTAGCAAAAAAGTACTGTCCTTTTGAAAATCAATTACACTGTCGATTTGTACTGCTATATTTAATTTCATAACTTTCTCAATTTACTTGTTTTTAGTCTTACGTGACTAATAACTTTTTCTACTCCTTCTACTGTACTTGCAATGTTTATTGCTTTGTTTAGCTCGTTATTGTTTTGTGCTATACCGAAAAGGTAAACAATATTATCTATCGTAACTACAGTATAATTAAATGATTTGACGGCATGCTCGACTAACAGTTTAGTTTTTATTTGAGCGGTGATCCATGATGATTTTAGTATTGATTCACTTTCTTCTTGTATTAATATTTCATTTATTACTTCTTTTACTCCATCATACTTCCAACACAAGTCCACTACTGCTAAGCTTGAGCTTAGATCTTTTACGATTCCGGTTAATAATACCCTACCTTCGCTAACTGTAACGTTAATGTTAAAAAATTGTTGTTGCCTTATTAAAGTCGAGTTTATTTTTGCCCATATCGTACTGTCGTCTATTGTACTGCCAAGGGATTTTTCTTGTTGTATTGTGCTAGCTAAAGCAATTCCCCCAACTGCCACTACTGTCGGAACGCAACCCTGTAACATGAAAAGAATAATAAGCTTATATGCATATTTCATAATTTTTATTATTTATATGATAATTTTTAAATATACAAATGAAATTGTTACGCTGTTTTTTTATCATTCTAATAATGGTTGAGAGTTACTTTTTAATCATGACTTAGATAATTTTATTAGTAGCTATTATACATTGTTTATTTTATAATTGCCGGATTGTAAACAAATTTTTTTATTCTGAATAAACGGTTTTCCCCCATACTACTGTTCTTAATACTTTTCCCTTTACTTTTCTGCCGTTAAAAGGAGAATTTTTGGATTTACTTTCAAATTTATTTACATCTATTACCCACTCGTGATCTAAGTCTACTAATACTAAATCTGCTGAAGCACCTTTTTCTAAAATACCGATATTATGCTTATTAATTATTTTTGCTGGTTTATAAGTTAGGTTGGATATAACGTCCATTAAACTCATTTTTTTCGTATGGTATAATTCCAGTGAGAGGGGTAAAATGGTTTCAAGCCCTACTATTCCGAATGCTGCCGTTTCAAGCGATGTGTTTTTTGCTTCGATTTCATGCGGAGCATGATCTGTTGCAATACAATCGATTAATCCCGATTTTAGACCTTCAACCATTGCCAACCGATCTTCTTCGCTTCTGAGAGGAGGGTTCATTTTTGCATAAGTATTATAATTCAATACTTCTTGTTCGTTTAACGTAAAATGATGAGGGGTTACTTCACATGTTACGTTTAAGCCTTGCTCTTTTGCTTTTTTTACTAATTCTAGAGCTTCTTTGGTTGATATGTGTAAGATATGATAGTGACCGCCAACAACATCTAAAAGTAATAAATCCCTTGCAACTATTACTGATTCTGAAATATTGGAAATTCCTCTTACCGATAATTTTGACGATATTTTTCCTTCATTTATGCAACCGCCGTTACTAAGTAATAGGTCTTCGGCATGTTGGGCAATAGGTACTTTTAGTTTTTCTGAATATTTTAGTGCTTGTTTCATTAAGAATGAATTGGAAATTGGCAACCCGTCATCTGTAAACCCTAATGCTCCTTCTTCGTAAAGTAGCTCCATTTCGGTTAAGTTATTGTTGCACGTTGTTACCGATGCGTATGATTCTATATTAACGTAAGCCGATTCGTTTGCTTTATATTTGATATAACCCAATATTACTGTATTATCGATGGGAGGATTCGTATTAGGTTGGCAGACAACGGTTGTTACCCCTCCTTTTGCCGCCGATTTGCTTCCACTTTCAATTGTTTCTTTATGTTCTTGTCCGGGTTCGCGAAAATGGACATGGAGATCGACTATTCCAGGCATTAACAGTTTACCTTTGCAATCTATGATTTCTTGACAAACTTCTTGTAAATCATATTGTTTCGATAAGTTTTTTCCAATATCGAAAATTTCTTTTCCCTCAGTAATTATCTCGCCAATGTAATTTTCTTTTGTTCTAGGATTAATCAGGCGGGCGTTGATATATGCTATTTTGTGGTTGTTTTTTTGACCGTTTTTTAATTTTGAGTAACTTGGCACAAAATTATCTTACTTATTTTTTTATAAATGACAACCCTGGTATAGATATTTTCAACTTATAGTTGATATATGATAAGACAGATTTTGTGTGAGGCAATATGGACGATTCGATAATAGTACAGCGCATAAGAAAACGTATGAAGGAATTAGGCATAAATCCTCGTAAGTTAGCTGAAAAATCAAATGTAGGTAAATCATTTGTTTATGACGTATTAAGTGGTAAGTCTAGAAATCCCACGTCATCAAAATTAGGATTGATCTCTAAGGAATTAGGGGTTTCAATATCTTATTTGGTAGGTGATAACGATGTTAATATCGATATGCAAAAGTATATATTGGGTTACTCGCTAGATCAAAATTCTTCTGCTCCTAAGTTGTTGTTGTCGAAATCTTATTTTAATCTGCTGAATAAAGATGATTTAAATGTTTTACCTATGTCGGATAACAGCATGGAACCGATTTTGCTTAAACAAGATTTGACCATTGTTAATATGGCAGAAAGCAAAGGTATTCCTGTGGGTATTTTCGCTTTAAAATTTCAAGAAAACATTATAATTCGCAGATTGGAACATGTTGTCGGTTCAAATAAAATAAGAGTTATTGCTGAAAATAAGGATTATTTATCGTGCGAAGAAGAAATAGGTAAATTAGATATTATAGGAAAGGTAAAGTATTTTTTTCGTGCATTATAATATACATAGCTTTTTTTTTATGGTAAGAGAATTTAGATAATTCCTCGGTAGCTCAGTTGGTAGAGCAAGTGGCTGTTAACCATTTGGTCGCTGGTTCGAGTCCAGCCCGGGGAGCGTAAGATTTTTCTTCGATTACGATAGTTGACTAAATAGTTATAGTATCTTATACTAAATTAGTTATAACCTTAATAAAAGATTAAAATATGAACCAAAAATATCAACGCCAAAACAAGCAATTAGTTAATATTGATAAGCAATTGACAGATATGGTTGAAATTCAAGGTGAAGAAGAATTTCAGACTTCTTGTAAATGTCAAGATAATTGTGATTATGAACTAGAGCGATTGGGAGATTTTGCTCTTGAAATTTTCGAAGACTCAAAGGTAGTTTTACATGGTTTGTTTGATGTTAGCGTTACCATGTTGAAAAATGGTCATTTTGAATTTATCGTAAAATCGCTTCCTTATCCTGATATTGATCATGTTTCTGTTATTTGATTAAATAAGAAAGAACAGTTTATTTATAAGCATTGAATTTATAAGACTTTTTCGAGGTTTAATTAATAACAGCTTATCTTATTTTTTACTGTGAAATACTTAATTTTCCCAACTAAATATAAGGAAGAAAAATAAACGGCAATTCCGGTAAACGAGATGCTGCTTATAACAAATAATTTTAGGGTAATGTTACCGAATGTTAATGGTTGTAAAAACAGATCGATTAATTGAGTGATCAATAACATAAAAAAAGTTGCAACGAGTATTTTTACAAATGTTTTATTTAAAGTAGTATCAAATTGAAAAAACTTATTAATTCGCAATTTTATCGTTAGAATAATTACGTTTATCCAGTTTGCAATTGAAGTTGCAATAACAATACCTACGTGTTGATAATACCTAATCAAAATTACGTTAAAAATTATGTTTACCAGTAAACACAGTGCCGAGACTAAAGCAGGAGTTTTAGTATCTCCCCTGGCGAAATAATTATTAATCAGTATTTTATGTAATACGAATGCTGGTAGAGCAGTAGCGAAAGCTTTTACTGCAATTGCGGTATTTTCTATCGAAATTGTAGAAAATTTTCCATAAGCGAATAAACAGGTAATAGTGGTATTTGGTAATGTGTATAAAGCTGCAGCGGCAGGGATTGCCAAGGTTAAGCCTAATCTGATTGCTTTGTTTTGTACTTTGATAATGCTTGGTAAATCTAATTTCGCTGCATAACTGGCAAACAAAGGAAGTAATACGTTACTTAACGATATTCCTATTAGTGCTAACGGTAATTGGGTAATTCTTTCCGCATAATATAAATAAGATACCGCTCCCGGCATTGTGCTGGCAAAAAGCGTATCTATAATCGTACTGATTTGGAGAATGCCCGCTCCAAATACTACCGGTATTAACTTGTGAAAAAATTCTTTTGTTTGTTTATCGATCACAAATCGACCTAGACTGACTTTATGTCCCGAATTTGCTATGGCCGATAACAAAAGTAATAACTGTAATAGTCCTGCAATGATTACGCTAAATGCCAAAGCATATAATACGTGCGTATATTTTGTTAAATAAGTTAATGCAAAAATCATGCATATATTTAAAATTATTGGGGCTGCCGAAGTGGCAACAAATTTTCTTTTTGTTTGTAGTACTCCTCCGAGTAAAGATACTAATGAAATCGTTATCAAATAAGGGAGCATAATTCGTGAAAGTAATACTGTCATGTCGAATTTGTCCGAGTTATTGATAAACCCTGGTGCCACCATGTATACGAAGTACGGCATGATAAGCTGCATTCCTAAGCAAAAAATAATTAGAGTTATTAGTAATATGGTGAAAATATTGTTAACGAAATTTTTATCTTGATTTTTGGAATAAATAGGCACGAATGCAGAGCTAAAGGCTCCCTCGGCAAATAAGGAACGAAATAAATTCGGTACACGAAATGCAACGAAAAAAATGTCGGCAAGAGAACTTGTTCCCAGTTTATAAGCGATTAAAGTATCGCGAATAAAACCGAATATTCTCGAAATAAACGTGAAAATGCTAAATGTAGCGAAATTTTTAAATAACGACATTAAAAACTAAAATATTACAAGCTTTATTAAAAAACGCAAAAGTATTGGTTTTAATGCAAAAATTTTCTTTCTTGATTATACGCGTGAAATCGTATAACCTCATTAAGATATTATTGGTAATTATCAATGAGTAAAAAGTGTGATTTAACCGGCAAATGTGCTCAAGTCGGTAATAAAGTTTCTCACTCTAATAGGAAAACTAAGCGTAGGTTTTTTGCCAATCTTCAGATTTTTTCTTTGTTCAGTTCTGCATTAAATAGGAAATTATGTTTTAAGCTGGCAGTCAGTACTTTACGTATTATTGAAAAAAAAGGCGGCATCGATGAATTTTTATTGAATGCCAGAAACAGTAAGCTCACTAAAAAGGGTCTTTATTTTAAAAAACAGTTATTAAAATGTCGGGATTATCCGAAAAAGCACCGTGGTTAAAAGTTAAAGCTCCACAAAGTAAAGGATTTTTTGAAACACGCGATTTGATGCGTTCGCACAAGCTTAATACGGTCTGTGAAGAAGCGGCTTGTCCTAACATAGGTGAATGTTGGGGGAAAAAACATGCCACTGTTATGATTCTTGGGTCGGTTTGTACTCGTGCATGTAGATTTTGTAACGTTACTAGCGGGAAACCCGATAAGTTAGACCCTCATGAACCGGAAAATTTAGCGAAATCCGTTGCTAAACTTGGTCTTAATCACGTTGTGATTACCTCTGTCGATCGGGACGATCTTGAAGATGGCGGTGCAAGTCATTTTGTCGAATGTATAACGAAAATACGCCGAATGAATAGCAAGGTAACTATTGAGGTCTTAACTCCTGATTTTTTGGGTAATGTCAGTTGTGCTGAATCGGTAGCGGCAGCTAATCCCGACGTATTTAACCATAATGTAGAAACTGTTCCCAGGTTATATGCAACGATAAGACCGAAAGCTCGGTATTTTCATTCGTTACATATATTAAAAATGGTGAAACAGCGTTACCCTAATATTTTTACAAAGTCGGGAATGATGGTCGGGCTAGGGGAAAGCAAAGAAGAAGTATTGCAAGTTATGGACGATTTGCGTTCTGCTGAAGTCGATTTTATTACTATCGGTCAATATCTACAGCCGACTCCTAAGCATGCAAAAGTTGCTAAATACGTTACTCCGGAAGAATTCGAATATTATCGCAGGGTTGCATGGTCGAAAGGATTTTTTATGGTTGCTTCCAGCCCGTTGACCAGGTCTTCTTATCATGCGGGAGATGATTTCGTAAGGTTAAAAGCGGAAAGAGATAAGCGCTTGGCTTCTTAAATGTTGCCTAAAATTATTACTTTTCAAGATCAATCTGTTTTTAATTTTTCCGCTTCGGATGTTTTTACAATAGTGATAGATATTGAAAAATATCCCGATTTCATTCCTTGGTGTGACAAAATTGAAATAATATCACGTGATAATTTAGGTATTATTGCCGATTCGGTAATAAAATTTAAATCGATTATCGCCAATTACCGATCGGAAATTTCTTTTTTTTCTCCTTCGGAAAACAAAAACGGTTATATTAAAGTAGTTTCTAATAAAGGTGCTTTTAAATATTTGAATAATGTTTGGGAATTTATTGATCGAGGTAAGAATAAAACTTTGGTCAAATTCAGTATCGAATGTGAGTTCAGATCGAAAATAATGCATTATATGATGAGTATTATATATAAAAGAGCGCAACAAAAAGTAATTGCCGCATTTAAAAATAGAATCGAATCACTCCTCAAACAACGTTAGCATCTGCACTGGCGAATTGTTGTGGTAAATTAACAACATCTGTCATTTCAGTTTTTACTCGATTAATATTTTCTCTGCTTTTTTTCAGCAATTCTGCAAATAAATCTTGTTCGGGTAAATATTTGTTTAACATTTTTTTTGTTTCTTCCATTTTTTTTGCCACGTCTTTATGTGTTGTTTCACCCAAAGTCATTTTCCATTCTTTATCATTAATTTCACTTGCTTGTGTAGTTCTAATATCCCAATATAAATTATTGCCGTCTGTAAATTCGATTAACATTGAGGCACCGCTATCATTTTGCTCAAATGTTTTTTGTGGTTGGCAAATTAAATTTTGTTGATATTCTGCATTACTTTTTATGTTATTTTTAAAATATTTCGTTTCTGTTTCTTGCTTATATATGAGAATCATTGTCCCTCCGGGAGAGGTTAGCAATTTTCTAGCACTTACTTGTCTATTTAGAATAGTTTTCAATCTGTTTTCGTCTTGGCAAATTTCAGGGTGCAAGTTTTTCTTTAATTCTTCATTTATTGTATCTGTTGGCTCTGTTCTAAGCGGGGTTGACGGTGCAACAGTGTGTATGACTTCGATGAAAGCGGAAATGGTATTTTTTTCATTTTGTAGACTCATAGCTACTGCAAGTTCAATGCATTCTTGCAGACCGACATATTTCGTACGTAAATCTTGATCACTTCCCGTATCTGTTTTAATAGGAATATTTGGTTTTTCGTCGTCTGTTATTAAGTTGTTTAACAGACTTAAAATTTTTTCCTTATTTTCATGAGAATCGACAATAGCTCTTAATTGTTTTAAAAATGCTTTCATATTCTATAACCAATTACACTGAGCGGGAATTTGCATGACATCATACTCGGGCCAATCGTCAAATTGAGTTACATGACATGATTTATTAAAATAAGAATCTTCACTATTAAAAGTTAACGATCGGTCGAATGATTTATAGTAAGGATCGTGAACATTGATTTTAATGTTGCTACCGTCTGCTTTGTTATACGAGATATCCATAACGTCATTTCCGAATTTTATCTCGTTATCGGCGGACTTATCTTTCGGATGTTTGATTGCGATAAGGAAACTGTCTGGTTGGTTGTAAAAAATTGATCGTACCATATTTAGTTAAATAATTTAATACTTAAATATAATTTGCGTATGTATAATGGTCAATAATTTTTGTGTTATCGTGGTAACCGAATTTTATCGTGTTACATGTTGCCGAATAAAAAAATATCTTGGATAAGGTTGGCAAGAGCTAATAAAATCGGTCCTATTACTTTTCATACTTTGATCAAAAAGTATGGCAGCTCGGAAAATGCTTTATCGAGAATTACTTCATCGTTTACCAATATAGGAATTCCAAGTATTTCTTCTATTGAAGACGAGCTAAATTCGATTGCTAAAATCGGCGGTAAACTTATTATTTCTTCCGATTCTGATTATCCTGAGCTATTACGTACTTTAAAAAATCATCCTCCCGGTTATCACGGCTTTAGGTGACATTGGTTTGTTATGTGGCAAGAAGAACGTTGCTATCGTAGGGGGGAGAAATGCATCTTACAATAGTTGTAGTTTTGTTAAGGAAGTATCTCAAGCGAGTTGGGAGAAAAAGGATTTACCATAGTATCTGGATTAGCTTCCGGTATCGATACTGCCGCACATCAAGTTATTAATAAGGGTTTACCGACTATTGCGGTTATGGGGAGCGGAATTGATATTGTTTATCCGAAAGAAAATGATTTTTTATATAAAAATATAATCGCACAAGGAGGGTTGGTAATAACGGAATTTCCTTATGGATCACATCCGAAGCCACAACATTTTCCTCAGCGCAACCGTATAATATCCGGTCTATCGTTAGCGGTAGTAGTGGTAGAAGCAGGGATAAAATCTGGCTCGCTTATTACTGCAAAATATGCGTTATCTCAAGGTCGAGAAGTTTTCGCCGTTCCCGGATCTCCTATCGATTTTCGTTGTAGAGGAAGTAACGCTTTACTGAAAGAGGGAGCAACGTTAATTGAATCGGCAGACGATATTATTAAATCTTTGGGTTTTATCAACCGAGAGGTTTTATATCAAAAAAGCTTGTTCGAAGCTAATTCCCGCGATTTAGAGGATATTAAAATTAATATCATGGCTAAATTAAGCTATAACCCTAGTTTTATCGATGATTTGATAGCAACGTTCCAGGTCGACGAATTGTTGGCGGCATTATCGGAATTGGAAATAGAAAATAAAATAGAAAAACATCCGGGTGATGCAGTGTCACTTAAGGTAAGAAGCGGGAAGGTTAATTAGCAATCGATGTTGAAAAATCGTGGTATATTTTACTTCGAATGTTTTGTCACTGTCTAGTGCTTTGGTTATGTTGCAGGTAATTCTTTCTATTATTGAGCTGGAGTTTTTCTCTGTACAGTCTAATATTACGAATATCAATTTATTACCGCCTAAATGACCGATTAAATCGTATTCTCTGGTACATTTTTCATAAGCGTTAATTATTGCTTTCAGTTTTTCTACATCGAGATTATTAGTGCTTTTTAATATAATACTACCTACTAAAGATTCGTTTCCATATATATTGTGAAATTGTTGCAAAGAATTCAGTTCTTGTAAGGTTGTGTCGCGATCGATTATGTTTAACTCCGGCGCTATATGATAAGAATTGTAGTTTATTGTTGTTTCTCGAAATTTGTTAAGTTTATCTAAGAAGGTAAAAATTCGTATTAATAATTCGCAAAAAATTTTACCTTGTTCTGATAAAGCAGGGAAAATTTTGATTTTAGCATCGATAACTCTTTTATCTTTAGTAACAATTTTACAATCTCTAATTTTCGATAAAATATTAACAATATCGTAATTAGTATCACCATAATCAATGTAGTTATTAATTAACCTTAATGTTTGTTCGGAAAAAATAGTGCTTATATCGCGTTCTATTAGGTCGTTAAACCGGTATCCGAGGATTTTTATGGTGTTATCGTTACATCCTTTGATTGTGATTGTTTTGTCAAAATTATCTTGGCAAATAGTAATAATCACATCATTTTTTCTTTTTGCTGAAGCAAATTTTTCCATTTTTAGGTAAAAGTGAATATGTTAACTAAATATAGCTTATATTGTTTAATAACAGGTAAATGTTAACTGATTCAATTAGTTGAATATTATTCGGGGATAAGGAGACTTTTTGTTGGATTATTTTTGCTGAAAACAGTCTAATTTATTATTTATGTCTACGTTTAACAATAACCCGAAACATAACATGGAGGTAAGCATAATACTTCCACCATAAGAGAGTAAAGGTAAAGGAATACCGACAACGGGAAGTAAGCCGGTTACCATACCGATATTAATAATTACATGTATGGCGAAGAATGTAGAAACTCCGACGGCAATTAATTTGCCGAATTTGTCCATTGTCTTATCTGCAATTAGTAATCCTTTGGTGATAAGGTACGTATAAAGAATAAAAAGCATGACGGTTTTGGCAAAACCTTGTTCTTCGGTGAAAACCGTGAAAACGAAATCGGTGTGTTTTTCCGGTAAGAACCCTAATTGAATTTGATTGCCGTGTAAAAAGCCTCTGCCGTACATACCGCCGGAACCTATGGCTATTTTAGATTGAAATAAGTTATATCCCGTGCTGAAAAGGTCCTGTTCTGGATGTAAAAAACTTAATATACGTAATTTTTGATAATCATATAAAAAAATTTTCCAAGTGAACGGTAAAAATATTATGCATATAATTATCGCCCATAAAAAATATTTTTTTTCAACTTCGGCAATGAAAAAAATCGAGACGGTAATTAGAATCATTATAATTGCACTACCTAAACTCGGTTGCAATAAAGTTAAAGTAATAGGCACTGAAGATATGATAACGGGCAGAATTAATTCGGTAAGTTTTTGTTCGGACGATATTCCTTTAAAGTACTTTGATAAAGCTAATATAATTGTAACCTTGGCTAACTCCGAAGGTTGTAAAACTATACCGAATAGATTGATCCACCTGGTTGCGCCCATTTTGGTAATACCTAGAAATTCTACTATGAACAGCAATGCGGTAATTAGGAAAAAAACAGGGTAAGTATACTTAAATATTAAATCTTTTTTTATAAGAAAAGTGAAACCTAATATGGGTAAGGAAAGTAGTACAATAGAAATTTGGTGTATTGTCCAGGGTCTAAAATTTCCTCCTGCCGCCGAATATTGAATTGAAAAACCAATGAAAATTAGTGAAAAAAAGCAAAGGATCAGTTTTTTATCCAGTAACTTTAGCTTTTCTTTCATTCGATAATTTCATATTTTGCAAAAAAAAAGCTGATTTCTTGTTTAGCATTTTCTATCGAATCGGAACCATGAACACAATTGGCATCTATACTTTCGGCAAAATCGCCTCTGATCGTACCTGGATTTGCTTGTTTCGGATCAGTTGCACCCATTAATTCGCGATATCGGTTTGTTGCATTATTGCCTGATAAGACTTGCACTATTACTGGCCCTGAGGTCATGAATTTAACTAATTCGTCGAAAAAAGGCCTGTCCTTATGAACATAGTAAAAGGCTTGAGCTTGTGCTTGTGTTATAAGTAAGCGCTTTTGTGCAACTATTGTTAAACTGGAATTTTCTATATAAGAATTTACTTTTCCCGTAATGTTTCTTTTTACCGCATCGGGTTTTAATATGGATAAAGTATATTCGGTCATAAAAAAGATACATTATTTTATTGCATTATAATTATAATTTTAAGCATGACAATAAAATTACAGGTTTAATTGCTCCTGATGTTTATTAACCGAAATTTGCGGTTTTCTTCTTGTTAAGTCAAAAATTCCTGTTGCTAATGAAGTGATGAGACCAACAGCACTTATAACCAGACCAGCATATAATAAAACCTGATTATTTTTAAAATGTTCGATGATAAACATTGTGACCGAAGAGATCAACAATAACAATGACAGTACATATGGCTTAACACTCGTCTTATTGTAAACTATAGTTATGTTTGTTTTTGGTTTTTGAACCGAAGTTTTAGGTGAAAGATTGGCAGTATTTTTTGTCTTTTTTGATGTAACTACTATTTCTTCTTGGTTTGGGTTTATGTTTCTAATGTCATTTAAGCTTTTTGCTCTTCTTAATTTTGGATTATTAATATTGTCGTTGCTCGAACCACTTAATTCTGCTTCTTGATTAAAATTTCTTTCACTTTGAAAAGCTCTTATTCTAGGTCTGTTTTTATCAGTTTCTTTTGTAGGAGAACTCGGTTGTTCTGCTTTTGCTATAATTAAAATCTTTTCATATAGTGTATTTTCACGTTTAAGTGTTTGAGGTACTTGCTGTAAAATACCAATAAAATTGCCGAAAAAATATTTTTCCATTAATGTGTCTGCCGTTGAACTTTCTATTTTTTTGGCTAAACTTCCTTCCTTTGATATTGATTGTCGCTGCTGCTTTCTAGTAATGAAATTCACTACTTTACCAGTGTTTTTACCTGTAATGGCACGAACAAATTTACCTGCCCATTTACTATTGTGAATACTTAAAATGTCATCAATTGTTTTCTGTACATATTCTTTAGCTTGTTTTTCTGAATTTCGATCTGAATGTTCCTGAAGTAATATGGGCACAATCGTTACCAATCTTTCCCCGCATAACTGTGAAACTTTTTGATGATAATTGAGAATTAATTGTGTGAAATTAACCTTGGTTTCATTTACTGTTATATTGTCCAGATTAGCGGTCTTCAGCATTTTTTCTAAAGAAAAACGACTAAGCATTATAAAACGAGCAAATTTTTTAAAATCATTCGGAAGTGATTTGCTTTTTGTTGCGGGGCTAGATAAAAATTCTAAGTTTAATAAATTTTGCAATTCCGTTATTTCTGCTAACTGATCATCATTCTTGGGTATACTCGCTATTAATGGTAAAAGCTTATCTATTTGTTTTCTTAGTTTTTTTGCTTCTTCTACTAATTCTTTTTTTTGTTCTTTTTTTACTTGATTTGTTCTGTCTTCTGTTTGATCGGTAATTAGATATTCGATCGGTTTAATTGCTACTGCCGGTAATAATTCTTGCCAATCCGAATTTTGTAATAATTTATGTAATATGTCCCTTAGATTATTTTGCTCTTGTTGAAGTTCCAAATCTTGTAAAAATTTTTGTTGTTGTTCTGTTTCTTTTGTTTTAACAAAATCTTGAATTAAGCCGATTAATGTTTTCAGATTATTGTCACGAAGAAGTAATTCTGTTATTTTTGCTTTTGCGTTTTCTAATCCTCCCGTAATTACCGAAGTTGATTCTTCAGCTTCTGTTTGATTTTTGTTGATTTCTTCGGATAAAATTCCAATAACATTTGCTATTAATTCTGCTTTTTTTTCCAGTTCTTTTTCCTCGATATCAAGCTTTTTACAGGTTGCTCGTAGTAATTTTTCAATTAAGCTTTTCTTGCTTAATGATCGCAGTGCTGTACGAATAAACCTTTTATCGGTGAATAATTTTAATCTGTTTTGATTAGCATCTCTTCTGATAAATTGCAAAACAAAATCAACTAAACAACTAATATTATCAGAATTTGGCAAAAGTTGTTCTTTTTGTTGAGCCAAATTCGAAAATAAAGCAGATATAATGTTTAATGCATCACCATCTTGAAGTTGTTTTAAGATTGCTAGAAGTAACGTTTTTATTATTTTGGTTCTTTCTTTTTGTAATTGATCACCTTCTTCCTTAGGATAGTTATCGGCAATTTCTGCTATTAATTTGGCCAATTGATCTGTATTTTCTACTTTGATTTTAAGCATTGAAAAAAGTACCGTTAATATTTGTTTGGTAAAGTTTTGATCGGCGATTAATTCAAACCTTTCTTTTGTAGTTTTACTTCGGATTAATTGCGAAAGTTTTTTGGCTAAATCATCACTATGCTGATCTTGCTCTAAAACTAATCTTATGTTTTCTTCCGTAGCAAGATCCATGAGATTTTCAACTTGCAACAATTCTTTTATTTTATCTGCTATTTTCGGTTCACATACTTTATCTATTATTTCGATTATGATTTGCTTGCGATTTTGCCTTTCTTGAAGATTGATTACGTCTTGTACTTTTTGGTTTAATTCTGGATCTAGAATTAATTCTGTCAAGGTTAAAATTAAAGCTAAATGTTCTTTTTGAAAAAGAGTTACGAGGGCGTCATAAAAATGGTTGCATAATTGGATTACATCTTTATTAACCGTAGCATTGAGAACTTGATTTGCAGAATCTGTTAAATTTTTGGCTAATTCTTTATCTAAAACGGTAAATTCCTGTAATAACTTTGTTAGATTTTTTTGAAATATTTTTTTTGTAAGTTGACCGATAAGAGTATTTTTGGGAAATATGGATAAAAGTAATAATTTTGTTAAATCTAAAATATTTAAATCTAAAATATTGTCCTTTTTGCTAGCTTCCATATTAAATGTATTTTTTTAATATCTAAAGTTAATTATATCACATTTTGCACTTGGTAAATAAATTAAAAAAATTAGAATGCGTAATATTTAAAATATCGTCACAATTTTTTAATTTATTTAACTTTTCTGCAACATGAGTGACAAATGCAGGCTCATTTTTTTTTCCTCGTTGTGGTACGGGTGCCAGATAAGGAGAATCGGTTTCGATTAGGATACGATTTTTTGGCGTTTTACTTGCTATTTTTTGTATATCAGAAGCATTTTTAAACGTTACTATTCCCGAAAACGAAAGGTAAAAACCTAAGCTTAAAGCAAAATCGGATAATTTTTCAGACGAAGCAAAGCTATGCATTACTGCGGTGAATTTGCCTTTAGCATATTCTTCACTCAAAATTTTAATCATATCTTCATCTGCATCGCGTGAATGAATTACTAAGGGTAAATCTGTCATTCTTGCAGCTTCAATATGAATTATGAAAGATTTTTGTTGTATTTCACGCGGACTGTTTTCATAGTAATAATCCAAGCCGGTTTCGCCGATACTTATTACTTTTGGGTGTTCAGAGAGGTTTACCAGTTCTTCTACGGTAGTAGTTTCGTTCGTATTGTTTGGATGAATTCCTACCGATGCAAAAACGTTTTCATATGACTCGACAATATTCAATATCTCTTCGAATTCGCTAATTTTAGTACATATTGTTTGTACTAAAGAGATTTTCTTACTTTGTGCTCGCCCCAGTATCAATGGTATTTCTTGTTTTAGAAAGTGATTTAAGTGGCAGTGGGAATCGATTAACATATTCTATAATACATTAAATGGACTTTAACGTCATATTTTTTTGCCTTTCTTTCCTAAGATATAATAGTAATTGGGTTAAGCTGTCCACTTGGTCGCTATACCTTGAATTTGGAAACGAAGTTAATTCTTCTTCAAAATCTTCTAGCCAATCGGCTTCGTAAGGCAAAGCAATTTTTTTTCCTTCGATAAGGGGCAATACTTTTTGCAATCGATCTATTTTGCCGATTTTCGGCTTTATACCGATGACAGGTGAAAAATCATTTGAGTTGTTTAGTTCTTGCAGAAGTTGAATTCCGCATGCTTTTTCTTCAATTAAGATTTTTCGGGCATTATATTTTGTCGCTAACTCTTTTACTTTAAGTTTTAGTTGCGGATAATTAATTCTACCTCTAAATACTTCCGTAATATAAATTTTACCGTTAATAAAAGCGTAAGTAATGCAAGAGCTATAGCTGCTGTTTTCGTTGGTAGTGCTTGCGGTATCCCAACTTTGATTAACATTGTACTTAGTTTGCGGTAGTGAAGAATATCTGCTGAAATATTCTTTTTTTACTATGCCGCTAGAGGTTTGCACGGGGTTTTGTTGATACTGAGTAGAAAAAGCGTAAGAACTGACATCTTGTTTAATAAGTTCTATGTCGTTTTTACTATACCTTTTACCGTCTAAAATCTCTCCTTGTTTTAGGTGATAGATTAGTTTGTTTCCACAAAAAATGTCTTGTGAATAATCGGCAACCATAGGTAACGATAAACACTCCCATTTGAAGAATTTCTTTTTCAGTAAACGAGCAATAAGGTCGTGTTCGTGTAAGCGATGCATTACGACGACTATAGCTCCTTTTTTTGGGCAATTTAATCTGCTAACGAACATTTGCTCGAACCAGTCTATTACTCTTGTTCGATATTTTATGCTATGAGCTTCCAATGGCGTTATCGGATCGTCCGCTATTAAAATATCGGCTCCTTCTCCGGTTAAGGTGGCTCCGATTGACGTAGCTAAGCGGAATCCTCTTGCAGTAGTGTGGAATTTATGCTTGGTATTTTGTTCCTTGGATAAAATCGTCCGGGGGAACATAGCCTTATACCAGTCCGATTGGATAATACAACGAGTATCGAGCGAATGTTTTATGCTTAACCCTTTCGAGTAACTGGCAACGATTATATTTGACGACGGGTTGTGGCCGAGTACCCAAGCCGGCCAAGCAACGCTAACACAGGTTGATTTCATGCAGCGCGGAGGTATGTTGATTATTAGGCGTTTATGTCGTGTGATTTTTTCCAAATAACAGGCGATAACTTTTATATGCCAATTTTTACTTAATTTGCGAGCGGGAGAGATGGTGTGAAAACATCGGTAAATGAAATTTATGAAATTCATTTTCCCATACTATAGGGCGCAATCTTAAAAACGGAAGGAAACGGTCTTATTATATTTATTTCTAAATTAATTTTTAAATTGCAAAATACAAGATTTTTAGTATAAATATACTAAATTAGAAAGAAATTGTGTTAAGCAAAAATGATTTTAAAGTTCATGCGGCTGTTCTTTTATTAATTGCCAACAGAGATATTAAAAATAGAACGAAGGAATTGGATAAAATAAATCCCATGTTTATTTATGGGGTACTTAATGATGCGGCATATGGAAATATAGCGATAAATCAAAAGAATCCGCCTATTAAATCTCAGTATAGATCGTTATCATCTAAAGTAGCATCGGATAAAAATTTAAATTTACCGGATCAAGCAACTCGAGTACACCAAATAGTGAATAAGTTTAATTATACGAATGTTAAACCTGCAGAAGAACTGAGTAAGGAAAATAAAAAATTATTAATTGAAATAATTAATCCGAAAGTAGTAAAAAAGTGTGAAGATCAATCTGTTGACTATTTATATTCCTGTATTTTTTTTATCAATTTCAATAAGAAATTATCGGCTTTTTTATTACCTGCCGTTGTTCTTCTTGCTTTGCCTTTGCTAGCTGGGCTTTCGGTGATAATTTTTTCATTTGTTTTGTTATATACGATTTTTATCAAGCCGTTTTTGTTGTTAAAGAATTGCTGTAATAGTAAAAAAAGTGATGAAGAAATAAAAGAAGTTGAGAATGTTGAAAGTTATGATGAAGAGGAAGTTAGTGAAGAAGTAAAGAAAAGAATTAACTCTTTTCAAGTTTTGTTATTTTCACTAGCTGTGTTTTTTATATCTGTTCTTGCTTTGTGCTTATTTCCGTTCTTCTTAATAATGTTTTGGAAGAAAATTTATCGGACTCCATTCATCTCCTCTGTCGATTCGAACAATGCTATGGACAAAGCTATTTTTGATCTTTGTCGGATATCTAAGGAATACTTGAGTATTCCGGAATCGGTTAAAAAAGCAGAATGTTTAATTCAAAGGCAAGAATGGCAAGAATTCAGGCAACGATACTTTTCCGATATTGAAGATGCGGAAATACAAAGTTATTTGTTAAGACTTAAAACATGTTTAAGCGCGCCGGGAACTAGAATTACGGAAGCATTTGAAACTAAATTTGATATTGCTATCCAATGATCCGCCTGCTTGCAGTACGGTAAATTGTTTTTTGTTTAGTGATTATAATTTTCTCGGTTTTTCTCCGATGTAAACTTGCCTTGGCCTGCCTATTTTTTGCTCTTTATCGTTGATCGATTCGTGCAATTGTGTCACCCAACCGGTTGTGCGGGCAAGAGCGAATAAGCAAGTGAACATATCGGTCGGTATTTCCAGCGATTTAAGTATTATTCCCGAGTAAAAATCGACATTCGGATATAATTTTCTTTCCAAAAAGTATTCGTCGTGGAGAGCTATTTCTTCTAATGTAAGTGCTGTTTTCAATAATTGGCTGTTTTGATTATCGGAGACTTCAACGACTTTACGGCATATTCCTCTTAATATTGTTGCCCTAGGATCGTGATTTTTATATACTCTGTGACCGAACCCCATAAGTCTCGATTCTTTATTTTTAACCTGCCGAATAAATTTCGATATGTTTTCAGTGCTGCCGATATCGTTAAGCATTTTTATTACCGCTTCGTTTGCTCCGCCGTGAGCAGGTCCCCATAACGTAGCGGAGCCAGCTGCCAAACAAGCAAACGGATTTGCTCCTGAAGAAGCGGCAAGCTTTACCGTAGAAGTGGAGGCGTTTTGTTCGTGATCGGCATGTAAAGTGAAAATTATGTCCAGCGATTTTGCAAATGTTTCCCGAAACTTTTTTTCACCAAACATCATGTGAAGGAAATTTTCTGCATAGCTTAAGTTATCGTCGCTTTCTATCGGCGGAAGGTTATTAACGTGACGATATATCCCCGCTATTATCGAAGGTACTTGTGCTATTGCAACGATGCGATAATCTTCTTCTCTGTTGTTGTAAGTAGCTGCTAAGCCGGCAAAACTTCCGATTAAAATAGACATCGGGTGAGCTTTGGTGGGAAAAGATTTAATTATTTGACCTGTTTTTAGTTTGGAATAATTTTTTATCTTTTTATTAAACGATTTTAGTTCCTTGTTACTGGGTAAGTTACCGCAAAGAAGCAAATATGCTACGGTTAAAAAATCGTGTTTCTCGGCTAAATCGGCGACATTATAACCTCTGTATTGTAATATTCCTTTTTCACCGTTGATAAAAGTTATGGCGGAAGAGCACGATGCAGTCGACATAAAGCCGGGGTCGTAGGTGAATAATCCGCTTTCTTTATATAAATTCCGCACGTCTATTGCATTGGTTCCGTTAGTGCTTTTAATTAAACTTAATTCGAATTCTGATTTGTCGATTAATAATTTTGCCATATGTAAATAACTAGGTGTTGGTAAATATTTGAGTGGATATAAAAATACTATCTTTAAGTAAATTATGCGTCAACATAGATTATACATCGGGAAAATTTCATGTTAATAAAGTAATATGAAATTTCTTATCAAGATGTTGGTTTTAGTATTAATATCATGTAAGTTATCGGCTAAAAATTTTTCCGATATCAATTTGCTGATAGATGACAATTTGGCAGAACCCGTTAGGAAATTGGTGAGAAAATACGTTGAGGAAAACTATGTTAGCGTTGCGGTCCAATTAAGCGGTTATAAAGAGTTGTTAAACCTTAATAATGAAGATACTGACATTATTATTACTGCTGATGAGGAGACGGCAAATTTTTTACAAGATAAGGATTTAATCGAAAAGAAAATATTAGATTTTGCTAGCGATCAGCTGGTTTTGGTATCGGGTTATGATGTTAAATATAAAAATTTTGGTGATTTGGCCAAATCTTTGCAAAAGTTAAGTAAATATAGCAGCATAGTAATTACTGACCCGAAAATCAGTTTATCCGGTTATTTGGCCTACGGGTTACTTAAACCTTTAGGTATAGATAACGTTGTGCGAGTAAGGGATGAAAGCAAGGCCGTTCATTTGATGAAAACAGGTAAGGGTTTCGGTTTGTTGTTAACGGGTAATAAAATGGATTTGACGATTATCTCACCCGTTCCTGCAGATTTATGTAAACCGGTAAAGTACCAAGTTTTGGCTTTGAAAAACCGATTGTCGGAAAATGTGACTTCCTTTTTAAAGTTTTTGTTACTAAACCGCAGTATTCTGAAGGAAGATTACGGGATGATTGTTGGCGGTTAAAATAATGTGGTGGATAATAATAGGAGGAATATTATTGGCAGCCGTATTATTCGCTTTGTTGTTACTTGTTTCCCTAGCGCCCAATCAATTAATAGTTGAAATTATCGCTAAATTTAAGAAAAAAGATAAAGACGAAGAAGATCGAAAAAGATATTTGGAAAAAAAGCAAAGACAAATAGAACAACATAAAGAAAACATAAGGGAAAGTAAAAAAGAACAAGAAAATTATTATGAAGAAACGAAAGTAGTAGATATTAAAAAACCGATCGGTAAATGGACCAAGTTGGTCACTATGACTCAACTTAAGTATATCGCCAACGTAAAAAGGCTTATGGGAAATAAATTTTCCAATAAATTGGGCTTTTGGCAAATGAAGGTAAAAGCTCAAGCGATGTCGCAAGGAAAGGAAAAGGGCAGAGGAAGATAAGTAATTTATCGGAACGAATTAGGATTTTGCCGATTTCATTCATGACAACTCAATCTTATTTTAAGAAAAGCATATTATATTCACTTTTAACAATATTATTTTTTATAATTATAAATGTTAAAAAAAGCTTTTCTATTAAGTTTTATACTATTTTCGAAATCTGTTTCGCCACATTATATTCCGAATTTTAATTTTGATTTTCAAAGCATTACAAATGGTGAGGATTATAAGGCTTTGTTGGGTTCTGCCGGAATAACAGTCCCTTTTATTGAAAGCGATAAGGGCGTTATTTTCACCGATATCAAGATTTCTTGAGATAATTTGAATAGAACGGGCACTCACTTGGGTTTAGGTATGAGGCACAGAGTAAATGATTTCACTTTCGGGTTAAACGGTTTTTACGATAGGTATGAGACTAAAAACGGAATTAAGCAATTTGTTGGTGGTTTTGAAATCTTGCATGAATGTGGTGAATTTAGGATTAATTTTTATCGGCCGAGAGAAAACGAATTGGCTTATCGCGCTATCGAAGGTTCGGCTTTTTTTAAATTGAAAAAAATATTTTTCGGTTTGCAGAAATACCACTTGGCGAACGGACAAGGTAATGAATTCGACGGAATGGGCTTAAGTATGAAATACGAAAGTGAGGATTTACATCCCTATATAGGGCAAAGATATAACGGTAACCGATTCACGGATAATTTTAAATTCTATGCCTCTGTAGGGTATCGGTATGACGGGATGTTCGGTCAGCAATTCACGAGCAATTTCGGGTTAAAGCTTTCGGCTACAGCTCTTCCTACCCGAAAGAATTTACCGAGAGTGGAAAGAAGTTTGTTTTTGTGGGGATATACGACAAAAGCGGATAATGCCGTTATGATAAACAAAAATGATGACATAAATAAAGTAATAAATAATCTGCCGGAAAATACTCTGATTATCGTGCAAGAAGACTTGGTACTGCAAGACTCGATCAAACTAAAAAAAGGGCAAGAATTATTAGCCAAAGGATATTTTTCTCCCGGAAAAAGACCGATCAAGGCAAAAAGTCGTGTTAAGCTCGAATTCGAGAAAAGTACAGAAAAACCGCTGATCGAACTCGAAAGCGGAACGACAATAAAAGAGTTGTACCTTGATGGAAGTAATGCAATAGGAAAAGATAACGGTGTTGTAAATGTCAGAAAAGAAGTCGAAGACATAACGATAACAAACTGTAAAATTACTACGCCAAAAGGTTCCCGAAACGTGAAGGGAATAAAATTTTTCGATGAAATAAAGAAAAGTAGAATAGTCGGGAATGACATTGCCGTTACCGCCACCGATGAGCATAGCACGGGTATAGAATTCAGAGGCGGTGCATACGGTAATGAAATTGGTAATAATCAAATCAGTACTTTAGGCAATGACAGTAGTGTGATTATCTTCTATGATTCCGCGAACGAGAACGATATTACCGGGAATAAGTTTAACACTTTAGGTTCTACTTCCGAAGGCATCTACTTTCATAGTTCTTCGAGTAATAATAATATTGTAGGTAATAGGATTAATATATCGAATAAAGACTCCATCGGTATCTACTTTAATAGATCTTCCGGTAATAATATTACCGGCAATGAAATCATCGTTTTGGGAGAAAAGAGCAACGGTATTAAATTTAGTGGATATTCGAGGGATAATAATGTTGCAGATAATAAAATTACCATTTCAAAAAAAAAAGTAGCAAGATTAATAGATCGGATAAAGACTCCATCGGTATCTACTTTGATAGATCTTCCGGTAACAATATTACCGGCAATAAAATCAACGCTTTGAGCGAAAATATCGTAGTTATCAAGTTTATTAATTCGAGAGATGATAATATTGTAGGTAATAGGATTAATATATCGGATAAAGACTCCGTCGGTATCTACTTTGCTAGATCTTTTGGTACTAATATTACCGGCAATGAAATCACCGTTTTGGGCAAGTCTAGCGAAGTTATTAGATTTAAGAGCTATTCGAGGAATAATAATGTTGCAGATAATAAAATTACCATTTCGAAACGAGGCAGAGGTATCCTCTTTGATTCTTTTTCGATCGATAATAATATTACCGGCAATAAAATCAATGCTTTGAGCGACAATATCATAGTTATCTGCTTTCTTGATGTTTCGAGAAATAATAATATTGTAGGTAATAGGATTATATCAAATGAATATTCAAAAGGTATCTACTTTAAAAAATCTTTCCAAGATAATATTACCGCTTCTGGCGTAAATAGCCAAGGTATCGCCTTTGATGGATTTTCCGGCAGTAATATTACCGGCAATAATATTACCACTTCGGGCAGAAGTAGTGAAGGTATCATGATTTATGATGTTGCAACAAATGAAATTATCAGCAATAAAATTATCGGCAATAACATCACCACTTTGGACAGAGATAGCGAAGGTATCAACATTGGTCTTTCTTCGAAAAATAATGATTTTTTAGATAATAAAATCACCACTTTGGGCGAGAAAAGAGCCACGGTATCATTTTTGGTTCGAGAAAAAGTGATGGTGATACTACGTTCGGAGTTAATGGCGAGGTAATACGTCCTAATATCTCGAAGAACGATTTTTTAAGAGGCAATGTTATTGTCACTTCGGGCAATCTTTCCAAAGGAATAGTATTTTTCGGTAATTCTGAAAATAACATTATAATCGGTAATAATATCAAGACGAGCGGAAAAAACGGAAGTGAAGGATTATATTTCAGTAATAATTCCAAAAAAAATGTTATCGATAATAACCGAATCATAGTAGCGGAAGGAGTCCAGGCAATACATGGTGGGGTGGAGGGAATACCCATCAGGGTAATATTATCCCGTAGGTGATAATTCGAGTTTAGTTAATAACTCTATAAGCAATTCAATTACTCGTTCAAAGTCGACGATCAAAGTAACATTCATCGGCGTTGATAACCACTTAATGCCGGAAAGGTTCGAATCGCGAAGTAAGATTGACACGGTTTTCAACCTGGCGGAGGAACCTGATGAGTATCGAGCTATGAAGGATAAGATTCGCTTTATAGTTTGCAATTTAAGCAATAATCCGAGCATTAACGAAGGTCGTCATGTTAAATTCCATGTAAGAGACGATTTTTGGAGTCCGAGGTATAAAAACGGAATATACATGTCTTGAAGAAAAATAAATAATTTTAGGATGAGGAGTAATATCCCGTCCCTATAAATCAAGGTTATATCAATAACGGTATATTACATTTATTAATATGATTTTGTGTGAGTAAAATGAGTAAAAAATCCGGCATTACTGAAATATGTCCTTAGCTTTGATTTGGATGTTAGAACGATAGCAAGTTTGAGCGAACACGATAAAATTTTATCTTCTATCGTAGTTATTTTTCCTTTAATGCAAAGAAGTGAAGACGTGTTATTTACCGATTTACGTTTTTCGGGCAATAACAATAATATAGTAGAATTTTACCTGATAATAAGGAAAAAAATACACGGTTCATTTTCGGTTTAAACGGCTTTTACGACGCATATAATACGAAAAGCGGTTTGAATTAGTCGGTGTTTGAGATGTTGAATAACAATATTAAAATCACTGTAAACGTTTATGGACCGAGGGAAGACGATTTTATTTTATAAAGGAATGGAAGGAAAATTTGCGTTTAAGCTAGAAAAGTATTTTCACTCGGATTTAAACAATATCATTTATCTAATAAAAAATAATTCGGTTAATGGAACAAGTTTCAAAATAAGTTACGAAAGCGATTTTTAATCGAAAATCAATTTTCATATTTCGTTTATCGATACGATAATTTATTTACACACCAATTTTTCAGTAGCTTTATGTTTAACATACCTTTTCGTAATTTTTCTGCTGTTAGAAAAATAAGTAAATTACCGATAATACGAAAAGAAATGATTATGTACGGTTATGTTCCGGAAGATAAGGTTGTTACTTAAAAACGATTAAGAAGAAAAAAAATTCCGGAGGTGGGGCGGTAATAACCTCTATGGATTAGCGCCGATGATCGACAATTCAAATGAAAGCGTTGCAACAGCAGTTGCAAGCCGTAAAACAACAGTTAGCTGAAGAACAAACGGCACGTAACACATGTAAAGCTGATTTGGGTATTACTAAGAGTGATTTGATTAAACAGCAAGGGAAAAGTAAGAAATGTGAAACTGATTTAACTGCAAGAGCAGTTTAATTAAGCCTATTTTAATAGTAATCTTACTGCAGAAACAGGGAATTGAAATATATGTAACGCTTTTAGATACGGCTAATGATAATTTCAGTATTGAGTAAGAAGTACATAAGAATGATTTAAGGAATATAAGGCTTTTGCAGAAGCAGATAATGGAGTTTTTAGAAGTATTAAAAATAAAAAGGAGAAATTGTCAAGGCAATTACGATGCCGGTACGGATTAATTAATTACTGGTATTGATCTAGAATAACAGGGTTAAGGAATAAAAAATAGGTGAAAAAAAATAAAATTCAGCTGAATTAAGCATAGATGTTGATTCGGCTAATTTAGGAAGGATATATTTTTTGTTACAAGACGCTTGAAAAAATCAAATGTAAAGGTGTAACACTCTTTTTTAAGATAAAAAAAATAATATTTTGTATTAAGTTAAATATTTTTCAGGTAATTGGATCTTAGGTTATTATTAAAAATATTGGTGTAATTAATTATCGGTGTAATATTTTTTTATTTTAAACTAAGTTTAATATATTGATGTTAATAAATAGAATAATCTAATTTTAGGGAAAGACAATGGCAGATACCGGTCATTTGGGATCAGATCAATTATTTAAGGGTTTAACTAGGCCATCCATGCTGTTCGGAGTGAGTTTTACCTTCGTTATGTTGAACTTAATGATTTCTCTTATTTCTTACATTGTATCAAAGAAATTAATTGTTTTATTTGGCTTAATGCCTGCTATGCATGCTTTGGGTTATATAATTTGCTTTCAAGAACCGTTGTTCGTAGAGCTTTATATTGTTAAGACGCAAAAATGTATGAAGTGTAAGAATAGATTTTATCATGGTGCTAACTCTTATTATATGGCTTAGGTATGTTACAACTTACTAAATTTAAAACAAAAAAATCAAATGTTTTAAAGAAAGAATATAATACTTCCGAGTTTATTCCCTATGCACATTATTGGAACGATACTACTTTGCTTACCAAAGATAATTGGATGCTAAAGGTTATTAAATTGGGAGGTTATGCTTTTGA
Source organism: Rickettsiaceae bacterium H1 (assembly GCA_018101195.1). GTDB lineage: Bacteria > Pseudomonadota > Alphaproteobacteria > Rickettsiales > Anaplasmataceae > JACDQH01. The sequence continues at coordinate 78,000 of JACDQH010000002.1, forward strand.
AACTGCCGATGACGAGGATGTGGATATACAAAAAACACTTAGGAATCAGTTACTCAAAGGTATCGGTAGCGGTTCTTGCGCTCTTTATTTTCATATTATCAGAAAAAAACAAAACGTATTTACGCAGGGTTTTGCTGTAAAAAGGTTACCTAATTTTTTTGCTGATTATGTAAATGAATTGTGGAAAGAAAAGCATAAAAAAAAGAAATCTTTTGCCAACGAATTATATATTACCGTAATAAGAAAATTCGATACTAAAGGCGCAGCTATTGTTTCACATTTATTAAAAAGATTTTCTCATGCAGCGTCTAAAGGAGCATGGGAAGCCGATATGCGTGATGCTCACGAAGAACTTGAAGAAATGGCTTCTCGAGTCGTTACCAGTTTAAGATATTATTCACCGAAAATATTAGGTATTAAAAAAGCAAAGCACGGTGTAATGTCGGAGATATTAAGCTTTATGAGCAAAATTGTTAATTGCGGAAAATCACCCAACGAATTATTGTTACCGGTAATTAATATTGCGGAATATTTGCCGTTAAATCGTTTTTATTTCGGTAATAAATCTTTTGAAATGGTTACTCCTAAAGGTAATTATTATGGCGGAATCGTTAGTTTGAAAGAATATGGACAAAGTACTTCGGCGGGAATGCTCGATGTGTTTTTACAGTTACCGTACGAGCTGATTATTACTCAAACTTTTCAGTTTACCAATAGACAGATTGCGATAAATAAAATGCAAATTCAGCAGAATCGTATGATTCAATCTGCAGATAAGGCGATATCGCAAGTTGCGGAGATCACCAAAGCATTAGACGATGCTATGAGCGGTAGAATAGCATTCGGCGAACATCATCTTACCGTTTTATGCATTCAACCTACTTTACGTTCGTTAGAGAATGCTCTTTCGCTGGTAGAATCGGAATTATCTAATACGGGTGTTTATGCCGTTCGGGAAAAAGTAAATTTGGAGCCAGCATTTTGGGCACAGTTACCGGCAAATTTCGAATACATTGTTCGTAAAGCGGTAATCAGTACTCTGAATTTTGCGGGTTTCGCTTCTTTACATAATTATCCTTTAGGGTCGCCCTTCGGTAATTTTTGGGGAGAAGCCGTGACCGTTTTCGATACGACCTCTGGCACTCCGTTTTTTTTTAATTTCCATGTCAGAGACGTCGGTCACAGTATGATTATCGGTCCAACTGGAGCTGGTAAAACCGTTCTCATGAATTTTCTTTGTGCACAGGCAATGAAATTCAGGCCCCGATTATTTTTCTTTGATAAAGATAGAGGTGCGGAAATTTTTATTAGAGCGTTAGGAGGGATTTATACGGTAATCGAAGCCCGTACCAAAGCTAATTTGAATCCGCTACAATTGGAAGATACGCCAGATAACAGAACGTTTATAGCCGATTGGTTAAAACAACTTGTTTCAACTAACGGAGAGGTAATTTCATCCGAAGATATCGAACGCATAACCGATGTTATTAATGGTAATTTTAAATTGGATAAAAAAGATAGGGTACTAAGCAATTTAATCCCTTTTTTAGGTGTGGGTGGTCCCGGAACATTGGCAAATAGAATAGGTATGTGGTACGGAGACGGTTCGCATGCGTCATTATTCGACAATGAAGAAGATAAACTGAATTTGAATAAAGCTTCGGTGTTCGGTTTTGAAATGTCTTTATTATTGAAAGATCAAGCTGCTTTAGGCCCGGTATTGCTGTATATCTTTCATAAAATTAGTATTTCGCTCGATGGTAGCCCTTCTATGATCGTACTTGACGAAGCTTGGGCACTTATCGATAACGAAATTTTTGCTCCTAAGATAAAAGATTGGTTGAAGGTTTTACGTAAATTAAACACTTTTGTTATTTTTGCTACTCAAAGTGTGGAAGATGCCAGTAAGAGTAAGATTAGTGATACTTTGATACAACAAACGGCAACACAAATTTTTTTACCTAATCTTAAAGCTACTTCGGTTTATCGTAATATTTTCATGTTGAGTGAAAGAGAATTTGTAATTATTAAACATACCGATCCTGTAAGTAGGTTTTTTTTGATTAAACAAGCAATCGATGCGGTAGTTGCCAGAATCGACCTTTCGGGGATGGAAAACGTGATTAACGTATTGTCGGGAAGGGCTGAAACAGTGATATTATTACGTGAAATTCGTGAGGAATTGGGAGACGATCCGGGAGCTTGGTTACCTGTGTTTTATGAAAGAGTGAAGAATGTTTAAGCAATGGGTAAGAATGGTTCTGCTCATTTTAGCTATTATTATTTTAGACGGTTGTAATCTGATTAATCAATTTAACAGTGTAGCTTATGCTGCAGATGATCTGGAACCGATTGTAGGCGGTAAAGCAAATCATCCGAGTTGTGAAGGAGCAGGGGTTATAGCGGCAATAATTGGTGGTGTTGGTGCTGCCTTGGCCACTTTAATTGCCGGTTATGCTTTATTTCTCGCTCCGGAACCTATCTCGACTGGCGCTGGTACTGTTATGCTTTTATCTGCTGTAGCGGCATTATTCGGAATAGTTACTGGTGCTGCTGAATTTTTTGCTTGTACTAACGGTTTTGTTCGTCATCCGGTATTAAGATGGGAAAATACCGGGAAGTATAAAAAATGTAAAAATCCCGAAGATCTTTTTCCGGGTGACTCTAATAGTGGCAAAGTGTGTAAAAGCCAAGAATATGTAGATGAAAGTGATTACAAATGGCCGGAAAACAAGGCCCCTTATAGCGATTACATTGAAATTTGCCATAGGTATGCTCTTGTCCCTTTTCCCATGTTTAATTTTGACGGATTGACAGATAGAGAATACGAGTTCGGATTAAAAGGAGATTTTACCGAGAAAGAAATCAAGGATAAAACAAAGGACGATATTGTAAAGATGAAAGAATGGGTTGGTGATCCCTCAGGGCCAACTTGTAAGACTTTAAAATCGGGTGAATCTGCCGATATAAACGGGACTACTTTTAAAGCATATGAAGACGGAGGTAGGATATGTGTCGATGCCGTCGGTTTATTCGGAGGAGATTTTTGGCCTTTTCCGCCGACAATAGGTTGTCATGCCAAAGCGCCTTCACCTCCCGCACCGATGTGTGAAAAATCGGTGCCGACTGAATTTGATGCGAAAGGCAGGGCGATTAAGTATGATAATACTAAATGTTTTAATTGTTATATATCCGGTGCTTGTTATAGCCAAATTTCACTTGCTGCTAGAGCTCCGCATCCTATAACGTCGGTAGTAGTTCAGTGTATAAAAGAATCACTTGCTAATTTGGTAGCAGGTCAGTGTAGTGTCGCTTCTGGCCAGACTTCGTCACAGCAAGACGGATTTTTAGCAGTAGTACAAAAACGCTTAAAAACCACGGTGACTGCGGTTTTAGTGCTAGCCATAGCATTGTTCGGAATTAAGATGATGATGGGGCATGCCATACAAGGACCGCACGAATACTTCATGTTGCTTATTAAATTTGCTTTAGTGATTTATTTCTCGCTTGGTGACGGTATGCAAGTTTATTACAATTATTTGATTAAACTTTCTGTCGGTTTGTCTGATCTAGTACTAAGTGCCGGAGGTAACAACCAGGTATGTAATTATAATACGGCGGATTATATAAAGAATTTAGGAAGCGGTGATAAAGATTATTCGTATTTGGCACCTTGGGATAGGTTGGATTGTCGTATCGGGTTTTATTTGGGTAACGGTTTTGCTATCGGCGGAGGTGCTGCTTCGACAGCTGCAATTATTGCAGCTGCAACAGCCCCTGTATTCGGGATATTATTATTGATAATACCGGCTATATTTAGTAGTCAGATATTAATGGCAATATGTGTTGCATTTTTCGTATTCATGTTGTTATTAACGGTAATATGGATAGTTCATTTATTTATACTATCGTTAATTGCTCTTACTATAGTTAGCATATTTGCTCCTGTATTCGTACCGATGGTACTATTTCAAGCAACAAAAGGATTTTTTGACGGTTGGGTAAAGCAGGTTATGGTATTTTCAATATATCCTATAGTTCTGTTTGCCTTTCTCTCTTTATGTTTTTCCGTTTTCGATAAGATGTATTTTTCAGATTTGCAATTTACTTCTAAAACTAAAAATAAAGAAGTGGGAAAAGGAAAGACAAGATTAATTGAATATTTCATTCCAGATTACACCGGATGTACGAATAATCCTAATATAATAGCATGTGTTATTTCAGGGGTAAAATATACGCATAGCAATTTATTTCTTGGAATAAAGGTTACTAAAGCAGAGATTGATCATGAAGGTTCGAAGAAAATTTGGCAAAATTTCGGAATGATGGGTTTAATGGCCTTTTTATTTTATCATTTCTTAGGTGTGGTCGGTTCGATGGCGGCGGAATTAAGCGGTAGTTTCCGGGCCGATCTTTCTCAAGGTACGTCGGGGCCTAAGCAAATGGCGGCAAAGATTGAAGCCGGAGCAATGAAAGTAGCTGGTGGTGTAGGCGGGGCAATGAAATCGGTAGGAAAAGCCGCTATGAACAAAGGAAAGTCCGGAGGTGGCGATGATGGTGGTAAAGAACGTGTTTTAGGAAGTAATAACCAACCGTCGTCATGATAAAGTTTATATTTTACTTTATTTTGTTCGTACCTTACGGGATTTTAGCTAAGTGTATTAATGCAAGCGATATAACGCAAGAGGATGTAGTTGATGTTGTTTATGCAAATTCTAGTAAAAACACACAACCGGAATCCGGTTGTTCAAAAAATTGGGTGAAATCGCAAGTTCCTCTTAAAGATGTCCAGCGTGTAGTAGAAATAGTCGATAAAGAAGTTAATTTGTGTGCGAAAAGCGAAAACAGTAATGAAGCTGAAAGCATTGAAGTAAACGTTATTGCTATTCATGGTCCTATAAGTGCTATTCCTTTAAATTTTAGGCAACATGATTCGGTTAAATTTTCTTCTTTGCCTGCTGTTTCGGGTAAGATTACTGCTCAAATTTGTGAGAATACCGATCCTAATGTAAAAGTTTTTGACGTACAAAAGTGTAAATCCGATTTTGTAGGAAAAAGTTATACTTCTATTATTAGTAATGATATTGATGGGGAAAATTCTAATCTGGTAAATTATAACAATGTCCTTATGTCAAACTGGATTAATAGTCCTCTATATGTAATTGATCCTCTGGATGATAACGATAAAACCGTTATTAGTAAAACTATCGAAGCTTTAACAGGTTTTTTTTCGTCTAATAAGGATCTATGGCAAGCAGTATGTGATTATAACTCTGCTAGTAATCAAGATGATCAATTAAAAATTAATATAGAAAAAATTCGTAATGGAATGACTTCTTACGAGTTAAACAAAACGTGTGACAACATATGTCATGTCCAATATGACAATCAAGGCAATAAATCTGCAACAATTAATGATAATTGTTTGTTTTCTGTTTCATCGGAAAGAGTAGGCAATAATCAATATTCTTCATACCTACCTGGCTTGGTCGTACGTGAAGGAAGTGATTCTGGGAGGATGTTAGGTGCTTCTGGAGAATTATCCCCTAGAGGGGTGGAGTTAAATAAGGAATACGAATTAACTTCTGCTAATCCCAAAGTATGGGTAGATATAACACAGGGGCTGAATGGGGGATATAAATTGTTAGTTACCAGAAGATGTACTTATCATAATAAGCGTAGCTTATATTATTATGTCGGTGATAGCTGTCCGACTATAAATCCGGGAGATGCCGGGACTAATCCTATAGAAATGATAGAAAACGTTAGTTACGTTAACAGGAGATTTTTTACTCTCGATTCGGCTTGGGATGGAAAAAGCATATATTACGGTGTAAAGGACAATGGTGACGGCGAGAATAATAATTCAGGTCATTTTGAGCTTACTACGCGCGTACCGAAAGAAATTAAGACGCCTTTTGCCAATGTTGTTGATTGGGTAATAACTCACGTTAATCATTTATTGTACGGAGATAATACTCCTGTGAATCCGGGTGCTGTAGGTAGGGTATATCGAACATTTATTAACGGCCCTTTCGTAAGTATTATTCAATCGATTTTGATATTGTATATCGCTGTTTGTTCGTTACTTTACATTATGGGAATGATAAGGTCTTCACAAATGGAAGTAATAGTAATCTTGGTTAAAATCGGTATTGTCGTGATTGTTATTAGCCCAAATAGCTGGGAATTTTTTAACGAGTATTTATTTAAAGTGTTTACGGAAGGTAGCATTGATTTAATTAATGTGATGTCTTCACACTCGGATGCGGACACTAAATTTAAATTTATCGACAGGTCTTTATCTCGTTTTGCCGAATCGGAAACTTGGGTGCAAATTTTTAGCCTGATTTTTACGGGGCCATTAGGTTTTATTATTGCTTTTGCAATTATATGGGGAATATGGATGCTGTTTTTAGCAATATTAAGAGCAATAATAATTTTTATAACTTCAGTGATTATTATTGCTTTATTGTTATCCATTGCTCCTTTTTTTATTAGCTTTGTTTTATTTAAAAGGACTAAAACGGTGTTTGATAACTGGATAAAGATTTTAGCCAGCACTGCTTTTCAGCCGATAATGATTTTTGCAACGATAGCTATGTTAAATAACGTCATTATGGGTATTACCTATGCATTGTTTAATTATGATGTTTGTACTCAATGTGTGGCCAATGTCAGTATCAACGATCAAGTTAAAGCGTTTTGTTTGTTAAATACCTATTTACCAAGAACATATGTTGCTACTTCTACATACAAAGATTTAATGGAGGAAACTTATGACGGTTTTTCATTTTTCGGTGTTCCCATATTGTTACCGTCGTTAATCGCATTTGTTATTTTAACTCATACTTTGTCGTTTTTTGTGCAAAAAGTTCCATCAATAATTAGTGATATATTTAACGTCATAAGTACCGAAATAAATCATCCTGCTCAAGCTTTTGAGGATAGTATGCGTGCGGTAGTAGGAAAAGATGCACAGTCAATGCAAAGGCGAGCAGCTAACGAGCACACAAAAAAATTACACGATAATCCCAGAGAAAATCTGGATAAAAGGGATGAAGCTCGTAGAAGGGAAGGGATAAATAAATGACAAGAAAATCACTTATTTTGTTAATTTTATTGTGTATTAACGCTTGTAATCACGAATGTATAGATCCTGGCGAAGGAATAAGCAGTAGTAATATTAAAGTTGAGGTACCGGTGGTGATAAAAGGTGCAGATAAACTTGACAAATCTACTTTATGGGTCGATAGCGGTCTTGATGTTAAAATAGATGAAAAAATACCGCTTAATGTGTTTGGCACGATAAATTTATGTGCGGATACGAGAGAGCGAATTCGAAATTGTTCTAATCGTAAATTATGTAACAAAGTTATTGTGCCATCAATATTTTGTAGTGATGGAACAAAACTTAATTATTCTGGTGAAAGTATGGATCCTTCAGTTGTGTGTGCTCATGCTTCCGGTAGTTTTTCTTCATTTGGTTGGTATATTGATAGCGGAATTGAGGTTAATCCTGGTGATTATGTAAAATTCGATTTAGTTCCGTATAAAACAATTAAGGTTACGGATTGTTATAACATTCCAGATGAAGTGGTGAATTATTCGTTCGCAGATTTAGAAAAAATATTTTTAGATGTTACTAAACAGCAATCTTTAAGTAACGATAACAGAACATATATTCAAGGGATTATCAATAATAAATTACCTACTATATGTGAACAAGGGTTAGATTTTGTTGAAATTCCTGGATCAACGGATACTTCTGGGAATCAATTACACTTTAAATTGGAAAAATTTAAAGGAAAGACTTATGACGTATATGTGAATAATTCTTTTACTCCTTACGGAAATAAAGTTTTTACTCAAAATAATTCATTTAACGTAAATAATTATTGGCATGAAGGGGCACTTGTCGATGTAAGAGTAGAGTTACGCGGTAACGAGTATGATTATAATTGCAATGCACCCACGGATTTAAATCTAAAAAGATTTAATACTTATGATGTAAATTATCGATGTAATAACTTGTGCGGAACAAGTATTTGGGGGAATAATTGTGTTTCTACTTTAAGGTATAAGTGGATTTCGGGAAATGATAAGTGTAAAACTATCAGAAGTGATACTACCGGTTTAAAAAAATGCAAACAGTTATCTTTTCCAATAGAAAAATGGGCTGATTTATTAATTGCAAAGATCGGAGATGATAAAATTAGTTACGCAAATGATTTTGGTGATAGAGGGGAGCAATGCTTGCCTGGAAATGATACCGATTCCGAGTGTATGAGCTTTTTCGGCGGAGATAAAAGCTCGCTTAAATTAGATTATTCTTATTTGATTCTTGATAATGTAGATAAAAAAAGCAAAGTTTGGTTAGGTATAGCTGATTATGCTGGTAATTATGCCGATAATATAGGCGGATATCATGTGGAAGTGAAACGTTCTTGTGTTCGTGCCGAAGGCAAAGATTTATACATGTATATAGGCAATGGCCTTCCCTCTGTTGCTCCTGGTGATCAAGGAACCGACCATATATACGTACAACCTAAAGATGGAGACGGAAACGGTATTATGGAATCAAAAATGTTTGTTATTAACGGCGGTAATCAAAATAACGGCAATACACCTAAAGCTGGTAGGGTTTATTTCGGCATTAAAGATGCTATCGATAGCGATACGGTTAAGGATAATTTTGTAGAAAATCCGAATAATAATAAATATGTTATAAACATACATCGCGTTGTATGGGACCCTATATTTTCAAGGTTTTTTACTCTTATCAGAGATTCTATTTTAAGTGTCCTATATGGTAGTACTGGGGAATTATCGAATGTTGATATCAATAACTCAAATGGTCTGGTTTCTGCTACTTATAACAATATTATTAATAATGGTTTGATACAGTTTGTTCAAGCCCTCTTAGTGTTATTCATAGCTTTTTCTGGTATCTCTTTTATGCTTGGGTTTATGCAAAGAACTCAAACTGAGCTTGTCATTAGGGTAGTAAAAATAGGGGTCGTGCTTGCAGTTATTTCTCCTTCGAGTTGGAATTTGTTTGGTGTTACCTTGTTTAACTTATTTGTTAAGGGAGTAGATTATATAGCGTCGGTTTTTTCAGGTTTTATAGGTTCGGATAATTCGTTTGCTTTTCTTGACCCTACTATCGGTTCTTTACTTACGAAAGAAACATGGCTGAGATTACTATCTATAATGTTTTCGGGGCCGATTGGCTTTATATCGTTTATATTATTAATGTGGGGAACGTGGACATTTTTGGGTGCAATAATAACGGCTGTAATAACTTATTTAATGACGTTAATCGGCATGTCGTTACTTCTTATTCTTGCTCCCTTATTTATCATTGCAATTTTATTCAAAGTAACGAAAACTTTATTCGAGGGTTGGATAAAAATGATGTTATCGATGGCATTAACTCCTATAATAATGTTTTCGTCGTTAGCGTTTTTACATCAATTGATGATGTCTGCTTTTTTTGCAATTAATAACTTCACTGCTTGTAGAGGTTGTGCTTTTAGAATGGAATTTGATATCGGGGACGTTCCGGTTGAATTTTGTCCGATTAATACATTGGTTCCTACGACATATGTTAGCGATTATAGTTTGCAAGATCATATGAATCAGTTATATGCATCATCTGGTGAAAATGTTTTAGGCTTACCATTTAACTTAGTGGCAATTATAGTATTTATTATTTCTGCTTTTGCTATCAAAGCTTTTATTCATATTGCCGAAAATATGGCGAAAGATATTTCGGGAACTATGGCCCCGGATTTTGTGTCAGGATCGGGTGCAACAAATAGTGCGATACAAGGATTATTATCTCTTGTTGGCCAAGATGATGCAACACAAGATTTAAGAAATAAAGCATTAAATACGAATAATGTTGATTCTACTCGCGTTCAAATTCAAAAAAGACGGGGAGTAAGAGCTGGCGAAGATCAAGAAATTAGAGATAAATCGATTAATATCGGCGGCAAAAACGATAAATTACAGGATAGTGCAAAAACACAAGATTCTTTGGTAAGAAATGCTTCTACTTCATCCCCGATTGTGTCTGATGGAGGGAATACGGACAAAGATCAAGCTTCTTCTTTGTCCGGTATTTCAGCTGATCATTCGGGAATTGATGCAAGCAGTGTAACTATGGGTGATGTAAGACCTGACTCGTCACGCACAGAATCAATTGCTGTTGATAGTGAACCTAGGTCATCATCTGACACAATGGGAGCAGAACATGTTCTGGAAATTGGCGAAAACTTTGATGAAAATCAAGAAAGTTCGGTTAATAGAAGTGGAATTGGTGAAAGTATTACAGTAGATAACGATGTTAGTGCTGAAGAAACAAGAAGAGAAGGATCGCAAGAAAAAATAACTGTAGATTTTACGGAAGACAAAGATAATGAAGGAGAAAATGTTTCTGAGGTTGATAAGGATGACGAGAAATGATGAAAAAATCATTATTATCTTTATTACTGTTAATTTTAGCGAGTTGTAATAATGAAGATCCTTTTCCCAGGTGTATATCGGCAGATGATTTTACCAATTCTGGACTTACTATTTCAGCCCGGGTAAAAGAAGGTTCTAATAAATTTCAAGACGATAGCGGTAACAGTTCCGACGGTTTTCATCCTGATCAAGTAATAAGGTGGAAGGATACGGGTTATGTTACTACCGGCGAGCCGATTATAATAAGAACGGAAGGAATGTGGACTTCTTGGTTGGGAATAGGCAATCAGTCGGTTTCCACATCACAATCTGGAGGTAATGATGATTTTAATAACGGAGCTAAATATGAAGCGGAATTAGGAGTATCTAGTGTTCCTAAAGATAGGATATGTGGACCTTATTCCAAAAAAGATCCCGGAGGAAGTGGTTGTAGTAACATGAGAAAATGTCCTTATGTGGAATTCGGCGATCCGCCGGATGATCCATCAAAGGGACAATATGGACCTCCTTGTTGGTTTAATAACGGTTATGGTGCTTATCTCTTGTTAAAAAGGCCTTTCGATGATGATCCTAATGAAAAATTGGAATATATGCGTTACCCCAAATCTCCTATTATTCATATAGGGTATGATCCGAGATCAGGCGAAACTGCTTTTTCTACTATTGATCATCCGATAATTGATACCAATTGCAGTATTGTTACTATTGAAAAAGGTTGGAAGATATACGCTAAAATATTGGATCGATTTTATTGGGACAATGCCGGAGGCTATGCAATAAACTTTGTAAAGGGAGCAAAATTGGCGGATAATAGAGAAATTTTAGAAAATATAAGAAAAGAAGTAATAACTATCTTAATTGATGAAGGGGCAAAAAAACTATTTAAGAAAATTACCGGAGATAACGTTTATATTGATTTTGTCAAAGCATTGTTAGTACTTTATATAGCATTTACCGGAATAGTTTATATGTTCGGCATGGTACAACAACCATATTCCGATGTCTTAATACGTATTATTAAGATTGCCATAATAATGCAACTGATATCTCCGTACAGTTGGGAATTTTTTTATAATAACTTGGCAATAATATTTGTTGAAGGTATTGCTCAATTAATCATGATAATTAATAGTCATTCCGGTGTCGAATTTAATCCCGATGCTCCTTTTGCTGTTTTTGATCGTATGCTTGACATATTCTTCTCGGGTGTGGTTTGGGGTAAGAAAATGCGAGCGTTCATTTGGACTTATCCTCCTGTTCTGACTTGCTTAGTATTACTTGTGATTATTCTTATCATAATCTCATACGTGTTTGTTATGGTATATGCTTGCATCATATACTTGACTAGTATGATTGGTATAGCAGTTTTAATTTCATTAATACCTATATTGTTTCTTACCTTGTTGTTTTCAAAACTGCCGAATACGTTCGAAAATTGGTTGAAACAAGCTATGAGTTTTGCTTTTCAGAGTATTATGATATTCACTCTTGTGTCCCTGTTTGCTGCTTTGATTATGAATTTTTTTTATCGAACTTTCGGATATACCACTTGTTATAACAAAACTGTTCATCTTGAAATGTGTTTATTGGGAAATACTGGTTGTTTTAAAATAGGTGAAATATGGTCATGGACATTTGGTGAAAAATTTGATTATTACGAAGTAGGGAAGTTGACCCAACACGACCTTGGAGTAAAAAGTAGAATCACTTTTAATCGTGGTGCAGCAGTGATAAAAGTACCTCCCGAATATAAGGTGGATGATTATAGATATATTGATTACCCTTTTCTTGATCCGGATCCCGATTCGTCTGTTGCCCCTAGTAAAGATGGGGACGGCAAAGGTTACGATTACAATATAATTAAAAATAGAATCACAAAAGATCAATTCGTAATATTTGAGGAATTATTTGCATTAGTTCTAATTACTATGTTGCTATGGCATTTAAGATTATTTGTGCAAAGATTAGGAGCTTCAATTGCTGGTACTTCACCGTTTCTTAGTGTGGTGGGTCATCATTATGCAAACTTTTTTTCACCTATTAGTCATAGTATTGCAGGAAAACCGGGAGCGATAATTGCCGGTTTAATGAGACAAGCGACATCTAGCTGGGGAGATGCCGTGAGTAAAGTAGTTGACACTCCTGGCAGAGTGGTAAGGTCTATCCCTGGTGTGAATAAAGTAGCAGAGGGTGTAAAGGGGATTTATAATGTTGCCGAGTGGTCGGTGGGAGCAGAATCGAATGTTAAACGTCACTATCGTGAACAAGATGCATTTAAATGGATTCATCATAAGCAAGCGGTTATAGGACAAACTTTATCCGACATGGCGCCCGACCATGTGGTAAAATCTGCTTTGTCGTATGGTTATAATAAAGTAACGGGTAAAACAAGCGAATCATTTGGTGGTCATATTAAAAAATCTTATGCACAACAATTGGAAAAATTACATGATAATATTATAGGTTATAAAAGACCTGGAGCACCAAAACATAAAGAAGATGCGAGTGATGAATCCGATCCTCCTTTCCAAAGATCCGAAACGTTCGATGAAGGCACACCCGAAACGGAAGACGGCTTACAAAGAACGGTAGATGTTTCCGACGAACATAGTGACGTAGACGATACCGCTTTAGGATCGCAAATTGGATCCGAAATAGTGGAAGAATTTAGACAAGAAGGTGATGAAAGAGTTATTTCTACTGGTGATAGTGAAACAAGTACCGCAAGTAATCAATCGTCTGAAATGGACTCTTATTCTGATCGGGTGCAACAAGCTGTTGAGGACTTAGGTTTAGAACGAATTCAATCTGGAACTCAAGGAATAGAAGTGCAACAAGCGGCGGAGGCTCGTTCGGTAGGATCGGAAATGGATTCGATAACCAATGCTCATTCTGGATTAGGGGTGGCGGATAGGTCTGAAGGAACGGGAGGTCATCAAGAAAGTAGTGATCAACAATCTCAAACTGATTTTTATACTCAGCAATTAGCTCAAGCTCTTCAACAAGTTGAACAAGTTCAGCCAGGTCTTCAACAAGCCTTAAGGATGTTGTCGAACGATCAACAATTCACACCTTATGCCGCCAAGCAATTAGCACAAAGCATTCAACAAGTTGAAGGCGTTAAAAGGGGGATGCAACAAACTTGTGACAATTTACGGTCCGGAAAAATTCAATTAAGCGTTAAAGAATCTGATGCTGTGGTTGCTACTGAGCATGTTGAAGTAGTGTTAACACAAGTTGAGCAAGCGAAAAGATCTGTTCAACAAGTTCTTGATGGTTTTGATTCGGGAAAAAATATTCAATCAAGTAATCCGCAATTTGAGAATAGCGCTTATTCCGAGCAAGTGAAACAAAGTCTTCAACAAACTCTCGATTCTTTAAATGCCCAAGAAGAAGGTTTGCGACAGTTAAGCGGGAACCAATCGCATGAGGAGAGTCGTCGTAATGAGCAAAATAGTGAAAGTAAGCTGAAAAATGAGGAAAATACCGCGGATAGTAGCAGTGATAATAATTATAAAGCTGTTTTGGAACAAGAACAAAAAAGGCAGCAAGATCAAGATCAATCTTTGGAACAAAAGAACGAGAAGAAAAAAAGAAAAAAGAAAGATGATGCAAATGCTTGGGAAAGCACTTTGGGTGATGATGATGAATAACTTATTCAAAATTAATAAGGCACCTTTTTTTTCCTACCGAGATTTTTCTAGTCTTATTCGTGTTGTGTAAAGTGTAATTTATATCTTTTATTACTTGATCGTTTATTTTCACCGATCCTGAAATTATTAATCTTTTAGCAGCTGAGTTCGAGGTAGCAAAAGTAGTTTTTGTGATTAATTTCGGTAAAGCGATACTATCGTCGTTTATATTTATAGTAGGTAATAGAGAGCTATCTTGATTTTCAAATTCAGCGGTAGCAGCTGCTAATATGTTTTGTGCTTTGGTTTCAGTATGGCATATCTTCGTTACTTCGGTTGCTAAAATCTTTTTTGCTTCATTTATTTTCTGTCCTTGTAAATTCTCTAATTCCGTTATTTTATCGATCGATAGATCCGTGAATAGTCTTAAGAATTTGCTGATGTCTTGATCGCTAACGTTACGGAAATATTGCCAGTAGTCGTAAGGTGAGAATAATTTGGCGCTAAGCCAGACCGCTTTTCCTTCCGTTTTACCCATTTTTACTCCGTCAGAAGTAGTAATTAACGGGCTGGTGAAACCGAAGAACTCGGGATTTCCTAGCTTTTTTCCCAGTTCTATTCCGCTTACGATATTTCCCCATTGATCAGATCCTCCTAATTGCAGTCGGCAATTGTACCCATTATATAATTCGGTAAAATCGTAAGCTTGTAACAGCATGTAGTTAAATTCGAGAAAGCTAAGATTTTGTTCTCGAGTTAATCTGGATTTTACGCTTTCCGCTTCCAGCATTCTGTTAATAGAAAAGTGTTTTCCTATGTCTCGTAAAAAATCTATATAATTTAAATCTTTTAGCCATTCGTAGTTATCTACGATGATTGCATTATCTTGGTTGAAATCGATGAATTGTGTTAATACCAAACGTATATCCGACTTATTTTTTTCAATTTGATCGTTGTTAAGTATTGTTCGAGCTTTATCTTTGCCGGATGGGTCACCTATCTTCGTAGTACCTCCGCCTAATAACACGATAACTTTATGTCCGGTATTTTGTAATAACCTTAGCATCATAATTTGCACTAAACTTCCGATATGTAAACTTGGTGCGGTACAATCAAAACCTATGTAAGCCGTAATTTTGTTTGACGACATAAAGTCATCCAGGCCTTCAATATTTGTGCATTGGTATAAATAACCTCTTTCTTTAGCAACATTTAAAAATTCAGATCTCATTAATACTTTCGGCAACTTTTTCAATGCTTATGTTAGCAATAAATCGGTCTTATAACAATAAAATCGATATTAATTACGCGGAAATAAACTTGTTTAATCTACGAGCAAATTCGGATGGATCGCTAATTTCCTCTCCTTCTATGATACAAGCTTGATCGAACAGTAAATTGATAATATCTACCGAATCGTCACACTTGCCGTCATCCAATAATTTTCTTATTACGGGGTGTTTGGTGTTGATTTCAAGAATTTTCGCCGATTTATTATGAAGTTGTTTTTGCTCGATCATAAATCTTTCCATTCGAATATCCATTGCGCCTTCTTGCACTGCTAAACAGACGGGGCTTCCCGTTAATTTTTTCGATACTCGTACGCTGCTTACTTTTTTATCTAAAGTTTTCTTTACGTACTCGATTAAATCATTAATTTTCTTTTCATCGTCTTCATGTGAAACTTCGGGTTCTCCGTCTTCTTTCGGAGCAAATTTTTCTAAATCGATGTCAGTTCGAGTAATGGATTTTAATTTAACGTTTTTATATTCCGTTGTGACGTTAGTCCAAAAATCGTCAACTGGATCGGTGAGTAATAATACGTTTAAGTTTCTGCTTGCGAAACCTTCTAATTGCGGACTTTTTTTTGCGGATTCAATACTGCTTGCCGTTAGGTAATAAATAAATTCTTGTCCCTCTTCCATGTTTTTCATGTAATCGTTTACACTGGTTAGTTCGCTTGATTTCGAGTTATTAAATCTACATACCGAAAGTAACCTTTCTTTTTCATCGGTAGGCATTCCTTCGCATAAACCTTCTTTGAGTACGGCGCCGAAATTATTCCAAAATTTTTTGTATTCTTCCGGTTCAGATTCCGCTTTCTTTCCTAATTCGCTGATTACTTTTTTCGTTAACGCACTTTTTATTTTGCTGATTACGGCGTTATTTTGTAAAGTTTCCCGGCTGATATTTAAAGGCAGATCGGCACAATCGACAACACCGCGTAAAAACCTTAAATATTGAGGAATTATGTTAACGTTATCTTCGGTAATGAAAACTTTTTTAATGTATAATTTTAAAGAACATTTGCGATCCGGATGAAATAAGTCGAAAGGTTTTATCGTCGGTACATATAGCAAATTGGTGAATTCTATCGCCCCTTCGTTTTTATTGTGCAATATCATCCAGGGAGATCCCCCTACTCGAGCAACGGAGCGAAAGAAATCTTGATGCTGCTCGTCGGTAATATCGCTTTTGTTACGCGTCCATATTGCCGAAGCGGTATTCAGCTTTTCCGCTTCTCCTTTATCGTTAATTAATTCTATCGGGTAAGAAATGTGGTCGGTATAAGTCGTTACTATATGTTCGATACGAAACTTGTCCAGATAAGCATCTTCCTCGGGTTTTAAGTGAAGCGATACTGTTGTTCCTCTGGAAATTACTCCGTCCGCTTGTTCGATAGTGAATTCTCCATCCCCACGGGATTTCCATATATGTCCTTCTTTATCTCCGGATTTACGCGAGGTTACTTCCACTTTATCGGCAACCATAAATATCGAATAAAAACCAACGCCGAATTGACCTATTAATTCCAAATTATTTTCTTTTTTGTTCTGCAGCGCTTCTATGAAATTTTGCGTGCCGGAGCGAGCAATCGTTCCCAAGTTATTTTTTAACTCTTCTTTGCTCATACCGATACCGTTGTCACTTACCGTTAGTATTTTTTTGTCGGCATTGAAGGAGATAGTTATTTTTAACTCCGAATCGTCTTCCAGTAATTTCGGTTCCAATACCGCCTGATACTGCAATTTTTCACAAGCATCTGAAGCGTTCGATACCAGTTCTCGTAAAAAAACTTCTCTATTGGTATATAAAGAATTAATTACCAGCTGTAAAACTTTACCGGCAGCAGCATCAAATTTATAATTTTCGACTTTGTTATCTATAGTTGTCTCTTCGACCATAATTAAATAATAACTAACTTACTTTTCAGAGATATATGCACCGCTATTGAAAATTCAAGTTGTTGCCATCTTATCTTCGGCCCGTTATTATGTTTTTATACGCAAAATTTAGTACTATGGCCGGTCATTCTCAATTTTCCAATATCAAGTATAGGAAAGAAGCACAAGATGCCAAGAGAGCGACAAAATTTACCAAACTTCGCAGGGAAATAATCGTTGCCGCCAGATCCGGTTTACCCGATCCGGAATTAAATCCAAGATTGAGATCCGCTCTTATTACCGCTCATCGGGAAGGTTTACCTAAAGATAAAATCGATAATGCGATTAAAAATAGTACCGGCAATAATAAAGACGAAGATTATCGGGAAGTACGATACGAAGGATATGCTTCCGGTGGCGCCGCCGTTATTCTTGAAACTTTAACTGATAACAGAAATCGTACCGCTGGGGAATTGCGCTTTATTTTTTCCCGAAACGGAGGAAATTTGGCCGAAGTGGGGAGCGTTAGCTACTTGTTCGATCATTTGGGGATTATTATTTACGGCAAAAATAACGAAGAAATATTTGATTTTGCTTTGGAAAATAATGCTACCGATATAGAAGAATCTAATGATTCGTACCGTATTATCTGCGAAGTGAAAGAATTCGGTATTTTGAGAGATTTATTATATGAAAAATTTGGTGAACCGAATTCCGCAAATTTAATGTGGCAGCCGAAAGATAAACTTGCTCTTACCGAAGATAACAAGGAAAAAGTCGGGAAATTATTGGATGCTCTTGAAGATAACGACGACGTGCAATCCGTATATAGTAATGCATGATTAAAAATGCTATGATTTTTGCTGCGGGTTTCGGCACTCGCATGCAAAATCATACCGAAAAGATTCCAAAACCGTTATTAAAAATTGGCAATAAGCGTTTAATAGATTTGGTAATCGATCGGCTTAGGGAATACGGCATCGAAAAAATAGTGATAAATTGCCATTATCGAGCCGAGCAAATTATTTCTCACTTGCAAAATAATAATAAAGTTATCGTATCTCATGAAGAAGAAATTTTAGAAACCGGAGGAGGTTTGATTAATGCATTACCGATTTTAGGTATGGATCCGATAATTACGGTAAATAGCGATACGATATGGCATGAAAGCGATTTGTTGGAGCAATTAACCGATTTATGGGAAAAAAAATCGTATCCCGATTTAGTGATGACGTTTTACGATTCGGTAAAAATGATTAACCATAAGGGACAATTTACTTTGTTAAACGATAATCGCGTGATAAACGATAATGGCGCAAAGCTGGTTTATGCCGGGATACAAATTATTAATCCGGATATCGTACGGGTAATTTCTCGCAAGAAATTTTCCTTATCTTCGGTGTATGATTTTTTTATCAAAAACGAACCGAATAAAGTTTACGGAATGGAATATTTGGGGAAAATATTTCACGTAGGTACTCCCGAAGAATTAAAATTAGCAAGATTTGCAATTAATATTTAAATAATATTATGGTATAATAACATAATTGTGGGGGAGAAAAAATGCATCATTCGCAAATTAATGATGAAATAAAAGATTTTTTAACAATTGCTTATTTAATGGTGCCGGCAATACGTGAAGACAAAGAAATTGTACGGCATGTTGATCAAGAATTTCGTGATTTTGATCAGGGAAAACTCAAACAGTATTTGTGCGGGGATAGATTTCGGAAATACGATTTAAGTAAAGATGATATTGAATGGATAAAGAATAATTATGCCCCCAATCCCTTTTTAAACCCGGGAATAGCACCTTATCTTGTTTTCACTATAGGGTCGTATGCTGATGAAAGAGAAAAAGATTATTTAACTAAAGATCAACTCAAAGAAGTAATTGAGTGCGTTTTGCAGAAAATTATTCTTGGTTTAACACTTGGTACGGAACAAAAAAAATCACTTAATAAAACACAAAAAGGATTATATGATGCGTTATTAAAACCTACAATTGATGGTGAATCTGCTTGTACTTTTCTAGCTCATAATGAAGAATATAATGTTTTTCGATCTTCTGATGGTCAATTTTTGCCTGTTAATCAAAGATATTCTAATGGTGATTTTGAAAATGATCCAGCATTGCAGCGTTTAGTATATGATAATGTAAACCGGAAAAAAAATATAGGTGAAAAAGCAAAAAATGAAATAAAACAAGCATATAAAATTTTTTTATTATTATTAAAAAGAAAATTGTCTTCCGACAAAGAAATTGATTGGGATAAAATATTGTTAAAAGAATTTTTTGATGAGCAAATGAAAGCAATGGCACTTCGTGCGATTGATTGTTCTCCTTTTATAAAAAATCTTTATAACGGTAAAATTATAGATATCGAAACTCTTTGTGACGTATTGGATAGTGTTGTTGATAATGAATTTGAAAAAAGAACGATGAAGCAATTAATCACTATATATGGACAAAGCAAGATAAATCCTACGGGTGAATTAACCGAGGAGGTTATTGTAAAAACTAAGAAAAAACCTAAACCTGACGCTATGAACGAATACTTAGAGAACAGCCAGGGTATTCAAAATCCAACTGAGACAGAAGAAATCACGACAGGGACCGAAACAGAAAATCTTGGTGAAAATTTCATCGAGACAAAAGAAAACCCTATCCCGACTGAAACAGAAAATCTTGATAAAAATTTCACTAAGAAGAAAGCCAATATATTATTGGCTGTTAACATTCTGATTCCTGCTGCCCTTATTACTTCAGTCGCATTGTTAAGCGGTTTGATTAAAAGTGGTAATCTTAAGTGGAAAATTCCCGTGACCGTAGCTGCATGTATGGTGATTGCTTTAATCGGATCCACCTTTTATTTGCATTATACTTCTATCGAACTTGAGCAAGCAAATTCTCAAGGATTAAATACGGGATATTTAAGGTAAAAACAAAGACGGTAAAGTCATAAACCGGCGAAAAATCAATATTAATCTTCTTTATTATTCCGATTATTTCTTATACGTTTTCACGATTTACAAAATTGATTATCAGAAAAAATATTTCACGTAGGTACTCCCGAAGAATTAAAGTTAGCACAATTTATACAGTTAATGTTTAAATAAACTTGTGGTATGATAAAAGCATAATTTTGCAATAACTACAAAAAAATAATAAAATGAGAATATTTTAGCTTGCTTAACAGTGCCGGTAATACGTAAAGATAAAGAGATTGCAAAGCATGTTGATAAAAAATTACGTAAATTTAGCAAAGAAAGAATCAGGGATTATTAGGAAAAAAGTAGGTGTTTTGTAAAACTTGTTCAAGAAAACATCAAGCAGTATTTGAACAGAATGAATTTCTAAAACACTTCTTAAAACGGGAGGATATTTATTATATTGAAAAATATTTTTAATCTTTATTACCTTGAAGTGGCAAATTATTTTTGTATAACTATAAGCTTTTATGTTGATGAGAATGATGAGGAAAGTTTGACTAACGGTTAACTTAAAGAATTATTAAGATTTTGGTTCTGGATGGTCGTTCTGGTCTTGTGCTTAATGAAGAACAAAAAGATTTATGTAACGCTTTAATGAAATCATTGAATTTTGGTGATTACGCTCTTTCTGTACTACGACATAATAAGGAAAAACATGATTGGCATAAAGCAATGTCGCCTATTTGATATGGGGGTTGAGAAAGAACGCTATCCAATTTATCTGAGAGTGAGAAAGTTAATCGGAATGAAATATCGTTAAAAACAACGTTTGAAAAACAAGTGAAGGCGATGGTGTTACGTACGATTTTTTTATTCTCTTTTTGTTATGAAAAATGCTTTTGATAGTGAAAATATGGATATTGATTCTCTTTCTGAAGAATTGGATGTTTCTGTTAAAAATGATCTGGAAAATAGAATAATAAAGCAATTAACTTCTATACGTAAAAATAGGAAAAATAGATGTTGAATTAGGAATTTTCAATAATGTGAGGACAAAAGTGAAGCTATTATCAATTGTTAACGCTCTGTCGTATTTATTACTGCAGTCGCACTGTCAAGATAAGCGGTGTGATTAAAAAGGTTGATCTTAGGTGAAAAATTTCTGTGATTGTAGTTGCTTGCATGTATGGTGATTGCTTTGAATCCATCTATTTATTCGTGTTATATTTTTGCCGAATTTTACCGAATTTGAGCAGGTAAATTCTCAAGGATTAATCAGGATCATGAAAGATCATGAAAAAAGGCGGTAAAATCATAAACAGGGGAAAAATCGCTATTAATCCTCTTTATTATCCTGATTATTTCTTATATACTTTCACGAGTTGTATTTTATTTTAGCATATTTATTATGGATTTAAGTTGTTTAACAGCGAATAATGCCGCTTTTCTCGAAGAATTATACAAAAAATACTCGGAAAACCCTAATTCCATAGATAAAAGTTGGGTTAAAATATTCGCTACTTTGGAAAGAGAAAATACCGAAGTAAACGGCATGACGAAAGAAAAAAGATTTTCTGTGCCGGATAATGGTATGCATTCCGATGTAAAAGATTTAATCGACGAATATCGTACCAACGGGCACTTTATTGCCGATTTAAATCCCCTTAATCGTTGTTCTCGCGAGATAGAGCATAACCTCGAAAATTTGGATGAAAAGGTTAATCTCGGCGGGAAATTCGGTCTTAATAAAGCCTCGATAAGGCAAATTATCGACATAATGAAAAAGGCGCATTGTGAGACGATAGGACTAGAATTTATGCATATAAGAAATGCGGAAGAAAAAGAATGGCTGCAAAGTAAATTGGAAAATTATGATTGGCGCGGGAAATTAAGTAAAGAAGAGAGAATCAAAATTTTTCAGGACGTGATGGAAGCCGAATTATTTGAAAATTACCTGCATGTAAAATTCCCTGGAGCGAAAAGATTTTCTGTTGAAGGAGCCGAATCATCGATTGCAGCATTGGA
The DNA here is from genome assembly GCA_018101195.1 of Rickettsiaceae bacterium H1. Lineage (GTDB taxonomy): Bacteria > Pseudomonadota > Alphaproteobacteria > Rickettsiales > Anaplasmataceae > JACDQH01. Next base: position 100,225 of record JACDQH010000002.1, read on the forward strand.
AAATATAATAGGGAGAAGTACTAATTTTGGTGTCTTGGAAGTGTTAATCGGTATGGCACATAGAGGAAGATTAAACGTTTTAACGAAAGTCTTGCGGAAAAAATATTCGGCAATGCTATATGAATTTCAAGGTAATGTTTCGTTACCTGCAGAATATGACGTTTCCGGAGATGTTAAATATCACATGGGTTATTCTTGTGATCGGACATTGGCTAATGGTAAAAAAGTTCATTTATCGTTGGCGGCCAACCCTTCGCATTTAGAATCGGTTAATGCGGTATTAATGGGTAAAGTAAGGTGTAAACAAGATTTGCTCCGAAGTAAGAAAAAGGCTTTGGGCGTACTGATTCACGGTGATGCTGCTTTTACTGGTCAAGGAGTGGTGCACGAATGTTTTAATTTAAATAGTGTGAAAAATTATGATACCGGAGGTATTATTCATATATTGATTAATAATCAAATCGGTTTTACGACGAATCCTATTGACGCTCGCGGTTTTCATTATCCGGCTTATGCCGGTGTCGCTTACGAAATACCGATATTTCACATTAACGGTGACGATCCGGAAGCAGTAGTTTATTGTAGTACTCTTGCTACGGAATACAGATATAGATTTAGTAAAGATTCGATCGTCGGTATGCAATGTTACCGAAGGTACGGTCATAACGAAGGCGATGAACCTAGGTTTACCCAGCCCAAGATGTATGGTGCTATCGGCAATCATAAAAGCTCGATGAATTTATATGCCGATAGGTTGATGTCGGAAGGGATATTAACCCGGGAAGAAATGGAAAATATGCAAGCAAAATTTAAGCAACACCTTGATAGGGCATTTGAAGAAGCAAAAAATTATCGTCCTGATTCTAAACATCATTATGCTAATTTATGGCAAGATCTTGTTAAGCCTAAGGTTGGAACAAAGTTTTCTTTGGTGAAAGGTATTGATAAAAAAGAATTGAAAGATTTGGCAAAAAAATTATTCGTTATACCGAAAGAAATAACAGCGCATAGTAAAGTGGAGAAATTATTCTCTTCCAGGTTAATTGCTGTGGAACGAGAGACAAAAATCGATTGGGGTAATGCTGAGCATCTGGCTTTCGCTTCTTTACTAATCAAAGGAATAAATATTCGTTTGGCTGGTCAAGATACAAAGCGAGGAACATTTTCTCATCGGCATTCCGCAGTTATTGATCAAGATACCGAGGAAAATTATATCCCGTTAAATCATTTAACTAACAGTCAAGGAAATTTCGAGGTAATAAACAGTACGCTATCGGAATATGCCGCTATGGGTTTCGAATACGGATATAGTCTTGTTAATCCGAAAAATTTAGTTTTATGGGAAGGGCAATTCGGTGATTTTGCCAATGGTGCTCAGATTATTATCGATCAATTTATAGCTGCAGCCGAGACAAAATGGCTTCAGTCAAGCGGTCTTGTTTTATTACTTCCGCACGGTTACGAAGGGCAAGGCCCGGAACATTCTTCTGCACGGATTGAAAGATTTTTACAGTTATGTGCCGAAGATAATATGCAAGTAGTGAATTGTTCAACTCCTGCCAATTATTTTCATATTCTGCGGAGGCAAATTTATAATAATTTTCGTAAGCCGCTGATTGTTTTCACTCCAAAATCTCTTTTACGTCATAACAGAGCAATATCCTCTTTGGACGATTTAAGTGAAAAAAATTCTTTTCAACCAGTTATCTTGGATGAGCGTAAGGGTGTAACTGAAGTGCAAAAGTTAGCTTTGTGTAGCGGTAAAATTTACTATGATGTTATGGAAGAACTTGCCGATAAAAAGGATATTGCAGTAATTAGGTTGGAACAGTTATATCCTTTTCCGGAAAAAGAAGTAAAAAAAGCAATCGATAAATATAAAGCAAAAGAGATAATTTGGTGCCAAGAAGAACCGAAAAATATGGGTGCTTGGTCTTTTATTCATCAGGTATTTTATGAAATTTTAGACATAAAGATTCAATATATTGGTAGAAAGACGGCAGCATCTCCCGCATCAGGATATTTAGAGGTTCATAATCGAGAATTAAAAGAAATTATCGATAAGATAGTTTTCTAATTTAAGCGATATAAGCTTTATCTTTTTGCAAGGAGTACAGATATTCGATAGCAAATCGATAACCTGTAATTCCTGTTCCGGATATCACTGCGTGAGCAATTTGCGATATGTAAGAATATCTTCTAAATTTTTCTTGGGAAAAAATATTAGAAATATGAACTTCTACTATCGGTTGATTAACAGTTATCAGTGTATCCATTATAGCAATTGAAGTGTGGCTATAAGCGGCAGCGTTAATTACAATGCCGTTACCATTAATTTTTTGAATAAATTCGACAATTTCTCCTTCGTGATTGCTTTGAAAAAAATCTAATTTGATTTTTAACTCTTCTGCTTTATTCAGACATGTTTTTTTTATGTCTTGAAAGGAGTTGTTTCCATAAATTTTGCGCTTTTCAAGTATGTTGATGTTAGGTCCGTTTATTATGATAAATTTCATTTATTTTAATTTTCGCATCAGTAAATTTACATCTTCTGCCAGTTGTTCATCGGTACTAATTAAACTTTCCACTCTTTTATTTGCATGTATTACGGTTGCATGATCTCTCCCAAATTTTTTCCCGATATCAGGCAAACTTTTTTGGGTGAGTAATTTGCATAGGTACATCGCAATTTGTCTTGGTCTTGTTACGTTGCGTAACCTACGTCCTGAGTGCATATCCGAAATTTTTATATTGAAATATTCGGCAACTACTTTCTGTATTTTTTCAATTGTTATTTTGCTAATGTTCGATCTAAGTAAATCGGAGAGGATATCGCGAGCAATATCCGTTGTAATTTCTCTGTTTACTAATGACTTATGTGCTACTATTTTGTTTAAAGCTCCTTCCAATTCTCGTACGTTTGAACTGATATTTTTTGCGATAAATTCAAGAATGTTTAACGGAAGGTCTGTTTTCATTTGTTCTATTTTCGATTGCAAAATTCCCATACGCAATTCGAAAGTGGTATCATTGATGTCGGCAACCAAACCCCAACCCAAACGGGACTTTATTCTATCCTCGATTCCGTCTAAATCGCTTGGTGATCTGTCTGCCGAAATAATTAACTGTTTTTTTTGGTCGATAAGCGAGTTAAACGTATGAAAAAATTCTTCTTGAGTGCTGTCCTTCCCGCTGATAAATTGTACGTCGTCTACCATAAGTACGTCGACCGATCTTAATTTTTCTTTAAAATCCATGATGTTTTTATTACGTAAAGCGGTGATGTATTGATACATAAATTTTTCTGCCGATAAGTATACCACTTCTCTATGTTTGGAATTTTTACGTATCTGCCAGGCAATAGCATGCATAAGATGAGTCTTGCCCAATCCTACACTACCGTATAAAAATAACGGGTTGCTTCCGACGACAGGCTGTGAATTTTCCGCAACACGTTTTGCTGCAGCAAATGCCAATTCATTAGGTTTTCCTACGACGAAATTGTTGAATGTGAACCGTGGATCGAGAGGTGAACACAAATCCGCTAAAAAATCCATTTGAATATTATCGGCAGTATATGTATTTTCTTCATTACTACTTAATTCTTCCTTGTCAATAATTGAGTTTTCTTCTTTTATTGTGATTTCTATCGAATAGATTTTTGGGTTTTCTTTTTTCCATATCGATAGAATGTTGTCGATATAATGAGTTAATACCCAATCGCGAATAAATTTTGTCGGTGCGGAGAGCGTTATTTCTCCTTCTTTATCGCTTATGAAAGATAAACATTTTAGCCAGCTTTCATAAGTTTCTTTTCCATAAACAGAAATTAATTTGTTACAAATGGAGTCCCATACGTTATCGTCGATTTTTTGATAATTATCATACACACTTAGGTTATTGAGAAACCCTTGTATAAACTTTGAAGTAGTAATACCCATATTTTTTTGAATCAAGAGGGGTGATAAAAAGTTAAGTTATTTTTATTCATTTTTTAATTTATTTCCAATAATATTATAATAAATAATATCAATTAAAAAAGATTCTGCAAATATTGATTACAATTTTTCTTTTACCAGATTATACGTTAATTATATGATTAACATGAAAAAATTTTATCTTATTTTTTATAGTTACAGTAAATAATATTATTTATTGATAAGTTTATCGGTAGTGATAAAAATATGATATTTATTGATTTATTTCATCAATTATTTTAAATTAAGCAATGTTTGAAATTGCATATGGTAAAATTTACTCTTCCGAAAAACTCTAAAATAAATACAAAAGGTAATTATCACAAAGCCAAGGGTAAAAAAGATGTAATAAAAAAATTTGTTATTTATCGCTGGAATCCCGATAGCGGAAATAATCCTCGCCTCGATATTTTTGAGATCAATACTGAAAAATGTGGGCCTATGGTCTTGGATGCGTTGATTAAAATAAAAGACGAAATCGATTCCACTTTAACGTTTCGCAGATCTTGTCGAGAGGGAATTTGCGGCTCCTGTGCAATGAATATTGATGGTAGGAATACCTTGGCTTGTACCAAACATATAGGCGATATTAACGGTAAGACGATTAAAATTTACCCATTACCTCACATGAAAATGATGAAAGATTTGGTGCCTGATTTGACGAATTTTTATAACCAATATGCTTCGATTAAACCTTGGCTAAAAGCGAGTGAAAAGCCAAAAAATAATAAGGAAAGAGTTCAATCGATAAAAGAACGGGAAAAACTCAATGGTTTATACGATTGCATATTGTGCGCTTGTTGTTCGACGAGTTGCCCGAGTTATTGGTGGAACAGCGATAAATACTTAGGGCCGGCAGCTTTACTGCAAGCAAATCGTTGGCTTAACGACAGCCGCGATAAAGCATGGAAAGAAAGGTTGGCCGAACTTAACGATTCATTTAAATTATATCGCTGCCATACTATTATGAATTGTACGACAACTTGCCCTAAAGGACTAAACCCGGCAAAAGCGATTGCCGAGATCAAACTGGCACAAGCTAAAGATAATTAATAACTTTTTTCTCTTTTTAATTTTTTATTCGAAAAGTAAATTTACTGATTTTTTATTCCGGATTAGTCATAAACATAATTAAATTAATTTGGAAGAGATAGATACCGAACTAGTTCAGAGTATAGAAACGATGAAAGCTTACAAAAAAATCTATCGTATTGGATAAGATGATTATTTTTTGGACAAATTCCCCGAAAGCGTTAGCAGTGACTATGCTGTTTTATTTATTCGAAGCAATTGCTTATAAAGTATCGAAAAATAAAGCTGTTGCTGTAAACTATTCTAACCTTGTAATTGCATTATTTTTGTAAATACTACTGCTGCATTGGTGTGGCGAAAGACTATATTGGAAGAGGCGAAAAATAGAAGAGGTATACTACTTGGTACTGTGTGGTTGTCCAGGTTATTGATTCGGAATAATAAGCATAAAAGAGGTTATAGATTCTCCTTTGAGTAAATCTTGAAAATTTTTATTTTTAGTGCGATTATTTAAAGTTGCTCGGGTGGTTAGCTCAGCCGGTTAGAGCACTTGCTTGACGTGCAAGAGGTCATTGGTTCAAATCCGATATCACCCACGATTTCTCTTTTGATGGACAAACTTATTTACTGCAAGTATAAATAATTTGTAATTCGTATATTTTTTTGTGGTAATTTTAAACGAAAAGTATAATCCCTGTAATACTGAAGAAAGTTTGTCTGATAAATGGGAAAGAGCGAATGTTTATCGGTGGCGCGGCGGCAATGATTTTGTGATAGATACTCCTCCCCCCACTATTTCGGGAATTTTGCACATCGGCCATATTTTCAGCTATTGTCATACTGATTTTATTGGGCGTTATAAGCGCATGTCCGGAAAAGATGTTTTTTACCCTATGGGTTTCGACGATAACGGCCTTCCGACTGAAAGATTAGTGGAAAAAAAGCATAAAGTTCGGGCATATAATATGGATAAAGAAAAATTCAAATTACTTTGTAAGCAAGTTTCGGCAGAACATAGAAAAGAATTTAGAGATTTATTTACTCGTATCGGTTTAAGCATCGATTGGGATTTGGAATATCATACGATTAGTAACGATTGCAGAATTTTGTCGCAAATGTCGTTTCTCGATCTTTATTGCAAGGACGAGGTTTATCATAAAGAGCAACCAATGTTGTGGGATCCGATCGATCAAACGGCTATTGCTCACGCCGAAATCGAAGAAAAAGAGTTTTCTTCATATATGAATTATTTGCGATTCGGATCAGAAAGGGAAGAAGATTTTATCGTTGCCACTACTCGTCCCGAATTATTGCCTGCTTGTGTTGCCGTTTTTGTTCATCCCGATGACGGGCGTTATCGTCATTTGGCGGGTAAAATGGCTATTACTCCGTTATTCGAGATTAAAGTGCCGATTATCGCTGATGAAAACGTTAAAATCAATAAAGGTAGCGGCGCCGTGATGTGTTGTACCTTTGGAGATGAGCTGGATATTTATTGGTGGAAAATTCATTCTTTACCGGTTAAAATTATCGTTAATAAATATGGAAAAATCGATTATTTAGATCAATTTATTACTGATAAAAAATTAATCTCCGTGCTTTCGGGCTTAAAAATTAAAGATGCCAGAGGAAAAATTATCGAATTGTTATCGGATTACTTGGAGCGTAGAGAAGAAATAACCCATCAAATAAAGTGCGCCGAAAGATCGGGTTCTCCTTTAGAAATTTTACCGACAAAGCAATGGTTCGTTAAATTGATCGAACATAAGGAAGAATTGTTGATAAAAGCAAAGCGTTGCAATTGGTATCCGGCTCACCGTAGAATCATAATCGAGCAATGGATAGAAAATTTGAACTGGGATTGGTGTATTTCTCGTCAGCGTTATTTCGGTATCCATTTTCCTGTTTGGTATTCTCGGCGCAAAGGCGAAGAAGGAAAGGTTTTATTGGCTGACGTTAATCAGTTGCCTGTCGATCCTACTCGCGATTTACCTGTTGGTTATACTCGAAAAGAAGTAATTCCCGAATCGGACGTTATGGATACTTGGGCAACAAGTTCTATTTCTACACAATTAAATGCCAAATGGCTTAATAACGACTATTTTTTGCCGGATAGTCGTGACGTATTTCCGGCTAGCCTTAGGCCTCAAGCACATGAAATAATAAGAACTTGGGCATTTTATACTATAGCTAAATCTCATTTACATAATAATTCTATTCCGTGGGAAAATTTGATGATCAGCGGTTGGTGTCTTGCCGAAGATAAAAGCAAGATGAGCAAATCCAAGGGTAACATCATAGAACCTAATAATTTACTTAAAAAATATGGTGCTGATATAGTTCGATATTGGGCATCGCATTCAAGCTTAGGAGCGGATACCGTTTATTCGGAAAATATCATGAAAATGGGAAAGCGCTTAATTACGAAATTATGGAATGCTGCCAAATTCGTATCTGGTTTTATTGTTGACGATTTCGTAATCAATCTTATTACTTCGCCGATAGATCTGTGGATTGTTGGAAAATTAAATCATATTATAGATGTTGTGACGGAAAAACTGGAAAATTTCGAATATTGTGAAGCCCGGCAAACGGTAGAGGGTTTTTTTTGGCGGCATTATTGCGATGATTACTTGGAGCTGATAAAGAATAGGGCATATAATAAAGATCTTGATGGGCACGAAAGCGCATCTCATACCTTAAGTTATACTTTCGAATCTATTCTACGGTTATTTGCTCCTTTTATCCCGTTTATTACTGAAGAAATTTATAATAATTTATATAGCTGTTTTTCCATACATAGAAAAGGTAATTGGCCGAAAGTGGAAAAAACGATAGAGAAAAAATATCTTGATATCGGCAGTGCGGCTGCAAGTATTCTTTCCGATATTAGACAACGTAAGTCTTCGGATAATGTTTCAATTAAAAAATCTGTGAATTTTACTATTGAAACTAATTGTACCGATTTTGCTATGGCCGATTATGATATAAAATCGGCAACAAATGCTGAAAAGTTAGATTGGCAAAATTCTGCTGATGAAGGTGATGTTTACGTCAGAGTTAAAAATTATCGTTACGTATGAGCCCTTATCTACTGAATGTTTATAACAGGTCGCCTGTTAATATGGTAAGGGGTGAAGGCTCTTATTTATATGATGATCAGGGAAAAAAATATCTTGATTTTACAGCAGGTATTGCAACGGTAGCTTTGGGGCATTCTCACCCTTATTTAATTCAAGCAATAGGTGAGCAAAGTGAAAAACTCTGGCATTGTTCTAACTTATTTAATATTCCCGAACAGGAAAAGTTAGCACGAAGGTTGGTGAATTTAACTTTTGCCGATCGAGTTTTTTTTTGCTCCAGTGGTTTGGAGGCAACGGAAGCGGCAATAAAGTTTATCAGGCGTTATTGTTACGTATTAGGGCAGCACAATAAGCGAAAAAAAATTATTACTGTTCAAGGTGGTTTTCACGGCAGAAGTATTACTGCAATTTCGGCTGGAGGAAATGATTATGCGAAAGAAGGTTATGGACCTTTACTCGATGGTTTCGTCAAGATACCGAGAAATGATATCGATGCGTTTGAAAATGTAATTGATGAAAATGTCGGCGGAGTTTTTCTTGAATTAATTCAATCGGAAGGCGGTATTTATCCTTTGGATATTGATTATTTACAAAAAATTAGAAAAATTACTCATGATCAAGGTATACTATTGGCATTCGACGAAGTGCAAACCGGTTATGGCAGGACGGGAAGCTTATTTTATCACCAAGCGCTTAACTTCGAGCCGGATTTATTAACCTGTGCCAAGGCAATGGGTAATGGCTTTCCTATTGCCGGATGTTTGGTAAAACAAAAAATTGCCGATGCCATGAAACCTGGTAGCCACGGTTCTACTTATGGAGGTAATCCGATGGCAATGGCAGTAGGAAATGCGGTTTTGGATGTAATGACCCAACCTGATTTTTTTACTAAGATAAGTGAAATAATAATTTACCTGCATCAATCACTTGATAATTTACAGAATCAATTCTCCGATTTAATTAAAGAAATAAGAAAAGTAGGATTTCTTATAGGGATAGAATTTCATAGCAAAATCAATACGCGGTTATTGATCGAAAAATGTTTAACATCGGGATTAATAATCGGTAAAACCGCACAACTTAATACGATCAGATTAGCACCTCCTATTATTATAACAAAAGAGCAAATAGATAAATTTAGCGAATTATTAATTTCTGTTATATGCAAAAAATGATTACATTAAACTTCCCATATTGTTTGTTCCATAGGTGAATTGTTAGTTATGATTTTGTTTAAGAGTTTTTTGCAAGGGGTGTTATTGTTATTAAAAAAAAGCACTGCTGCAGCAAAAAAATTAAATACACTAATTGTAGTAAAATAGTTACTGATGTTCTTATCTTCTTCTTTGTCTTTATAAGATGTTCCTATGGCGAAAATAAATAACGATGAAAGAAATAACATAAATGTTAAAATATTGTTACATGATATCGAATGACTTTTCTTGCTTAGATTACTTGTATAGTTTTGTCTTTGATAATTGTTAAGATGATTAGATTGTATTGACCTTTTAGGTCTTTGATTTATTATTCGGAACTCTCTTTTTATACTGGTTTGTTGTGCTTGATAGCTACTATAGCTATGAAGGTTAGATTTTAGCATGCTGTTAAGCTCTGGATTTTCATATATTCTTTCGTTGTGTGATTGATTTAAAGAAAATTGACTGAAATAAGGACTGTTAGAAGGAACAATATTGCACTCGAGAGTATCTGAATGTTGATTTATTATTTTGTCGTCATCTATTTGACTTGAACTAGACTGATCTAAATAAGGATTAGGCTTTAGCATGCTGTTAATCTCTTGACTTTCACGTATTCTTCCGTTGAGTGATTGATTTGAAGAAAGTTGACTGGAACAAAGACTGTTATTAGGCACCATATTGCACTCGGAAATATCTGAATCTTGATTTATTATTTTGTCATCATCTTCTATTTGACTTGAGCTAGACTCACTTGAACAAGAAGTGTTAAAGTGAATATTTTCAGAAATTTCCGAGCTTGAATACGTAATTGTCATTATTATTATTTAAGCATTAATTATACTTTATTAAGTTTTAATTAACAAGATGTAAATGAAAATATTTTTAATTTTCAGCATCAATTTTGTTTTGTTCGAGTAACGAATTAATCGCGCTAAAGTTATCGAACGTGTTATCAAGTTTGAACCTAATTTTGGGTAAATACCTTAATCGTATTAATTTGGATAATTTTTGTTTTATTAAAGGAAGGTGTTGTTCGAAATTAAGTTCTTCTGTTTTTTCTTTTAATTGTAGGGGGAAAAAAAAGATATCGGCATATTTTAAGTCTGGGCTCATTTTAACTTCTGAAATCGTGATATATTTCAAATCTAATTTATGCAAAATTTCCACCAAATTTTTTTTTATTACCGAACCGACCTGTAAAGGCCTTTTATTTGTCATAAAGATTGTTTTGTTTTGATTATTTCGAATGATTCTATAACATCTCCTACTTTGATATCGGAATAATTTTCTAATGAAATACCGCATTCAAAACCGTTTTTCACTTCTTTTGCGTCTTTCTTAAATCTACGCAAAGTATTGATTTTGCCTTCGTATACTACTTTCGAATCACGTATTAGTCTTGCATGTATTTCTTTTTTTATCATTCCGTCTTGGACGTAACAACCTGCAACTTTACCGATTTTAGTAATATTAAATATTTCTCGAATTACTGCATTTCCTATATTTTTTTCTTCGTTGATTGAAGGAAGTAATCCGCTGACGATACTTTTGATATCGTTAATTAAGTTATAGATAATCGAATAGTGACGTATGGTAACTTTATGCTTTTTTGCTAAATCGGATATTTTCTTATCTTCTTTAATGCAAAACGAAATTATTGACGCTCCGGAAGCCGAAGCAAGCAATATGTCTGATTCGGTTATTGCCCCGACTGCTTTATGTAATAAATTGATATCCAAAATATTGATTTGAAGCTTGTTGATAGAATCAGAAATTGCTTCTATCGAACCATTAGTATCTCCCTTTATTACAAATGAAATTTGTTGTTTTTCATCTTGAAATAAATCATGCAGATCATCTTGCAGTACTTCTATTTGGTTATTATTACGAGACCTTACTTCAATAACAGCTTTGGCATCTTTTTCATTATTAAGAGTGATAAATTGTTCTCCGCTAACGGGTGCATCGTCAAAACCTAATACTTCTATGGGAGTAGCCGGTAATGCTTCTTTAATACTTTTTTCGTTACAGTCGGTCATGGCTCTTATTTTGCAATAAGCCGAGCCGGCAATTACTATATCTCCTTTTTTTAAAATTCCGCTTTCAACTATCAATGTTGCCGAAACTCCCCTTTTTTTATCTAATTGTGCTTCCAATACTATACCTTTGGCATTTTTGTTTTTATTTGCTTTAATTTCCAATAATTCCGCCTGTAATAAGATTGCTTCTTTCAGTTTATCCAAGTTTAATTTGTTTTTGGCAGATACTTCGACTGTCAGTACGTCTCCGCCTAAATCTTCCGCTATGACGTTGTATTGCAATAACTCGTTCATTACGCGCTTCGGATTTGCCTCTTGCTTATCTATTTTATTAATGGCAACTATTATCGGCACTTTTGCTGCCTGGATATGATTTATCGCTTCTACGGTTTGTTCTTTGATGCTGTCGTCGGCTGCAATTACAAGCACTGCGATATCCGTGATTTTCGCACCTCTTGCTCGCATTGCGGTAAAAGCGGCATGACCGGGAGTATCGATGATCGTTATTAAATCTTCATTAGAGTTACCGATTTGATATGCACCTATGTGTTGAGTAATACCCCCGTGTTCGGTATCAGTAATATTAGATTGTCTCAATGCATCTATTAAAGTTGTTTTTCCATGATCAACATGACCCATTATCGTTATAATGGGGGGACGTTTTTCTAAAGATTTTACATCATCGTCCGTATCATCGTTTGTTAATTCGGCAATCGAATGCTTAAGTTTGATTTCGGCTGTATGACCTAATTCTTGAGCAATTAATTCTACAATTTCGGGTTCTATTGGTTTTTCTATATTAATGGAATCATCTAAATTTTTGATTACTTCGATTATTTTGTTTTTTGGTTCAAAAATTCTTGCAGAAATTTCATGTATTGTCATAGCAGAACGTATTGTGATTTTGCGTATTATTTTTTTCTCTGTTTTTATTTGTTGTTTAGGTTTTTTTCTTACTATATTACTATCTTCATCATTGGTAAGGACTTTATTATATTTGGAATATTTTTTATTTACCGGATCGGAGTTTATTTTTTTAGCTATAAACTCTTTTTTTGTTTGTTTTTCTTCTTTCTTATAGTTATCTTTTTTTGTCGATTCTTGCTCTTGAGAGCTGTTATGGATGTGAACGAGAGGAGTTTTTTCAATATTGCTCTTTGCTGCGATTGCTGCGCTCGTGTTACTTTTTTCTGTCGATTTAAGCGTAAGCAATGCTTTAGCACGTCTGACTTTTTCTGTTTTGGTCAAATTATCTTGTTGCTGTTCTTCGATTTTGACTTTGGCTGTTGTGCTCGTCGAATCTTTTTTTAGTAGCTTGGCAATAATTCTTTCTTCCAAATCAACTTTGTTAAGATTTAAATTGCTTAAACTCAACTTATTGTTGCTCATAATAACCTTTTATTTTTCAAACCAACCAAGTTGCGTCCGAGCCGACATTATCATATCGCTTATTTTTTTATCGGAAAAATGATGATTTTTCACTATGTCGTAGAATTCCTCTTTTGATAATTCGGCTAAAATTTCCAAATCTTTTATTCCGTGTTCATGTAGCACCGTTATGTCGTTACTATCGACATCTTGTAATTTCTTCAAAGGCGAATCGGAATTACTTTGGAGATAATCTTGTGCTCTTTTTAATATTTCGTTTGCTATGTTAATATCGAAACCTTCGATAGTAGATAATTTCGTTATATCTGCAACAGCTATGTCTTCTATCAGCATATAACCTTCGGTTATAAGGAGTTGAGCAATAATTTCTTCGACATTTAACGTTCGAACAAGTAATTCAGTATTACTGCTAAACTCTTCCAGTTTCTTTTTAGAAGCGTCACTTTCGCTTAATATATTTATATTCCATCCCACTAATTCGGATGTCAATCTGACGTTTTGTCCTTTTTTACCGATAGCAAGGCTTAATTGTTCTTGTTCAACAATTAATTCAATAGAATGTTTTTCTTCATCGATAATTGCTTTAATTGCAGTAGCGGGAATTATGGAATTAATTACGAATTCGGCGATATTTTCAGAATATATTATTATATCGATTTTTTCGCCGTTTAATTCTTGTATTATCGATTTTATTCTACTACTGCGAATACCGATGCAAGCTCCTACCGGGTCTATATTTTTATCTACTGAATGTACTGCGATTTTTGCTTTCGAGCCTGGTTCTCTGGCAATAGCATGAATTTTTATTATGCCGTCGTATATTTCTGGTACTTCTTGATTGAATAATGCGGCAAAAAAATCGTTGCTGGTTCTGGATAAGATTATTTGAGAATTTTTATCATCACGTTTCACTGAATCGATTATCGCTTTAATTCTGTCTCCTTGCCTAAAATCTTCGCTTTTTAATGTGTTTTTCGTAGGTAAATATGCTTCTGCATCACCCAGATCAATTATCGTTCCGCCTTTGGTGACTCTGCGGCGTACGGAACCTATAATAACGTCGCCGATTCTATCTTTGTATTTTTGATATTGTTTTTCTTGTTCGAGATTTTTGATTAAGTCGAAAATAGAATATTTTGCAGAACGTACTGCCAACCTTCCTAAATCTACGTTAGGTAAATTTTCAAGGATAATAGATCCTATTTCTAATTTTTTATCGGGGTATTTGGTGTTTGCTTCTGAGATTTTTATCGTTTCATAAGTATCAGACGCAACATCTATGTCATTATTGTCAGTATCGTATATGTATCTATTGTTTGTTCCATCTTCTACTACCATTACCTGTTTTAACAGTGAAATGGCGCCTGTTTTTCTATCTATGTTGATTTTAAGTTTGATACTCCCATATTTCTTCTTTGCTGCGATTTCCAGGGCTTGTTCTACTGCACAAAAGACATTATCCGGGCTTAAGCCTTTTTTGTCAGCTTCGTCGTTTATTACTCGTATCAGCTCGACATTACTTAATCCTTGGAAATCACCCATGCTTTATTAAAATTATCTAAAGAAAACACAAAATCAAATAATACATTAATCTTAATAGAATACAAGCTTGGTACTTTAGCTTACTTAAAATAAAAAATTGTCGAAATATGTTTTTTCAAAAGTTTAATCATCGTGTTTTTTTTCGAATTATATCCCAAATCAGATATAGAAGTTATTCCGTAATCTTTTATTCCACAAGGTATTATGCCTTGATAATGAGTTAAGTCGGGTTCGATATTTAATGAAAAGCCATGATAAGTAATCCATTTTTTTATTCTTATACCTATGGCTGCAATTTTTTTATAAACTGCGGAATTATTTTTTATCCATACTCCTATTTTATTGTTTATTCTGTGAGCGCCGATAATACCTATGTCTTGCAAAGTATCTATTATTACTTGTTCTAATTTGTAGACATATTGTTTTACACTCTTCATTTTTCTTTTTTTTAGATTTAGCATCAGATAAACTATCAGTTGTCCCGGTCCGTGATAAGTAAATTTACCTCCTCGACCGGTTTGGTAAATGGGGAATTGAGATTTTAATAATTCGTTTTTTTTTGCACTGGTACCGGCAGTATATATGGGAGGGTGTTCTAAAAACCATATTAGTTCTTCTGATCTATGGTCGATAATTTGGTTTACTCGATTTTCCATGAAATCGGAAGCGTCACGGTATTCTATTGTTTTGTTTGATGTTTTCCACTCTAACACAAGAATTTTTGTATAATTTTTACGATAATGTTAGCATTTAACACTCTCAATGTATTTACTTTTATGCGTATTAATATTTTTTATTTGATAATATTTTTTTGTTCGATTTTCTGTTCTGGAAGTATTGTTGGCGGTCAAAAAAAATTTATCAGTATAGGTACTGCTTCGATTTCTGGTGTTTATTACCCGGTAGGAGCCGCTTTATGTAGGATTATAAATAAAACGGATAAAGATATAATGTGTTCTGTTCAGGCTACTCCTGGTTCGGTATATAATATTAATGCTTTGCGTAATGGCGATGTCGACATCGGTATTACTCAAGCCGATTCGGAGTATAATGCATATAATGCTTTGGGAATTTTTAAAAAAAATAAACCAGTGAAAAATTTACGTACTTTGTTCTTGATTCATCACGACGTATTTACAATCGTAACGCGTAAAGATACTGGTATTCGTACTTTGGACGATATAAAAAATAAAAGAGTCAATATAGGGTCTTTGGGTACGGGAGTTAGAGATACCATGCAAGAATTAATGAAAATTAAACATTGGTCGAAGAGGGATTTTAAGTTGGCGTCAGAGTTAAAATCTTCTGAGCAAGCTCAAGCTTTATGTGATAATAAGATCGATGTTATGATAGACGTTGTTGGTCATCCGAGCGCTTCCATTCAGGAAGCTTCAGCAACTTGTGATACGGTGATAATTCCGATCGATAGAAAAACAATTACTGAATTGAAAGAAAAATATCCTTATTATGATGACTATACTATTCCGAAAGATCTTTATATTGGCACAGATTATGATGTTGATACTTTTGCTGTCAGAACAAGTATTTTATCTACTGAAGACGTAGATAAGGGAATTATTTATAACGTGGTAAAAGCTATTTTTGAAAAATTCAGACAGTTTAAGAACGTTCACTCTTTGCTTAGATTGCTATCTAAAAAAGATATGGTTGGTAAAAATACCGCTCCGTTCCATGAAGGTGCAATTGAGTATTACAAAAAGGCAGGTTTGCTATAGCCGTTAAAGTATTAGCAATAGAAACCAGCTGTGACGAAACGGCTGTATCTGTTTTAAGTGATAACAAAGAAGTATTGTTTAACAAATTATGGTCGCAAGATCATTCGAGTTATGGTGGAGTAGTACCGGAAATTGCTTCGAGAAATCATTTGGAAATTTTGGAAAAAATGATTTGCTCGGCGATTAATATTTCCGATTTTAGTCATGTTGCTGTTACCGGAGGCCCAGGATTGATAGGTGGACTGTTAGTTGGGGTAATGATGGCTAAGGGTATTGCCAGTGCTGCTAAAAAAAAATTTATTGCGATAAATCATTTGGAAGGACATATTCTTTCAGCAAGAATTGATCATGATGTTCATTTTCCGTTTTTGGTATTGCTTGTTTCGGGGGGGCATTGTCAAATTATTATAGCTGAAGGTATCGGAAAATATAAAGTTATAGGTAAAACTTTAGACGATGCTTTAGGAGAAACTTTTGATAAAGTAGCTAAGATGTTAGATTTGGAATATCCCGGAGGTCCTAAAATAGAAAATTTGTCTAAAATCGGTAATCAATATCGTTTTAATTTGGTAAAACCTATGTATCGTCGAGACTGTTGTGATTTTTCTTTTTCTGGATTAAAGACGGCAGTCAAACAGTTGATTGTTAAATTAGGAAAATTATCTAATCAAGACAAATGTGATTTATGTTCCTCTTTTCAAAGAGTAATATGCGAGATACTTATCGATCGTATTGTAAATGCTATCAGGTTTTTTAAACGATTTTACTCCGGATCCGAGTTTATTATTGCAGGAGGAGTTGCAGCCAATGCTTATATCAGAACTCAACTTAAGCAATATGTAGAGAGTAACGGTTTGACATTTTTGGCTCCTCGTGTCGATTTATGTACGGATAATGCAATTATGATAGGATGGGCGGCAATAGAAAGGATTAGGAATAACGTTAATTACAAAACGCCTCTTGATTTTTCTCCAAAAGCAAGATGGTCTTTAGAAGATCTTGAATGAGAAAAAAGATTATTAATAATTAACCGCCCATTTCCATTCCTGCTCCTTGGCCTACATCCATTGGCGGAGTTTGATCTGGAGGCGGTTGGTAAGAAGAGATCGGAATATCGCCCCCGTATTCCATTCCCGCATTGACCATATCCATTCCTGGATCGTTTATCGTAGGTGCCTCGTATTCTGGAAGCATTTGTGAATCGTCATGTCCCAATATTTCTTCAGCACCCGAATTTATATTAAACATTGCTTGTTTTCCGAGAACGTTAATTCCAAAAAATCCCGACCAAGGTTTTTGTCCTAAAAAGCTGGATATTCCTCCCATCATCATCGATTGGTTTAGGAAAGAACTGAAAAGCTGTCCTAAATTTCCCCCTGAAGCTTCGATATAATCTATTCCGAATGCTTTTACGGGAAATAAGTTGTTCAAAAAATTTAAGTTTTCGCTTTCTTCTTGGGCGGCATGTTGTTGCATTGAAGCTATTTGTGCGATATTCGGGCCTTGTGTTCCTTCCATAAATTTTTTTGTGAAAACAAAATAAACTTGTCGTATTATAGCACGATTTAATAACTAAAATATGAAAAAAATCGGTTATGTTAGCTTAAATACGGAAAAAGCAAACGAAGTGTTATCGGATATTGCTAAAAAATATCAAGTAATTGATATCGAACGTAATCCTAATCTGTTGGTAGATGTAATAATTGTTTTAGGCGGAGATGGTTTTATGCTGCGTAATTTACATAAATTTATTGATAGAAAAATTTCAATATATGGTATTAATTGCGGCAGTGTAGGTTTTTTACTTAACAATTATCAAAAGAGTGATAATTTAGCCAAAATTATAGATAATTCGTATTCGGCGAAATTAATACCTTTCAAAATAAAAGCAATCGATAGTAACGGTGCCATGTATCATGCTATTGCTTTTAATGAAATTTCAATATTACGCAGGACTTGTCAAGCAACATTTATTCAAATATCAATTAATAATTCGATAAGATTAGATAAATTAATTGGTGATGGTGTTCTTATTGCAACAGCTGCCGGAAGTAGTGCTTATAATTTTTCGGCAGGCGGATCGATATTACCTATTAATTCTGGATTAATTACCCTTACAGGTATTAATGTTTTCCGGCCCAGAAGGTGGAAAAGTGCTTTGTTACCCAGTGATGTCAAAATCAATATAAAAGTTTTGGACTGGGAATCAAGACCGGTAGTAATTGCTGCGGATCATAACGAATTGCATGATATACAAAATATTGAAATTATGGAATGTCGGGAAAAAAGTATTACTTTGTTATTTAATTTGCAAAATGATTTGAATGAAAGAGTTATTAGCGAGCAATTTTTATGTTGATTTGTAGAAGCTTGGAATTCAGCATATAATTTAAAAAATAGATTGATTTTTTTATAAGATAAGTGCCTTCTATTTCCGAGAATTCGAAAAAACAAATAAAAAGTTATGGTAAAATCGGAGCGGTAGCGATTTTATCAGCTTCTGCAATTTTATTTGGGTTATACCTGACAATTTTTTTTATTTTAATATATGAAAATGCCATAACTAATTGGATTAAAAATTATTTAAATTTTTTACTTAAGGAAAACCCAAATAATTCTTTTCTTAAGCTTTTTGCAAAGAATATAGATCAAATTCTTAACAGAGAATACTTACTTTCTTATTCAAAAAGTATTTTTTATGGTTTTGGGACAGGCATAGCTATCTTGGCTTTATTAATTTTTTTTATACTGTCTGTTAGTTATAGGTCGCTAAAGACCCAAGGTAAAAGTGTTAGAGAAGAAATCAGTACTCATAAAGTAGCGTCTTTTGCTGCCGCTTTTTCTCTTTCTACAATTATAGTTTCATTATCGGCATTTATTGCAGTGTATAAATTGTTAAGTAACGATACTGCCAAAATGATGACCAATTACTTGGACAAAGTTATTCCTACTCAAGGTAACAATCCTTTTCTGGAGGTTTTCAAAGGAATTATTAATGCCAGCTTTAAGCCCGGAATGGACAATGACCTTATTATTGGAGTAAGGAATAAATTTAGTATTTTTTCGTATGTTATATTTAGCTTATCTATTTTCGTTTTTGTTCTATCGATTAGTTATTTGTTATGTAATAATACCGGGGTTAAAGAATCACAAGCTGATGGTTTGGGTAATGAAAACAAAATTTCTGTTACATAAACAAGTTATATATGGTGAAGAGCTAAATCTTTCGTATTCGAAACTTGGTAACTCTGATAATATCATACTCTGTATTCATGGTATCGTAAGAAATAGTAGGGATTTTGATTATTTGGCAGCAAAGCTGGCACCGAATTATACTGTGATATGTATCGATATTTTTGGTCGCGGTAACAGTAGCTTGCTTAAAGACAAAAAAAAATACAATTATAACACTTATTACCATGCGTTAATAGCTTTACTTAAATCACTTAAGATAAAAAAAATAAGTTTGCTGGGAACTTCTATGGGTGGAATTATTGCTATGTATATAGCGGCGAATAATATCGAATTAGTAAAAAAGATCGTATTAAACGATATAGGACCTGCTATTGATTTGGACGCACTGCGTAAATTAGCGGTTTATTTGAAGAAATATCCCTCTTTTAGTAATAAAACGGAAGCGAAAAATTACTTAAAAATGTTTTTATCTCCGCTGAAATTAAGCAGTGATAAGCTGTTATCTCATATAGTTGAACATAGTATAACAATCGGTAAAGACGGTAATTATTATTTGAATTACGATCCTGCCATCGGTGAAAAATTCGATCAAGATGTAAAAAGCATGTCAAGCGATATGAATTTATGGGGCTTGTGGGAGAAAATAAATCAACCCGTGCTTATTTTACATGGAGAAAAATCGGAGATATTAACTAACGATACTGTAAAGAAAATGATCGACGGTCGCAATAATGTTGATTATATCAAATACGAGGATGTAGGACATACCCCTTCTCTAATGGAAGATAAACAAATATTAGATGTTTTGAAGTGGCTGAATACCGGATATTAATTACACAAAATAATTGTAGGTTGGATAAATATATTACAAATGAAATACGTGATATTTCACGTAATAAAATTCAAAGATTAATAAAATCCGGTTATGTTACTTCTTTGACAGGTAATAAAACTGTTAATTCTGCTCATATGACGAAAACAGGTGAAAAATATAATGTTTTTATACCGCAAAATATTTTTTCTCCCAGTTTTTCTGATTCTGATAATTTGGACGTAGTATACGAAGACGAATATATCGCAGTGATTAATAAACCTGCGGGCTTAATCGTGCATGGCGGAATAGGAACTAAAAACAATACTTTGGTCGATCTTTTGCTAAAATGTTACGGATCTGAGAATTTATCAAATGATAAAGAGAGGCCCGGAATAATTCATAGGCTTGATAAGGGTACTAGCGGTTTGATGATGATTGCCAAAAACGATTCTGTTCATGCTAAATTAGCAGAATTGATATTACGTAAAGAAATAAATAGAAAATATATAGCAGTTGTTTCAGGCATTTTATCAACCGAGGTTGGTATTATAAATGCTAATATTTCTCCTAATCCTAAAGACAGGAGGAAAATGCATATAGTGCAAAATCGAGGCAAAATTGCTGTTACTCGTTATAAGGTGTTATTTGTTATCGACAGTAAGTATAGTGTTTTGGAATGTACTTTGCAGACGGGAAGAACACATCAGATAAGAGTGCACATGAAACATTTGGGACATCCGATAATCGGGGATGTGTTATATGGGGTACCGAGCGAATTGATTAAAAGACAGGCTTTGCATAGTTATAAATTGAGTTTTCAACACCCTGTAACTTTAAAATTGCTTTCGTTTAAAATTCGACTTCCTCAAGATATACGATCGTTATTAATAAATAAGAATTGATAGCTAGTGATTTATTTGCATTTTTTTGATAGTTATGTATTACTTGTTCAGGCTAATTCCAACCTAAATTTAACACATTAATGTTCTCACTTAATAAGTTTAGTGTAATACAGAATAGGAAGTTATTTTTTTTCTTTTCTATAGTAATATTGTTATTTTTATTGATTAGGGGGGTATATCACCACAACGATATTCCGGTAGAAATTCCGTCAATTGTTCCTGGCAATAATGTTCTTGACGATCACGTTGCCGTTGAAGACGAAGATTATATTAATAATATTCGGGAATTTCAAGTTACAATAAAAAAGGGCGATAGATTGATCGATATACTGAAAACTTATAGGATAAGTAAAGACGATTCTTATCGTTTGTTATCGTCTTTAAAGGGAAAGTATAACGTAAATAAAATACGCGAAGGGCAAATAATTAATTTAACGATAGAAGAAGATAAAAATATTCACTTAATCAGCTTTGAAATAGATCTTGATCGTTTTCATAAAGTTTTATCAACTCATAATGATAAAGGAGAATTTGATTCTAGGATAATTGAAGTAAAGAAATTTAAGCAAATTGTTAAAGTTTCTCAACCGATTAAAGGTTCTTTATTTACTACTGCGATATCCAATGGTATTTCTGAACAATTGATAATGAATTTGGCATATTTATATAGTAATAATATAAATTTAAATCGCGATATTAGTGATGGTAATAGATTCGAGGTAATGTTCGAACAATTTGTCGATTCCAAAGGAAAGATTTCTCATTATGGTAACGTAATATATGCTTCTCTTACTACAAATAAGAGTAAAAAAGAAAGTTGCGATATATACCGTTATACTACGAAAAATGGTAATGAAAGTTATTTTTACGGTAATGGTAATTATGTTACGAATAGCGATTTTATTTTAGGATTACCGCTGGAAAAAATTAAAATATCTTCTCCTTTTGGAAAAAGGTTTCATCCAGTGTTAAAAAAGAAACGTGAGCATAAGGGAGTTGATCTTGTTGCCAGTGTTGGAACTCCGGTGAAGAGTACGGGAAACGGGATAGTTGAATATATCGGCAGAAGAGGCGGATACGGTAATTATATAAAGATCAAGCACGATAAACATTACTCTACCGCTTATGCTCATTTGAGTGAATTTAAAAAAGGGCTTAAAGCCGGTTCTATAGTAAAATCGGGAGAAGTAATAGCATATTCGGGTAGCACCGGAGTTGTTACTGGTCCTCATTTGCATTATGAAGTTTTATATAAAAATAAGCAAGTTGACCCGATAAATCATCGTGTGTCGCATCATCACTTAGAAGGGGAAGAATTGTTGGAATTTAAAAAATTCATTGCCAAAATTCAAAGCTTGTTAAAATTAGAAGAAATTCCTGGTGACGCTCTATAAATTTTTTGTTTAAATAAATGATGGTGCAGTTTTGTTGACTGAATTTAAATCGATAATTATAATAACTTTTTATTTATAAAATTATGTATTCTAGTTACTCTCAAAAAAAATCTGAAATACGAAAAAATTGGTTGCTGATAAATGCTAAAGGAGCAATAGTAGGGCGTTTGGCAGCAAAAATAGCAATATTGTTGAGAGGGAAAAATAAACCTACCTATACGCCGCATATGGATGGTGGTGATTGTGTTGTAGTAATTAATGCTGCGGAAGTTGCTTTTTCTGGGAAAAAAATTAAAAATAAAATTTATTATAGGCATACCGGTTATCCTGGAGGAATAAAATCAACCATACCGGAAAAAATATTGGATGGTAAATATCCTGAAAGAGTATTGAAATTAGCGGTAAAGCGTATGTTGGATAATGGACCTATGGCAAGAAAAAGAATGAAAAACT
Source organism: Rickettsiaceae bacterium H1 (assembly GCA_018101195.1). GTDB lineage: Bacteria > Pseudomonadota > Alphaproteobacteria > Rickettsiales > Anaplasmataceae > JACDQH01. The sequence continues at coordinate 122,980 of JACDQH010000002.1, forward strand.
TATATGTCTACTCCGGTTCTGAGCATAAACATGAAGCACAAAAACCTCAAGTATTCGATTTTATAAGCTTGAATAAAAAGAATAAAGTAAATTAATATGAGTGATAAAGAAATAACAAGAAAAGTAGATTCTTTCGGTCGTACTTATGGTACTGGAAGAAGAAAATCGTCGGTAGCAAGAGTGTGGATTAAACCTGGAACCGGAAAATTTATTATTAATAAAAGATCGTTATCGGAATATGTAAAGCGTACTACATTAGAAGTATTAGCTCAATCACCGTTTAATCACACTTCGACAGCTGGTCAATTTGACGTTTTTGCTACTGCAAAAGGTGGAGGAATGTCCGGTCAAGCAGGTGCTCTAAAGCTTGGTATCAGTAAAGCGTTACAAAATTTTAATCCGAAATTTAGAACAATTTTAAAGGCAGGAGGATTTTTAACCAGAGATTCGCGAGTTGTGGAAAGGAAGAAGTATGGCCGACGAAAAGCAAGAAGAAGCTTCCAGTTTTCAAAGCGTTAAATTTTTGTTTATTTATCGATTATCTTTTTTATATTGTCTTTTTTTATCATATGAAAAAAATAGGTTTTTGGCCGCTTTTTGCTATTGTTATAGGTGGTCAAGTTGGTTCCGGAATATTTATGTTGCCGTCGAATTTGGCTGCTTTCGGTATTTTCGGTATCTTTGGTTTAATAATAGCATCTGTTGGTGCAATCTCTTTAGCAATAGTTTTTGCCTCTTTGTGTGCTTATTATCCGAAAACAGGCGGTCCTCATGTATATGTTCGGGAAGCTTTCGGGAAATCAGCAGCTTTTTTTACTGGGTGGACTTATTGGCTGATATCTTGGGTAAGCAGCACGGCAGTAGTGATTGCAATCGTAGGTTATTTAATGCCCATGTTGGGTGATTACCCTAAAGAATTTTATGTTATTTTCGAAATATTAATTTTGCTATTCGTTACGTTAATAAATTTACAAGGCGTATCTTCGGCAGGGAGTGTTGAAGTTATTTTGTCAGTTATGAAGTTTACTCCGCTTTTGATTATTCCTTTTGTATCTTTGATTTATTTTGATCCTGAGAATTTAACCTTAAGCAACTTTTTTGAAGGTTATGGTTCTTCCGAATTATTGAGTAGAGTCACCTTAATTACTCTATGGGGATTTATCGGATTAGAAGCTGCTACTACTCCCGCTAACTCTGTAATTAACCCGAAGAGAAATATACCGCTGGCAGTGGTTTTCGGTACAATATCTGTTGCCGTTGTTTATTTGGTAAACAGCCTTGGTGTTATGGGAGTAGTACCGGGTAATGAATTACAAAATTCCGGTGCACCTTATGTAGAAGCTACTCAATATGTTTTTGGAGGAAATTGGTATGTTATTGTTTCTCTTATTGCTTCTATTGTTTGTTTTAGCTCTCTTAATGCCTGGGTTCTTACTAGCGGACAAATAGCTTTAGGACTGTCGGAAGACGGTTTGATGCCTGAAATTTTTGCAAAGAAAAATTCTCATAATGCTCCTCATTTAGCTTTAATAATTAGTGGATTAGGTATTATACCTTTATTATTTTTAACAAATGCACCCAGTTTTGCCAAACAAATCTCTTCGATAATAGAATTTTCGGTTGTGGCATTTTTATTTGTATATGTGATATCCGTTTTAAGTTTTTTATACATTCAAATAAAAAAAGGATTTTTGTATCGGATAAAAACTATTATAGGAATATTTGCTTTGATATTTTGTTGTTGGGTTATTTTTAATACTGATGTAAAAGTTTTGCTTATAGCAAGCTTTTTTGTTTTTAGCGGAGTACCTTTATATATATTTAGTATAAAGAATAAATCTTTTAATAAATAAAAAAGTAATTTAATTATTGTTTTTTTGATCTTTCAGTATATTCTCTAATTTATAACCGAGGAAAAGAGTTTTATGTCAAAAAAATTAATTAGATTATTGGTATTAACTTATTTTGTATTTTCTTTGCAAGTTTATGCCGAAGATAATACTGGTATGACATCTAAATTATACGACTCTATGCTTAATGATAACGTACCGAGTATATCCGGGTTAAATTTATTTTTCACTAAAATGCCCAAAGGAGGAGATTTGCATCATCATTATATGGGAACGATATATGCCGAAACTTATTTGGATTGGGTAAAGCAACAAGATTATAGGATTAATAGTTGTGATTTTGCAGTTGTAAAACGAGATTTTAAAGGTTTAACACGGGGCTGTAAATTATTAACAGTTGCTCAGCTTGAAAAACAACCTGCTTTTTATAGAGAAGTGCTTATGAAGTGGTCCGTAAAAGATTTTTCCAATCATTTTCATATGCAATTAACTCCTGATCTTTCTTTTTTCAATACTTTTCTTAAATTTACTTCAGTTGCTCTGGAACAAATAAAACTGGGATTTGAAGTACTGAAGAAGCGTGCTTTACAAGAAAATGTTACATATATTGAAACTATGATAGATAACCTTTTTTATTCTGTTGATTATTTTTCTGAACAAGAGAGAGTTAACTTTAATAATTTACTGAAAAATAGTAAATCTCAGAGGGAAGTAAATGCAGTACTTAAAAAAATCACAGGTGTTGCATTGAAAAATACTAAATTCAACATGGAAATAGATAAAATGGTGAACATGTTAGAGAAAAATCACCAGGGCATAGATGATGAGAATTATTTAATGAGATATCAGTTAGTTGCATATAGAAATTTAGAACCGTTAGATGTGTTCATACAGTTATTTACAAGTTATTTGATCTCTCAAAAATCACCTATCGTTGTTGGTGTAAATATTGTAGGAGCGGAGAATTACACTATTGCTCTGGAGGATTATACGTTACATATGCAAATGTATAATTACTTGTCTGATAAGTATCCAACGGTGAATAAAGCTTTACATGCTGGCGAGCTAGTATTAGGTATGGTAGCACCTAAAGATTTAACTTTTCATATCGAACAAGCAATAAATATTGCTAAAGCGCAAAGGATAGGTCATGGGATTGATTTATCATATGAACAAGATTCTTTATCTGTATTAGATACCATGAAAAAGAATAATGTACCTGTCGAAATAAACCTTACCAGTAATGAATTTATTTTAGGTATTAAAAGTCAAGAACACCCTTATCTTCTTTACTCGTCTTATGGTGTTCCTGTTGTTATATCTACGGATGATTCGGGTGTTCTCAGAAATAACTTAACTCATGAATACGTCTTACTTGCAAGTAGGTATAAGCCATCTTATTCAACGATAAAACAATATGTTTATAATAGTATTGAATACTCGTTCTTACAACCGGAGGAAAAAATGCTGTTAAAGAATAAGTTGGATAAAAAATTTGTTGATTTCGAAGCGGAAATGGCAAACTTATATGATAAAATGCATTACTAAGCACTTACCAAGCAACGTTGATATCGATTTTAAGTAGCTCGTCTTTTAGTAAATTAAACAGATTTTTTTGTGTTTTATTGGTCCATTCACCGGTTATCGAATCAAACCTAAAATGATGAGCTCCGCTTATCGGCGAAGATAACCATAATTCTTTCATCGGTGAGTTTTTATTTAAAATGTATTTTCCCTTTATTGTTTCTATTGTTAATACCCCTTCTTCATATTCTATTTCTAAAGAATAATTTTTATCGGCTTTTTCTATATCGTCGCTAATTTGAAGAATTGTTTTCTCGGTTAAACTGTCGAAACTCATGAGTTATGCTATTATACTAAGCTAAATTTTTATTATATTTTTACTTTGAGTACAAGTAATGATTAAAGTCGGCGATTTTACATTGGATAATCGTGTTATTTTAGCACCTATGTCGGGTGTGACCGATATGCCTTTTCGCAAATTGGTGAAAAGTTTGGGTGCCGGCTTGGTTGTGTCCGAAATGATAGCTAGTCGTGCTATGATTATGCAAACTAAAGAAAGCATAAAAAAAGCGAAAATTTCGGATTTGGAAGATTTAACTTCAATACAATTAGCCGGTTTTGAGCCTGATGTGATGGCGGAAGCAGCAAAACTTAATGAGGATAGAGGGGCTAAAATTATTGATATTAATTTTGGTTGTCCCGTAAAAAAAGTGGTAAACGGTTACGCCGGTTCGGCATTAATGCGTGATGAGAAAAAAGCAAATTTGATATTGCAAGCGGTGGTAAATGCGGTAAAAATTCCGGTGACGTTAAAAATGCGCACTGGTTGGGATCATAATAATCTTAATGCTCCGAGATTAGCTAAAATTGCCGAAGAAGTGGGAATAAAAATGATTACCGTTCACGGGCGAACTCGTTGCCAAATGTATCGTGGCACAGCGGATTGGAGTTTTGTAAAAAAGGTGAAAGAAAAAGTTTCTATTCCCGTGATAGTAAACGGGGACATAAAAACTTTCGACGATATTAAATGGGCACTTGATGCTTCGGAAGCTGATGGTATTATGATAGGTCGTGGAGTTTACGGCAAACCTTGGTTTATTAATCAAGCTGCTAATTTTTTAAGTACCGGAAAAGTGATAAACGAACCTTTACCCGAAGAAAAATTAAAAATTATTTTGCAGCATTATGATGAAATAATCGATCATTATGGCGAATGCGCCGGAGTAAAGATGGGCAGAAAACACATTTCGTGGTATAGCTGTGGTATTCCTAATTCGGCTGCTTTTCGCTGTCGCATGAATAATGCTACTTCTGCACGAGAAGTAAAGAGCTTGATGATAGATTTAATGACTATTAAAGCTTAAGTTGAATTTTTTACATCGAAGTAAAGATTTTTAATGCTATTTCCTTCGAGGTTAACTCGTCGCAATCAATGTGCATTTTTGCTTGTTCATATATTTTATTTCTGTGTTCAAAAAATTCTTTATCGAGTGAACTGGCTAACGGGCGATTGCTATTTTTTATTCTGCGTAAAATTGTTTTAAAATTATTTTTTAGCCATATCGTATATGTTTGTTGTAATAATAAAGAGCGAGTATTTTTTTGTATAAATGCTCCTCCTCCTGTTGAAATTATACAATCCGTGTTGTTTTTGATTAAATCACATGTTATTTGATATTCTAATTTTCTAAAATGCTTTTCACCATAAATTCGAAATATTTCTGGTACGGATATTTTGCTTTCTATAATTTTATCCGTGTCAAAATGTGTTTTTTTGTTGATTAAGCTTAATTCTTTAGCGATAGTGCTCTTGCCCGAGCCCATTATTCCTATTAGGCTAATTATTGTCGGCACAATTTTTATTTATAAGGATATGTATTATTATAAAATGAAAAAAAGAAGACGTAAAATTAAGATTTGGATTGTCATTATAGCTATAGCATTATTTGCTTATCTGTTGTTCGTGAACGTAAAAATTACACCAAATCTTGTCGAAAAAAAGATAGACATAGATTTTAGTAAGTAGTGTTATCATCTTAGATTATTTTGTAATTAGTGAGTGTCCGGAAATATATATATAAAATTATTTTTTGATAATTTTTTATTTATGTCTTTACTACCTATTCATAAGCCTTGGGTTTTTTTAGTAATGAGAGATTTCGGTTTTTACGATTATAATCTTATGCTTGTATGTGCTATCTTGGGGGCGTTTTTAGGTAGTATGCTTAGTTATGCATTTGGGTTTATCTCCGGATTTCTTAGTAAAAATCGTTTATCGAATAATAAGTATGTACGCATTTTAATTGTTAACGGCATTTTTTGTATTGGTTGGATCAATGTGATTGGTTCTTTTTTCTGTTTTATTAGCGGTTATATGAACATAAAGTTGCGTTATGTTATACCAGGTATGATAATTTCACATCTTTTTTATTATCTGATTTTAGTTTAAGGGTTATGGAACAAGGAAAATATTCTATCTTAATGAATTCTTTGCGTGAATACGTAAATGCTAATAATTTTGCCGGAATAGTTTTGGGATTATCCGGCGGAATTGATTCGGCACTTTCTATGGTTATTGCTGCCGATGCATTGGGCAGTGATAAAGTTCATTCTGTAATGATGCCTTCGCAGTATACGAGTAAGGATAGTGTTAACGATGCGCAACAGTGTGCGGAAATTTCCCAAGTAAAATTTAATAATATGGCAATAGACGAATTTTATTCACCGATTTTAAATAAGGTAAAATTGGTGCTTGATGAAGAATTAAACGGCCTCACGCAAGAAAATATTCAAGCAAGAATAAGAGCGGTGATTTTGATGACTATTAGCAATCAAACAAATAAGGTGCTACTTGCTACCGGTAATAAATCGGAAGCGTATACTGGATATTGTACGTTGTATGGAGATACTTGTGGGGGATATGCAATTTTACGAGATGTGTATAAAACCGAAGTATATAGGCTTAGTCGATGGCGAAATAATAATATTCCGGACGGTGCGTTAAATAATAAATCGGCGGTTATTCCCGATAACATTTTAACAAAAGCACCATCGGCAGAACTAAAACATTATCAAAAAGACAGTGATAATTTGCCCGATTATCACATTCTCGATCGAATTTTATCTATGTTAATAGAACGAAAAATGTCAATAGACGAGATTATTGGCCAAGGTTATGACTCGGATATAGTCAAAAAAATAGCGGAATTATATAAAAAATCGGCATATAAAAGAGATCAATCTCCGTCTGGACCGAAAATATCTTGATTATGAAATTAGATAGGGCTTTTTTTGCCCGTAATACGCTAATCGTAGCGCAGAAATTGCTTGGTAAGAAGCTTTTTTATAATGGTAAAAACGGCATTATCACCGAAACGGAGGCATACATCGGTACCGATGACCCAGCGTGTCATGCTCGGTTTGGCATGACCAAGCGTAATAAAGTAATGTTTGGACAAGCAGGTTACACTTATGTTTACCTGATATACGGTATGTATTATTGTCTGAATTTCGTTACCGAATCGGTTGATTTTCCTGCCGCAGTATTAATACGGGGAGTAATGGCAGATAAAAAGCATTATGACGGTCCCGGAAAGTTGTGTAGATATTATAATATTTCTACCGAACAAAATAATCTCGATATTATCGATAATGATAATTTTTATTTAAGCGATACCGAAGAAATTGATCATAATTTTATTCGTACTTCTAGAATCGGTATAAAAAACGGTGTGGATAAGCTCTGGAGGTTTGTTATTACGGATTATGCTTGATCTTGTTAACAATTTGTTAACTATTCTTTTTCTATAAGCTGATTATTATCTATGGTTGTATAAATATATAAAAATGCAATTGGCGCATAATTACATAGAAAAAGTCGGCAATTACAAAGATATAATTTTTGCCGTAGCTATAGTTTTTATCCTTTCGATACTGTTACTTCCGGTTTCTTCATTTGCTATCGATTTTCTCTTCAGTTTATCTATCGCTTTTAGCATAATGATTTTAATGACGGTGCTTTTTTATCGACAAATCGCTAGATTTAAACTCTTTTCCTTCGATATTGTTAATTATCACAATGATGAGGTTGGCTTTAAATATCGCCTCGACACGACTGATATTATCAAAAGGGCATATCGGGACTGCGGCGGCAGGTCATATAATCGAATCTTTCGGGATTTTCGTTATGCAGGGATCGTTGATTATCGGGATAATGGTGTTTGCAATACTTACTATAATTAATTTTGTCGTTATCACCAAAGGTTCTGGTAGAATTGCTGAAGTATCGGCAAGATTTAGTTTGGGATGCTATGCCAGGAAAACAAATGGCTATAGATGCCGATCTTTCGTCGGGAATAATAAACGATAAAGAAGCAAAAGAGCGAAGAAAAGAATTGGAAACGGAAAGTACGTTCTTCGGTGCTATGGACGGTGCAAGTAAATTTGTACGCGGCGATGCAATCGCAGGTATTTTAATTATATTTATAAACTTTATCGCCGGTATGATAATCAGGGTTTTGCAACGCGGGATGGATTTTGATAAAGCAATACATACTTATACCATTCTTACGATTGGTGACGGATTGATTTCCCAAATTCCAGCGCTCGTTATCTCGGTGGCTGCAGGGTTATTAGTAACGAAATCCGGGACAAGCGGTTCGGCCGATAAAGCTATTATGGCACAATTAAGTAAGTATCCCAAAGCATTAGTGATGACGGCGGCATTTTTATTAATGATTGCTTTGGTACCTGGGATGCCGACAATGCCGTTTTTAATTTTAGGTGTTTTAACCGGAGGAATATCTTATTTAATTCATAATTTGCAAAAAGAAACCATTGCCGATGACGAAATAACAACAAATGATAGTGAAACCAACGAGAATTCCGTTTCACAGAGTTTACAAATCGATTACGTGAAAATAGAACTGGGAGGAGGGCTGTTAACTTTTGCAGATGTTATTGCAGAAAATGTGAAAAAATTACGTAAAACGTTGGCTAACGAATTCGGTTTTGTTATTCCCATAGTGCGTATTAGAGATAATCTTTCGTTACCGTATAACAATTATTCTATTAAGATTAAAGAGTTTGTAAGCGGCTCGGGTAAAATTGAGACCGATATGTTAATGGTAATGAATCCTACTGGTAAAGCTATTGAAATAGAAGGAAAGAAAGAAAAGGACCCTACTTTCAACTTAGACGTAGTATGGATAAAAAAACATTTGAAAAAGGTTGCTATTGCTAAAGATTACACCGTAGTCCAACCGCAAACAGTAATCACGACTCATTTAACCGAAATAATAAAAAACAGTATGCCCGAGCTAATAACATATAGTTCTACTCAAGCATTACTAGACGAAATAGGGGAAGAACATAAAAAATTAGTTTCGGATGTCGTACCTAATAAGGTTGGAATTGGAGTAATACAGCACGTATTGCAAAAATTACTATCGGAACATGTTTCCATAAAAGACTTACCTCTTATTTTAGAGGCCATAGCGGAAATATATCAATCGAACCAGAATATTATTTCGATTACTGAGCATGTTCGCTCTAATTTGGCTCGACAAATTAGTTTCAGTAACGTTAATAAAAACGGTTATATATCGGCTATATCACTGTCAAATAAATGGGAACAAATTTTTGCCGAAGGAATTACCGAAAGAAAATTAGCAATAGATCCAAGTAAAATTCAAGAATTTATTAATTCGATTAAATCCGTGTTCGATAAATATGCTTTAAAAGGAAAATATCCAATATTACTTACTAGTGCAACCGTTAGGCCTTATATAAGGATGGTAATCGAACGATTTAGGCCGTCTTTGATAATTCTTGCGCAGAGCGAAATCCATAATGCCGTTAAGGTAAAAACTTTTGGAAATATTTAACAATTAAAAATAATATAATAATTTTTTCATTACTTATGTTGACATATTTAGATCTTGTTAATTACACTGCGATTATATTATGAGTTATCGGAGGAAAAGTAAAAAAGTCAAAATTAGCTAAAGGACGTCGATACGATTATATTCGGGGTGATCATGTCGAGCGACATCTTTTGGCAGTTAATTACCATTACAATCCGCATGTACACAATGTTGACTTATCTACTTCTTTTAATATATCGGTGTACGATCAAGGGGAATTAGGTTCATGTACCAGTAATGGACTTGCTTTTCTCATTCAATATTTGCAACATGCGCAACAAGCTAGCAAAGAAAACTTGGGAATTCCTTCCAGGTTGTTTATCTATTTTGATGAAAGGCTTATAGAGGGAAATATTGGCCAAGATGCTGGTGCTGCTATTATCGACGGAGTAAAAGTTTTAGGTGCGTTAGGGATATGTCCTGAAACTGTGTGGCCATATGTGATATAACTAAATTTGCCGTACCGCCAAGTGCAGATGCTTATAGTGAAGCCTTTAAGCATAAAGTGGTGTCATATGAATCAGTGCCACAAACATTGGAACATATTGTTTCTTGTTTGTGCGAAGGCTACCCGATTACTTTCGGTTTTCAAGTTTATGAAAGCTTCGAATCTGAAGAAATTGCCGAAACCGGTATTGTGAGAATGCCTGATACGGTTAATGAAAGATTGTTAGGTGGTCATTGCGTCGATATTGTTGGATATAATAAAGAAAAAGGATTTTTAGTAAGAAATTCTTGGGGAAAAGAATGGGGTATTAAAAATTCTCTTGAAATGCATTTGGGTCATGCTTGGTTTCCTAAAAAATTTATTTTAAATCCAGAATTATGTAGCGAGTTTTATGTACTGAAAAAAATTGTTAACTTAGATTAGGTAAACTTTTTTTTTATCGATTATAAAATCCTTCCTATTTCTGCTAGTATTTCACTGTCTTTACATTGTTTTTGAGTATTTAGTTTCATGTTTTTCAGTGTTAATTGGTTATTTTTTAGTTCTTTTTCTCCGATTATTATTGCAGCTACACTTGTCTCTGATTTTTTTAATCGCTTATTCAAATTTCCTTTACTTAGCAAGTGAATTGTTATTCCGTTGCTGCGCAAGCGATGAGCTAATATTATTCCTTTATTTATTGCTTCTTCTCCCATTGGAATTATCGAAATTATTTTCTCTGTGTATTTGATTTCTTCGGTCAATTCGCTAATGCGTTCTATCCCTGCTGCAAAGCCTATGGCTGGAGTATTTTTTCCGCCCATTATTTCTATTAATTTATCGTATCTACCGCCTGCAATTACTGCATTTTGAGCTTCGAGCCTATCGGTAGTGAATTCAAACGTGGTATGCGAGTAATAATCCAGCCCTCTGACTAAATGCGGATTGATTGTATATTTAATGTCGAGCTGATCTAAGCCGTTTTTCACTTTAGAAAAAAAATCAACCGAATAGTTACTGTAATAATTATATATTTTAGGGGCGTCTTTTAGTATTGCTTTATCTGATTCGTCTTTCGAATCTAATATTCTGAGTGGGTTGGTAGTTAATCTTTTTTGACTATAGATTGATAATTGATCTTTATATTTTTCAAGATATAGGGTTAAAACCGTTCGATAGTCGTTATAACTTTCTTCGTCACCTAAAGAGTTAAGTTCCAGTTTTACTTTATTTTCTATTTTAAGTGCCTTTAGCAGGTTAACGGCAAGAGAAATTGCTTCGATATCTGCTAAATAATCCCCTTCACCTAAGATTTCACAATTTATTTGATTAAATTGCCTTTGTCGACCTTTTTGCGGCCTTTCATAGCGAAATAACGGGCCATGACAAATTAATTTAAGTGGCGAAGGTAATTGTTCCAGGTGGTTTGTAATAAATGCTCTGGCGATTGCCGCAGTAAATTCCGGCCTTAGCGTCAGGTTATTTTCATTTTTATCAAGAAATGTATACATTTCTTTAGTGATAATGTCGGAAACTTCTCCGAGGGTTTTGGTAAATACTTCGGAATATTCTATAATAGGAGTTTCTATCGGGGTAAAGCCGTAATTATCGGCAATTTTGTATGCGGTATCGTATATGTATTTTATTTTTCTATATTCGTCGGCAATTAAATCTTTTGTTCCTCTTACTTGCTTCAACATGCTTTTCGTAGCCTGATAAAGGCATTTTTCAGATCTTCTATCAGGTCTTCGGGGTCTTCTAGACCGCAAAATATCCTAATGCAGCCCGTATCATACTTATTAAAATTTCTGTGATATTTCTCCAGATCAAAACTTAGTATTAAGCTTTTATATCCGCCCCATGAGGCACCGATGCCAAAGAAATTCATATGATTGATCATCGATCCTAATTGTTGATCGGAATATTTTTTATCTAAAATAATGCTGAATAAAGCAGTAGCGCCGGTATAATATTTTTTCCACAGTTGATATTGATTAAAGGAAGGAAGTGCAGGGTATAGCACTTTTTTTACTTCCGGAACGGTTTCCAAATACGTTGCAACTTTCATAGCATTGCTTTGATGACGATCAACGCGAAGAGATAAGGTACGTAATCCTCTTTGAACCAGGTAACAGTCTTGCGAATTAATAGCGATCCCGTAATTTTTGTGCGTATTATATAATAAATCAAAAATTTTGCTTTTGGCGTGTGCTACTCCCATAAGTACGTCGGAATGTCCGTTAATATATTTGGTGGCTGCGTATAAAGAAACGTCTATTCCCTGTTCTAGGGGTTTAAAAAATAACGGAGTAGCCCAAGTGTTATCCATTACGGTTACAATGTTGTGTTTTTTTGCTAATGTTACTATCTTTTCGATATCCGCTATCTCGAATGTGATTGAGCCTGGGCTTTCCATCATTATTAACGAAGTATTTTCTTTAATTAAGCTATCTAATTTCTCTTCCGGATTATAGAATGTTACTTCTACTCCCATTCTTATTAAATCTTGTTCGAGAAATCTACGGAAAGGCCCATATGAATTATCCGAGACCAAAATATGTTTACCGGATTCGGAAAAAGTAATTGCAGCCAGTGTTAATGCGACTAAACCTGAAGGGTAAAGTAGTGTTTTGCACCTGTTTTCTTTATCGTATTCTTGTGAGTTTTCCGTTTCCAATGCTGACAGTGCTTTTCCCAATTCTGCAGCTGTTTGGCTACCGACAGTGCCGTAACTACAGTCGCGATCGTTATAACAACCTTTATGCATGCTGTTACCTTTTTGTGCATCTCTGTAATCTTGTAAGGTGGGAAAAAGTATTGTCGAAAGATGATAAATCGGCGGATTTATCGCTCCGTTATAGCCGTTTGAAATTAATCCGGATTTTATTATTAACGTATCTTTTTTCATTTATTTTTGAATTCATTTGTAGTGTACAGAAGTAAGGATAATGCATGAATTTTGTGAGTCAATTCAAATTTGAAGAGTTCGTAAATCATACGTTGACGTTCAATTAGGGATAGATCGCAAAATACATCCGAGACTATAGTGATTTTAAAATGAGTTTCATTGGTACCGGAAGGAAGATGATTTGCATGTTGATAAGTTATATCGGTTATTTTGATATACTTGACGTTATTTAAATTCTTCCAGATTTTATCTAGTAGTAAATTTTTTAATAACATATTTTTTAATGTATGGGCTGATTGTATTTATCTTTAAAAAATAAGAAAGAAATTATACCGAACAAAGCAACAAACATAAGATATAAACTGGCAGCTGTTTTTTCTCCGGTGATATGTATTAAAAAGGCGCAGATCGTAGGTGCCATACCTCCGAAGAGAGCGGCAGATATATTTCGAGAAATCGCAAAACCGCTGTAACGTACCGATATGGGGAATAATTCTAAGGCAGCAGCTGATACTGGGCCCAATGCTCCGCCAATAATTGTAACTAAAATTAACTGTCCTATTATTATTAAAATTAGGCTTTGCTGTGTTAACAACCAAAATATGGGATAAGATAAGAAAAATAATACTATAAAAGTAGTTAACATAATTTTTTTTCTACCGTATTTATCGGATATTGCTGCAAAAAATAAAGTTACCGCCGCAAGCGCAAGCATCGAGAATAGGTGGCTTAATGCTACGTAATGATTGTTGAGATAGGATTCGTTTATCATGAAGTAAAAAAATATTAAAAATACATATAGCGATGCTTCTTCTACCGAATCGATACCGATGGCGGTAAAGAAGTTTTTTTTATGATTTTGAATTATTTGTTTTAGGGGATAAGTATTATTTTTTTTATTAGATTTTTTTGCTTTTTCATACGCAGGGCTTTCTTCGGTGAAATAACGTAATAACGCTCCTATTATGCCGATTATTATCCCGAAAACGAATGGTATTCTCCAACCCCAATCGTAAAATACTTGTTGTGGTACTATTGTTTTGCAGACGGTAATAACAATAGTACTTATTATCGAGCCGATTACCGCGCTTAATACTTCGAAACTGCAAATGAAACCTCTGCGATGATCGGGAGAATATTCTATAAGAAAAGCAGCATTTCCCGCCTCTCCTCCTAAGGCTAATCCTTGTATCAACCTAACTAAAATCAACAGTATTGGTGCGGCAATCCCTATAGAGTCGTAAGTTGGTAAAAATGCAATAAAAAGCATAGGAATGGTCATGGAAATTATGGCAAAAAACAGAGCATATTTTCTGCTGTGAATATCGCCGACATGACCAAATAATATTGCTCCGATCGGGCGCATAAGGAAACCGACGGCAAACACGCCAAATGCTTCTATCAAGCTAATAAAACTATTTTCCGACGGGAAAAATAATTTACCGATTATTCCTATCAAACTTCCATAAAGTGCATAATCGTACCAAATCAAGCTATTGCAAATTACAGTCGATAATACTACTTTTTTTAATTCTCCCACTTTACTTGACGCCTTATACTAAGTTAATTAGGTAATTTAGGCTACCTAAATTAATAATTGATTACAACCTTTTATAGAAAGATAATTTATTATTACATAATGATAACATTAATAAGCTTTTACTTATAAACTTAAGTTTGGTTTTAAAACAAAACCTTCGAATATAAGAATGTATAAATTAATGTTTCCTCTATATCAAGATAAATCTTATAGTTTGTACTTAAATACATGAGGGATTAATATGTTTGCAGATTGTTCATTTATGGTGAAATCGATTAATAAAAACGGATTATTCGAAGGCTATGCCAGTGTTTTTAATATTATAGATGAAATGGAAGATCTGGTTTTATTGGGGGCTTTTGCAGAAAATTTACAGGTGAATAAAATAAAATTGCTTTGGCAACATAATCATGAATTACCCATCGGAAAAATTTTAGACATATATGAAGATAGCAACGGTTTATACGTAAAAGCGCAATTAATTTTAGATGTCAGACAAGCTCAAGAAGCTTATTCTTTGTTAAAGTCGGAAGTAATTAACGGTTTATCCATAGGTTATGTGGTTTTATCACACATAATGGAAAGTGGTATTAGAAAAATAGTAAAAGCCGATTTATGGGAAATCAGTTTGGTTACTTTTCCGGCAAATAAATTTGCTAAAGTTGCTTCTTTCAAATCGCTCTCTTTAGTAGTGAATCGTGCTTATTTCGCATTAAAACAAATAATGGATAAGTAATTTTATTTTATAAAGAATTTATCGGTTATTCTCATATCCAAAACCCATATTTTATTTTCTAATAAATTATTTCTGTCGATAATTTTAAGAGCCTTATTCCAGGCTTCTTTACTATTTTCTTCCGGGAGTTTCACCGTTAAACCTTCTGTGAAAATAACGTCCCATCTACGCTTGTTTATGTATTTTAATTCTTTTATTTCGTTTAACATTGTTGTTAATTTTAAATCCGTAACGAATCCGTAAGCGGCAAGGTTGGCATTTTCACCGGTGATTGATAACAGTTGCTTTCGATTAAATTCTTTCGTTATAATTTTTCCTTTTTCATTAATTAAAAATTTTTTATTCCATACTGCAAACGGTATGTATTCTTTAATTTCTATTGCTATTTTATCGGGAAAAATTCTTTTTACGGCAAGAGATTTAGTCCAATTTCGAGATATAATCTGCTCGTAAATCGATGTAAGAGAAATACGTAATATATTGGTTTGTAACTTCGGTAGATTTAATTCATCTGTTTTTATGTGATTATTGCCAATGATTTTTATTTCTTTTAAAGGAGAAAAAAATTTTATAGCATGATGATTAATTAATAATATTGCCGCTAAAACTGTAAAAAAATGGAATATTTTCAGTTTTTTTAACCTTCTGAAGAACTTTTTTATTTTTGCCATCTTAATAAGAAGATTTCACTTTATCGAATATAATTGAAGAGTGATTTATAAGTCGTCCGTAAAATTGAATTTGTCATTAAGAGTACCTAATGTTATATTGATAATGATTACATTATACAAGGTAGTTAAATGGTAGGCGATAGTACTTTAGTTTGTAAACATGCACTGGATTTTAGTGCAAAAACCATAATGAGTGATGGCAGTATATCGGAAAATTTCAATTTTAAAGAACATGTGAAAGGAAAATATGGAGTATTGTTTTTTTATCCGTTGGATTTCACTTTTGTTTGTCCGACCGAGATTATTGCTTTTAGTAACAGAATAGAACAATTCAATGAGTTGAACACTGAATTGATCGGAGTAAGTGTCGACTCTCATTTTACTCATTATGCCTGGAGGAAAACTCTTAGGGAAAATGGTGGTATCGGCGATATCAATTTTCCATTGGTAGCTGACCTTTCTAAATCGATTTCAAAAAATTATGGAGTGTTGCTTGACGAATCCATTTCTTTGCGAGGAACGTTTATCATTGATCGCGATTTCATTATTAGACATCAATCGGTTAATGATTTACCTTTGGGCAGAAACATTGACGAATTAATTCGTTTAATTAAAGCATTGCAATATACGGAAAAACACGGTGAAGTTTGTCCGGCAGGTTGGACTGATGAAAAACAGGCAATGAAACCGGATTCAGAAGGGGTGGCTAGTTATTTGGCGGAATATAACGAAGCCCTTTAAATGGCAGAACATTATACGAAAAATTTGATTATCGGTTCCGGTCCCGCAGGATATACTGCTGCAATATATGCCGCCAGAGCAAATATGAAACCGATTCTTGTTCAAGGTAATTCCATTGGGGGACAGCTTACCATTACTACCGACGTAGAAAATTATCCGGGTTTTGCAAAACCGATAAAAGGCCCTCAGCTGATGGACGAAATGTCTAAGCAAGCATCTAACGTAAAAACTAAATTAATTTTCGATCACATATCTTCGGTAAAACAAATGGAAGAACCACCATTTGAATTTTTAGGTGAATCGGGAGATCTGTATAAAGCGGAAACAGTAGTGATTGCTACCGGAGCGGAAGCAAAATGGTTAGGATTGCGAAGCGAAGAAAAATTTAAAGGTTACGGTGTTTCCGGGTGTGCCACTTGCGACGGCTTTTTTTTTAAAAATCAAAAAGTTTTAGTTGTTGGCGGAGGTAATACCGCAGTTGAAGAAGCTCTTTATTTAACAAATCACGCATCAAAAGTAATTTTAGTTCATCGTCGAGATCAATTACGTGCGGAAAAAATTTTGCAAGACAGGTTATTTAAAAATAATAAGGTTGAGGTATTGTGGAATCATGTTTTACATGAAATTTTAGGTGATGACGAGCCGAAAAAAGTAACGAGAGTGTTATTGAAATCAATTATTGATAATAAAGTACGAGAAATTAACATAAGCGGAATTTTTATTGCGATCGGTCATAAGCCTAATACTGGAATTTTTCATAAATTGATCGAGATGGATAACGGAGGTTATATTATCACTAAGCCCGATAGCACTGCAACTAATATTCCAGGGGTATATGCTGCCGGAGATGTGCAAGATAAAATATATAGGCAAGCGGTAACCGCAGCTGGTACTGGTTGTATGGCTGCACTGGAAGCACAAAAATTTTTAGATGAAAGGGGTTTATAGTTGTAATTTGCAACAATTGAAAATTTTAGCCGAAAAGGTTGCTCGAAATGTAAAAGTACATGATGTAATAGCATTATTTGGCGATTTAGGAGCGGGTAAAACCACTTTTTCCCGATATTTTATTAATTCGTTTATCGATGCCGAAGTTACAAGTCCTACTTTTAATTTGGTTAACTTATATAATGTAGGTAAATTTACCGTTTGGCATTTTGACTTTTATAGATTGAGCGGTATCGAAGAAGTTTATAATTTGGGAATCGAAGATGCTTTTAACACGGGCGTAACTATTATTGAATGGCCAAAAATTATTCAGAGTATTTTACCGGAAGAAACTGTTGAAATTTTCATGAAAAATACAAAAAAAAATTCTATACGGCTAATTAAAATAAAATAAATTATTTAACTAATTTATAATATACTCAAAGAATAAATTTATGGAAAGTTATGCAATCAAAGGATAATTTAAAATTATTATTAACAGCAATTGAAGAAGGAAGATTATCTGAGGTAAAGAAAATATTAGCAAAGGATTTAAATGTTGCTTTTCAAAGAAATAGATCTAATGAAACTCCTTTATATGTTGCTAAGAGAGCTTATAAATTTTCACGGGGTGATAATACACAGTTAAAAGAGATTGTTCAATATTTAGAAAAAGTAACTGTATTTGATTCTGAGTTATTTGATGCTGTTTATACGGGAGATTTAGCTGAAGTAACAAGAATATTGAACGAAAACCCTGATTTTCTTTATCAGAAAAATGAACATGAGGATACTTATCTGCACATTGCGGCAAGTAGAGGCAATAACGATGTTATGAAGTTTTTGCAGAAAAAAGGATTAAATGTTAATACAAAAAATAAATATGGTAGTACTCCTTTGCATCATGCCTGTTATAATGCCGAGCTAGATGTGATTAAAACTTTGGTAGAATTGGGGGGCGATATCAACGCGAAAAATCGAATAGGGAAATTCAAACGCAACGATAGTGGAGAACTGCATTACGCAATCATCCTTGATAGAAATTCTTGTTTCGATTGGTATAAATGATAATGATGAAGTCAGAGAACGGCGTTTATCTGCAGTTAAATACTTTATTGAGGAAAAGAAAATTGAAATTATAGATGAAACAATATTATGTAGAATGCTGGAGTTTTCCCTTGAAAATAAGCATGATAAGATTATAAAATACTTAAAAGAAAAATTTAATGCTGCCGAAGAAAAAATCGGGCAAATTCAAAGCAAAATTGACGAAAGAAAAAATAAATTAAAACCACAAGAAAAGTATTTGGCAAGAAATATAACGATTTGCATTGTAGGAGCTTTGGCAATAAATACTGTATCAATGGCGGTTGCTTTTACCGCTACTGATATTGCAAAAAATAACTTGAAACTGGCAATTCCGATAATTTGCGGAATAGCAGTAATATCAATTATATTAGCTGCTGCAATCGGTTATGTTGCATCGCTTTCGAAATTAATTGATGAACCTAAGGTTAAAGAACAGCGACAAAAATCTTCCGGTAGAGAGTAAGTAATAATTTTCCGAGGTTAATTTAACTTTCTTTACCTTCTGTAGTTTCATCATCATTCTGTTCTTCTTGAACTTGATCTTCTTCTTGCTTTGCTGCAGCGGTTAATGCATAGACACATAATTCTTCAAACGAAACATTATTTTTTTCTGCTAAATCGCGGAGCTTTTCCAAACTATCCATAACTTTTTGTGGCACTTTTCCCCCGCGTTCTTTCGATAGCCAATTCGCTTGATTTTGTATCGGGTGATTATCTCTTTTCGGCCTACCTATATATATGGTAAAAGGCGAAGTTTGAGAACCGAATTGACATGGAACCGTGAATTTTTTCATCATCTACTCCTTTCAGGTTGTTTTTCGGTTATTACATTTTCGGTAATTTCTTTACTTTTTTCTTTGTTAATTTTCCTTATTATTAATTTTGCTATTTCCGGAGTTCGTACTCCTTCTGCAAATAATATTTTGGCAAATTTTAGTACTTCTTCTAAAGCGAATTTATTATTTGCCAGCATAGAAAGCAATAATTGATATATTTGCGTATAAGTAATCTTAACAATATCAAATTTTTTGTTATCACGTACTCGATGTTCTTGATCGTTATTGGTATCTTGAGATATTACTTGGGTTGATGCAGTAAAACTTTCGTCGACTGTTGGATTCATGCGGTTATTTTTTCGTCTGGTAAATATTTTTTTTTCACTCATAGAATGGCTTTAACAGATAAATTTTACTTTATAATAGTTGATGAAATATTAGCTTCAAAAAAAAATTATTTATAATGTGTTATAACATATTATAAAAAAATTTTTGCATGAAATTTTGTGACGATTTTCAGTTTATTTATTCGCTTAGATTTTAGCGTAATTAAGATATCGTTTTATTTATGTTGTATGAGGTTAGTACTTAATGAAGTCGTACTAGTTAATGATGTAGTATTATGTTCATCCAACATATAACCTCCTAAGGCACATAGTAATCCTATGGTTAAAAGAAATACTCCCGTAACTAAACCGGAATTTATTGGTTGTTTTTTTATAAAATTTGTTTGTTTGTCTGAGGTTAATGCGATAATAAATGCTGTAATCCCTAAAATAATTATTCCGCTGCCAATTGCTAAGCCTTGTTTCGTATTGCTGTATTTATTATTTGTCATTTTCTTTTTTTCTTAATCTTATAACCGTATTATACTACAATTTTAATTATTTTATACAAATTTTGCATATACGTTTTTTACATTTTTAGTTTTATATGTAATTTGCTGACCGTTTGTTAACGGTTCCGTAATTGATGTTTGAGGTTTATTCGCTTTATTGTTCGTCAATGCGATAAGCAGAACGTTTAATGAAAAAATTGTTAAGAAAAATATACTTAATGCAGCTTGATTAAGTGCTAATGTTGTGGATAAAACAGAAATCGTTAACAACCCGGAACAGATTATAGTTTTATCTAGCAAACTATCTTTTGACGATTGTTTTGTATTTTCAATATTAATCTTATGTTTTTTGAACACGGGTATGAGTTTTACATAATCTTCTTTTGTTTTTTGCGGTTGTAATTGCTTCTTGATCGTAAGTTAAGTTAAATTTTGCTCCGTTTGCCAGTAAATAATCAACTATGTCTGTATGAGTATTTGCTATGGCATAATATAATGCCGATCTATTTTCAGATTTTAAGTTAATTAGTGTAGGATCGTGATTTATGATTTGCTTAACAACTTCAATATTTACCGGTTATAGTAGCAATATCTAGTGGATTTTGTTTAAATTTATTTTCTATACTTAACTTTGCTCCTTTTGCCAATAAATAACTTACTATTCGAGCATTGCCGTTTCTTGCAGCTAAAAATAACGGTGTATTTCCATATATGTCTTGCACGTTGATAATGTTTTCTGATTCATTTGTAGCGAGAATTTTTTCAACTATGTTAATATCGTCGGAAAGTACTCCATGGTGTAGTGAATTTTGTTTTTTGTGTTTGTCAATAATAGCAGGATTGCTACCTGCGGTAAGAAGAAGGTTGACTATTTCAGAATTTCCTTTAATAGCAGCTAAATTGAGTAAAGTGTTTTTTTGATTATCGTCTCCACATTTATATGGTTTATTTAATTCTTCTTGTGTTTTGCCTTTTAACCTGATTTTTAATTCTTCTACTTTATTTTTCCAAACTAAAAGTACGATTGAATCACTATTTTGTTCTTTAATCATTAATTTTAATATTTAATCTAAGGTTAATAATATATACTTAATTTCTTAATTTTTGAATATTTTCTTTATAATTACCGTTCTTAGTAAAAATAGCGGAACCTGCCACTAAAATATCCGCACCTGCTTTTATCACCGATTGTGCGTTTTTTTCGTTTATTCCCCCGTCTACTCCGAGTAATATTTTATTATTCGATTTATTTATCATTAACCTTATATTGGCAATTTTTTGTAACTGCGAACTTAAAAATTGTTGTCCTCCGAATCCGGGGTTAACCGACATGACGAGGATTAGATCGATTTCATCCAATAAATACTTTAATATTTCGGGGTTAGTAGAAGGAACGATTGATATTCCTGCTTTTTTACCTAATGACTTAATTGTTCGTATAGCTTTTTCCAAATGTATTTCTGCTTCTTCATGAATTGTTATGATGTCGCTGCCTGCGTTTGCAAAATCTTCGATATAATTTAGTGCTGGTGAAATCATTAAGTGTACGTCGAATGGCAAATGAGTTTGTTTTCTGATTGATTTTATTACGCATGATCCGATTGTAATATTCGGTACGAAATGACCATCCATTACGTCTACATGTATGTAATTGGCACCTGCTTGTGTTACATTTCTTATTTCTTGACCCAGCTGAGAAAAATCTGCAGATAATATCGATGCTGCTATTTTAACCGTCACCATAATGTTCTAATTCAATTGAAGTGGCAAGTAAAGGAAGACCTGTTATTAAAGATGAGAAAAAAGCAAGCTTATCGTTACATACCGATCCTGTAACTATTTCTTTAAATTGTGCTCCTACTTTATTTAAGTTATTTAGATTACATTGTCCCGTGTGGTAACGATAAAGGAAAGAAATCGGCTGGTCCATAATGCAATAAACTAAAGGTTCGGCAGTGTACCCGTCACATACGTTAATAGTTGCTACTCCTTCTTGTAATAGCACTTTGTTGATAATTGCTTTTCCTTTAGTAACATTCATTTTTTTTCTCACGTTTTTATTTAGATGGAAGATTTCTTCGGCACTAAATACGTTTGTTACTCCCATTCCATAACTTCCGTTATCCGCTTTGATGAAAACATAAGGCTTGTCTTTAATCGAATATTCGTCATATTTTTTTTGTATTTTTTTTAATATTTTTTCCACTTTTAACGCAATACACTCCAAACTTTCTTGTTTGTTAAAGTTTATTTCCGTACAAATGCTTGTAAAAGTATTAATTAGCCATCCGTCTATTGAAAAATCTTTACAAAATTTTTCTACGATTTCGTCGTATATTTGAAAATAACGAGATTTAGAGCGATTAAACCACCCGAGGCTAGGCTTGGGTATTATTTCTTGATGAATATTTTGTAAAACATCGGGTATACCCGAGATCATGTCATTATTTATAAGAATGATGTCAGGAACATAGCCATCTTGTGTTTCTATTAATTTATCTATTTTTTTTATAGGAGAAGTAAGAATGTGGTTACCATTGCTGCCGAAAATTTTTTTATTATGCCCTATTACCGCCTGATTTCCAGAAAGTTCCAACATTGTTTTCAGAGCCATTAAGTTATCGTTATAATGTGAATTGCGAGTATGTTCTTCTGGTAATATCAAAAATTTTTTGTTTCGGTATGAATTTTTTATTATAGATGCTGCTAATTTTAAAGAATTTTTCGAAAGATTGTTAAACCCACCCGGAAAAAGATTTACATCTACTGGCGATGCTTTATAACCCGAATGACGTATATCTATCGAAGAATAAAAATTGTATTTCTTTCTTTTTGTATTTTTGGACATCCAATCGTGTAAATCATCTTTGCCTATTTTTTTGTACAAGGTGTGGATAAGTTGTGACATTTTAATCCAATTCAAGCATGAGTGGAAACGTATCAGTTATCACTTATTATCATTTTTTGCAATGCTTTTTCCCAAACTTCACCGTTTTCGAGTAATTTATCTTTATTATACATCATTTCTTCTCTGGTTTCGGTAGCAAATTCGAAATTAGGACCTTCGACGATTGCATCGACAGGACATGCTTCTTGGCAAAATCCACAGTAGATACACTTGGTCATGTCAATATCATATTGTGTTGTTCTACGACTTCCGTCTTCCCGTTCTTCCGCTTCGATAGTAATTGCTTGCGCTGGACATATTGCTTCGCATAGTTTACATGCTATACAACGTTCTTCTCCGTTCGAATACCGTCTCAGTGCATGTTCTCCTCTGAATCTGAGGCTATATTTCCCTTTTTCTTCCGGATATTTTAGTGTTATTTTCGTTTTGAAAAAATACTTCAGTGATATTTTCAACCCTTTTATTAAATCGCTTAAAAGAAAATATCCAAGCAATTTTTTTAATTTTTTCATAACATAAATAAGTAAATTTGTTTTTCTTATATCATTAAAATTTGCTTTAGTATATTAACAAGAAGATAATTTTCAGATGTTTTATGTAAACATGTGAAAAAATCAATAGCAATTTTTGGTTCTACTGGTTCGGTAGGTAAACAAACCGTCGAGTTAATCGTAAAAGATTTGGATAAATATAGTGTCGAAGTAATTACGGCAAATAATAATTGGCAATTACTTGCAGAGCAAGCTAAATTATTGAAAGCAAAAAGAGTTGTGGTTGTCGATAATAGGCATTACTTAAACCTTAAGCAAAATTTACCTACTAAAAAAGTATTATCTGGAAAAAATGCATTAATCGATTGTGCAAAATTACCGGTGGATATTTGTGTTATGGCAATATTGGGAATTGCCGGTCTTACTCCTACTATGGAAGCAATTAAATGCGCTAAAACATTGGTAATGGCAAATAAGGAAAGTTTGGTATGCGCAGGTCACCTGATTAATAATATTTTGGGTAAAGCAAAAATTATTCCTATCGATTCGGAGCATAATGCTATTTTTCAAATTTATAACGGTTTAGTAGATAAAATTACTCTTACTGCTTCTGGAGGCCCATTTTATCAAAATGGTAACGATAACAAGACAGTAGAGCAAGCAATTATGCATCCGGTGTGGAAAATGGGTAAAAAAATTTCCGTTGATTCGGCAACAATGATGAACAAGGTAATGGAAGTGATAGAAGCTCGTTATTTATTTGAAATCGATATCGATAAAATAAATATAGTTATTCATCCCGAAGCGATAATTCACGGAATGATTTCTTATGTCGACGGAAATAATATTGCCGTTTTGAGTGATCCCGATATGAAATTACCGATCGCATATGCCTTAAATTGGCCAGAAAGAAAAGAATCGCCTACTCAATTAAACCTTGCTGAAATAGGTTCGCTAAACTTTTATCAGCCGAATTCAAGTCAATTTCCCGCATTAAGATTCTTGCAAACGGATAATTACGTTGCACTTAATACTGCCAATGAAATAGCTGTTAATTTATTTCTCAGAGGAAAAATTACTTTCGATGAAATTGTCCTGATTATCGACGATATTGTTTCTTCTTGTTCCGATTATAAACCCGACTCTATTGAAGAAATTTTAGAATACGATCGAAGAATACGGGCGGTAACAAAAGAAAAATTTTTGATAAAAGCTTAAAAATGTAAAAATCTTCAAAAAGAGGAGGTATATACGGCAATTAATTATAAAAACGCTAAATTAACTAACGCTTTAGCTGGAGTTAGCCCAAGAACCGGTATTATTTCAATTTATACTTCTAATAAATTATTTAATGAATATGATGGCTGCTATTTACCTAAGAAAAATGACAATTACTTCTTTAATTACTTTTTTATTAACCAATTATTTAATGTCGTTGTCAATACTGCTGTTTTTACTACCGCACTATTTTTATTATGTGAAAATTTTATCAAATCGAAAAGCTTGGAATTTGGTTTATCGATATCGTTACCGATAGTTTCTTATCGCTATTTGTGCAATGTCAATTCTTAAGTCTAGTTTATAGGAAAAACATTAAAAAATTAAGCAAGGTTAAAGCTTCAGATATGGTTAAAGATTTGGCACTTATCAACATCTGGTAATAGCTTGGCTGATATTGCTGTTCACCTCTTCTTAATTGGCGATGCGGTAATCGATAAATGTAGAATCGATACAGAGAGGAAATAACTGTTAGTGAATCAACAATCGGAGATGAAAGCATATAAATCATATTAATCGATATTGTTTATGATTCTTGTTATTCGGGGTTGTATTGGAAAAAATTCTGATTATATATTTCCTGTAATTAAAAAAAATAATTTTACAGGAGATTCTTTATGTCGGAACCGATAATAGGAATAGATTTAGGTACCACAAATTCTTGTGTTGCCGTCATGAAAGGAAAAGATGCCAATATTATTGAAAATTTGGAAGGAGCGAGAACTACTCCTTCGGTGGTCGCATTTACTGATGGGGGAGAAAGAATAGTAGGTACTCCTGCATTACGCCAAGCAGTTACCAATCCGGAAAATACTATTATTGCTTCCAAAAGATTGATCGGTCGTAAATACAGTAACGATTTTGTAAAAAGCATTAAGATGAATTACAAACTTGTTAAAGCGAAAAACGGCGACGTATGGATCGAATCCAAAGGTAAAGAATATTCTCCAAGTCAAATTGGAGCTTTTGTTTTGCAAAAAATGAAAGAAACTGCGGAAAATTATCTTGGCGAAGATGTGAAAAAAGCCGTTATTACGGTTCCCGCTTACTTTGATGACGCTCAACGGCAAGCAACGAAAGATGCTGGGAAAATTTCCGGTCTCGAAGTATTACGTATTATTAATGAACCGACTGCAGCTGCTTTAGCTTATGGTTTCGATAAAAAAGCGGGAAATAAAAACATCGTTGTATACGACTTGGGAGGAGGTACTTTCGATGTCTCGATTTTAGAATTGGGTGACGGTGTGTTTGAAGTGAAATCTACTAATGGCGATACTCATTTGGGTGGAGAAGATTTCGATCACAAAATATTGGATTTTTTAATTAGTGAATTTAAACAAAGTAATGGCATCGATCTTAATAAAGATGTATTAGCTATGCAGCGTTTAAAAGAAGCTGCGGAAAAAGCTAAGAAAGAGTTATCCAGCTCTTTGGAAACGGAAATTAATCTGCCTTATATTACGGCAGATTCTGGCGGACCTAAACACTTGGGTATTAAATTATCGAGAGCAAAACTGGAAAATTTAGTAATAGATTTGATTAACAAATCAATGAAGCCGTGTGAAAAAGCTTTAAAAGATGCGGGTTTATCTGCTGGCGATATCGATGAAATCATATTGGTCGGCGGTATGACCAGAATGCCAAAAGTTATTGAAAAAGTAAAAGAATTTTTCGGTAAAGATCCTCATAGGGGTGTTAACCCAGATGAAGTTGTGGCAGTAGGTGCTGCAATTCAAGGCAGTATTTTGCAAGGAAATAGTGGTGACGTATTATTGCTTGACGTTACTCCTTTGTCACTCGGAATTGAAACTCTTGGGGGCGTATTTACTCGTTTGATAGGACGTAATACGACTATTCCTAGTAAAAAAAGCCAAATCTTTTCTACTGCTGAAGATAATCAAACGGCAGTTACTTTGCGTATACACCAAGGAGAAAGAGAAATGGCAATAGATAACAAATGCTTATGCCAATTTACTTTGGAAGGAATACCTCCTGCTCCTCGTGGTGTGCCGCAAATCGAGGTTACATTCGATATCGATGCGAACGGTATAGTTCATGTCTCGGCAAAAGACAAAGCAACAGGAAAAGAACAAACAGTAAAAATACAAGCTTCCGGAGGGCTTTCCGATGCTGATATAGATAAAATGGTAAAAGAAGCGGAAGTTAAAGCAAAAGAGGATCGGGAGAAAAAGAAAAGTGTCGAAGCAAAAAATAATGCTGACAGTTTGATTTATTCAACTGAAAAATCTTTGAAAGAATATGGTGACAAAATTAGCTCTGCCGAAAAAGAGAATATCGAGAATGCGATTAAAGAAATAAAAGAAATTTTGGAAAGTGGTGATTCGGAAAAAATAAAAGAAAAAACCGATAAGTTATCTCAAACTTCTATGAAATTAGGCGAAGCTATGTATAAAGATTCGCAACAGCAACAACCCGATGGCGGTAATACCGATAATGATTCTTCTGGTAAAAGTGATAATAGCTCTTCATCCGATAACAAAGAAGAAAAAGTAGTGGACTCGGATTATGAAGAAGTAAAAGAAGAAGATAACAAAAAATAACGGTAATAAAAGAAGGTATTAGTATAAGTTTAATCTTATCATGTTTTCTTTTACCTTTAATGAAAAAGTTTTATTTTTTTTTATTACTGGTTATTTTTCTTGAAGGCTATGCCGTTTTATCGATAGAGATATTAGCGATAAGGCAGCTTATACCTTTTGTTGGTAACGGTTTGGAGTCGGTTTCGATTTTGATATCCGCCATATTGATTCCTCTTTCTTTTGGTTATTATGTAGGAGGCAAGTTCAAAGGAAACGTAAGACAAAGATTAATAAATAATTTGATATGCGCTAATATAGTACTGATCTTATCTTTATCATACAATTTATTGCAGCTGTATTTTAGCTTTTTTTCTTTATTCGGGATAAAAAATTACATATGGCAAACATGTATTTTTGCAATAATTTTTTTAATTTATCCGATTTTTTTACTTGGTCAAACTATTCCTCTGCTCAGCAATTATTTTCGGAAAAATAATTTTTCCGCTTTAACGGGTAAAATTTTATTTGTTTCTACTTTAGGTTCGTTTTCTGGATCGATACTTAGCACATTGTTTTTCATGCCTTTGATTGGGGTAAATAATACTGTCATCGTTACCGTGTTTTTTGTCGGGCTTGCTACTTTGATAATAAACAAAAATTGTTTTTCTTATAATAGTGCTATTGTTGTCTTTAGCATGTTAGTGTGTCTTTTTCTTAATTATCCTAAATTAGGAATTGTGACAAATAATGCTTATAGCACGATAGAAATAATTGAAAATAATGAAGAAGAAAGCAAAATATTGTCAATTAATCGTAGTTATTCGGCAAAAATAGCGAAAAATTTGGAAGATCGTTTTGAATATTTAAAATTTGTTGAAAAACGTTTTCTCGAACCTTTAGTATCGGATTATGATACAATCTATGAAATTTTGGTAATAGGAGCGGGAGGATTTACTTTTGGCTTGGAAGATAAAAAAAATCACTATACTTATGTAGATATCGATAACTCTTTAGAAAAAATTTCTGAGAAATACTTTTTATCTGAACCGTTAAGTGCTAATAAAAAATTTATTGCCGAACCAGCACGTGCTTTTGTGAAAAATAATGATAAAAAATTCGACTTGATTTTTTTAGACGTATACACGCATTATATAAATATTCCGTTTCAATTAATTACTAAAGAATTCTTTCACGATGTAAAATCGTTACTGAACGATCAAGCTATATTTATTTTTAATGCCATAACTAGTGCTAATTTCAATGATAATTTTAGTATTAAATTGGATAATACCATTCGCAGCTCTTTTCCGAATTGTAATCGTGAGATGGTAGGTTTTTACAATGGTTGGGAATTATTCGATAATAAATTATATAACGTTATCTACAGCTGCTTTAATAAGCATAAATCGGGAATTTATAGCGATAATCACAATGTTTATTTTTTTGATAAATAGTTAAAATATGGTTATATCCTAAAAAAAAATTATTAGAGTATTGCGTATCGTTTTATTTATGTTAGTATCCAGATAGAAGTAGGAGGAAGTAGAGGCTAGCTCGTTCATTTGCTCCAAGGGTGGAATTAACTCTCAATAGTTTACGCTAGTCTCTGCTTTCCATTATCTTTTACTAACTTAATTTAATAAACTTATTTAATTAAATTAACGTATATCACGTTTGTATAAATTATTTAATACCTAAGTTAATTATTTTTCTCACAAGGGGAACAGTAATATTTCTCTTTTCTTCTATTGCGACCAAATCGATATAATCGATCAAATTTATTAATTTTGCCACAGAGCGCTCAGTATGATTAATTATATAATCTATTACTTCTTTCGATATTTTAATTTGACGAAGGGAAAATTCTTTTAATAACATCACTTTTAGTAAGTGTTCGTTATTTTCCGGCAGTTTTAAAAGTGGTGACGATAAAATTCGAGATTTCAAATCTGCCAATTTATAGGGTAAAAATTTAGGTAAAGTATTAGTGGTCAATAACAATTTACAGTTACATTCTTTTGTTACGTTATATATGCAGAGTAATTCCCTTTCATTTGTAATTTTTTCAATATTTTCTATTATGTAATTTCTCTCTTTTGTTATAATTTGTAATCCGTTAAGCGAACGGAGAAATAATCCGTTATTACTTTGTTGCCAAACATGTGCCAGATGGGTTTTTCCGGTTAATGGCTTTCCATATAAGATTTTGCAGTGATGTTGCCAATTTTCAATAAGTAATTGTTGATATTCATTGATATTTCCTTCGGATAATATGTAATCTTTAGTTTTATACGATTTTTTTTTAGGCTTATTATTCAGTAGACTGAGTTGTTTCATTATAGAGTTTACTTTGAAAATATTTATGAATTATAAATCTGATTAGTACGCCGAAAACGGCAGCAACAGGGATAGCGAGCAATACTCCGAGAAATCCGAACAAAGCTCCGCCGATAAAAATTGCAAAAATTATCCAAATCGGATGAAGCTTCACGTTATTTCCGATTAGTTTTGGCGTAACAACACTATTTTCCAATACCTGTCCTAGAACAAACACCCCGATAACTGCTGCTTTTGATAACCAGGATTCGAATTGAAAAAAAGATATTATATTTCCGATGATAAACCCAGAAGTAAAACCGATATATGGGATAAATGAAAAGATTCCGGTGAAAAAACCGATAAAAAACGAATAATTTAAGCCGGTAAAATATAAACCGATCGTATAAAATAACCCCAAAATTAAACAAACTTGAGTCTGGCCTCTGATATATCCCGATAATATGTTATCTATTTTATTTATTTGTTCGGTGAATACCTTGTAGTGTTTTTTAGGTATCATTTTATCGATAGAATTTGTTATCAAATGCCAATCTCGCAAAGTGTAAAAAGTTATTATCGGAGTAATGAAAATTAGCGATAAAATATTTATCATTGCCATTGTCGACGACCAAAAATTATTAATAAACGTAGTCATAATATTAATTATTTGATCGGAATATTTCTTTAATATTAGTTGAGGTTCATCAATTTTTATTTGATAATTTAATAAATTTGATTCTTGCCAAGAAGAAAGGTACTTAGGTATTACCTCTAATAAAGTTAAGTATTGTGAATACAGTAAAGGCCCAATTATAATAACGAAACCTAATATAAAAGTAAAAAATAGCAAAATAATAGCTCCTGCCGATATCGACCTGGGTATCTTTGCTTTGCTTAGTACATCAACTGTCGGGTTAAATAAATAAGCAATAATTATCGAGATTATAAACGGAGTGATTACTTGCCAAACTAGAACTATTAAAGCTATAGGCAGTAACAAAATTACAGGCCAAAATATTGGTTTCATTTACGGTATTAGCTAAAAATATGATTTTATCATATGTAATTTTGCCCTTATGTACATAGCTGGCCTAAATACATCTTCTTAAATTGCTTAAAAATCTTATTTTTTCCTATTAGAAGATTGTAATTGTTCTTGTGTTACGCTTTCCATACTTTCGCTTACTTTTTGTTTTTTTAATTCGTTTAGTTTTTCAGCTTGCTTTAGCATACTTTCGGTAAAAGCAAATTTTTTTATTTGAAATCCGTGTTCGTGTTTTTCGATTGTCATGTGATATCTACATACTTCCGGCATAAATTGTGCACAAAAATTGTAAACTGCGGTATTAAGTTGTTGTGAGCTTTCGGCTGTATTCCCTTGATAAAAACCTAGTTCCTTTAATAAACATGAAAATTTTTTTTCTTGATCAGGATTAAGTTCTTTTTTTGTTAAATCTGCTATTTTTTTGGCACGTACCAGCATTCCTTTGGTAAGTTTTTTCACCTTAAGGTATGGTGCCATACTCTCGTCTTTGTTGTTTTCGAGAGCTTCGGGCATAGTAAATCTTTTACAAAAAGTATGCGCCGCTGCTTCGTTAGAAACCACCATTTCGGCATTACTGGTATGACACCAATCACATTTAAGCTTTGTTAATAAAGTTCGAAATTCCCCTGTTTCTTTCGGTCTTTTTAATTTTGTGTTGTCATATTCTTCTTTTTCATAGAGTTCATCATAGAGTGTTAGAATTCTCTGTATTTCCGATTTATAAGTTTTATTATTTTGTACTGATAAAAATAGATCGTTATATATAATTCTCCAGTCAAATATGCCTTCTGTCGTAATGTGTGACGTTGTTGTCGAGCCAGCTTGAGTTATGTCGAAAATAGAGAGATTTTTATGTTGTTTTAGAGTATTTATTATTTCTTCTGATAAAGATTCTTGTTGTTGATCGGTAATAGGTTTCTTATCGTAATTAACACATAATATTACTGTTTCAGCATCGGTTTTTGCGACAACTCTCGTTGCTTCTTCATGTAATGGTGGCACGGTTAAAGTTTTTCCGTCTGTATTAATTACTATTAAAGTTGCTTGATCTTTATTTTTCAAATTACTGTCGTCTAGAGATAGCTTAATTTCTTCTTGTAATGATTTGATTTGCTTTTGTTGTAATTTTCTTCTTATAGTCATTAATATTCTTGTTGATTCATCTGCTATTGGTGGTTTAAATCTATTTTTTTGTATTTTTACTATGTCTTCTTGTTTTACCTGATAGTATAGTTTTTTTGCTATTAATGATTCGACTTCATCATCTGTCATTGGTAATAAATTAATATTTTCATCTGCAATAATTGATTCGATGTCTTTATCAGACATATCACTTAATGATTTAGCAACATCGTCTTTGGTTGCTGTGGTTTCATTTTTGTTAAGTTCCGAATTTAATTTGCTTGCGATGTTTTTTACTGCTTGCGATTCCTGATCTGTAATTATTGATAGCTTAATTTCATCTTCGGTCATTTTTTCCAATTGATCGGAAAACCAAGCTTGGTCATTTCTTGCTCCTAAAAATTTAAGTTGTTCTTTACTTAGTGATTGTTTTTCTTTTAATTTGTTCCGAAGATCAATCAAAAATTTTGTTTGTTCTTCAATTTTTTGATCAGTGTGAGCTAGCCGATCGGTAAGTTCACGCAATTGCTTTATGTTTTTTTTCAAAGTAACATCTGGTGTAATTCCAACGATAATTCTTGGCTTATTAGATAACATTTGCTTTTTCTTTTTTTACTTTCTCATGAATTATCATAAAACAGTTAACTTAAAAAACAATGAATTAGGTCGATATTTTAGTTTCAATTTTTCAATAATGAATTACTTTTGGTTTGGTCAAGTGTAAATTGACTCATCGTTATTTTTTCGTTATTTTTAACATTAATTAATAACTGTTAATAAATTTTTAGTGTCAAACAGCTTTACCAAAATTACGGAAGATGAAGTTTTAAATTTTCATCAATTAAATTCACAGCCCGGTAAGGTATCGTTAAAACCGACAAAACCTTTGTTAACTCAACATGATCTTTCTTTAGCTTATTCTCCGGGAGTTGCCGTTCCGTGTATCAAAATAAAAGAAAATAGTAATTCGGTTTATGACTATACTGCCAAAGGAAATTACGTTGCCGTTATTAGTAACGGTAGCGCCGTTTTAGGATTGGGTAATTTAGGTGCTTTAGCATCAAAACCGGTTATGGAGGGTAAAGCGGTTTTATTCAAACGTTTTGCCGGAATCGATGCCGTTGATCTGGAAGTGGATACGGAAAATATCGATGAATTCATCCATGCGGTAAAATATTTAGGTCCCAGTTGGGGAGGGATTAATTTAGAAGATATAAAATCTCCCGATTGTTTTATCATTGAAAAAAAGCTTCAAGAAATTATGGATATCCCGGTGTTTCATGATGATCAACACGGGACGGCAATAATAGTGGGAGCCGGTATAATAAATGCTGTCGACATTACTGGTCGTAAATTAAAAGATTTGAAAATAGTGGTTAATGGTCCGGGAGCTGCAGGGGCGGCTTGCATCAATTTACTAAAATTAATGGGAATTACCGATATTACCGCGTGTGATCAACACGGAGTGATTTATCATGGTCGGGATAACTTAAACGAATGGAAAGCAAAGCATGCAATTGAAACCGATAAGAGATCTCTATCTGATGCGATGAAAGGAGCGGACGTATTTTTAGGGCTTTCGGTAAAAGACGTTCTTACTTCCGAGATGGTAAAAAGTATGGCCGATGCACCGATAATATTCGCCATGGCTAATCCCGATCCAGAGATAAAACCGGAAATAGCGAAACAAGCGAGGCCGGATGTGATAATTGCAACCGGTAGATCGGATTATAATAACCAAATTAATAACGTAATGGGTTTTCCTTATATTTTTCGCGGTGCACTCGACGTAAGAGCAAAAAAAGTTAATAACGAGATGAAATTGGCTGCAGTTCGTGCCATTGCCGATCTGGCACGCGAGCCGGTGATAGACGAAGTATCGGCAGCATATTCAGGGCGAAAAATGCAATATGGCCCCGATTATATAGTACCTACTCCTTTTGATTCCAGATTAATGACCGAAGTGGCCCCTGCAGTTGCAAAAGCTGCGATGGAAAGTGGTGTTGCAAGAAAATCGATAGAAAATTGGCAAGAATATCGGCAGCAGTTGAATACGTTACTATCTCCTACGTCGAATATCTTCGATATGTTACTTGATCGAGTGCGTGAGAATAAAAAAAGAATTATTTTTTCCGAAGGAGAAGAGGAACGAGTTATTAAAGCTGCGTTGGAATGGTGTGGTTCGGGTTGCGGAATGGCAATGCTGGTAGGCCGTCAAGATAAAATACAGCAAAAAATGAAAGAATTAGGTATTACCGATACGTCGCAGATCACGATTGCTAATGCTGCGATATCGAAACGAAATGACGAATATATAAAATATATGTATGAAAAATTGCAAAGAAAAGGTTTTTTATACAGAACGTGTGT
Source organism: Rickettsiaceae bacterium H1 (assembly GCA_018101195.1). Lineage (GTDB taxonomy): Bacteria > Pseudomonadota > Alphaproteobacteria > Rickettsiales > Anaplasmataceae > JACDQH01. Next base: position 157,004 of record JACDQH010000002.1, read on the forward strand.
GCGAGCGGTAAAAACCGACAGGAATATCTTTGCATCATGTATGCTTGCTTGTGGTGACGGCGACGTATTAATAACGGGTTTAACGAGAAGTTATAATGATTCTTTACAAGAGATAAGCAGGATTATCGAATGTGACGAAGCATTATTCGGTTTATCTGTAATCATGATAAATAATAACAGTATATTTTTAGCGGATACGGCAATTAATAATAAACCTTCTGGAGATCAATTAGCTAAAATTGCGATAAAAGCAGCAGATAAAGTCAAACAAATGGGAGAAGAACCGAGAATTGCTTTTATTTCTTCTTCTACTTTTTCCAATAATGAAAAAAATAAGCAAATTTATGTTGCAATGGAGGAATTGAAGAAAAATAAAGTAATTTTTGAATATGATGGAGAAATGGAAGTGGACGTGGCATTAAGCTCGGAGGCATTGACAGCTTATCCTTTTTGTAAATTAAGTAAATCCGCTAATGTTTTAATCATGCCTAACCTTGATAGTGCTAATATTGCTGCCAAATTATTAAAAAAATATGGTGCGGTTGTAGTCGACCCTATTCTTGTAGGGATGAAAAAATCAGTACAAATTGCACAAATGACTTCAATTACTTCCGAGATATATAATTTGGCACTATTGGCAGTACTTGATTCGATTGATGATGTTAACAATTAATTGGGATAAAGATTCTGTTAACACGCAAAGGAAAAAAAAGTATTTAACCGAATTTGTTTTTGCTTTAGCTGAAATTACAGCAAAAGGTTTTGTCGTAATGTTAAATTTTTTGTACGGAAAAGGAAAAATAAGCGATATTTCTTTTATTCTTACCATTTGTTTAATTCAATTTATTGGTTCTGGGCTTTTCATGAAGGTCTCTATTTACGATAGAAGTAAGATTAGTAATAAATTAAATTCGATCCGTTTTTCTTTTAAACAAAGTGACGAGAAAAGAGAGTATGGTTTTGGCAAAGACAAATTGATATTTGGAATAATGATATTGTTACAAATGATATATGTATTGGGCACCTCTCTTTCTCCTTTTTTATACAAAAAAGAAAAATTAGATATTTCACTTTATATGTTTATTTCAATATTTTCATTTATACTAGGAGTAGTACCGACAGTAATTTTGCGTAGGATTTCTAAAGTAAATGATGAAATTACATGTGATGAAATAATTCAGCTTATTTCAAAAAAAGAAAGTGAAATTGGGCAGCAAAATGGGTGTGTCTTACCTGAAATTTCTTGTGATAGTGCAAAATAAATGTTTATTAATATTAATTCTGTAGAAGCTTGGAAAATTTTATCAGAAATGAAAAATTCATTCTTAATAGATGTGCGTACAGAAGAAGAATGGAAGTTTGTTGGAGTACCAAATTTAGAGCAAATAGAGAAAAAAGTGTGTTGTTTGTCTTGGAGGCTTTACCCGGAGATGAAGATAAATCAAAATTTTATTGAAAAAATAAGTGGAATGTTTGCGGATAAACAGACTCCTTTATTATTCATTTGTCGCAGTGGCTACAGGTCACTTGAAGCAGCTTCGATGGTTCTGCGAGAAGGTTACAGAACATGTTATAATATCAAAGACGGTTTTGAAGGTGATTTGGACCGAAAAAATCGTCGCAATAATATTAACGGTTGGAAATTCAACGATTTACCTTGGGGATTAAGCTAATCCACCGTTGGTACTCTAAGAACGCTTGAAATAATTTCTTGCAATATCTTTTTATGATTTTTATTAACTAATTCGCCGTTTTTATCAAACGCTTCTTGTGCTTTTGCCACACAAAGTTGTTCTGGAACAATTATTGCAAATAATGCGCTTAAAATGTCTTTCAGATGATTTAACCCTCTGATTCCTGCAAAGTTGCTTGGCGAAGCAGACAATAAACCGACCGCTTTACTACGAAAAGCCGAATATGCAAACGGTAATTCTCCTTCATCACTTCGTGAAATCCAATCAATTGTGTTTTTCAGCAAAGGGCTAACCGAAACATTATGCTCTGGTGACGAGATAATTATTTTACTGCTTTTAATAAAAATTTTCTTTAATTCTGTAACATTTTCTGGTTTATCGTTAGGCCTGTCCAAATCACCATTATATATTGGGAGCGGATAATCCCTGAGGTTAACGTATTGGGCATCGATTCCTTTTGCTTTTGCATACTTTGCTGCCGTTATTGCTAGTTTTTCATTTAAAGAGTCTTTTCTAATACTACCCGAAATGGTAATAAGTTTTGACATTCTACTTCTTAATTTAATTGCATATGAGATATCACTTCAATTTCTGTTTTGCAATATTAATATCAAGTTTGATTTGCCTCTTTAGCTCTTCCGCATTGTTAAATTTTTGTTCTGGGCGAATAAAATCAGTTAATTCTATTGATACTTTTTTATCATAAATATTGCTATCGAAATTAAATATATGCATTTCTAACAATATCTGTTCGTTTGTGCTGAATGTAGGGCGTTTACCGATATTTACGATGCCGAAGTGATAATTTTCGTTAATCGATATTTTGGCATAGTACACTCCAAGTTGAGGGATTACATAATCATCAAGTGGTATATTAATCGTAGGGAAACCGATGGTTTTTCCTCTTTGTAATCCTTTAATTACCAAACCTCGGATTGTGAAATTCCTTCCCAACATTTTATTGGCTTTTTTTAGTTCTCCAGATTGAATTAATTTTCTTATTTCAGATGAAGAACAGCTTTTTCCGTCGATTTTAATGTTTTTTAACTTTTTTACCTTGTATTTATATTTATTTGATAAGCTTTCCAGTAAACTTAAGTTCCCCGATTTGTTTTTGCCGAAAAAACATTTGCTTCCTACGATAATTTTTCGGGCATTAAATTTTTCTATAAGAAATTCTTTTATGAAAGATTCAGGAGTTACTCGGGCAAAATCTTTGGAAAAGGTTATTACGTATAGCAAATTTATTCCCGTCTGTTTAATAATCGATGCTTTTTGTTCGGGCTCGGTTAAGTAAAAACCGTTAGTATTAGGGTTAAAAAAATTTTTAGGGTGAGGATTAAAAGTAAGAATAGCCGATTTGCAATTATTTTCTTTCGCAGATTTTTTTACTTGATCTATAATTTGTTGATGTCCCAGATGTACTCCGTCAAAATTACCGAAAGCTAATACGGAATTGTTTTTATAACTATTAATCACATTTTTCGAATTAATAAGGAGATATATTATCTTATTCGATCTATCAATTAAAGTTAATCTTATTAACTTTATTTAATAAGATTTCTATCTCACATTTACTTCTTCCAGCAATATTGTAGAATTAGCCGGTTGTCATGAATAATAAAATATTTTTTCAATTATTAGCTTGTTTAATTTTATGTTCCGGTTGTGTCGGTTTCATCGATAACTATGGTTATTTTCCCAATATCAATAAAATTAAAATTGGTGAAACAAAAGAGCAAGTAAAAGAAAAAATAGGCAAACCTTCTTATGAATCCCAAGCTAATGAAAATATTTGGTATTACATTTCTACGGAAATAGTCAGAAAAATTTTTTATCACAAATACAGCTCGAAAATTTTAACGATAGAATTTGATCAAGAAGATAAGGTTAAAGATTTTCATGAGATGGTTCAAAAAAATAAATTGATGCCTAATATAAAGCAAGATATGACTCAAGGCACCGGAATAGCAGCACAAAGAAGTGTGAAAGACAGATTGGTAGATGGATTTAAAAAATTACGTCTAGGTTTCTGATTTTCATATGTTTTACAAGGATAAAAAGAGCACTGTGAAGTGCTCGAGATTGTTATCCTCTTAAAATGCTACTGACTAAATCTTTAACTATTGTGTTATGGTAGTTGTGAGCGGTAGTTGCAGCTTGTAATTTTAACGATTCCGCGGCGTAATCGGCAGCAGCTTCGGGAAGCGATATGTTCATCAAATTTGAAATGGCTTCACTCATAGAATCGATTACGCCGCTTAATTTTTTGTCTACGCTAATGAACTGGTTTGTAGCTGACCCGACAATAGCTATTTCACTTTTTAAATGTTCCAAAGCATTTTCAATCGCTTCGAATGATTTTTCGGCAGATTCCTTGCTTGAAATATTATTCTTAGTGTGAAAACTACCTTTGTCGTCTCTGTATAGTGCTTCTAGTCCTATATCTTTGAAATTAACGGTTATCATGTCATCAAGATTAGTTCCCACTTGAAACAATAAGCCTCCATTTCCTTCGGTACCGAATAAAGTATTAAGCGTATTGACAAAATCAGTAGCTTTTTTCTCAGTGCTAACATTTATATCAGAAACACTTTGTAAATTGATACTTAAGAAATTATTGGTGTCTTTATTGGTAAGTTTCAGCGTTGTTTCTCCGCCGCCCTTGATTATTTTATGAGTAACATCGTAGCGATTACCAAGGCCACCGGAAGGATTTGTGGCCGATAAAGTTTGAGAATATTCTAAATTACCGATTTTGACCGATAATTTATTATTTTCTATATTGAAATTGAATTTACTGATATTTTAAAGTTACCGTCATTAGCAAAGTTTGCACCTGCGATGTATATGTTATTTTGCTTAATCCCTTGCAGTACCGTTCCATCCACTTCTGCTTCGTTAATATTCGATAAGTTTCTTTTTTGGTAAATTTCTATTTTAGATAATTCGTTAGACATATCTATGATAGCGGCATTTAACTTATTTAATACTTCAAGCTTAGTTTTTCCCGAAAGATCGATATCTTTATTGACAGATAATGCAACAGCATGGCTTTTATCGTCTCCCGATAATACAATTTTAGTACCGGCGGAAATCGTATCGCCTAATCTATTGTAGTTAGTTCCTTGTGCTTTACCGTCAAGTATCGATCCACTCGATAAAGAAACATTTCCTGTGTAAACTTTGCCACCGATATTTGCACTAAATGTAACGTTATTAGCTTCAAATTTACCTTTTACATGTTTATGCACGCTACCTTCATGAAACACACCGTTAAGGTTAGTTATACTGCCTTGTAAAGTTTCTGTGATCGGTAACTTTAAACCTTGTTTGATATCGGTTCCAGCAACAACGTTTTTACCGGGTGTTACCGTTTGATTTGAAGTATCGGTACCACCTTTTAGCCATATATACTGGTTTCCCGTAGTGTCGCTAATTAGCGTTGGAGAGTACGAACGTAAGTAAGACCTGTTACCCAATTTTCCTGGTTCTTTGCTGGTGATTTGAACGTTTTCTCCTACAACATTAAACTCTAACTGATGTAATTTGCTATCGAGGTTGTTGTTTATGTAGTTGTTAATTCCGGCTGTTATTTGATCGGCAACTTCGGTTGAGTTTGTTGCACCTTTGATCTTTATCACGGTATCGCTAGTGTCATCTACATTTGAAGTTTCTCCAATTATCGTGAAATTGTAAGTATAAGCATAACCTGGGGTATATACGTATAAAGATACATGTTCCGAACCGTTAAAATTCGAGTGTATTTTCATTTGAACTGAAGCTTTTGTTCCTTCTTGTACCGATCCTGCTTGAGTAATATCGGTAACGCCCAAAGTTGTTTCGGATAACTTTAAGTCATTTAAATTGATACTATCGGTGCTATTAGTACCGATTCGGAAGGAATTTCCAACTGTTCCCGCTTCTTTATTTTGGATTACGATACTGTACTGATTATTGCCGTCATCATCATATGCATAGTAAATAGCTTGAGAAATATTAGCATCGGTAGAGCTGTTTAAATATTGTAACAGATTATCTCTGCTTGATTTTGTACTTCCACTGAGATCGATATCTTTACCGAAAGTAACGATAGTACCGTTTATGTCGATTTGATCACCTTTTTCTACATTTTTTACAAATTTAATAGTACCTTGGGCTTTAGTGGCTCCGACTTTGTTGGTGATCGTTAAATTACTATTTAGCGTATTATCGACGGAATGTTTTACTTCTCCTGCAGCAAAAAATTGCTCGACATTATTCAAACCGAAATCTTCAATGGTATAACTAGCACCTACAACGTTTAATTTTACTCCTCCCAATTTCATAGCATCAACGACGTGTTGAGCACCAATGTTCAATTCTTGTTGTAAACCGTCAAGAGTATTGGAGCGTAATGTTATTCCTTCATCTTTTACGGTCACTTGGAATCCGATATCAGTATCTTTCGCTCCCACTTGTTGAAAAATTAATTTGGTTCCTCCGGCAATTTTATTGCCTAAACCGTGGTAACCCGTACCGTCTACAATATTACCCGTTTTATTTCCCCCAGATAAAGCTATGTCGTTAGTTTTATATAATTCGCCACCCAAGTAAGCCATAAATTGCACTTTATTTGCCTCAAATTTACCATCTTGATCAAGGTTTTTTCCCGCTTTAAAAACGGCATGAGCATCACTAAAAGTTCCTTGCATTGCTTGATCAAAAGTAAGTTCGTCAGTACTGATTTTTGTTCCGGTAAGAGTTGTTGCCGTATGATCGCTCAAATCAACACCGTTTACTAAGCCTTCGATTGTTGCGGTAAACGGTTTATTATCTCCGACTCTTCCTTCTTCATAACTGTATTTTGCAGAACCGTTTCCAAAATTAAAACTGTAACTATTACCGACTAAGCCCGCTTCTTTGCTGATTATCTTTAGCATATTATTAGTTGAATCATATTCTAATACTGCTTGATTTGCCGTTCCGTTTGAATTTCTTACGGCTGTAACTAAATTACTTAAAGTCTCGTCTATATTGTTTCCTACTGCTACGTCCGTTGATAAGACAACCTTATCTGTCGGTTTAAAGTTAAATTTTTCTCCATTTAAAGTAATGCTTTCAAGTGCTTTATAATTATCTTGTTCGAATTTTACCATTGCAGTGGCACGTTCTCTTAAATCTTTTCCTCCTTTTAAAACAAACTCGCCATTATTGGAACCACCGACTATTTTTACTTCTACCGTTGAATAATTTCCTTCGAATCCGACTTGGTTATGAATAATTTCTAAATTAGATTTATCACCTAATCTGTAAGAATGTTGAGATATTTCTGAAAAATCTGAAGAATTGAGTAATTTGACTAAATTTTGTATTGTTTCAGTATCGTTTGTACCAATCATAAATTGTCTTGTTGGATCTTTTAAATTAACGGGATTGGCTACGGTAAAAAAGGTTTTATCTTTAATTGTGATGGTACCGCCGTTTTTAATCCCGGATAAATCAATAGTTGCAGTTGCAGCTGTTTTTCCCACATTTTGTACAGCTTCAATCTGTGAACCCGTCTTTAATAAAGGGTTTTCACCAATATTGCCGGTTTCGACAAATTGATTAATATCATCGAACACTTTGATTACATGTTTACCTTGATACGTGTTAATTTTAGCAGTATCGGAATAGCTTCCATCGAGCAATTTCATTCCGTTATATTCGAAATTTGCATTGTCTTTAATCTGTTGTATTAAGGTTTGATAATCAAGATTTAAGGCTATTCTTTCTTGGTCGGTCATAGTATCGCTGGCTGCTTGCATTGAAAGCTCTCTTTGTCGGTTTAATATGTTGAATGTGTCGTTCATTACTGCAGAACCTGCATTCAATATACTTAAAGCTTGACCTACATTACTTTTACCCACTTTTAGTGCAGAAAGTGAATTTGATAGCGAGCTTGCTACTGATCTTTCAGAAACTCCTTCACCGATATTGGCAAATTTTTCACCACTTGCCAATCTTTTAATAGCATTTTCTATTCCGGATATACTGTTTTTAAGATGTGACGAAGCTAAATTAGAATTATGATTAACGTATGATAAAGTTGTCATATAACCTCCAAGCGTTATGTATAAAAATTGAGAATAAAATAGTATTTTCAATTTTAAGTTGTATTATTTAAAATAATATTAATTAATAAAAATAGATTTTAAACGAGAGTAGTAAATTCAAGTTGCTTATTAACGTGATTAACCGGATTGATTTTCATATTTGTAGCAGTATATAATAAGGTTATGACGATAAATTATGATTTTTTGCTTGATCAAGCCAATCGAGATTTAATACGAAACGCGTTAAAGAAAGTTAATCGAGAACAAGAATGTAATATATACATTTCTTTTTATACGAAGAATAAAGGAGTTATAATTTCTTCTAAATTACGCGAGCGATATCCGGAAAAAATGGCAATTATTCTTCAACATCAATTCGATAATTTCGTTGTAAAAAGTAATTATTTTTCAGTTAGATTAAGTTTTGGCGGAATATTTGAAATTATCGAGATACCTTTTTCTGCAATAGAGATTTTTCACGATAAAGATGCAAATTTTTATTTAAAACTGAACGAAGAAAACAATAATACCATACCTTCGTTTGAAGAAGATATGGAAAATGAAGATTTTGACGACAATAAAATCATCAGTATAGAAAAATTTTTGAAAAAATAACAAATTCACCAAAAAATTCTTGTACACGGTATTCAAGGGCTAAAAAATTTTGTTCTTTTCTCTTTCAACACAAACAAGAATTATAAAGGGTATCAATATGATTTATAGTTATTCTGTTATTATTTTATCACCTCCGCATTTATTAATTACCACATTGATAAGTAAGGTAAAAGGCAAAATCGGCTAAACAAAAAAGGTTATCTACAAATGCGGATTTAGCCGCCATACCTTAAACTATACTTATATCTTACCTTCATCCGATTTTCTCGTAGTAAAATATGCAAAATCGCAAATCATAGAAAATACTGCCAATACTGAGATTATTAAATTCATAATAAAAAAAGCTATGCTTAGCTTACATAATATAACAAGTGCAGTAATAAAAACGGCAGTATTAACAATAATATTAAATAATTATACGATAATGAAATAATATATAACTTTACTAATATGCTTAATCTTAGTTATAAAAAATATGCCCAGTTTATCAAAAATTATTAGACGTACGAGACGTATAAATTAAACAAGATCGGCTTGGTTAGCTCAAGCTAAAACATTAGTTAATCCCTGGCATTTTGATAATTAATTGTCATACATCCTTCTTCTTTTTGAAAATTATTACGTTTTAAGCACAAGATAATCAAGATTTATTAATAATTGTTATTTATTGGATTTTACTAAATTGATTTGTGTTTATGAAAAGTTGATGCTTAAGAATCGTAAAGAATTCCTGTAATATGCAGAATTTTTCCATAATTGATGTGTGTTATTTTAATCGTATGTTCTTTTTCTCTTAAAATTACTTTGATTATATCGCCCGGAAACAATTTTACCGAATGCGGTGGTAAATTCAGAGTATAACGGATTTTAGTTTGATAAGCGTAAGCTAACATTTCATTGCAAATAGAACGTGCATGATAATTACTTAGCACTAAGGGTAAAAAAATAATTTTTATATTTTTCGATTCGGTGTGTAATTCAGAATATGTGGAAGATAATTCGTAATTGTTCATTTTATCGATATATATTAATTTGATTTTATTTGTGGTATCGGTGCTTCTGTTAATCGAGAATGACGAATTATTAATCGGTACCAAATCGTTTCGGTTGATCTTGAGTTTAATTTTGCCAGTTTTTAGTTGAAAAATTATCATTTTGCCTTGGGAAATAATATCAAATAAATATGCTTTCCTTAACACTTCGATTGCAGAACGAGCATTATAAATTTCATTAAGAATTAAACCGTCGACTTGTTGATTTAATTCAATACATTCGAATTCGTTCGGTTGATAATTTGCTCTATGCAAAATGTCGGCAATAATTTCATCAAGTTGGGGTAAACCAAGCTTCCTTTGTATTTCGTGGCTAAATTTCCAAGAATTATTGTCGCTCCATACGTTAAGTAAATTAGGGAAGTAAGGAAAAGGTCTGGCATCCCATGCCCATAGAAACATTTTTTCTATCATTTCGGAGTTTTGCCACTTGTCTATGCTTCCTTCGATTGCTGTTGCTTGCTCTTTAAAATCAATGTTACCTTTCGAAAAAAAAGGAAATTTATTTTCTTTAGCAGTATCGCCAATAAATACGTTGGGTTGATTGGAGCATCCGTCAACACCAGGAAAACCGTATTCGATAAACCAAATCTTTTTCATTTTAGGTTTCCATCCCGTTTTTTGGCCGTTACTGTTTACATGTTTTTCACTCCACCATTTTTCTATATTTTTCCATGCCCGTTTAGCGGAGGTAAATTTTGTTTTATCTTTATGTCTTTCATTATCTTGATAATAATAATCGTATCCTTCGCCGAAGGACCATCCCTGTTTTATTTCTTTCGGAGAAAAATCGCATGGAGGTTGCGGTTTATCGGTTAAAGGAAAGTAGGCATTGATTCCTACTACGTCGATATATCTTGAAGACCATAAGCCGTCCATGTAATATTCCTCGTTATAAGAATGATATTCGTCCCAGTTTGCTGCGTAAGTAATGATTGTTTTCTTACCCAGAATATTTTTTACCGATTTTGCTAATTCCATCAAGGCTCTGATTCCTGGATAATTATTATTATGATTAATCCGAGTAATTCCTTTCAATTCCGAACCGATGACGAATCCGTCTGCAAATTCTTTTGTTAAATTTGCATAATGTAAGATGAATTTTTCGTATTTAGCGAAAAAAAATTTTACTTCTGTGTGATTACCCGAAATATTTCCGCGCCAAATCTTTCCTTTCATGTCCATAAGTAACATCGGGTATACTAAGATTTTATATTTACGCTTTTGTAATTCTTCTAAATATCTGATTATGGCATCGTCACTAACCGTTCCGCCATATAAAGGTTTTTTATCTGCAATTTGTGATATTATTCTTGCGTTTTTTTTTGTTATTCCAGCTACTTGCCAATCATCGGGAATTGATTTCGCATTATTTTTATATTCGACTGCAGGATAAATATTGCATTTTGCGATATCCAAATCATCCCCGAACCAATTTATAACAACCGATACCCAGCTTAAGTTGGGTAATGTATTTTTCATATTGTTAAGTCCGACTATTGCATCGGATAAATTTTGATTGCTGTTTTGATTAATAGTTTTTGCCTTTCTTTGTTGAACCCACTTACTTTTTACGTATTTTCCAAATGATTTGCTTTGAACCTTAGTATCATAAACGAATTTTCCCGAACCGGGTATTATATTTACGGCAGTGATTTTTCGGCAAATTTGGCAATTTATATTACAAGAGATTTCAAAGGTAAAGTTGGGTATTTTGTTATTGTAATCTCCAAGCGAAAAATCTTCGATTACGATATAAGCAATACCTCGATAAGCGGGAGCTCCTTTTTCTATTTCATTAATTAATTGATCGGGTTTTTGCTCTTCGGTTCCCGGATAAAATCTGTATTTTATCGAATTTTTATCGATAATTTTTTCATTGGCATATATATTTATTAATTCTTTGGCAAGACCCGAGCATATTGCGATTGCACACGTCAAATAACTCGAAAAAGGTATTTTACTGGTTTTATTTTTTACTTTTTAATAGGTAATGCCCAGATAATATTACCTGCAATTTTTACCGTACCGTAGATTATGGGTATTACTTTTTCGTAAATGGAAGTTTGAATGTTTAAATTTTGTAATTTGTTTTCAAATGACAATTTTTCATTTGGACCGAATGATATGCTTTCTAATTTATCTCTGATAAATTTTTCTATCGGTATTAATATGGAATCACCTATTGCACCTTCTGTTTCGGAAAAAAATAGTTTAGTCATTGAAAAATATTACGTTTTCTTTTTTTTGATAGGAAGGATTATTATTTATTAAAAAATTGAAAAAGATAATATTTTAATGTTTATAAAAAACGTAATCTAAATAATATTATTTTAGCATTATTTTGGTTAAAAAATTTTGTTTTATCGTATGCGGCGATACCCTTATCAATAAATAATTAAATGAAAGAGTTTACAATTATAATTCGGACAAATAGTATTTGTATTACTTACGGTAGATAAAATGAAAAGCTTAATCGTAGATACGATTCTTAAGAAAAATGTAAATTGTGATCAATCTTTAAAAAATTTTGTTAAGCAATTTTATGCACACTTTTCCGATGAGTACCAAGATAAAACTGAAATTCTATTTCAAATAGCAAAAAGCCTATATGATTTTGTACAAACTCGGAAAAAGAATGAAAATAAAGTACGTATTTTTAAACCTACCATTAAAAATCACGGTTGGGAAAGCAGTTTAACTGTAATTGAAGTGGTAACCGAAGATAAACCTTTTTTAGTCGATTCGGCAACCGAAGAATTAAAAAGCAAGGGTTATATTATATATGATCGTATTAATTCGGTAATAATGCGCAATATCGGCAATGAAGAAATAATGGAATCCGTTATTTACTTTTCCGTTACCGATATGACAGAAAAAAAAATGTCCGAATTAAAATCGGAATTGATTAAAATATTACAGATGATTGAATGTTGCGTTGCAGACTGGAAAGCAATGTTAACCAAAGTTGATTTGGCTGCCAATATAACTGCAAGTAACAATAATATAGCAAAAAAAGATAATGAGGAAATAGTAGCGTTTTTATATTGGTTGAAAAAAGATAATTTTATTTTTTTAGGTTATGCCGAATATAGTTGGGAAGTAGATGGTGATAATATTGTGCGGGACAATAATTCTTCTTTGGGTATTCCTAAAATCGATACTGCTATTTATGACATCGAAGTTTCTAAAGAAGCAAAAAGTGCGATATATATTACCAGGTCGGATCGGATTTCGAAAGTACATCGTCGTGTAAACATGGATTGTATCGGAGTAAGAAGGTACAATAAAAAAGGGGAGATTATAGGAGAAGTTAGGTTTTTAGGCTTATTTACATCAATTGTGTACTACCAAGATGTAAAATTAATCCCGATAATAAGAAAAAAAATTGCTGTTGTCGAAGGATGGTCGAAGTTTTTGAAAGGCAGTCATAACCATAAGGTATTAATTACCGTGTTACAAGATTTTCCTCGTGCTGAATTGTTACACATCCCCGAAAAAGAACTATTTGCGAGCTGTATGGGGATTCTTTCGTTGTCGATAAGAGAAGAGGTAAAACTTTTTGTTCATATAGACGAGGTAGGGAAATTTGTCAGATGTATTATTTTTGTTCCTAAAAATCAATTTAGCACCGCATTGTGGCTTAAAATGCAAAAATTAATAGCTAATACGTTTCATGCTAAAGTTGTAAACGAGCAAATGCGTGATTCTGGCTTGGTAAGATTACAATTAATATTGAAAATCGAATCGATAAAACATGTTGTTGATGCGAAAAAGCTGGAATTAAAACTTAAAGAAATGGCGCGTGATTGGAAAGAACATGTAAAGTGTGCGTTAGAAAACGAATTCGGTATCGGTAATGCGGATTCTTTATATCGTATTTATGAAAATGCTTTTCCCGTTAGTTATCAGGAAGCTTTCACTGCTGATGCGACTTTATATGATATTAAGCGTATAGAAAAGGTGAGGATAAAAAAAGAAGTTGAATCGGATTTACATTGTGACGGAACTGATAATTATCAACTAAAAATATATGTCCCAAAAAAAATCATAGGATTGTTCGATATGTTACCTGTTATTGAAAATATGGGAATGAAAATCACCAATCATTATAGTTACGTTATAAACGTTGTTAAGAATTGCGAGATATTGATACACCATTTTCTTGTTTCGATTAATATGCAAAAAAAAATTTCTTTAACCTTGGTAAAAGAAAAATTTGAATTGGCATTAAGTAAAATTTGGAAAAAAGAAGTAGAAAACGATTATTATAACAGCTTGGTATTGGCAGTAGGATCAGATTGGCGCGAAGTATTATTATTTCGTGCATTCAGTCATTATTTAAAACAAATTAGGTTTCATTACACCGAAGTATTTATCCAGCAAGCGCTGTTTAATCATACGAAAATCGTTTCGCTGTTGACTAAACTTTTTCATACCAGATTGGATCCGAAATTATTTTCAAATAATACCGTTAGAAACGAAGAAGTGGAAAAAATATCGGTTCAATTGGAACAATTAATAGGAGAGATAGATAACCTGGCAGAAGATAAAATAATTAGGGCGCTGGTAGAAATTATAATGTCTATTATTCGTACTAATTATTATTATTCCAAACAATACCTATCGTTTAAAATAGATTCGAGGAAAATACAGAATTTACCGCTACCTAAACCGTTTGTCGAAATATACGTATATTCTCACAAATTTGAAGCTATTCACTTGCGAGGCGGTAAAGTTGCCAGAGGAGGAATTAGGTGGTCTGATCGTACCGAAGATTTCAGAACTGAAATATTGGGCTTGATGAAAGCACAAATGCCAAAAAATACTGTGATAGTACCGGTTGGTTCGAAAGGCGGTTTTATCGTTAAGTGTAACGGTAAAGATTATGATAACGTCGTGAATTGTTATAAAGATTTTTTGCGAGCTATGCTCGATATTACCGATAATATCGTAGGTGAATCGGTAAAACGTCCTAAGAATACGGTTATCTATGATGAAGACGACCCTTATTTGGTTTTAGCTGCCGATAAAGGTACCGCTACTTTTTCTGATTATGCAAATGCGGTAGCAAAAGAATATAACTTTTGGTTAGGTGATGCTTTTGCTTCAGGAGGTTCTACCGGTTACGATCATAAAGCAATGAGTATTACTTCGAGAGGTGCATGGGTTGCTGCACAAAATCATTTATGGGTGTTGGGTTACGATAATAAAAAAGAATTAAAAATGGTAGGAATAGGCGATATGTCTGGGGATGTGTTTGGCAACGGCTTACTTCTTTCCAAAAAAATAAAATTAATTATGGCATTTAATCATATTCATATATTTATTGATCCTAACCCTGATGTACTTTCTTCTTTTAATGAAAGAAAAAGGTTATTTAATCTGAAGAGATCGACTTGGACAGATTATAATAAAGAATTAATTTCTGCTGGAGGGGGGATTTTTAGTAGAAATAGCAAATTAATTCGTATATCGGAGCAAATGAAAAAGGTTTTCGATATTTCGGAGGATAAGCTAGATCCTGATGCTCTTATTCGTAAAGGGCTGCAAGCAAAGGTAGATATAATATGGAACGGGGGAATTGGTACTTTTATCAAATCTTCACGCGAAAATAACGATGTAGTGGGTGATAAAAGTAACGACGCAATTCGTATTAATGGTAAAGAAGTTAGGGCAAAGATGATTATCGAAGGCGGTAATTTGGGTTGTACTCAGCTTGGTCGTATCGAATATGCAAAGGGGGGAAGCTTTATTAACACTGATTTTATCGATAATTCTGCTGGAGTTACTTGTTCTGATATGGAGGTTAATATCAAAATTGCTCTCTCTAAAGCGGTGTTGAATAAGAAGATTACTATTAAAGAAAGAAATGAATTAATGGAGGAAATGCAGGACGAAGTGACAAAAATTATTCTACATAATACCAATTTCTTGCAAGCAAGATCATTGGTTATTGTAAAAATGGAAGCTACTGATAGGTTGGAACAATATCATAGATTGGTTAAACATTTGGAAAAAGAAAAAAGGTTAAATAGAGCCGTAGAATTTATTCCTAACGACGAGGAATTTTTGCGTATGTATTCTGAAAAAAATAATTTATCGGTACCTGAGATCGCGGTAATAATTGCTTATGCAAAAATGAGTATTTACGATCAATTAATTTCTTCCGAATTGCCTGATGATAAGTACTTAATTAAGTATTTGGTAGAATATTTTCCTCACGGCATGCGTAAAAAATTTTATGATGAAATTATGGAGCATCGCCTGAGACGAGAAATTATTACAACCCAAGTGGTGAATAGTGTCGTCAATAGGATGGGATGCACCTTTATTTTTAGTTTGGTCGAGTATACCGGTGCTTCGATAGCCAAAATAGTTAAAATATATATATTGGTATATTATGCTTATCGTTTAGATGCTATTTGGGAAATGGTAGATAATTTGAAAACAAAAATCGATGTAACTCTGTATCTTGAAATAGTAAATGATATTAATAAATTTATAAAGGATGTGGTTCATTGGTTTATTAGAAATTATCCTAAATCAATTAATATTCAACTTGCTATTACCGAATTCAAAGATAACATTATCATTATAGCAGATAACATTTGTCGCATATTGGATAAAAAATCTTGTGATTTATATAATCATAAATTAACTAAATTAACTAAATTGGGTTTATCAGACAATCTTTCCAAACAAATTGCCAGCTTACAATTTTTATCTTCTGCCTTACCAATAATACAGGTTACCAATAACATAAGATTTTATGGTAAAATACAAATTCCGTTATTGGTGATTGCTAACTTATATTTTAAAATCGGTTTTCATTTGGATTTTATTTGGTTAAGAGAAGCTACTGTGAAATTGGAAAGAGGTGATTATTGGCATAGGTTATCGATAGAAGTTTTATTTGATGATTTGCAAGATCAACAGATGAAGCTAACCGAACAAATTGCGAAAGAAATTAATGATGTTGAAAACTGTGATGAAGCAATTAAGTATTGGTTAGAATTTCATAAGGATTTATTGCAGCAATATAATATTATGTTAAATGATTTGAAAGTGCTTAAAGAATTGGATTTAAGTAGATTAATAATTATAATTAAATCGTTAGCAAAGATAAATTAAATGTTTGATATTGGTATTTATGAATTTGTAATTGTATTAATAGTTATATGTATCGTAGCAAAACCGGAAGAAATACCGTATTATTTAAAATCTGTTAAAAGATGTTATGATTATTTTTTACAATTAAAATTGGAAATTTACAAACATATAGAGCATGATAATTATGTTAAAGGGGATGATAATGTCATGTATAAATCTTATAAACTTGAAAAGCAGGACATAAAAAAAATTAGATGACAGCATGTATTTTAATAGTCGATGATGTCCTGAGTAATATAAAATTATTGAAAGCAAAACTGGAACAAGAGTATTACATGGTGTTTTCTGCCTTGAGTGGTAAAGAAGCATTGAAAATTGCAAAGGAACTCCAACCTGATTTGATTTTACTTGACGTAATGATGCCTGAGATGGACGGATTTGAATTGTGTCAAATTTTAAAATCTGATTTTACTACCCAAAATATACCGATAATTTTTATTACTGCATTAGATGATATAGAAAGTAGAATTAGAGGTTTGAATTATGGGGCGGAAGATTTTTTAACTAAGCCGATAAATGACATTCCTTTGTTTGCCAGAATAAAATCTTTATCACGTTTAAAAATGTTTAGTGACGAACTTAATATACGAGATAAAATTGCCAAAGGGTTAAATCATTCGATTATTGGCAACGAGGAGCATTTTAGCAATATGTCGAATGCAAAAATTGTAATAATTGATGATGATCAATTAGAAACAGAACAAATAGGTGATTGTTTAGGTGAAGAGTTTAATAATATAGTTATTTGTAATACTAATATCAAGCAATTTTGTGCACATTTTGATCAAAAAGTTGATTTGATTATTTTAAGTATGCAATCAAAAAAATATGATGGTTTGAAAATATCTTCCGTGTTGCGTATTAGGCATGATGTAAAACACACTCCGATTTTAATGTTAATTGATGAGAACGACACCGAATATTTAGTTA
The DNA here is from genome assembly GCA_018101195.1 of Rickettsiaceae bacterium H1. Taxonomy (GTDB): domain Bacteria; phylum Pseudomonadota; class Alphaproteobacteria; order Rickettsiales; family Anaplasmataceae; genus JACDQH01. The sequence continues at coordinate 174,545 of JACDQH010000002.1, forward strand.
AAGGAATGGATATTGGTATAAATGATTATTTAACAACGCCAATAAATAATCAAGAATTAATTGCACGAGTTCGTTTACAAATAAAAAAAAAGAAATATCACGATGCTTTGTATGATAGTGTTATTAACAATATGGAAATGGCGATAGTCGATTCCTTAACAGGATGCTATAATCGTTTTTATTTTGATATTCATTTGAAACAGAAGATTATGGAAGTCAAAAAAAACAATTCTCATACTTTGGCATTAATGATCTTCGATATTGATTTTTTTAAGCAAATTAACGATCGTTTCGGTCACTTAGTTGGTGACGAAGCATTAAAAACAGTAGTAAAATTAGTTCGTAACAATATACGAGCAAGTGACCTTCTTGCTCGTTTTGGTGGAGAAGAATTCGTAATGTTATTGCCTAATTCCAATTCTGTAAAAGAAACTATCGAATGTGCTCAGCGTATTTTATCTTTAATTGAAAATTATGACTTTACTATAAACAGAGTAAATTATAAATTAACTATTAGTGTAGGGGCAACTCACTTAACTAAAAATGACGATTTAAACTCTTTTGTTGCAAGAGCGGATCAAAATTTATATAAAGCAAAAAATTCCGGGCGTAATAAATTAGTTTTTAATTAGCTTTCTTTCGAGCATTTTTTCTAATCGTAATTTGACTTTTTAATTTTGGTGTTTTCTTAAGTTTTTTGTTATTGATTATATCTTTTTGTTCTACATTATATATCTTGATGCTATCTTTTGTTTTATTGAAATTAAAAGCATTTTTTGTTGCTAATTGATCGGCAATTTTTGTGAATGTGCTTGTCTGTATTTTTACGGAATTTGTAAAAATACTGGATTTTTTCGTATTAATTTTATTTTTTTTGTTTACCTCTTGAGTCTTACTGAAAATGCTTTTGTTACTTTTAACTAATTTTTTGACAACATTGCTCTTGGTGAAAGATTCTTTGCTATCCTTAATTAAATCGAATAATTTTTCACTTATATTTTTTTCTTTCACAGGTGCGATATAATCTATGTCCCAACCTGTATTATTGGTATTTATTACTTTGGCACCCAATAATTTATACATAGTAAATTGATCTACATTTTGTTTGTTGTTATTTTCTTCTTTATCATGTACTGAACCTGTGGATTCGGTTTGTTCTTTTTGCATACGTTTTTTGTATAAATTGTATGATTTAACAAAATCTTTGTCGACATTAAATTGTACCCCTCCTGGGTTGTGAATGGGAATATGTTCGAATGTTGTAGTTGCAATTTCATCATTATTATCACTGAATACCCCTTTTATTTTAGAAAAAGTTTGAGAATTTGTTATTTTATCGGTATCTAACAAAGATATGTTATGATTACTAATACTACTGCCGGCACAAGATGTTAATGATAAAATTATGCAACAGTGAAGAATAGTTTTCATATTGATTTAAAATATATAAGATACCTTTTAGTATCAAGTTTTTATAAAATATCTGTTACTTATACGGAGAACTTATTTTTAATAAAATTTTCTAATATTTTAGCTAAATTTTCCTCCGAAATAATTTTTTGTTTTTCCCTAATTACATCTAAAACATCCTGATTATTTTCATGCATAAAATTTAGTAAATTTTGTTCGAATTCAGAAATTTTATTTATAGGTATGTTGTCGATATATCCTTTTATTCCGGCAAACATTACTACAATTTGTTCTTCTGTCGATAGAGGTCTATTTTGTTTTTGTTTAAGTAATTCGGTCATTCTTTTTCCTCTTTCTAGTTGCTTTTGTGAACTCTCGTCAAGATTGGAACTGAATTGTGAAAATGATTCTAATTCCCGATATTGTGCCAACTCTAATTTAATTGAACCGGCTACACTCTTCATCGCTTTGGTTTGTGCGGCGGAACCGACACGAGAAACTGATAAGCCAACATTTATCGCAGGTTTGATTCCTTTATTAAATAATTCGGATTCGAGAAATATTTGACCATCAGTAATAGAAATAACATTTGTGGGAATATAAGCGGAAACATCTCCAGCTAAAGTTTCGATTATCGGCATTGCCGTTAACGATCCAGAACCACAATAATCGGACATTTTTGCTGCTCGTTCCAACAGACGCGAATGTGCGTAAAATACATCGCCGGGATAAGCTTCACGACCGGGAGGCCTTTTAAGTAATAATGACATTTGTCTGTAAGCTATGGCATGTTTGGATAAATCGTCATAAATTATTAAGCAATGCATTCCATTATCTCGGAAATATTCTCCCATTGCACAACCAGAATAAGCTGCTAAAAACTGTAATACTGCCGATTCTGATGCCGTAGCGGATACGATAGTAGTGTAATTCAATGCACCATGTTCTTCTAAAATTTTTGCCGTATAAGCTATATTCGATTGCTTTTGTCCTATCGATACGTAAATGCAATGTACTTTTTCATTATCAGTTTTAGCCAGATCGTTTATCTTTTTTTGATTAATTATCGTATCGATTGCAATTGTTGTTTTACCGGTTTGCCTGTCACCGATAACTAATTCTCTTTGACCCCGACCTATGGGGATTAAACTGTCTATCGATTTAATACCGGTTTGTAAAGGTTCGCACACGGATTTTCTTTCGATAATCCCCGGAGCCTTATTTTCTATTTTGGCATAATTTTTGCTTTTAATTTTTCCTTTACCGTCTATCGGTTCGCCCAACGTATTTACTATTCTGCCCAACACTTCTTTTCCAACCGGTACTGTAAAAAAGTTATCGGTACGTTTGATTTTATCTCCTTCGTTGATATTACTTTCGTTACCCAATACTACTATTCCTACATTATCGTATTCCAAGCTGAGAATTACCCCTTTTGTTCCGTCAGGAAATTCTACTACTTCACTGAATTTTCCATTATCAAGACCGTAAGCTCTGATTATTCCGTCTTTAATGGAAATTACTTCCCCTATCTCTTCATAAGACAGCTTATTATCGAAATCTTGAATTTTTTCTTTAATGATACGCGAAACCTCAGACGTATTTAATTCCATGTTAAAACCTCTTTTTTACTTATTTGTTTCATTATTTCCAGTTTATGTTTTGACGATAAATCGAGTATCGTATAACCATGCCTTATTATTATACCGCCGAGGATTGATTTATCAATGTGATTAACGATGTTTACGTTCTTCTTTATAGCTAGGAAATTCTTTATTTTTTGTAAATAATTTTTTGTTAATGCCAGGGTGGAAGTAACGATTACATCGATTTCATCACGTTTTTCTTTCAATATTTGTAAAAATTTTTTTGCTATACTTTGAAGTAAATTTAACCTATTGTTTTTTGTTAATATTTTACAAAAATTTACCGTTAATATCGACATATTTTCAGTTATTTTACTTATGATTTCCTTTTTCTTTCTCGGGTTATGTAATAACGAATTTAATTTTTTGTTTTGAGATATCAGTTCATTAAGTACTACCATATCATTTTCAACTTTATCGTCTTTTGCTTCAGAAACAGCTTGATATAAGGCCTGTGCATAACGTGATATGATTATTGACATAATCAAAAATTGTAAAATTAAACATTGGCATATTTCACAAAGTTGTCAATATTATACAAAGTATATTATTTTAATAATAAATTGTATTTTTTTATAAAAAATTTTTCGCTTTGTGAAATAGTTATAACTGTATTGTTTGTCATTCTTCTCGTTGTCTTGATGACTGTAATTCTATACTATCGTAACCATATAAAAAAATAATAGATGAGAATAATAATATACAATAAAGATTAAATAATTTTTATTCTCAAATAAAACATTTACTTTATTACCTTCTATTCTTAAATCTATTGAAAGTGACGATTTTGAACAAAATGATTTGACTTATTGTGTAAAACATTTTTAAGAATTCGAAAAGAATTTTTGATTTAATCAAATGAAAAAATGATAAGGGAAAGTTGTAGTGGATTTGAATAAGCTTAAAAATAATGTTGTCCATAATAACAGAAGTAAGATGTTTGAATTCTAATTTACATAGAGCGAAAGTAATAGAAATTTTATAACCTTTATTATTAAAATTTTTTTTGGTAATCCTGAAGAGCAGTATTTTCATATTAAAATGTGTACAAGAATTTGGTATTGAAATAGGGGCTGAGTAAATGTTAAGTATTACTCGTTTGATTGATTGTATTTTAAAAAGAAATTCGTTATGATTACGTACATAAGGTGAGATCTTATGCAGGAAAAAACAGGATTAGTTTATTTAATAAAAGTAATTTAGAAAAACAAAATCTATCCATAATGTTACAAAATCTCTATTACAAATCCGCTCTATATAATAAATATTGCGCTAACATTTCGATTGATCTGGTAATAGAAAAGAGAACTTTTATTATTATGCGATTGAATGCAGACTAAGAAAAAATAATTAATAAAACAATAATTAAAAATGTTGATTCTATAACACAAGGTATGGATTAACGATGGATACATAGCTAATATTGTCTAATTTTAATCTTATGTATTGCTTTATAACCGAACAAAATTGCTATTTTTTCAATTAAAACGGGAATTAAATACTGTATTTCTATTGCCGTATTTCCATTCTCGGCAGTTATATAAAGAGTATTATGTTTGCTATATTTGTCGAAAGATATTTTATAGGGCTTGCTATACAGCGATAGTGGCTCGTGTAATAATTTGCTCCAGTTGAGTTTTAATGTTGTTTCTAAAATGCCGAATCTGTAACTAATCGGCTTTATTAATTTATCAAGCAACATATTCAATTTTTTCATAACGTGGTGTTAAAATTATAGCAAAATTTATTACATTATAACCTTTATGTTAAGTATAATAGGCCGTTATGCTTATAATCTTATTTACTCTTTTATTTATTTCATATTTTTTCTGTTAAGAGTAATATACCACTGCACTACTTCAACTTCTTATTATAGAGAATTATTTTTTCAATTTTTTAAGCTCGGTTACTTATCCGTATCTATCGTTACTGTGACTTCTATATTCACCGGAGCAGTTTTAGCGTTGCAAAGTTACATGGGATTATCACAATTTAATATTGAAAATTCAATACCGGGATTAATTATTATTTCTATGACTAGGGAATTAGGACCGGTATTAATTGGTTTAATATTTGCTGGTAGGGTAGGTTCCGGTATATGTGCGGAATTAAGTAGTATGAAGATTACTGAACAAATAGACGCTCTTGCTACTTTATATATCGATCCTTTTAAATACTTGATTTTTCCACGAGTAATATCCGGTATTGTTTGTTTACCTTTGCTTGTTATCGTCGGAGATATTTTCGGAATATATGGGGGGTATCTGGTCGGAGTATATAAATTGGGTTTTAATGGACATATGTATATAGAAAATACCGTTGCATTTTTAAATTATTCGGATGTATTTTTAGGGTTGATCAAAGCTGCAATCTTCGGTTTTGTTATCACATTGATTGGTTGTTATTACGGTTATCATTGTAATTCCGGAGCAAAAGGAATAGGGGATGCAACGACGAAATCGGTTGTGATAAATTCTATATTGATACTGTTGTTAAATTATGTGATTGCATCGGTATTTTTTTCATGACGAATATAATTTCAATTTCTGCCCTTAATCTTAATTTAAACAATAAAAGAGTTTTGGACGGTATTAATTTGGAGGTTAAACAAGGAGAAAATTTAATTTTGATGGGAAGTTCTGGTAGTGGTAAATCAGTGTTAACTAAAACGATAATCGGATTTTTTCCCTATCGTCGCGGAAGTATTAAAATAGAAGGAAATGAAGTTGTTTCTTCTGTCGAACATAATGTGAAGTTACATAAAATTGGTTTTGTTTTTCAGAATAATGCTTTGTTTGATAGTTTACCTATTTGGGAAAACATATCGTTCGGATTATTGCAAAAACATAAAATTGCACGAAAATTAGCTAGAGAAAAAGTGGCGGCAAAGCTGAATTTAGTAGGCTTAAATGAGGATATAGTAGATAAATTTCCTGATGAATTATCGGGAGGAATGCAAAAACGCATTGCTATTTTGCGTACTGTTATTTTGCAGCCTAAAATAATTATTTTCGATGAACCAACAAGTGGATTGGATCCAATAACAAGCGATACGATTACCGAATTTATTTTAAGTATCGCAGGAGATGTAACTAAAGTTATTATTACACACGATGTGAAATTAGCAAAAAAAATTCTTGGAAATCTTGCTATTTTAAGTGATGGCAAAATAGTTTGGCATGGGACAATTGATGAAACAAGAGAGAGCGTTAGCACTTACCTAAAGTATTTTACTTGATGATATATTCACCGATGTTTGACATGTTTGTTATTGAAGCTTCAGTTACGAAATTTTTAATATTTGCTTCAATGACGGTAACATAATAGCTGAATCTAGCAAGTTTATCAAAAATCATTATTACTTTGATCTTCGATTATTAAATTTTCAATTGGGTGAATTTTAGCTGTCTTGATTTGTTTTGGCCAAATTAAAGAAGTGTAAGAGTTGTATATTTGATATTGGTTTAACCAAGTGATTACTTCTATATTCTTCAATGCTTTTGATATCTTTTTACATTTGGTTATTGAAATTTAGGCAAGATCGTTATTAATTTGTATTTCTTTTCTTATTAAATTGAATTTAATTACAATAAATGCCGATAACACAATAGTTATAACTAATGACAGTATAATTATTGTTAAAGATGTCATTTTATAAAAGTTGTCTATAACCACGTTATAATACTCGTATAAAAAAGAAAGCAAAAATTTATATATTGATTATAGGGGGGTAAAGCTTGATCGTCTCTAATCCTCTGTCGCCATTAAACATCTAATTAACATCAACACGGATAGCAATCCGGGAAGAACAATATTAATATAGCGGCAAGTAAAAGTCTAAAATAAGAATGTCGGCTTTGAAATTGTTATTAAAGGAGTAATAAATGTAAACAAAGCAAAGCTATAAGGGAAGTTATTAATTTTTTCGATTGAAGATGAATTTTGTTCTTATAGAAGATGATAACATTTTGCTTCATTTATTATTATAATAATCCTTTATAAATTTTTATAATTTTGTTTATTTAAATAAAAACCTTTATTTTTGTATTTTAATAACAATTGTTTTTTATCATATGCTTATAATTTTTGTTAATTTTAAAAAATTCTCAATAATTTATTTGATTGATTTTTAACTGATTTCTTTTCTTTCGTCATTTTTATAAATTGTGGTTTATCATGTACTTTAACTTCTTTTAATTATAAAAAATACTCGATAATTTTTTTGATTGATTCGCAATTAAATTCTTTTATTTTACTGAAATCCGGTATTTTTATTTGCTTAAAAACCTTTTGTTTTACAAATTTTAGCTATTCTTCTATTTCCTGTTTATCTTGAAAAGTAATTGATGAATTTAAGATTTTGTATTTTTTCTATTGGTCTATTTTTTTGTTGTTTTTGTCAGTAATAGTTATGCCTTTTAGCTATAATTGGCGAAATGTTTCTGTTGAAAATTGTAATAGATCGAGTTCAATATTATTTTCTTCAGGTAATTTTGTGTTATTGTTTGAGTAATTCTTTGTCATGATAAAATTCTATAAGATAACTATATATAAATATGGACATATTTATATCAAAAGCTAATTTTTAATATTTTATAACTTTGATAATGGAAATTTATTTTGGGAAAGGAAAGATAAGTAATATTACTTCCAAAAGGAAATTTTTTAGAATTAATATCATTTCATATTTTTTTTAATAATGTTCTATAAAAAATATATTACTCATATTATAAAAATAACATAAAAATATTTTATTTTTAATTTTAGCAGATGTTTTTATGTACGGAGTGATGTCAGAGAGTTTGTGTCTTGAATTTTGGTAGTTGAGCTTTCAGTAAAATAATTGCTGCAGGGTTGTCTAGTGATGTCGAATTGAATTGCTATCAATATGGATGAAATGGCAGCTAAAACTAATGATATAGACATTATTGCTAAAAATGTATTATGGGGATTATTTTTGATAATTGTTATTGTAAACTCATAGAGCTTATCCAGCTGATCAAATATAAGAGGAAAAGCCGTCATGGGTCCAAACAATTGGTCAAAAGAAGCATCATGATTATTAGCAGACATAGCTATAAAAATTAAAAGAATAGTTAATAATATCGGGATAATACTAATGATAAGTGCAAATAAAACAAAGATTAATAAAGCAAATCCAACAACACAAATTGGCGCTACTACACAAGCAAAAAGCATAAACAGGCCTAAGGCACAAAGCGGATTATAAAAACATTTAGTTAAAAATAATTTTTTTTTTGTTGTTGTGAGATATCATAACATTTTTTCTCATCGGCTATAACGATTTTTTTTAGGGATTTCCATCTTTTTTTATATAATTCGTTATCTTTATATTTGAGTGGAAATTGTGCCTTATTATTTACTTTAATTACCTCTAATTGTGGAAAATGTTTAATGATTTTTTTAATTAATTGCCAATCTATTTTTTTTATTTTGCTAAAATCCAGAGCTTTTATTCTCAATATAGTATCTTTTTTATTCAGTAAATCTAATACGTCGTTTACTTCTTTTTCATTTTGAAATATAAATATTCCTTCAACATTACAAAAATTTTCACATGTATTTGCAATTGAGATCTTATCATTTAAGCTTAAGTATTTGGATATTTTAATTAATAATTCACTTGGCAATTTATCGAAAAGTGAAAAATTTTCAATTTTGTTATGTCTGACTTCCCTTATCATGTTATAATAAAGCAATTATATCATTTATCATAATAACAAAGACTTGATAAAATAGCTAGTTTAATTTTTTACAAGCTTCTACTATTTTTTCACAACCTAATTTCACTAAAGATTCTTCGGTTGCGTAAGATAAACGAAAAAAATTTTCCATACCGAATGCGATACCTGGAATTATCACTACGTGGTATTCAGTTAATAGGTAATGAGCAAAATCTTGACTATTTTTAATTGTTTTGCCGGACGGCGTTTTTTTATCTATTAATTTTTTACAAGAAATAAATAGGTAAAAAGCCCCTTGCGGAGTAAAACTTATTTCTAATAAATTGGGAATTGTTTTTAATATTCTTAGTGCTATGTCGCGTCGAATTCGTAATGTTTTTGCTCTTAAGCTAAAAATATCTTGTTTATCGTTCAAAGCACCGATTGCTGCATATTGAGCAATTGAACATACTCCCGACGTACTTTGTGATTGTAATATCGACATTGCTTGAATTATTTTTTTATTGCCTGCAGCAGCATAACCTACTCTCCATCCGGTCATCGAGTAAGCTTTAGACACTCCATTAACGGTAACGATACGATCGTAAAGTTTCGGCTCGACTTGTGCCGGAGTATAGAATTTAATTTCGTCGTATATTATATGTTCGTAGATATCGTCCGAGATTAGATATACGTTAGGAAATTTCAATAATACATCGGTAATACTTTTTATTTCGTCATAAGTATAGCAACTGCCGGTGGGGTTATTGGGAGAATTAAAAATAATCCATTTTGTTTTATCTGTAATTGCTTTTTCCAAATCTTTTGGATCGAGTTTAAAATCGTTATACTGCTTACATTCTACAACTACCGGTTTTCCTTCGGCAATTTTCACCATTTCGATATATGATACCCAGTAAGGAGAAAGGATAATTACTTCATCTTCCGGGTCTAAAGTCATGGTAAGTATGTTATATAACACTTGTTTTACCCCATTACACACTATTATTTGCTCTGCCGAATAATCGAGAAAATTATTACATTTTAATTTGTTAATAATAGCTTCTTTTAATTTGGGATAGCCTGTTAATGGTGGGTATTTTGTTTTTCCTTGATTAATTGCATTAATTGCATATTCATCAACGTTTTCCGGTTCTCTAAAATCGGTTTCTCCTATTCCTAACGGAATTATATTAGCCCCTTTTGCTTTCAAATTACGTGCAATTGCTGTTATTTCAACCGTAGGTGAAGGTTGTATTGACGACATTTTTTGTGATATGCATGACATAATTTCAACCTATAATTTTTACTATATTTGCTAATTTGACACATGGGCTTATTGCTCCTTTATCATCGGAATTTCCAGTTAAACAACTATTTAAAAACATTAGACAAATTAGTATTAACAAATAGTTTTTGTACATATCTTTTCTTCACTTTAATAAAAATCAGTTATTAACATGTTATAATTTTCTATAAACCAAATAATTAATCCGGATATAGTTAAAAATATTATTATCATACCGATACAGATTTGCAAGGGAATTACAATAAAGAATACTTGAATGTAAGGTATTAATTTTCCAATTATTCCCGAAGCAAAATAAATCAAGGTGCAAATTATCACAACAGGTAAAGAAGTTTTAACTGCTAATTCGAAACCATTACTGATAGAATTAACAATTACATCAGCATATTTTTCTATTTCAATTATAGGTGGAAAAAAATTATATGAATTTACTATACTTGCTATTATAATCATGTACGTATTTGTAGAAAACATTAAGGTTATAACTAATAATATTAAGAACTTCGTTATGATATTTTCTTGATCCGAATTACTCGGGTTAAAAAATGTTGCTTGCGATAAGCCTGATTGCATACCGATGATCATTCCTGCGATATGTATACTTCGAAAAAGTACATTTATCGAAATTCCAATAACAATTCCTATCAAACCTTCTTGGAAGTAATCGATTATTTCCGGGTTTTTTAGGTTATCTAGAACGAATGCTAGTAATATCGATAATGATCGGAAAATAGCAGCTTTATTTTTGTTGGTATGTAATTGGCACCCGGAATAAACATCATAACAGGTAACACTCGACAAAACACCAATAAAGATGCGATAAAATCTTTTTCCGATATTAATTCCATGACCTTTTTAAGTTACTTGACAACGCCTATAAGGCAAATTAATATTCTGTGGCGTTATGGGGGTATAGCTCAGCTGGTAGAGCATCTGTTTTGCACACAGAAGGTCAGCGGTTCGATCCCGCTTGCCTCCACCGCTATTCCGATTGAATAGGTGAAAGTAACTTAGGGTTAGTAATTAATTTGCGAGCGTGATATGAACGATTTTCGGCAAAAACACTCCCCTTTGCTGCCCAGGCATGGAGTGAAGCAATATTGAGTTTGACACATTGCGGTCTTACGCTCCAAGTAACATGAATAGGTGAACACTTTTTTTTGTTATATCTCTCACTGGTGGTTGAACCGCGAAATACTATAGGTTTGCCGGTGTCAGAAGGTAGATTCTTGGCTTGATGGAAGCCATGACGTATGGTTTTACCATAGCTATAATCACCAAAATTCAATGCGTAAGAATCATTAACAAGTAAAAATACTTGTGATTCAACACGAAGTTTTGGATCAGTGCATTCGTCACTAATGCATGATTTAATACCATGACCAGGCCTTATATCGCATGAAGTATACACCCAATGTACTTCAATTGTATCACCTGGTTTCACACCTTTATATGGGCCGTTACCATCGAACGGATCTTTTAATTGTTCTTGGGTAAGAGAGTTTGTTTCATTACATGCATAACCACCATATTCTTCATTTTTAATTTTGATACTGAAATCCGGTCCTTTATTTTCCGCATTAGTATGGGTATGGATATTACATAAATTCATTTCAGTATATGGTGGTGCTAATGGAAATGTTATTTTGTTTTTTCCGATTATATTTGTAATATCTCTTGGTGATTGCGGCCCGGAATACCGACATTTAATAATATCTCCTTCGGAATAAGTTGGGTTTAAAGCAAAAATTAATATTAATAATAGAAGAAATGATTGAACATTAAACAATGCTGTATACATTTATTTATTTTTAAAAATAAAATTATATTATAAATTTATACTTTTATATTATAAATTCAAAAATTTATGTTTATTATTGGTTGATTTTTTCAATTTCACGGCAATTTTATTATCACTCTTTTATTTGATTGAGTAGTTAATTTAATTAAATTAGTTTATTCCACAGCATTGTAATGCCTTAGTGACGTGTTGTATGTACTCTCCTTAAGAATTTTATTATCTTATACTACTTGGCCGAATAATCGAATACCGTTACTTAACAAAACAGGTATTTGTGTAATATTAACTCGTTAATTAAGCTCGTTGTAAAAATTGCTGTAATTACGCTTCTTTCATCGACATAAGGATTAATTAAACATTTTTGTTATCATAAGGCCAATTACATCATATAATAATTAAATCTATTGATTGTATAAATTTAAAAAAATCAAAATCGCTATTTTTATAATTTTAAGTAATAAATCTAGATCACTATTTTTTTAGTAATAAGGCTACCTAAATTTATAGCTATAAATACAGATAATTTCATAATATTTTTATTAAATTAAATAAAAATTAATTAAAAATACATAATTACACAAATGAAGATATAGTTAATTAATGAATGTAGGTGATTTTATTGTCAATAAAATTTCTGTTTTCACGCAAAGACGATCGGTAATTTGATTTTTTTATAACTTATTTTAATAATATGACAAATTTTAGTGTTTTACTGTCATCTTATACGTGATTAATTTAGAAATGTTTGATAAATAATAACTTTTTTCTTATTTGTAATTAATTTTACTTTTTATCACTTTCAGTATGGAAATTATAGCTACAACTAATAAATCAAGAACAATAACATGTATAATTACAGCTTTATTAATTATGCTACTTCTTCATTGAAAAGATAATTTATTTTTAAATCGATCGATCAATTTTATTGATTGATTTCTATTTGCTTTGTCGTACTTTTAATATTTTTTATTGTGATAATTAAAGTGGAATTGATCGATTTATTAATTGTACATTATCAGGCATAATATTCTTTTAATTGAATGAAATCATTAAATATTTTCTTTTTTTTCAAATCTTATCATATCTGATTTGAAAAATTTTTCTATTTTTAACTTTTTTAACATTGTTATATTTAACCTTTTCTCTTCAAATAATATCTAAGATAATTCTTCGATATTTTTTTGCTTTTTGGTTGGTAAATTTTTCATGTAAGATAGTTAAAAGGCTTGTTATTCTTTTATATCTTTTCACATTCAATCTTTTTAAGAGTTTGATAATTAATTTATCTAACCTTTTTGTATTTGTTTTAAAATCACAAAAGCATCTGAATAAATGATGGGTATTAACTTGAATATGCTTTCTAAAAATATTTATTAATATTTTAATTGTATCTGGAATTGATAAATACTTGTTAGCAGTATAATTTTCTATTAAAAGTAGAAAAAATAAGTAAAAATTTTAATTTTAGAATGTTTATTTAATATCGTAATATTTTATTTCGATAATAATTCTTTTATCGAAAAAAGAGGTCCATGACGATGAAACCATATAAAGTAAGAAAGAGCAATTATTACTTCCGGAAATTCGATAAATTGTGTGCAATTTTCTGTATTAATCCCGCCGATTACCACCGTAGGTATGTTATTTTTTAATTTCAACCATTGCCGTAATGTTGTTAATTTTGGCTTTCCTGTTGTTATCGATTTTGTTTTAGATGGAAAAAATGCACCAAAAGATACATAATTTGCACCGAATTTGATTGCTTTTAATGCTAATTCGATGCTGTCATGACAAGAAATTCCTAATTTTATATCCGAATGAATTTTTGTTTTAAATTTTATTAAATCTTTTTGCCCAAGATGAATTCCACAACCGTCATTAATTTTTAGTGCGATATCGAGATAATCATTAAGCATGAAAGATATTCCGTAATTGCGACATAAATCGTTTATTTTTTTGCCAAGATTAAAAATCGAAGACGAATCCCCTTTTATGCGTAACTGAAATGCAAAAATATAGTTGTGAAATCGGGAAAAAATTTTTTCTAATATAAGTAAAAAGTTATTAATATTATTAATCTGTGTAGGCGAGATTAAATATAACTTATTATTCACATAGAGATTTCATTTGCTTATAAGCTCTGATAAAACCAATTAAAGAATATATATCGGTAGAGCAAGTATCTTTCATTGAAGTCGCTATTACTACCGCGTAATATCCTTTTTGCATGTTGTGCACCAGTTGTGTATCGGTTTCGGTTTCGCGTGCCCATGCTTGCTCTTGTTCTATCAAGCTTAATTGGTGATTTTCTTTGTGATCGGTACTGCATAACCCGCTACGAGCTTTATCTAACAAATTATTTCTTTTTATCTGATCTAGCGCGTGTAGATCACGATATACTGCAATTTCCGGTGAAATTGCGGTTTTGTATTTATACCCTGGGGTAACACTTATTTCGTCTATGTTTTTGCTAATATTTCTTACCCACAGATAAGAGTGACCACGTCTTTTATAATTTCCCGCTTTTTCCATGGGTGAAGATACCATAAAACAAACTTTTTGTCCTGCTTCTATTTGAGTATAGACTTCCCAATTATCGTGCTGTCCTACAAAAACGGGTTCGTTATCAGCATAAGAAGATATTGAAAAAAAGAGAAATATAATAAGTAAAAATTTCATTATTATTACGATATGAAAACACTGACTTAATCATTATCACAACATATTGAATAATAAAAGTAAAAATATCTTTGCATATCAAGGTAAAATCGTGTACCGGTTATCTATGACGAAAGTCGATATTATTGAGTCAATAAATTTTTACACTGGTTTTTCCAAAGCCGATTCTCGAATTTTATTAAATCAACTTCTTGAATCTTCGATTAAAGTCTTGCAAAAAGATAAAGAATTAAAAATTAAAGGATTCGGTACCTTTAAGGTAATGCATAAAAAAAGTAGAATCGGACGTAACCCAAAAACTAAGGAAACAGTGATAATAACGGCAAGAAATATAATTTCTTTCAGGCCTTCCCGTCAATTAAAAAAGGTGATTAATGAAGCGCGAGGCATTAAAAAAAATTAACGAAGTAGCTGAAGAAATTGGCGTTGCACAATACGTACTGCGGTTTTGGGAGCAAGAATTTTCAGCAATCAAACCTATGAGGCGTAATGGAAGAAGATTATATAATTCCAGCGACATTTCTCTCTTAAAAAAAATAAAAGAACTTTTACATAATCAAGGTTACACTATTAAAGGTGTGAGAAAAATTTTGAAAGAAAATTCAATAGATCAAAAAAATTATAAAGAATGTGTTAAAAAATCTTTATCTTCTTTGCAAGAAATCTGCGATTTAATATCTGACAAATACGGAATGTAGCGCAGCTTGGTAGCGCATCGGTCTGGGGGACCGAGGGTCACGGGTTCAAATCCCGTCATTCCGACCATTAATCTTTTCTTAATATTTTAGCAAAAAAAGACTAATTATATTATTTTAATCCTGAAATAAAGATACATAATCTTAGTTATTTGAAATGCTGCAAAATCATCATCTATAAAACTTTAAGCTAAACTTTAAGCTAAAATTTAATTTTTATTAAATTAATTTAATATCTTTTAATAGATAATTTTATTTGATTTCTGATTTATCAGAATATGTGCTAAAATACTAATAGATTTAATAAAGAGGTATTTTGTGCCGTTCAAGAAAACAAACAAGGGTAAAGCTAAAACATTGCAAGAGCAAAAGTAAGTGTTATAGCTCGCTTGATTGCCGCATTGGAAATAGCAAGCTTAAGGAAAAAGCACAAAGAATTAGATCAAATTATTTCAGACAAATTGAAAAAAGTAACGCAAAATGAGGGAAAAGAATTAACAAGTGAAGAAGAAAAACAGCTGGTGAAAGAAGAAAGAATCGAGTATCAAAGATTATTGACTGTCTTGTCAGATAAAACCGTAAGTTATTCTAAGGAATATGAAATTGATATTAATTCGGCGGAACAAGCTATAGAAGAAGCAAAAAAAATTACAAATAATCAAGTTTTAAAGGGTAATTATGGAACTATTGTTTCATTTATTACCGATAAGGGTAATTTAGGTGATTACTTAGAATTTTTAAAAACAGATGAGAATTTTTATCGTAGATATATAGAAAAAAAAGTTAATGATTTTTTGAAAAAAAATAATTTGGAAAATTTCAAAAATCTGTTTGGTGATGAAGACATTAATGAGTTTAAAGTTATGGAAATTAATAAAATTATTAATGCCATGTTTCATAGTCCCAATTTAAAAGACATACTGCATTACTTAATTCGTGAAAAAAAATGTGATATCGAAAAATTCATGTGGGATGATGAGCTGGTTATTAGTAATTATGCTCAAATTCCCCTTATACAATTACAAGTTTTGTCTGTATTCAAGTATTTTATCAGAATCATATACCGAAAATACGATGAAGAACGACAAAATCATCATCATTCTGAAAATTTCTTTCTTCGCACTAAAGATAAGGGTGATCCTAAAGAATTTGTAAAGCCGGTACTGAATTTTTTCGGTTATTTATTGTACGATTGCATTTGGCATTTGGAAAATGATACGGATAAAAGTAAGATTTTGAATCAATATAAAAATGCAGTATTATCTCAATCTTTATTATTTTTGAATTTATCTGGTGATTTAATCGCGCGTAGCCACAAAATGGAAACTTCTCCGCATTTTCCCGAAAACATTTCTTCGAAAGAAGCAAAAGGTTATTTGCCTAAAATTACGGAAATTATTAATGTGTTGGCTTATGCAGATAAATGTGTAAAATCTCAATTTCCTCAAGAAAAAGAATTACATTTTCCTCCAAATGTAAAAAGAGTTGGTGCTCCGGATGTCGGAGATTATATTACGGTTTGTAATTTTTTTGATAAAATTCTGGGAATACCAAAGCAAGAATGGACAAGCGAGATTATAAATCGAGAAATGGAAAGAATACAAGATATTGCTGAAAAGAATAGATATTTTGAAAAAAATTGCCCTGTTAACGCCGACGATAAAATCGAAATATTACAAAAACAAGAAGAAAAATTCGGTGAAATTTTGGTAGAAGCACTTACTTGTTTGGTTACTGGTAAAGAAAAGGGAGTTATATCTTTAAAAGAATTAAGTAAAGCAAGCATTAGAAATAATGTTACTGATGTTGCTAACGTTTTTGCACTTCCTTTACCTGAAGAATTAACACTTTTTCTTATTTCAAATCGATTTTGTTCTTTATCTCCATATTTACAAGAACAAATAATGAAGAAAAAAAAATCGGCCACGGACGAATCCGTTCCTTCTGGTTCGATTAATGTTATTGATATTCAAGGTGATGCCGCGCATCAGCATGTCCGTTACACCAAATGAAGCGAAAAAAGCCTAAAACTCGTTAAATAAGCTTATCCCTGCGATTCCAGCAATATTTATACTTTTTAATTTTCGGATGTTACTTTTATTAATTCCTCCCAGAGCATAAACGGGAAAATTTAAGTTATTGATTTCTTTCCTAAATTTAAACGTACCTACGTGTTTTCTTTCAGGGTGAGTTGTTGTCGGAAAAATTGGTGAATAAATTGCCGCAGTTAAGTCATAATTTTTTATTTTACGTAATTTTTGCATATTGTGCGCGGATGCAGTAATTATCCATTTCGGCATCTTCTTTTTCCATGTTTTTAAACTGAAAAAATTTTTTTCGCTTAAATGAATACCGTCTGCTTTTATTTTTAGTGCTAATTTTGGATCTTTTGCTACCAAGAACTTGATTTCGCGTATTTTACATAATTTTGCAATTTTTTTTGCAATTATTTCTCGATTTTCAGTATCGTACATTCGAATAATAACCATAGATTTTTTAGGATTAAGTTTTGGTATTATTTGTTCGTACGAAATTTTATTTTCTGCAATAAAGATTGCTTTAGGTAAATGAGAAAATTGTTCGTGTTGTTTTTTATCGATCAATATCCAAATGTTTTTAAGATTTGGCATAGCCTTTTAATATCGCTTTCTTTATGTTCAATCGTGAAAACAAAACGCAGAACCGGAAATGGTACCGTAGGGCTTTTGATTGTTCTAACCAAAAAACCTTCTTGTAACATCTTTTTTTGTATCGTTGATTCTGTTTTTCCTACCAAACTAAGGATGACTATATTACTTTTCGGCTCTAACATTCCTAATTCTTTACAAAATATTTTTGCTTTTTCAACCGGTTTACCGAAAGATTTTTTTACAATATCAATTGCAACGATAGCACCTGCAATTAACGAACTGGGTAATGCAGTCGTATAAATTAACGTTCTTGCTTTATTGTGCAAGTATTCGATTATACTTCTTGATGATGCTATGTAACCTCCGAACGAACCTAAAGCTTTGGAAAGGGTTCCCAGATAAATATCGGGTTTATGTTTCATTTCTATTATACCGAAGCCGTGAGCATCGTCTACCATCAGCCAACTGTTGTATTTTTTGGATAAATTAACCATTTTTTCAATAGGAGCTACGTCACCGTTCATACTGTAAACATGGTCTACCAAAATTAAACAGTGCCGATGTAAATGACGATTTTGCTTAAGAATATCTTCGCAACTGTCGGGGCTATTGTGTTTAAATCGTATAAATTTTGCTTTTGATAATTTTGCTCCGTCTATTATCGATGCATGAATACATTTATCGGCTAAAATCAAATCATATCTACTCATAAGTGCCGAAATGGTTCCAAGATTTGCCATATAACCACTGGAAAAAACGGTAGCAGCTTCTTGTTTTGTGTGTTTTGCAAGTTTTTCTTCCAGTATTTTATAAAGCTCATTATTACCTGTGATTAATCTGGATGCTCCTGAACCAAGACCGTATTTTTGTATTGCAGCAATAGCGGATTGTTTAACGATAGCGTTCATTGTTAAACAAAAAGAATCGTTACAACTGAAAGATATGTAAGATTTGGAATTATGATATATTATCGAATTACCTATTTTTTGTGTTGAGATAATTTTTTTTAACAACGATTGATTTTCTAAACGATGTAACTCGTTTAATACGTATTGCTCGAGTAACATATTAAAATGGTTTAACTACTGCCAATATTACGATAATTATCATTAAAAGAGTTATCGTTTCGTTTAATATTCGATAAAATAAAGTAGATTTTCGATTGGTGCCGTCAGCGAACGATTTTCTATATTTTGCCAATAACCCGTGAATTATTCCCATAATTATGACAAATAACATTTTTGCATGAAACCATCCGTGTAGATAATGATATTCCGTTATCGCTAAAGATATGCCGAATAAAAAAGTTAATATCATGGCCGGATTTATTATGATTCGTAACAATCTTTTTTCCATGATTTGTAATAATTTACACGATTCGGACTGATATTTCGTTTGCGTATGGTAAACGTATAATCGCGGTAAGTATAGCATTCCCGCCATCCATGTAATTACGGAGATAACATGAAAAGCTTCTAACCATTGATGATGATTCATAAACAATACCTTCCTCGAGCTAATTTATCAGTAATATCATTATAGGTAAATACTAATCGATAATATTTTATGTAAGATTAACAAATTTTTATTTTAAAAATTAAACATAAAACTGAATTTTCTAAAATATTAAATAAATACACTATATTTTGTTTTACTTTAAAATAATTGGTGTATTTCCAGATTAAATAAGTTAATTTTGTTTCGATGATGAATAAAATAAAATTAAATTTGCACATGTTGTCCGATTCCAGCGGGGAAACTTTGATGTCTATTGCCGAAGCTGTTATGACTCAATTCAATGATGTGAACGTTAAGCAATATGTGTGGTCTTTCGTTAGCAACAAAGAAAAGATAAACGAAGTTGTTAAACATCTATCCTCTTACCATACCTCTTTCGTTATCTATACGATAATAGACGATTATTTACGGGAATATTTAAAACAACATTGCCGCAAATTAAAGATTCCTTGCGTGCCAATTCTTTCCAGAGTAGTAAGAGAAATTTCTTCTTATTTAGGAATAAAGCCTAATGCTTCGATAAGGCATTACGAAGTGTTAAGTAACGATTATTATTCCAGAGTAGACGCGATGAATTACATGCTTTCTCATGATGACGGCCAAAATATGTGGGAATTAGATGAGGCGGATATTGTTCTTATTGGTGTTTCCAGAACTTCTAAATCCCCTACCAGCATATATCTTGCTTATCGGGGGTATAAAGTATCGAATATCCCCTTTATTATGGGAATCGATTTACCGATTGATAATTTTAGTGATAAATTGGTTGTCGGCTTAACGATAGATCCGGATAGATTGATCGAAATACGGAGAAATAGAATTATGGATATTGGTAATATTATTAAAAATGATAATTATGTCGGTAGAGAAAACGTAATCAAAGAAATTGAGTCGGCAAAAAAACTTTTCAATAAAAATAAATGGCCGGTAATAGATGTTACCAGGAGTTCAGTAGAAGAAATTGCTGCCAGAGTATTACAATATTATTATAAGATAAGAGTAAAAAATGAATAAAATCGGTTTAATTGGTGCCGATGTGAGTAATTCTCTATCTCCTGTTATCCATAATTTTTTCTTAAAACAAAGTAATATTTCCGTTCGATATCACACTTTTAGTGTTAACGAATCGGAATTAAAAAATATTACGTCCAAATTGATTAAAGAAGCATATATAGGTTTTAATGTTACGATTCCGTATAAAGAAATAATCATACCGTTATTGGATTCGGTAGATGAAATTGCTGCTAAAATCGGAGCAGTGAATACCGTATTAATTAAAAACGGTAAATTATGTGGATTTAATACCGATTATTATGGTTTTATTAAAGGGATAAAATCTCAAATTTCCGATTTTCAATTTAAAGGTATTACGGTTTTGGTATTGGGTGCCGGTGGTGCTGCAAGGGCGGTATTATATGCTTTAAATATAGAAAATGTCGATAAAATATATTTATGTAACCATGCTTTTGCCAAAGCTAATTTGTTAGCTCAAAAATTTGAAAAAGTAATTCCTATACCATGGAAAAAAAAAGAAGAGATTTTAAATAAGTGTAGCTTAGTAGTAAATGCAACACCTATTCCTATTGATTTATCAGATATAAAAAATGGTGTTATAGTTAATGATTTGATATATTTTCTTACTTCTGAAATAAAACCTGTTTTAAATGGTTTAAGCATGTTAATTTGGCAAGCAAAGCTTGCATTTAATATTTGGTTCGATGATGCTTAATTATTTAATTAGACATTACTATATAATAACCAGTGGTAATCATAAACGACAATACTGTGGTAAGAATCATTTTCATTGTTAATTTGGTATTTATAGGAGCACTGCTTGCCCATTTATTACTCTTTTGTTTTTTAGGTACTTTTACTCCAAAAGGTAACACGATAAAAAAAATCAACCACCATACCAATATAAAAATAAACAGATAATGAATGTAATCAATTATCATTAAAAACTTCCTCCCAAGTTCCTTGAGTGGCAGAGCGTGCATATTCTGTCACTCGATTTTCAAAAAAATTAGTATGCTCGACGCCGTTTAGCATTTCATCAATCCACCTTAAAGGATTTTTTTGGATATTATATATACCTCTTAATCCTAATTGGATTAATCTTCTGTTTGCTATATACCTTATGTATTTTTTCACTTCTTTTGAAGATAATCCTTGTATTCTGCCAAATTCAAATGCGAGATCGATAAATGCATCTTCATGCTTTACTACTTCGTTACATATATAATATAAATCGTCTTTTAATTCTTCATTCCATAAATTATTTTCCCTGACGAATATGCGAAATAGATGTATTATCGAATCAGTATGTAAAGTTTCGTCACGCACTGACCAAGCAATAATTTGTCCCATGCCTTTCATTTTATTAAAACGAGGAAAATTTAATAATATTGCAAATGAAGCAAATAATTGCAAACCTTCGGTAAATGCTCCAAAAATAGCTAAAGTACGTGCTATATCGACATTAGTTTTTACGTTGAATTGTTGCAGATAATCGTATTTTTCTTTCATTTGTTTATATTGCATAAATGCCTGATATTCGATTTCCGGCATTCCGATCGTATCTAATAAGTAAGAGTATGCAGCCATATGAATTGTTTCGATATTGGCAAAAGCAGAGAGCATCATGCATATTTCCGGCGGTTTAAAAATACTGGAGTAGTGTTTCATGTAGCAATTATGTACTTCTATGTCAGCTTGGGTGAAAAATCTGAAAATTTGCGTTAATAAATTTTTTTCGTTATACGTCAGGTTTTTTGTCCAATCTTGAACATCGTCAGCCATTTGTACTTCTTCTGGTAACCAATGAACCCTTTGTTGTGTTTCCCATGCGGTATAAGCCCAAGGATATTGGAACGGTTTATAAAATAACCTCGGTTTTAATAAAGACATACAAAAAGTAGTATTATTTAAAATTAATAATACATTATATAGTGTTTAAGTCAATATTGTCAAATGCTTACCATATTTGTCTATTACAATAAGAGTTTTGCTTTACATATTTGCCTTAAACTTTATAATCCTAAAATTATGTTAACTCTGTCAAAGTATATTAATAAAGTAAAAAAATTCTTTTTATCTATCGGGCTTTGTTCTTATGATATCTCAATAGATTTAGGTACGGCAAACACGCTGGTATACGTTAAAGGGAAAGGAATAGTGCTGAACGAACCTTCCGTTATAGCTTTGTTGAAAGAAAAAGGTAATTATATCCCTTACGCCTTTGGTCAAAAAGCAAAAATGATGTTGGGGAAAACACCAGAAGAAATTAAAGCGATAAGGCCACTTAAAGACGGGGTTATTGCTGATTTTAAAGGTGCTGAAGAAATGATTAAATACTTTATTAATTCGGTAAATAACAAACAAGCTCTTACTAAACCTACTATTATTGTTTGTGTTCCTTCCGGTTCTACTCCGGTTGAAAGAAGAGCGATACAGGATGCTGCGGAAACTGGTGCCAAAGATGTTTTTTTAGTCGAAGAACCAATGGCATCGGCTATAGGTGCAGATCTACCGGTTACCGAACCTACTGGTTCGATGATAGTAGATATTGGCGGCGGTACTACCGAAGTTGCTATTATTTCTTTGGGAGGGATTGTGTATTCTCAATCTGTTCGGGTTGGTGGTGACACTATGGATGGTGATATCGTTTCTTATATTAGGCAAAATCACAACTTATTAATCGGTGAATCTACTGCTGAGCGAATAAAGAAAACAATAGGCACTGCTCGTAATGCCAAAGAAAACGGAAAAAAAATGAGTGTTAAAGGTAGGGATGTTCTTCAAGGAGTTCCAAAAGAAATAACACTTACTGAAAAGCAAATAGCAACAAGTTTACAAGATGCTGTTGGCCAAATAATATCAGCTGTTAAAGTTGCTCTGGAAAGTACCCCTCCCGAATTATCTTCTGATATAGCGGAATGCGGTATAATGTTATCTGGCGGAGGAGCTCTCTTGCATGATTTGCCAGTTATTATCGGTGAAGCTACGGGTTTAAAAGTTACTATGGCTAAAGAAGCATTATTTTGTGTCGCTTTGGGCACGGGTAAGATACTCGAGAATATGAAACAATTCGAGCACGTTTTATTTATTCAGGACTAAACTTTAGCAATTGACTTTACATTACTCATACACACTGAAGAAATCCTTTGAATTGATGCTTCGATAAAAGAAGAAAATAAAGGGTGGGGTGATATCGGATTGGATTTGAATTCGGGGTGGAATTGTACTCCGACGAACCAAGGGTGGCCGTTTAATTCTATTGTTTCCAGTAATTTGTTTGTATACATGCAATGGCCATTAAAAATAAGGCCAACTTTTTCTAATTCGGATTTATATTTTATATTGAATTCATATCTATGCCTATGCCTTTCGTTGATTATTTCTTTTCCATATATTTTATGTATTAAAGAATTTTTTAGTAATTTGCAAGGATAAGAGCCAACTCTCATTGTTCCGCCTAAATCACTATTTAATTTTCGAATTTCCAACTGATCTTTATCTTGCCATTCTTCTAACCTTGAAATTATCGGTTCGTTATTATTTTCACAAAATTCAGTCGATCCGGAATTATGAATTCCGGCTAAATTTCTGGCAATTTCAATTATTGCCAGTTGCATACCGAAGCATATTCCAAAAAAAGGAATATTATTTGTTCTTGCATAATTAACCGCTAAAATTTTCCCTTTCACTCCTTCGTTGCCAAAACCACCGGGAATTAATAATCCGTGAATATCACTTAATTTGTCACCTATGTTAGTGCTAGTTAAATTTCTGGAATCGATCCATTTTACGTTGACTTCGATGTTATTTGCCAAACTGCCGTGATAAAGGGCTTCAGTTACCGATTTATATGCATCAGTTAATTGAGTGTACTTACCAACTATTCCTACTGTTACTTTGCCTTTTTGCTCGTTGTTTAATACTTTTTGCCAATTTGTTAAATTTGGTTTTTTAATATTTTCAATATTAAAATGCTTTAATATTTGCTTATCTAAACCGCTTTGATGATATGATAAAGGGACTTCGTATATGTTTGTGACATTTGGTGCGGAGATGACGTTTTCCTCTTTTACGTTACAAAATGCAGCGATTTTTTTACACTCGGCTTCAGGAATTTGGCTGTTAGCTCTGCATAAAATAATATCCGGTTGAATTCCAGAAGCATTTAACGCTCTAACGGAATGTTGAGTTGGTTTTGTTTTGAGTTCGCAAGACATATCTATGTATGGAAGCCAAGTGAGGTGGATAAAAGCAGTTCTATAGCTGCCCAACGTATATCTTATTTGTCTGACCGCTTCGAAAAAAGGCTGTCCTTCTATATCTCCTATCGTTCCACCGATTTCACATATTACGATATCTATTCCTTCAATTTCGTTCATGATGTGAAATTTGATTATGTCGGTTACGTGAGGAATAACTTGCACCGTATTTCCCAAGTAATCGCCTTTTCTTTCTTTCTTAAGTAATTCCGAGTATACCCTTCCTGCAGTAATGCTATCGTTTTTAGTTGCACTGATCCCAGTAAATCTTTCGTAATGTCCCAGATCCAAATCGGTTTCGGCACCATCATCCGTTACGAAAACTTCTCCATGTTGCATTGGGTTCATTGTGCCGGGGTCAATATTCAGATATGGGTCGAACTTGCGCAATTTAATTTTTAACCCTCTCGATTGTAAAATCAATCCTAAGCTAGCTGTTGTTATCCCTTTACCGATAGAAGAAAGAACCCCTCCGGTGATAAAGAGAAATAACGGTTCTTTAATCATTAATCGGTACTTCTCCTTCTTGTATTACTTGTTCTATTATCTTGTGATGAAGTGATTGTTTTTTAGATTGAATCGCCATTATACAAAGATTATTTATGATAAATAATGCGGCAATTACGTAAGTAAGTTTGGCAAGAAAGCTATTTTTTTTACCATACGAAGTCATAACGTTATCGTTTTTGACATTACTGTTTAACCCTGCCAAACTATCGGCACTTGGGTTTTGTATCAATACGATTATCACTAAAGAAATAACTATGATAATTTGTATTACTAATAGAGGGAGCATTTTATTTGTTTTTTACTTTTAAATGATAAATTTACAATAAAATTTATATTTTATCAAGAACAGATCCGTTTTATGCAGGTATTAATTTGTGGTGCCGGAAATATCGGTAAACATTTTATCGATTATTTTATAAAACAAGAATATGACGTTTTAGTTATAGATCGGTTACAAAATGTAATAAATAAAATTAACAAATTTTTCGATGTACAAACCGCATTAGGAGATGTTTCTACGACTGAAATTTTCACGGAACTAAGCTTAAACGAAGTGGAAATAGTATTGGCAGTGACAGGCGATGATAACGTTAATTTGATTGCTTCAAAAATATCTTCAATTTTTTTTCCAAATGCCAAAAGAATTATTAGGTTGGGCAATGTTCGTCGTAAAAAAAATGATGATTTTCATCAAGAAATGGCAGTTGATTTTGCTTTTTTTCCTAAGCAAGAGATAGCGGATTTTTTATATAATTCGATTTTACAATCAGTACCTATCCCCGAAAAAGATTTTAGATTATCGATAACGAAAGAAAGGCAAAACGATAATTTACTCGGCATCATTCGAGAGGATGATTTTTTTACTTCTGTTAATGAGTATGAGCAAGGTGATCTTTTGATTTCAATTTCCAATGATAAAAAAAATTCGTTTTATGGAAACGTGATAATTATAGGGGGGAGTAAAATCAGTACTATTTTAGCAAAAAAATTAGAAGCGATAAATAGCAAAATTGGTATAGTGGAACAAAATTATGATTTAGCCAAAGAATTGGCAATTATTTTTCCTAAAATCGAGGTAACTAACGGCAGTCCCATCGATAAAGATATATTGGTTGAAGCCGGATTGGATGAAAATATTACCGTTGTTACTACTACCGAAAACGATCAAATTAATCTTATTTCATTGCTTCTGGCTCATAATTTAGGTTGTAAAAATACCGTGGGTATAGTTAATACTCATGTTTCGTATATTGAAATTGCAAAATCTTTCGGTATTTCACAGTTTCAAAGTTTGGGAACTGTTTTTGCAGCTTTCGTGGTTAATTTTGTTAATATCGATTATATTAAGAAATTACATACGGTTAATTCGTTTGATTTTTTTCTTATTAAAATTATATCGAAAGATGTTTTGAGCAAAATTCGAGAGATAAATGCAATCAAACTTGGAATAATTCGTAATAATAATTTTTTTTTACCCGATGCAATAGATTTATCCTTGCAAGATGAATTAATAGTGTTAACACAAGAAGTAAATTTTACTAAAAATTTTGTATAGTAAATACAACTTTTTATTAATATTTTATGGTATAATTAACTGTATATGTTTGACAATACATCTACGGCACAAAGTTTTATCCAAGGACTCAAGAAGAAAAACAATACCGAATTAACGAGAATTTTAATCAGTACCATACATACCACCGATTACATTAAATTTTCTCAAATATTGGATGAAATAAAAGATAGAGAGGCTTTACCTTTCGTTACGGTAAAAGCAGTACAATTTTTCGATAATGGCAATGGCTTGTTACAAGAAATTATTTCTCAAGAAAGAAGAATTCAAAAAGACATAAAGAAATTAAAAGAAACCGAAGAAATTTTAAAAAAAGAGAATAAAAAAAATAAAGCCGAAGCTAAAAAACAAAAAGAAGCTTGCGAAGCAAAAGCTTCTGAATGTAGTAAATGTCAAGAAGAATTTGACGGACATAACGTTATTAATTTCCTTGAAGGTGATGATCAACAAAAACAAGCATTTGAAGATTTTATAGGTAATGTTAAAGAACAAATCGAAAGAATAAGAGAATTGCCCGTCGAAATCTTTGACGAAGATGAAAAAATCGAACTGAATCTTGAACAATTAAAACAGTTTTTGCATAAGGTAGATGAAGCCCAAAAAGAATACGGTAAGTTAACCGAAAAGATTGAGCGATTAGAACGGGAAATTGCTGAAAAAGATCAATTCATGGAAGAACTGAATCGGTTAGATCAATCTTTGAATGACAAATCGGAGCAAATCAAAGAATTTAAGAAAAAAATTGGGGAACTCGAAGCGCCTCAAGAGCCAGAAGTAACAGGTGACATTGAATTGCAAACATTTTCTGCTGATGATAAACGCTTAGATCAATTACATGAGGAATTACAAAGATTACAAATCGATTTTCGGCTTTTAGAACAAGAAAAACTTAAATTGCAAGACAAGATTAAGCAAATTTCACTTAAAGAAGGAGAATTAGTACAAGTTAAGCAAGAAAAAGAAAATTTTGTGCAAGAAAAAGGAAATGTTCACGTTCAGGAAGAAGTTGCCGCATTTGAAGTAAGGACTCCTTATATAGATAAAAACGGAGAATTAAAGCACAAGATAAAAAAGGTTAATCAAGAAAGAGAAGACTTGGAAAAACAAAGAGAAGAGACGAAGAAATCTTTAACGGAAGGAGAAAAAAAATTAAAGGATATAATAGGAGAAATAGCTGAAAAAAAAGATTTCAATCTGAAAATTTTGGATAAATTGTTGCAAGAAGAAAAGGTAAGACAAGTTTTACTTGACAAAGTCGATAAAAATGGAATTTTGCCTATTGAAGCTGCAGTTAATGCAGATATTAGACGTGAAGGAGAAGATGTTCCTTATTTGGATGTATTGGTCAAGCATAAAGTTGATATTAAAACTCGAGGAAAAAAAGACACTTCTATATGGCATCATATCTGTCGAATTGCTAATGAAAATATTGGAAAAATTTTCGATAAATTAAAACCTGAATTACAAATAAGTTCTAATAAAAGGCAAAATAGCGATATAAGTTTTGTTCACGAATTAAATAAGCAAAATGATCAAGGCGATAATCCGCTTCACGTAGCCATTCGAAATGGTAATCTTGCCGTCATTCAATACATAAATAATTTTGATGCGGAAAATAATCCAAGAATAGGCGAAGAGTTAGTTAGCAGTATCTGTTATGACAAAAATGCCGAAGATTTATCACCAATAACATTAACCGTAAGAGAAAAACAAAATGATATTTTAGCGGAGATTTTAAAGCTAAAAAGTGTTAAAAACGAAATACAAAAAAATGAAAATTTGAAGAACGAAATTATCGACGAGTGTATTTTATCTGGCAATAATCAGGCATTGGAAATTCTCGCTACTAAAATTGCTTGTGATAAAATTTATGAAATTGAAAGATTCGGTAAAAGAAATTTTCAAAAAGGTACGGACGTTGATAAAGCTTTGCTTCATCGATTAATAAAAAATTCCGATGTTGATACGATTAAATTTTTGGTTAAAAATGATTTAAGCGAGGAAAATGATTCAACATATGAAAGTTTTGATTATAAGCAATGGCTTAAGCAAGAATTTGTTCAAGCAGCAGCCGAAGTGGGAAATTTGACAATTTTTCAACATTTGATTGATAAAAATCCCATATTATTAAACGATGAACTCAAAAGAAAAGTAATCGAGAATGGCCATATCGGTATTATCAATTATGTTAAAACGAATGGAGGATTGCTTTTTGTAAATAACGATGGTGATACCCAATTACACGTTCTTGCTAAATCGTCTAACCCTGATTTATCGATTTTAGATGAAGATAGCATAGATGAAATTTTAAAACAGAATTTTTCGCGTGAAAAACCAATTGAACTGGCAGTTAAACATAACAATTTAACTTTGGTAAACGAGATGCTTCGTTTATATTTGGAAAAAAACGATGGTTATGAAATCCCTAATGCTAAAAATCCGATAAATTCAGCTTTAAAACAAGCTGCATCGAGCGGAAATATACTGGCATTAAATATGTTGATAGAAAACCACGGTGCCAGCATATACCATACTTTTAAAGATGGCGAAACGTTAATCGAAGTGGCGGCAAGGGGTGATAATCCGCAGCAAACGGTGGAGTATATTATTTCCGAACATAAAAGGCAAAAAAAACAAGGAACAGGAAAAGATGAAGAATATCAGCTTGGTGTTAATAATGCGGTTTTACATGTTTTATCTAATCAAGAAGAACAGGATTGGCATCAAGGATTATTAAGAGATGCTAAATTAACCGAAAAAGATTTGGGTAAATGGATAGGTGAAAAAGGCATTAATCCTTTGAGTCGTGCCATAATAAATTGTAATTATTCCCTTATAGAACTGCTAAATGAACAATTTCCGGAATTAAAAAACCTGGAATTAACAGAAGGTCAAGGTTTTCTCGATAAACAAAAGCCCTTGGATGTTGCTCGAAGTTTAGGTGATCCGAAAATCGCTAAAATTTTGGACATAGATGTAAAATTGGAAAAAAGCTTCATGTCCACTGTCAAACCTCGGTATCATAAAGGAAAAATGGCAGAAATAAGGAAGAATAATGAAGAAAAAAAAGAGCAAAAATATAAGCAAGCTCCTTCTATCGATTTGTTATATGAGTATCATGGTCCTTTGGAAAAATACGCAAAAATTATCCGGGAAAAAGAAAGTTTAAAAGATGAGTTGGAAAAGATAAATAAAGGCGATGCAAAAGAATTACTATGTAAAAAGTCACCGACAGGTCATATTTTACCTACTTTAGTTGCAGCTTACGGAACTGTAACGCAGTGGAAAGAATTGCAAAATATTTGGAAAAAGATCGATAAGGTGAGATTACCGACAGATCATATGCACGATTTATCTTCAGATTTTGGCAATCCGTTAGAAGTTGCAATCAGATCCGGAAATGAAGAAGTTATAGCAGAAATTCAAAAAATCGATAAAAACGCGAAAATATTAAGAACGGCAACGGAAGTAGGAAATATAGATTTAGTGAGAAAAAATCTGGATAAATTGAATTCCATAGATAAAAAATTAACGAAAATATTAAGCGATAAAGAAAATCTTCTTCACATAGCAATTAATAATAACGATAGTGCTATGGTTGGAGAGTTGGTTTCTCATATTACGGAATCCGGAATATCTCAAGAGCAAGCTGAAAAATTAGCTAATTCGTTACATGGACAGAATCTCGAAGGTAAAACTATTTTACATACTGCTGCAGTTGCAAAAAATTCGGATATATTTTTTTCAATATATAATTTGATTAGATTTGCCGATCAACATAATGAAAAAGCAACTCTATATATGGAGCACGTTCGCGATAAAAAAGGCCAAACACCGTTAGATGATGCAG
The DNA here is from genome assembly GCA_018101195.1 of Rickettsiaceae bacterium H1. GTDB lineage: Bacteria > Pseudomonadota > Alphaproteobacteria > Rickettsiales > Anaplasmataceae > JACDQH01. The sequence goes on from JACDQH010000002.1 coordinate 205,126, forward strand.
TAAGTAGAGGAAACGATAGTGTCGTTAAGCTATTATCGGCTAAAATTGACGAAACAATCGCAGAAAATTCAGCTAGTCCCGGTGTTATAAATAAAGCTAAGGAAGTGAAAATCGAAGCGTTTAAGCAAGGGGTGGTAAATCCTAATTGTAAAGCTAGTGTAGTTAGATATTTAGTACCTAATGAGGGATTATTAATACATGATGATTTTCAAGCTTTGTTGGCAGAAGTAGCAAAAAAGGGAAATCCCGAAGTATTAGATTATTTATTAAAAAGTCGTGAAATTCGCTCAAAGTTATCGTCTTTATTAAAAGCTGCCATTGAAGCCGGTAATATTCCGAATATTGAATTTCTTATTAAAAACTATAATTTATCGTTAAATGCTAAAGCGGTAGATGAAAATGATGCTCCTCCGTTACCTGAAAGAAATCCCGATTCACAATCAGTTATTACCGGAGGTAACAACGAATTTGGCCAGACTTTATTCGATGTTGCATTGAAAAAATTTGATTTGTATGAATGGTGTGGAGAGTATCTACGCAAGAATTACATCGAATTCGATCAGCCTTTATCTTTGGCAATACGCTTGGGTGACGTAAGAACGCTAAAAACTATTTTGGGAAGCGTCATCGTTAAATTAACTGAGCAAATAAATGGTAAATTACCGATTCAAATAGCTGAAGAGCAGGGTTGTAGCGAGCAATTTATTTTAACTTTGGCAGAAGGGATGCTGCGTGGTAAAATGAATCCAGAATGCGTAAAAATCGTATTGGAAGTTTTGCAAAAGCACGGATACTGTCAAAATAACGATATTTTTTCTAGATCGTTAGCTGATAAAATAAACCATTTGGATGTTCGGGAAAGCAATTCCGTTATTGACGAGATATTGGAAAATTCCGTTGTTTATGACAATAGCAGTGTTGTAAACCGTTTATTGAATAAATTAAATTATCCTGTTTCCAATGAAAATTTAAAATCTTATCTGCAAAGATCAGTCGAGTTGGAAAATGTCGAAACGGTAAAAATGGTACTGGTAAAGTGTAAACAAAATTTTGGAGAGAAAAAAACACAAACTATCCTTAATGAAGGAGAACCCTCATTATTAAAACAAGGAGTATTAAGTGGGAATCGTCAATTATTTCTTGTAATGGGACAAAAACTCAAATTTACCCAGCTTAATCAAGATGAAAAACAAGAGTGGGCATATACATTAGCAAAAGGAGGTATGATCGATGAATTGAAAGAATCGTTGATTGCATTAACGACTACTGATTTGGAAGGAAAAGAAAAAATCGATATAGATAGTAGCGAATTATTACATGCAATGTTAGACGGAGGTCATGCCAATAAAGAAATGATTGAATATTATAAAGAAAAATTTCCCGATCAATATAAGCAGGAAATGCTCAGCCCGCAAGATACAGAGATTACTAAAAAAAGGCGTTTATCTAAAGATAAAAAAAGGAATGTGGAGTTATGGGAAAAGGCTACTAATTGCGGTAATGAAGATTTGGCTAATTATTTACGAGACGATTTACGTAAATTAAAAACCGAATCTTCGAAAACCAAGAGAGGAGAAATCGAAAGATCTAATTTTACTGCAGCTAGAATTTTGAGTGATAAATTGGCCGACTCTCTCTCCGATAAAAATCCGAGCGAATTAAAAAAACAAGTAACGCAAATTGAAGCTGCCAGGGCAAGGAAATATAATTTTACGCTTGGTCAAGAAGTTGTTCATAGAAATAGCGAAGATATTAGATTAGCGCAAAATTTATTAATTAAACATATTGGCAATGAGGATATTACTGGCGCAACTCAAATATGCGTTGCCCATCCCGGGATTTTCGATATACCTAATAGTCAAGCGTGTAGTACAATAACAGATTATCTTTTCGCCAACGGTAGTAGTGATATGAAGTTAAAATTATTACCTTATGCAAATCAATGGATAAAGGATAAAGAAGGTAATACTCCGTTACATAGATTACTGCAAAAATCTGATAATTATGAAGCCGGACAGCTGGAAGCGGTCGTTAGCGAAATGATAGATAAAGGGGCTTCGCTTATTGCAAAAAATAATGAAGGAAAAACTTCTTATGATTTGCTTTTGAATGATATGCGATTAACCCCCGAGTTTAAAACAACAATAGATGATTTGGCACATAGGGAATCAAGCTGGGAAAAAGAAGCAATCAGTGCACTTGATGATTTTTCAGGTAACGGACCGCAAAGATTGGTTACCGTCCTTAAAAAACAAAAAAATCATTTACCTCAAACAAGTAAAATTGCGCTTAGATGTTTAGACGATGCTGTTCTTGATGATCGCGATGTACTGGAAAGCCGAATTGCTGATTTAAAAAAATTTATAAATTTTGATAAAGATTTTAATCCGTTTTCAGGTATAGAAGAAAACGGTAATAATCTTCTTCATATATTATGTGAAAAAGCTGTAACCAGTAATAATCCCGTTTTATCATTTGATGCTCTTTCTCAGGTTATTAATGCATTAAAGAATCATAATCGTTTTAATGAAAATTTACTCGCGGCAAAAAATTTAAATGGTGAGACACCACTGGATATTTTGGCAAAAAATCCCGGTGGTATAGAAGCTTTTAAAGCTTTTGAACGAAATGAAAGAGAAAAAAACAGTACCGGAGTCACTTCTAAAGAAATGGTAAGGGCGGTAGACCTTAATCGTTTATTCAGGTTGGCGGCAAAATACGGAAACGTTGAGTTATGTACTTATTTATTAAGTGGGGGCAGGTATAGAAATATACAGATAAATGGCGTTGGAGAAAATGACGATTCGGCATTACATCAAGCAGCAATTAATGTCAGAACAAACGCTTTCGAGTATTTATTAAGTATGGGTGCCGATATTGATCAGGTAGATAGCAATGGACAAACGGTACTGCAAGCTTTATTAGATAAAGTGCATTTCGGAGATGATGAAGGTAGCCTTGCTTCTACTTTAAGTATGATTCACGGGTTAATTGCTTCTGGTGCCGATTTAACCGTGAATAAAGATAAGTCTGGATTTACTGCAATGGAGATGATACAAAGTATCGGCCGAAGTGCCCAATTAATGCAAGGTGAATTGGCAAATCTTCGAGAAAAAACCATATTATCGACACAAGAAAAAGAAAAATTAAAATTTTTAGAGGAAAATGAAAATTATGCATCGGCAACTGTCAGCTTAGTTCATCAAACACTTAATAAGCAGCGAGAATTAATTAAAAATGAAGAAGAATTAAATCATCAATTAAAGAAAGCTATAACTTTGAGCTCAACCATTCATGATAATTTGAGGCTCCCTATAATACCCGGATTAGTTAAAGTACCAGTGCCTTTTTCTGGTAAAGCAATAGATAAAAAAGCAGAATTATTTCCCAAATTAGATGATGATTTTACCGCTCGTATTAAAGGTAAAGCGGTGCAATTAGATATCCATTCTGCAAAAGGAGGTTTGCTCGTATCGGAATTTTTCGATATCGGCGTGGTAAAGAGCAATAAAATCAGCATTTGTAAAATAAACGGTGTCGGATATGAAGCTACCGTGCAAAAATCGCCAGACGGTAAAAGAAATTACACGGTAGAAACAGGTAAAATGAAAATGGAAGTAACCGGTATTGGCGGTAAACCAAAAATTATAGTTGAAATGGAAGCCGACGGTAAGATAAAGGCAAATGATGATTCTTGGAAAGAACATCGGAGCGAATTAAGAAATGTTTGTGTTGGCGGAATATACTTATATGATGCTTTGATGCAAGGAAGATGGAGAAAACTTTACGATACAAGAACGGCAAAAAGTAAAGAGCAAGAACAATCTCTCGCTCCTAAAAAAGTTAACGAAATGAGCAAAAAAGATGATACTGACGGGAAGGGAGATGATCTGACACAAAAGAAATTGCAATCTCTAGAATCTATTGCTCCAAATGACAGAGCTGAAACTCCGCCACCTCCATACCAATCGAGGCCCAATTCGCCCTCCGGTAAAGAGGAATTTTCTACCGGAAAGCTTGATCATCATCTTCAAACTTCTCAGAGCGGTTCGATAGCTCTTGAAGGAAATTTAAGTATGGGAAAATTTGAAAATGATGCTAATAAACGTAATATGCAAGATTTGGCAACATCACAACATGCCACTTCAAGAGATTTACAAAAACCTAAAAAAGGAGAATTTGGATCCATAAAGGGAAGAAAAGAGCAAATTTCACTTGAAGATTACTTCAATAAGGATGATAAAACCAGACATGACAATGAAGCGGGGAAAAAAATGTTATTTAGTGCGGCTCAAGACGTAGGACAAGCACTGATTGACTTTACAAATGAAACACGGAAAAAAGATAATGTTGATTCTAATAAAACGGAAAAGGAAAATAAAATAAAAGAACGATTTCAGGCCGAATTAAAAGATATGAGAAAAGAATTGACAAGTATAGAAATAGAATCTTCAAAAAACAATTTACAAATACCTGAAAGTGAAGCTCTTCCTCTTGGTACCGTTTTACATAAGAAAGAAAATATACTGAAAACGGAACAAAAATTAGTTATACAACTTGAGAACCTTGCTACTCAAATTCAAGTAAATCCTGCTGAAAACAATCTTTTAAATGATGCGATTAGAAAGCTGAAAGAAATTGATGTAGAAAGCGATAAATTGTTACATATAGCGGAAGAGGATAATATCTTACGAAGATTACTTAATCAATTACCCGAAGAAAGTAATATTAGAAAGCATGTAGAGAGATTAATGCGGGAAAGAAATGAAGATGTGAAACAACACGATAGTAAAGAAAGACAAGATTTATCTCTGATTGGCCAAAAAAAGCCTTGGGGAGAAGTTAAATTAAAAGATGTAAAAAATAGAACTTTAAAAACTAAACCAGAGAAAGAAAGAAGTGAATTAGAAAAAAAATTTTCACATTCGAGTAAAGGTTTAAAGGAAGTAAAGAAAGAAAATGCTCAAGATAAAAAAGAAGAAAAAAGTGAATTGGAAAAAACCTTTGAAAAGTTTACGGGCAAATCTTATTCACCTCAAGAATTAAAGTATTTAAAACAAACAAAACCTATAGCTAATGCTCAATTTTTGCAAGCAATTAGTAAATTTCTCCAAGCAAAGAAAGGTAACATCGATGAAAAAGATAAGAAAGTATTACGCGAAGTATTGGCGTCGGGAATTTTGGTTAAAGGTTCGGAGTTGAATAAAAAAATAAGTAAATTATTAAGAGAAGAAATAAATCAAACCCAGCAAAAGACAAAAGAAGAAAATGATAAAGCTATTTTAGAAGAGGTTGCTGATTTGAATCCAGATTTATCAGTAAGACGTACCGAACAGGATAAACGATCTATGTCTTCTAAAAAACAACTTGAATTGTCCAAGATTGATGATGACGAAAAGTTCAATTTATCTTTAAAAGAATCGTTAAAAAATGTTGATTTAGATATTACTAAACAAGTAGATGTACAATTGCCCGAACAAAGTAAAGCTTTTACTGAAAAAGGCAAAACCGAAAATGATAATAAAACGGTAGAAGAATTACTTCATTCAGTTGAAAATATGGGAAAAGCATTGAGTAATCTTATAGATAAATCAAATGAAAAAGGATCTATAGATGTTCATGAAGCAGAAAAAAAATCCGGTGAAACTACTAATAAAAACGTAGGTAATTTATCTAGAGAAGAATATAAAAAATTGCAACCTAAGCAGGATAAAGATACAAAAATAGAAGATATAGCTAAGACCTTTGGAAGAATGGGATTAAAGCAAAAGCCTTTATCTTCTGTGGATAAGTATGGTCATGTTAAGCCAAAAAATGGATTGGGAAGTAAACGTAGTTCAGGAATTGAAGTAAATTAATTAAAGCAATAAGCAATTCTTTCTTTTCGTAAACATTTTCTTTACTTCGTATAATCTTTATAATATATGCCCTATTAATATTGAAATTTATATTATCGTTATAGTATGTTGATAATAAAACAAGCAATCGAACTTACAGTATGATTAGCAATAATGAACAAATTGAGAAAGAATTAAGAAATAGTTTGCTCTACCAATCTCTTAATAAATGTAAAAAAATTTTGTGGATCGTATTTTGGTTTAGTTCGGCAATAAACATATTGATTTTATTTTTACCGATTTATACTTCACAAGTTCTGGATAGGGTTTTATCCAGCGGTAGCATTTCTACACTTGGAATGCTAAGTTTAATAACGATAATGTCATTTGTGTGTTCGGCATTTCTCGAGATATCCCGATCGCTGATTATGACGAAAATAGGAGATTGGCTTGATTCTATTCTGTCTTCCGATTTGATTGAAAAGGCAATAGCATTAACTACGATTAAAAATAATACTTCCAGCGGCGAAGTTTTACGTGACCTCAACATCATAAAGAATTTTATTTCAGGAAACGGAATGTTTTTCTTTTTTGATGCTCCGTGGTCGATACTTTACCTGATTGTAATTTTTATGATACATCCGATAATAGGCAATATTGCCATTGCAGGAATAGTTATACTAACTTCCATGGCATTGTGGAACGATTTTTCTACAAAAAAACTTTTAAAGGCAATTAATGAAGCTACGATCCGAAATATTAACGAAATAGAAATTGCCACTCGTAATGCCGAAGTAGTAGAAGCTATGGGAATGATACCGAATATAGTTATGCAATGGTCAGAAAAAAATGACATTAATCGCGGCACGCAAGCTAAGGCAAGCAGTAGATCGGTTATGATTATGGCGATAACGAAAGCAATTCGTTCTACCATTCAGATTTCGGTTATAGGTGTCGGAGCTTATTTGGCAGTTTCCGGACAAAAAACCGCAGGTGGCATTATTGCTGCTTCCATCTTAATGGGTAGGACTTTGGCTCCTTTTGAAATGGCTATCAGTAATTGGAAAAATTTATCTTCTGCAAGAATGTCTTATAAAAGATTGCAAATATTGCTTTTAACTTATCCCAAACGTACGCAAGCTATGCAACTTCCCGATCCTGTAGGCAAAGTAATGTTTGATAAAGTAGTATTTACGCCTTATGGAAGTAACAAACCGATTATTAAAGGTATTTCTTTTGAAGCGAAACCAGGATCGATAATTGGTGTGATAGGAAGTAGTGCTGCCGGAAAATCTACGATAGCAAAATTAATGGTAGGAGTTTTGAAACCGATTGCGGGAAACGTTAGGTTGGACGGAGCAGGTACATATACTTGGAAAAGAGATCATTTTGGTCAATTTGTCGGTTATTTACCTCAAGACATAGAATTATTTAATGCAACGGTAAAAGCAAACATTGCAAGAATGACTAAAAATCCCGATCCCGAAAAAGTAGTAAAAGCAGCAAAAATTGCAGGAGTACATGAAATGATTTTAACTCTTCCGGACGGATACGATACGATAATTGGTTTTGGCGGTTTAGCATTATCCGGGGGACAAAAGCAACGAATAGGTTTGGCCAGAGCTTTTTACGGCGACATAAAACTTTTGGTATTGGATGAACCAAATTCGAACTTAGACAGTGCCGGTGAGATATGTTTGATGAATGCTCTGAAATATGCGATGGAGAATAAAATCACCACTTTCATGATGACGCATAAAATTTCTTTACTTTCTGCAGTTGAAATAATCATGATAATTAAAGACGGTATGATTGAAGGTATGGGTTCCAGAGATGAAATTTTAGCACAAATAATGCCTCTACGACAGCAGCAAAAGAAAGAATTGGTTACGAAAGAAAATAAAAGCAATTAATAAACAAGAAATTCTAACCTGTTTTGTTCGTTTTAATTAAGTTGTTCTACTTAAATAAAATTATTGATTTGAGTATTCTGTTTTTTTTGTCTCGTCATATGTAAATAGTATAGAATAGTTTTGACTTTATCGTTCGGTAAATCAATTTCTATTTCTTTTTCCTGAATCAATTCTTTTACGATTTCGTTATTGCTAAATTGACATCTTCATTTGCCTTAATCAATATAGATTCACAATCTTGGCATGACCTTTTTTTCACATTCATTAAGGAAAGCGGTGTAATTGCCTTTATTTTTCTTGTTAATAACATCGAAATTTGTAAAAAGTAATACCTTGGAAAGGTTGGGATAATTTACCACCAACTTAAATATTTTAAAAATCAGCAAAATCGATATCTTGACCGGAAGTAAGTGAATGTTTAACTTGTCTTATCTTTTTTTGTTTTATTAATTGAAATAAGTTATTCACAAAATGATTTTTATGCTTTTGTTAATAAAATTCATCAAATGGACCTTTTCAAGGTATAGAAATAGAATTTTTAGTTTGTGAATTTGGTAAAAATCACAAATTGAAAAACGATTTGTTATTATGTAATTGCTATTTTAGTGATAATTTACAAAAATGGAAGCGTAACGTAATATCTTTGCGTATTAAAAAAATTTTTTTTCATGCATTCTGCCATAATTACTCGACCTAATAAAAAAGTATTTGCAGTCCTAGACATAGGAACGACAAAAATAGTTTGTATAGTAATTAAGGTAATAAGAAGCAATTCTACTAAAATAATTGGCATTGTGTATAAGCAATCTTCCGGGATATATTCCGGTACGATAATTAATGCTAAGGAAGCTGCAAACAGCGTTTCTTCAGTAATTGAAGAGGCAGAAAAAAATTCAGAAGAAACAATAGGGGAAATTTACGTAAATATTGCTGGTTCTCAAATTTCTTCTCGAATTTTTTCAACTACGATAACCGATATCAGCGGAAAAGTTACCTTTCGCGATATAAAACGTGTTTTGAATCGAAGCAATGAAAACGTTAACAATAATGAAGTAATAATCCATAATATACCGCTGGAATACGTTTTAGATAACATCAAAGGGATAACCGATCCGGTCGGGATGTATGGTAATATTATGCAGATGAATATGCACACTGTTACCACGACACATTCGGCATTGCTTAATTTGCAACATTGCGTGACTCAAAACCAAGTTTACTTTAAGGGATGTATTCTCTCGGCATATAGCAGTACCATTGCCTGTATTAATGATAACGAGAAAGAACTTGGGTTAACTGTTATCGACATTGGAGGAGGAAGTACGTCGATTGGTATTTTTAACGAAGGAAATTTGGTTTATGCAAATTCAATTCCAGTAGGAGGAATCTTAATTACGCGTGATATAGCGTCAGCATTTAGTATTAGTATTGCCGATGCGGAAAAAATTAAAGTTTTACGAGGAAATGTGATTTTTACCGCAACTAATCAAAATGACATAATCGAATTGGAAAAAAATGGTGAAAATAGTGAAAAAATAGAAATTTCATTATTGGATTTAGTAAATGTTATTCGACCGAGAGTAGAAGAAATTTTCGAGATGATAAGAGATAAAATCGGAAATAGAATTACAAACAAGGCCATATTAACCGGAGGCGCTAGCCAATTAAAAAATATTAAAGAATTAGCTGGTCATATCCTTGGTTGTCAAATTCGTTTAGGAATTCCAAAGAATTTAGACGGCCTTGAAACATATAAATCCAACCCGTCATTATCGGCATCAATTGGTTCCTTAATATTAATAAAACGATTAATGAAAGAAAACAACATACAAGGTAAAAAAACTGGTTTTTTTACCAAAATGTTGGAATTTGTTAAAGGTTCTTAATTTTATATATAAATTATAATCGTAATCATTATAAATGATTAGCATGGTTATTGGTGATCGTTTTTTATTACTTAGTACGAAATTAGTTTTGTAATTAGGCTTTTAACGTCAAATTTGCCGTAACTACTTTTTTAATAGCCTCAGCTTATATTTCTTAAAATCACGACAATATTTTGGTTGCCTTTTCCATATTCTTGATGGATTTTCATAATTGATTTCCACAATGAAATCTAATGAATAATTGGAAGAAAAATTTATAACGGTAAATAATCTTTACATTTTTCACCACTTTCATCATATAGAATAACCATTATCTCTATTTTTAGGTGAAAAAAATTATTTAACTTAAATTAAATTTTCCAGATTGCAAATTTTCAACTCTTTGAGACTGAACAGTGCTAATTTGTGTTTTAGCTTTGATCGCATCAATTACCACGCCAAAAACAGCAACAACTGCAGCAGCAACGGCAAGACATGAAATCACAATAATAGCGATTTTATTTTCCATAAAAGGCTTGTTTCCGATTAAATTCGTCGTTTCATTTAAAACGAAAACAACGATAGCACCAACTGCCAGAACGGCAGCTACGGGAACGGCAATTTTTGCTCCCTTATGTCTTTCAAAAAGTATTAAAGCTTTAATTCGTTCATTTACCGCCAGATCGTAAGCCGTTTTACCGTTATAATCTTTTATGTTAACATCGGCACCCGCATTAATTAATACTTTGACAACATCGGCATGAGCATGTCTTGCTGCAAGATGTAAGGGCGTTTTTTTTTCATTATTATTGTTATCATTAATTTCAGCCTCGTTGTCTAATAACAATTGAACAGTTTGTTTATGACCACTGTATGAAGCTAAATGTAAAGCTGTAAAAAATGAATCTCTGAGCCGAATTTTTAAGCCAGCTTTGTTGTTATTAATTAATATTTTGATTATATCTTCATGACCTGCTTCTGCTGCACAATGCAATGCTGTTTGTCCATGCTTATCGTAACCATTAACATCTGTTACGTTGTCAATTAAAAATAAAACAATATCTTTATGACCAAAGAATGCTGCTTGAGTTAAAGCTTCTGATTTATCTTCATTGCTTGCCCCTTTTTGAATTAAAATTTTAACTTGTTCTAAATCACCTACTTTTGCCACTTGTATTAAAGCTTTAATTCGTTCATTTACCGCCAGATCGTAAGCCGTTTTACCGTTATAATCTTTTATGTTAACATCGGCACCCGCATTAATTAATACTTTGACAACATCGGCATGAGCATGTCTTGCTGCAAGATGTAAGGGCGTTTTTTTTTCATTATTATTGTTATCATTAATTTCAGCCTCGTTGTCTAATAACAATTGAACAGTTTGTTTATGACCACTGTATGAAGCTAAATGTAAAGCTGTAAAAAATGAATCTCTGAGCCGAATTTTTAAGCCAGCTTTGTTGTTATTAATTAATATTTTGATTATATCTTCATGACCTGCTTCTGCTGCACAATGCAATGCTGTTTGTCCATGCTTATCGTAACCATTAACATCTGTTACGTTGTCAATTAAAAATAAAACAATATCTTTATGACCAAAGAATGCTGCTTGAGTTAAAGCTTCTGATTTATCTTCATTGCTTGCCCCTTTTTGAATTAAAATTTTAACTTGTTCTAAATCACCTACTTTTGCCACTTTAATTAATGAACTTTCCATAATTTTTTTTTTATTTTTGATTATTATATAACATGATTAATTTTTCAAATTTAATTAAAGTTAATTTTTTTATTAAAAATGAAATAATTGGCGGAAGAAAGGGGATTCGAACCCCTGTCACGTTTTAAGCGTGAACACGCTTTCCAAGCGTGCGCCTTAAGCCACTCGGCCATTCTTCCTTATTCGCAAAAACATGATAATCTTTGCTTATTATTTATACAACATGAGTATGAAAAAGAATGCTTACGCTCAAGCAGGTGTCGACATTGAAAAAGGCAACGAATTAACAAACGAAATAAAACCTTTAGCACAAAATACCTATAGGCAGGAAGTACTGGGCAACATAGGTGGTTTTGGCAGTTTATTTTCTCTTGATACGAAAAAGTATCGAAACCCAATATTAGTTTCTGGTACAGACGGAGTCGGAACCAAATTGATGATTGCTCAAGCTACAGATAATCATACTTATATCGGCAAAGATCTTGTGGGAATGTGCGTAAACGACGTGTTATGTCAAGGAGCGGAGCCACTCTTTTTCCTAGATTATTTTGCTGTCAATAAATTAGATATTAGCGTAACTAAAAAGGTAATATCAGGAATGGCAGAAGCATGTAAGGAAGCGAACGTATCGCTGATAGGTGGAGAAACGGCAGAAATGCCCGGTATGTACGAGGGTAATAAATATGATTTGGCAGGTTTTTGTGTCGGTGTTGTAGAGCGCAATAATATATTGCCGAAAAAAAACATTGAAGCAGGAGATATTATTATCGGCCTTAAATCTAACGGACTTCATTCCAACGGATTTTCTTTAGTAAGAAATATTTTGCAAAAATTGAAGATAAATTTACATGATTTATCCCCTTGGGGACAAAATTCTTGGTTGGAAATTTTATTACAACCGACACGTATATACGTAAAACCGGTTCTCTCGATAATAAAACATGTTAAGGGCTTGGCTCATATTACGGGAGGGGGGATGATCGAAAATATACCGCGAATTTTGCCAAAAAATTTAACTTTTTCTTTGGAATACGATGATTGGCCAGAAATTTTTCTATGGTTGCAAAAAGAGGGAAAAATTACAACAAAAGAAATGTTAACGGTCTTTAATTGTGGTATTGGCATGGCAATTGTTGTTGCAAGAAACGAATTTGATAATGTGATGACAAAATTAAAGGATCTTAAGGTTGATGCCGAAAAAATAGGTTATATGTCGATTTTTGAATTATAATAGCTAACTTTATTTGGAAAATTTATGATTCTTCTTATAATTAATTAAGGAAGAAAAAAGCTATGCCAAGGAAAGATACACAAAATCAATTAAATAAAGCAGTAGAACCAAATGATTTAGAACAAGTTAAAATTTTAATTCAAAAAAGGGTGAGCAATCAAAATAAATTAAAAGCTTTAATGGTAGCAATAACTAATGGCCATACGAAAATTGTTCAAGCATTAACTGATGCTGATATTAATAAACAAAATGAACAGGGTGAAACCGCTTTAACTTGCGCGGTAAGAAAAGACCATACGGAAATTGTTCAAGCATTAACTGATGCTGATATTAATAAGCAAAATGAACAAGGTGAGACCCCTTTAATGCTGGCGACAAGAGAAGGGTATAAAGAAACTTCCGAGTTATTACTTATAAAAAAGATCCCGAACCCGGTATGGTAAATGATCAAGATAAAAAAGCCCATGATTGTGAAAATAATAAAATAAAAAAACTAACAAAAAAAACAATTTATAAACAAGAAATAAAAAGAAAATTAAAAATTACCTTTCCTATAACTGCCATTCCGGCAATTGGCGCTATAATTATTTCCGTTTTAAGTACAACGACAAATTTAATGGGAAACAAGCCTTTTACGGAAAATAAAATCGCTATTATTACGTCTTCATGTCTTGCCGTTGCTGCAGTTATTGTTGCCATTATTGGCGTGGCAATCGGAGCGAAAAAAGCTAAAATACAAATCTATGGTATAAAAAATGAACCTGAACAATTATCAGAAAATTCGGAACAAATTCAGCCATAAAATTAGACAATTTTTTTAATTATGTTTTTTATTCTTTAACAGATAGTATTTCGACATAGAAAAACAGTATTTATATTAAAACCAATTCTCAATTTAACTACTATATGAAAAAATTAATCGATTTATGTATTGATTTGGTATCTCGACAAAGCGTTACACCTGTTAATGACGGCGCTATCGAAGTAATAGAATTTCATTTGAAGAAAATCGGTTTTATTACTGATAAAGTGATTTTTGACGATACGACCAATTTATATGCGAAAATCGGGAACGATAAACCAAATTTATGTTTTGCTGGCCATACGGACGTAGTCCCTCCAGGAGATTTCAATAAGTGGAAAATTCCTCCGTTTGAACCGAAAGTAACAAATGGAAAATTATACGGTCGGGGGGTAATAGACATGAAATGCGCAATTTGTGCTTTTATTATTGCTACCGAAAATTATTTTAATAAGGGCGGAAAAGGTATGATAAGCCTTCTTATCACCGGTGATGAAGAGGGTAGCGGAAAAAACGGAACATCCAAATTATTAGAGCTGTTAAAAGCAAAAAGTGAAAAAATAGATGCTTGTATAATCGGTGAACCGACGAGTAATAAAAAATTAGGCGATACGATTAAAATCGGTCGTAGAGGTTCCATAACCTTTAAGCTGGAAGTAATTGGTAAACAAGGCCATGTTGCTTATCCCGATTTAGCAATAAATCCCATAAAACAATTAGTTGAGATTTTATATAAATTACAAAATCATAGATTCGATTCAGGCAATCGATTTTTTCAACCGTCTAATTGTGAAGTTACTACAATTGATATCGGAAATTCCGCAAGTAATGTAATTCCCGAAAAAGCAACAGCTCAATTTAATATCAGATTTAACAATTTGCAAACGGCAGAAGAGCTAGAGAAATTTATCAGATCGTCAATATCTTTAGTAACTAATGATTACACTCTGGAAATAATCACCGGTGCCAAACCTTTTATTACCGAACCCGGTACTTTATCCAAGATTATGATTAATGCCATTAATCAAACGCTCGACATAATTCCCGAAATTAGCACTAGTGGCGGAACTTCCGATGCAAGACATATTAAAGATTTTTGTCCGGTGATAGAATTCGGGTTGTTAAATGCAACGGCACATCAAATCAACGAACATGCTACTACTCGAGATATAGTTAATCTATCTAAAATTTACGAATGTTTTTTAGATTTATTTTTTAATTCGTAAAAAATAACCGTTTTTTACTTGATCGAACGAGATTAAGTTTTTTGTTTGTTCAATAGGAAATTCTTTTAGCTGAATTACGTAATCGAAGTTATTAATTTGAATTTTTGAATCGGGTGAAAATAAAAATAAAACGGACTTTCCTTTATTGAAATATTTGCAATTGTTTTTGCTGCAGTTAATGCCGACCTTATTGCTATTACTATGCTCGGTATATAAATACATTTTGTCTTGTCCGTTTTGTGCAATCCATGTTTTATTGATGAAATTTTTCCTTTGTTTTGAAAGGAAATATAAATTATTATCACTTCCTTTAACTGCAGCCGTTTTTTCATTTACTAAGATATCCGGGGTTTTATAATTTAAACCGATAACCATACCCGATAAAAATATGGGTATCCCTAAAAAACGCCAATTTTGTTGCCATAAACACAGCCATAAAAAACCAAAAGTTATTATAAATATCGATAAGTTATCGAACGTATGCACCGAGAAAGAAGAGTAGGGCATATTACTTACCTTTTTCGATGTGTAAATTAGCAAACTAATTCCTTGCGACATGATTACGCTTGGTAAAAATGCCAAGTGAAACGGAATTAGAATCGTTGTAATAATTCCGAGCGGTAAAATTAAAAAAGTGGTTAACGGAATGGCAACCAAATTTGCAATTATTCCTCCTAAAGAAAAATAATTGAAGTGATATATCGTATAAGGAGCGGTAGCACAGCTGGCAATAATCGAACTTAAAATAACAGAAGAGAAATACGAACAAACTCGATAAAACAAATTATGAACGTATAATTTTCGGTATGATTCGTAAAAAGCACATAATCCGATTACTGCTGCAAATGACATTTGAAAACTCGGCTTGAATATAGATTCCGGTTCTAACAGTAAAACTATAGTTGCCGCGACAGCAACCGACCTCATCGTGCTAGCATTACGATCTATTATTATTGCAATTAACATAATAGTTACCATAATAAATGCTCTTTGAGCAGAGATAGACATTCCCGAAATTATCAAATAGAAAAAACTTGCCGATATACCAAATAATGCTGCCCATTTTTTTATTTCGTATTCGGTTGCCAAATAAAGTGATAAGGCAAGTACTTTACGGAATAAAATAAAAAAGAAAAATGTAACGATAGTTAAGTGTAGACCTGAAATTGCGATTAAATGTGCTAAGCCTGCTTTTCTCATACTTGTCATAATTTTCGGTTCTATTCCTTGACGCTTGCCTACGATTAACGCGGCGGCGATATTGCCGTTTTCTTTTCCCGTAAGATCTATAAACGATTTTGTAACGTAATTTCTCAACATATCAATTTTATACGAAAGAGATTTTTTCTGCTTAGAATATAATTTTACCGGCGCGGTAGGTAGCAAAACCGATGGCATTGATGCCGTCGAAATAAGCCAAATAGGCAAAATCATATGCATAAGGCGCAATGGCTTTGGGTGGAGGCATTAATTTTGCAGAGAATAAGACTAAGTCTCCGCTTTTTATTTTTTCCGATAATCTATATGTTTTAATTCTGATTTTTTGTAACGGGTAATTTTTTATATTTTTTAGTGTTAATTGTGAATAACCTATTTTGTGATTTATTTCATGTACTTTTGCCATTGTTTTTTTTATGTAAAGCGGTTTATCGATAAATTTCATATTCAATAAAAGTATACGTAAATTAATTGCGACAATTCCTACCATAATTAAAACAATAATAATGGTGATATTACTTTTTTTAACGGCTATCGCTGTTAATAGTAAAAAAGCAAAAAATGTAAATTGATGAGAAAATATAATTCCGGTACTAATTAAAACAGGAAACCAGAGGAATTTGTTTTCTTTTTCATTTTTAAAAGATATAATTGATATCATATTAAACATAATTTAACATATAAAATTACAGTTATAAGGTAATTTTTTTGATCATAATAAATAATTATTATTTCTACTAAAAATAGAATTTGCTTTAGATTAGGGGAGAGTAGGACTTTTTTAGAATTTCAATTTGACAATCATAAATTTTTCTTATTTCATTCAATTTTAACTTGTATAATTCAGAAACCTGATATAAATTTAAATCGTGTATTGCTGATATGGCATCATTTCCAGCTATTGTGTTGGATCTTATCCAGATTATCTGATCAACTATGTTGTCTTTGAGTAATGAAGACGCTAGCTTTCCTCCTCCTTCGATTAATAATCTGGTGATACCGTAATTGGCAATATACTTTATCTCAGATAAAATATTTACATATCCGTTTCTTAGCTTTTTGCTTTTTATGCATTGATGCAAAGGATGAATTTTTTCATTGGTAAATGTTAAAACCTCTTTATCTCTCAATACTAAATGTGAATTATTTAATTTTCGTTTATTATCTACAATTATTTTAATTGGAGAATAATTTTCTAATCCTGGTAAACGACAATTTAATAAAGGATTATCTGCAATTAACGTACCGCTTCCAATCATTACCGCATCATTTTGTGCACGTAATTTATGCCCGAATTTTCTTGCCGTTTCATTTGTTATCCACTTACTCTCACCTGTTTTGGTAGCAATTTTTCCATCTGCGGTTGTGGCTAATTTTAAAGTAACATAAGGCCTGTTGAGAAATTTATTGTACAAATAACCGATATTAAGATCCTTTGCCTCTTTTTCACACACCCCGTATTTAACTTTTATTCCGTGTTCTTTTAATTTAATTATACCTTTGCCATTTACCCTTTTATCTGGATCTTGGGTCGAGACTACGACTCGAGTTATACCGGATTTGATGATTAATTCCGCACAAGGAGAAGTGTTCCCGTGATGCACACAAGGCTCTAATGTAACATACAGTATCGTGCCTTTTAAGCTTTTTCGAGACCTGTCGATAGCGACACTTTCTGCATGAGGCCTTCCTCCGGGTTGCGTCCAGCCTCTACTTATTATATTGTTGTCTTTTACAATAACACATCCTACTGCTGGGTTAGGCGCAACTTTTCCTATGCTTCGGTACGCTAATCTTAAAGCAATAGACATAAAATATTCGTCATTCATGTGTTATTTATTTAAAAATTGCTGAATATGATTGATATTAACATACGGAAAAAAAAATGGCATTCTTGTTGCAAATCGATAAAATCATTTATTAAAAAAATAACTTTTGCCATACCCGAAGCAAAGAATAAAAAAATATCCGTCTTATTAACTGATGACGATCAAATTCAAGAATTAAATAAAAAATTTCGTAATGAGAACAAGCCAACTAATGTTTTGTCTTTTCCTTACGAAAATTTTCCCGACGGCACTTTAGGCGATGTTATACTGTCATTTGAAACAATAGAAAAAGAAGCAAAAGAAGAACAAATTTCATTTAAAAAGCATATGGCACACATGTTAATACATGGAGTACTCCATTTATTAGGTTATACTCACGATCATGACGAAGATGCCGAAGTTATGGAAAAATTGGAAAATAAAATCTTATCTGAAATAGATTTATAGCTCTTTTTTGACGCTCCTGTTTTATTGATTAAGTAGCGTACGTATAATATTATAATTTTGCTTTTTTAAATAATATGTTTACTATTGCTACTTTCTACCGTTTTGTCGAGCTTGAAAATTATCAAGACATGCAAGACGTAATAAAAGAATTCTGTTCAGAACAAAAAATTAAAGGAACGATATTACTTGCTGAAGAAGGAATAAATGCAACTATTTCGGCTACTACAAGTGCTATGGATAATTTTTTTACCTTTATGAGTAAAGATTTTCGTTTGGCTGATTTAAAATGGAAAAAAAGTTATGCGCAGTACCAACCTTTTGAAAGAATGAAAGTTAGGTTGAAAAAGGAAATAGTAGCTTTGGGTGTGAGTAACCTGAACATGAATAATAAAGGCAAATATATTTCGCCAGAAGATTGGGATGATTTTATTTCACAAGACGATGTTTTATTAATCGATACCAGAAATACATACGAAATAAAATTAGGCAGATTTAATAATTCGGTTAATCCCAAAACATATAATTTCCGTGACTTTCCTTCTTGGGTGAAACAATTGAAGATTAGCAAAAAAACAAAAATAGCAATGTATTGTACTGGAGGAGTAAGGTGTGAAAAATCTACCGCTTACATGAAACAATCGAGTTTTAATAATGTTTATCATCTGGAAGGAGGAATTCTGAATTATTTGAAACAAACAAAAAATAAAAAGAAAAATTGGTCCGGTGATTGTTTTGTTTTTGACGATAGGATAGCAGTTGATGATTTTATTAACCCGAGCGAGAATATCAAATGTACGTTATGCGGTAATGAAGTATCAACGGACGATTTGAAATCAGTAACGGCAGGAAAAGTTATATGTGAAAACTGTCATTTGTTGAAAAATAATCTGTTTTAACAAGATACGCTTTGGCCGCTCACCCATTGTACTACGTTCTGAGCTCCAAATAACATTCCCATTCCTGCAGCAATACCTAAAGCTAATCCCCAAGAAATTTTTCCCATAAACAATCCGATTCCTATAAAAATTACCGCTACCGTAGATATGGCTTGACCTATTGGTCCGGTAAGCTGTTGTATTACCCTACAGATAGTTTCTGCTATATCACCTTGTTGTTGTGCCGATGGCGTTGTTACTGAACCTGTTGCAAACATTATATCGGGTAAGAGAATAGAGATACTTATTATTAATAATGAATAAAATATTCTATTAAAAAACTGATAATGAAATATCGAATTGTGCATTTGTGCTTTCCTTTATTACTATGTTAAGTAATAATAATCATTACTAAATTAGGATTTGGTATAATTTCAGTTAATTAAATCCTATTTTGTAATTTTTTATCGAATGTTTGATTTCATTGAGAATTAAATAATAGGCATTAAACAACAGGTAATTTGAATTTAACATTTTCAGTGATTCCATTCATATTGAAAATTTTCACTACCTTGAATTTTTTCTTGAGGAAATTTATGATTTTTTGCACTAAAATCTCTGGTGCGGAAGCTCCTGCAGTAATACCGATTTTATCTACGCATTCAAACCATGATAAATCCATATCGTTTTCACTATCGATTAGATAAGATGGTATACCGCTTATTAAGCCTATTTCTGTTAACCTGCTTGAATTTGAACTGTTTTTCGATCCCACTACCAGAATAATATCGACTGATTTTGCAAGTGTTTTGACTGCATTTTGCCTGTTTTGTGTCGCATAACATATGTCTCGTAAATTTGGCCCTTTTATATTTGGAAATCTCATTTTTAAAGCGTTAATTATTTCCAAAGTGTCGTCGATACTGAGAGTTGTTTGAGTAACGTATGACAGTTTATTTGGATTATTTACTTTAAGACTCAAAACATCTTGAACAGATTCGACTAACTTAATTTTATTTTTTACTTGCCCTATAGTGCCAATTACTTCTTGATGATTTTTATGTCCTATTAATATAATTTCCAGGCCAATTTTTTCATTATTTTGTGCTTCGTTGTGGACTTTTGTTACTAAAGGGCAAGTAGCGTCAATAACAATTTCGATTCTGTTTTTCGTACAATTAATAACTTGCTTAGGAACTCCGTGTGCACTAAATATCAATATGGAATCGTTCGGCACTTCTTCTGTTGATTCAACGAATTTGACTCCTTGCTTTTTAAAATTATCAAGAACATACTTATTATGAACTATTTCATGAAAAACATATATATCCTTTTCCGGATAAGTTAACAATGCTTGATCGACAATTTTTATAGCTCGCTCAACGCCAGCGCAAAACCCTCTGGGTTGAGCTAAAATTATTTCCATTATATAAAAATAATACAGTGAAAAAAAAGTCGTATCAAAATTTAATTAAAAACACGCCGCTTGTAGTAATCCTGCCAAACGTTGTTGAGATAATTTGTACCAACGTGCATTTTCAGGGTTAAGAATTATTTTACTTCCTTCTTTTTTTTCTTTAATGAAAATTTCCGAACAAAAATGACGGTTAAAAGCAGTTACGGCATCGGATAAATTATCATCGTATTTACCGGTAATTTTTATGTATTGATAGCCATATTTTTTCAAATTAGTTTGAAGTGTTTTTATTTCTTCTACATCTTTACTGTCTTTATCTAATAAAACAGTATCCGGATCATAACAGGTATCATTAAGGATTGTAATTATTTTTTCAAGATCACTTTTCAGTTTAGGTTTTTGTGCTTTATCGCATATTCCTTGATAAAATTCTTTCCATGGGAAATACCCGCTTGGGTTTTGCTGTCTATTTGGTGCTATATCTGCATGGCCAACAATATTAAAAGCACTGATTTCGTTATTTTCTAATATTTCGGTAGATAATTCAATTAAAGTATTTATTTGAGAATCTGAAAATTCAGTATCTCCGGGGTTTGTTAATTCTATTCCAATAGATATGTCATTTAGTCCTTCTGCAGGGTTTATGGTAATACCTTTGACACTTTTTAATTGAACGTTATATGCAACATTAATTAATAACCGTTCTATATTTTCCAAGTAAATATTTTCGGCATAATCGGTTGAATATTTTTTCCCCGATTTAACGTACTCTAATTTTTCTGCTTTCAGTATACTGACCGATTGAACCCAATCACAACAAATATCATAGATATAATCCGATTCTATGTCGCAAACTTCACTCCGGCGTTTCAGATAATCTTCCCAAGATTTAAATCCTAATGTTCTTGCCGAATTATCGTCTATTTCCATCAACATGTTCCGCCACGAAGATAAACCTGCATGATAAGCCGAGTAATCGCTATTAACTAATCCCAAATTTATGTAAGCTAATTTTCCGCTAGGTGAAACCAAGTAATGAGAAGAGACTGCACGTGCTTTTGTATTATATTTTACTGCTTGTAATAATGTTTAAATCAACATCAAAAGAAACTCCTCCAGTATCATGAATGACTAAAGATTTAGGGGATAAACCATTTCTGCTTCGATAATCAACTCTTATGTTATTTATCATAACTTCCTCCTATAAGACACAAACTAATCTAACTAATTTATGAAAAAAGAAAAAATATCAAGTTAAAAAAAATTTTATTTAAGAACATGCTTATATTATAGTAATTCTAATAACTCTGCCAAACGTTGTTGAGATAATTTATACCAACGTGCGTTTTCAGGGTTAAGAACTATTTTACTTCCTTCTTTTTTTTCTTTAATGAAAATTTCCGGACAAAAATGACGGTTAAAAGTAGTTACAGCATCGGACAAGCTATTATCGTATTTATCGGTAATTTCTATGTATTGATAACCGTATTTTTTCAAATTAGTTTGAAGTGTTTTTATCGCTTCTACATCTTTACTGTCCTTATCTAATAAAACTTTATTCGGATCTGAACAGGTACGATTAAGAACCGTGATTATCTTTTTAAGATCGCTTTTCAATTGAGATTTTTGTGTTTTATCGCATACTCCTTGATAAAATTCTTTCCAAGGAAAATATCCGCTTGGATCTTGCTTTCGGTTTGGTGCTATTTGTGCATGTCCAACTATATCGAAAGCATTGATTTCGTTATTTTCTAATATTTGAACAGATACTTCGATTACGGTTTTTATTTGTTCGTTGGAAAAAATTCTATCTCCAAGATTGGTTAATTCTATCCCTATAGAGATGTCATTTAGCCCTTTTGCTTGAGTTATAGTAATTCCTTTAACATTTTTTAACTTAATATTATATGCAGCATTAATTAATAACCTTTCTATATTTTCCAAGTAAATATTTTTAGCGTAATCGATTGAATATTTTTCCCCCGATTTAACGTACTCTAATTTTTCTGCTTTCAATATACCGACTGATTGAGCTCGATCACAACTTATATCATGGATATAATGCGATTCTATATCACGATTTTCACTCCGATATTTCAGGTAATCTTCCCAAGATTTAAATCCTAACGTTTTTGCCGAATTATCGTTTATTTCCATCAATATGTTCCGCCACGAAGATAAACCCGCATGGTAAGCCGAATAATCAGTACTAACTAATCCAAAATTGAGATGTGCCAATTTTCCGCTAGGGCTAATCAAATAATGTGCTGAAACAGTACTTGCTTGTGTGTTATACTTAACTGCTTGTAATATATCTAAATCGACATCGAAAGAAGATCCTTCCGTTTGATGTATAACTAATAATTTGGGTTTTAAGCCGTTTCTGCTTCGATAATCGATCCTGATTTTACTTTCCATATTTTCTCTTCATACAAATAAATAAGATAATTTTATGATAAAATGGAAAAAATTAAATTAAAAAATAATTTTATTTTAAGGCTTTCTTATTAACGGATGGGTTTTAAATATTATTTCTTTTAACCTGTTTTTATTAACGTGAGTATAAATTTGAGTAGTCGCTATATCGGCATGACCAAGTAATTCCTGAATCACTCTAACGTCCATACCGTTTTCTAATAAATGAGTAGCAAAAGAATGCCTAATTACATGAGGAGAAATTTTTTTCGGTGAAATTCCGGCTTTGATTGCCAATTCTTTTAATAATTGACCTAAC
Organism: Rickettsiaceae bacterium H1; assembly: GCA_018101195.1. GTDB lineage: Bacteria > Pseudomonadota > Alphaproteobacteria > Rickettsiales > Anaplasmataceae > JACDQH01. The sequence continues at coordinate 228,237 of JACDQH010000002.1, forward strand.
CTTTGCCTGCTCATAGGCTTATCTATAATTCTTTTTTTCCCTTCTCCGGGAAATAACCAAGCGGAATTTACGATTAAGCTTTCAACATATCTTTTTAGCGAATTAATGGCACTGTCATTAAGTATTGTTATTCTTTCTTTATTTCCTTTTCCTTTTATTATTAAGAAAGGCTCGTCTCGATTTTTAATCAACGTAATTACTTCTTGGAGTTTTAGATTTAATAATTCTGATACTCGCATCCCGGTGGAATATAATATCTCCAATATTAAGTTTATCCTTATCCCGTTTTTCGATTCGTCTTTTTTTGTTGTGTTAAACAAAATTTTTATTTCTTCGGTGTTCAAAATTTTAGGTAATGTGAAATCTTTTTTCGGATGATCGATATTAAGGGTTGGGTTATTTGGGATTATGCCGTCATTATAAAGAAATTTAAAAAAAGTACGTAAAGTGGAAATTTTACGAGAAATAGTTTTTGCCGAATAATGGCGAATATATAAATCGCTAAGATATTTTTGTATGTCTTCTACTTTAACTTCACATAAATCGTGTTTAACGAATACTGAAAATTGCTTTAAATCGCGGATATAATTTTCCGTCGTATTTAGTGATAAATTTTTTTCCGAAGAAATCATCTCTAAAAATAAATCGATATATTTATTTTTCATAAAAATCACTTTACCCGAAAATAAATTTCGTATTATTGTTACGCAAAAGTGAAAAATAACAATGCTATTACCAAAGCTTGTAAAATAACCCTGAATATCATCATTTTATTGCTCAATTTTTTATTCTGAACAAGTAATCCGAAAAAAATCGTTCCTAAGGTTAGAATCATAAGAATTAATAAGAGAACGATGTGCATTACCTACTTACCAATACAAAACTGAGAAAATAACTTGTCTAACACATCATCAACCTTAATGTGACCGGTAATTTCGCCTAATCTTTTAGCCGTCATGCGCAAATCTTCTGCTGCTAAAATTAAATCATTTGCCTTATTATACCTTGCTAAATTTTCGGCAGCAATTTTTATTGCTTGCCTATGCCTTTTTCTAGTGATTACTGGAAATTCTGGAGGTGCTAATTGATTTGAGATTTTTTCTTTAATTATATTATCAAGTGTTGTTAAATTGTTGTTGTTAAGTACCGATATCGGTAATAATTTTTTATCTTCGATAAAAATTTCCACTTCTTCAGAAAAAAAATCCGCTTTGCTGAGTAAACAGATTGTTTTGTTATCAATTAACGACTTAATATTTTCATCTAAATTAGGCAAATCTTCCGCAGAAAATAAAGCCAATGTTAAATCTGATTGTCGTATGCGTTTTTTTGCTCTGATAATACCTTCGATTTCTATCGGGTCAAGCGTATCGTAAATTCCTGCGGTATCACAAATAGTCACGGGATATCCCTCTAAATCGATATTCGCTTCTAAAACATCACGCGTCGTACCAGCAATCCCCGAAACAATGGCTTTATTTTGCTTAACCAAATAATTAAATAAAGTCGATTTACCAACATTAGGCAATCCTATTATACCGATGCAAAAACCGTTACGCAGTTTTTCCCCTCTACCGTCATCTTGCAGATGGTGTTTCATTTCTAGTAGAATACGATTTACTTTTCTTTTGGCTTCATCAACTGTTTTTACAGGAATATCTTCGTCGGGAAAATCGATATACGCTTCAATTTCTGCCATAATTTCAATCAGATAATTTCTCCACCCGTTATATAAACTTTCCAATTCCCCTGATATTTGTTTCATGGCTTGCCTTGCTTGCATTTTTGTTTCCGCCTCTATAAGGTCAGCTAATCCTTCCGCTTGCGTGAGATCGAGTTTACCGCAATGAAATGCTCGTTGAGAAAATTCTCCGGCTTTGGCAATACGGAATATTTTTCCCAATTCCGTCAAAACCGAATTAATTACCACTTTACTGCCGTGAGTATGTAATTCCACAACGTCTTCTCCGGTAAAGCTGTTAGGCGCTTCGAATCGGATTAACAGTGCATTGTCAATAGGATAATATTCATCGTCGCGTAAAGTAACCAAAGTTGCTACTCGCGGAAGAATTTTTTTTTTAATATGAAAGCATCTAAAAACTTCAAATGCTTTATTGCCTGAAATTCTGATTACTCCCACACCAGATTTACCGAAGATTGTGGATAAAGCAAAAATCGTATCTAGATGCATAAACAATTAGTGCAACAGGACTTAGACAAAATCAACTTAAAAACAGCTTTTTACTTTAAGCTGAGTTCACATTTTTATAAAAATATTATATAATGATAAACAGATAAGGAAAATAAAATGCTAAAAAAATTTCATTATAAAGAATGCGAACAATTAATTACTTGATAAAATAATAAAAATTCTTTCGGGTGATAACTGCAAAAAATATGAAAAATATTTGGAAGAAAAATTTTTTCCATGACTACATGGATGAAACATTAGAGCGAATAATGCAAATGATATTTAATATGCTAAGTGAATTTTTCAGGCAAGTGATATAAATTAAATTAACGAATAATTTAAAAAACATCTACTATTAATATGAAATTTTATTCAGGTAAGACTCAAAGAAAAATTAGAAAAATTTACTCTAAAAAAATTGAAAAGTGTTTTTTTTATTTTGGCACAATGACAACACTTGATTGTATTTAAAGCTAATGCAGAAAAAATAAAACAAGGATTTCAAGTACGCTTCGATTATTTCCCTTCAATAGGTGATTTAACAAGATGTATGGGAAAGAGGCATCTTTTTTAACAATTTTGGATGAATGATTTTAGCATCAAATAAAATTTTAATTATGCAACGTGTTGGCTATTTTCGCCATCCTTTCGACAACAAGCAAAAAAAGCAAAAGTTAAAAAATGTTTGCCCTTACAAAGAGTTACGCGGGTGATATTTTACAAGAAATTTTGCTGATGAATCGATCGGATTACAATTGTCGATTTACAAAAAGCTTACGTTTTATCTTGACATAATCCAAAATAAAGAAAAACGGAAAAAGAGCTGAAAAGAAGTATTAATGCTAAGGTGAGAAATTAACTTTATTTTTTTGATAAATTTTGTTAATTTTAATATATTAAAGTGTTTGTATTCAAAAAAAATATTTTTTTTACTTAAAGCCGATATTTTGTATAATCGGGCTATATCCAAGTGTAAATACCTATGAGTAATCAATACGATTCGTCATCAATAAAAGTTTTAAAAGGTTTAGAAGCTGTCAGAAAGCGTCCCGGTATGTATATCGGCGATACCGATGATGGTTCCGGTTTACACCATATGGTTTACGAAGTTGTCGATAACGCAATTGACGAATCGCTTGCCGGACATTGTGATTTGATACATGTTATTATCAATAAAGGAAATTCTATTACCGTTATCGATAACGGTAGGGGTATTCCTATCGATATTCATGCTGAAGAAGGTATTTCGGCAGCAGAATTGATCATGACGCAACTTCATGCCGGCGGTAAATTTGATCAAAATACTTATAAAGTATCTGGCGGATTGCACGGGGTAGGTGTTTCAGTTGTAAATGCCTTATCGGAATGGCTGGAATTAACTATTTGGCGTGAAGAAAAAGAATATTTCATACTTTTTGCCAATGGAAAGAAAACCGAAGATTTAAGAATAACACAAGAAGGAATAAAAAAAACTGGTACTAAAATAACTTTTATGCCTTCGGCGAAAACTTTTACTAACATTGATTTTAGCTTTAACACTTTAGAACAACGTATTCGCGAATTGTCCTTTTTAAATTCGAATGTGAAAATAATTTTACGCGATGACAGAGGAGACGAAAAAAAAGAATCAGATTTTTTCGGTAACGAAGGGATTACTCAATTCGTAAAATATTTGGACAAAAATAAAGAACCGATTCATGGAGAACCGGTCAATATAAAGGGAACGGAAGATGAAATGAAAGTTGAAATTTCTCTGCAGTGGAATGATTCTTTTTATGAAAATACTCAATGTTTTACTAACAATATCAGACAAAAAGACGGAGGAACTCATCTTTCTGGTTTTAAAGCAGCTCTTACTCGTTGCATTAATAACTACGGAGCAAACGAAGGCTTGTTAAAAAAATTAAAATTTACTTTAACCGGAGACGATATTAGGGAGGGTTTAACCACCGTGTTATCGATAAAAATTCCAGATCCAAAATTTTCTTCACAAACTAAAGATAAACTTGTTAGTTCGGAAGTTAGGCCTGTTGTTGAAAAAGTGGTAAGTGATAAATTCGGTACTTGGCTGGAAGAAAATCCAAAACTTGCTCGTCTTATTTTCAGTAAAATCATAGATGCGGCAATATCGCGGGAAGCCGCAAGAAAAGCCAGAGATTTAAGCAGAAAAAAAGGCGGGCTTGAAATTAATACTCTTCCCGGAAAATTAGCTGATTGCCAAGAAAAATCTCCCGAATTATCAGAATTATTTATTGTGGAAGGTAATTCTGCAGGTGGTTCTGCCAAACAAGGTAGAACTAGGAAAAATCAAGCGGTATTGGCATTACGGGGAAAGATTTTAAATGTCGAGCGAGTTAGATTCGATAAAGTTTTATCTTCAGCCGAAATAGGAGCGTTGATAACCGCACTTGGAACTAGTATCGGTAAAGATGAATTCGACATAGAAAAAATTCGCTATCATAAAATTATTATCATGACGGATGCCGATGTCGACGGTTCTCACATCAGAACTTTGTTATTAACGTTCTTTTTCAGATATATGCCAGAAATTATTCGTCGCGGTTATTTATACATAGCTCAATCTCCTCTTTATCGGTTAACTAAAGGAGGAAAAGAAAATTACTTTAAGAATGAAGAAAATTTACAAGAACATATTATCGATTCAGTAAATCAAAATGCTAAATTGGGAGCACAAGGTAGGGAAGTAAAGGGAGAAGAGCTGAAAAATTTAGTAAATCAATGCATTAAAATAGAAAAAATAATTAAAGAATACGGTAATTACGCTCCTATTCGTGTTATGGAAATGATTGCTATTTTCGGTGGTGGAGGGGAAATTCAAAATAGAATTAACGAAGGTGAAAAAAAATTGTGGAAAGTAATAAATGATGGTGACGGGTTAACAATTTCTCGAAATAACGAAGGCTTAAAAGAAGAATACGTTTTAAATAATGAATTTCTTCAATCTTCCGAGTTTAACAAATTGTGTTTATTATTCGAGCCCGTTGCAGATTTATTTCAAGAAAAATGTCGTCTTACAATAAAAGAAAATAAAGTAATCGTTAATACTCCTGTAGAATTAGCGAAGATATTTACTGAAACCGGAAAAAAAGGATCGTCCCTACAAAGATTTAAAGGTTTGGGTGAAATGAATGCCGAACAATTGTGGGAAACAACTTTAGATCCAGCTAAAAGAACATTGTTACAAGTTACCATCGACGAAGGGGAAGCAGCGGATTTGATGTTTTCGATATTAATGGGTAGCGTTGTTGCACCGAGAAGAGAATTTATTCAAGAACATGCTTTAGCGGTAGAAGATATAGATACTTAAGGTAATTTTTTTGTTTTTTTTAAAACTAAATCGATTTTATCAACTTTATCGAATTTGCTGCCTTTATCATAGTTATCTGATGATTTTTCCTTACAATAAATACAAAATGCCGCGCAAAAACAATTTGCAACAGCATCAAATACGATACTGTTAATTAAAATTACAGGACGGTATTTAATTTTTATAATTGTTCCGACAGCTACAATTACCAAACCAATAAAAATAGTTAAAATCAAGGCATTATTTTTAATTTTGCCGTTTTGAAGATTACAAGCCATTTACTCTTTCCTTATGGAAGGTATATTATTGTTTAGATCTTAAAATATTAATAATACAATTAGTTAGCCAATCTATCTAACGTAATTTTTTGACCTAAAGACAGCATTACTAAAATTATCGAAGGTGATTTCATAGTACCTGTTAATTTTGCCCTTAATGTTTGATATATTTCTTTTCTTTTGTATTTTTGTGCAATTTTATCAATAACGCTTGTAATTTCTGCTTCATCCCAATCTCTTATTTGCTGTAAATTTTGATTTAATTCGGCTAATATTTTTAAGTTAAGTACCTTTTGTGCTTCTTTGTCCATTATTATTTTATTTTTGATGAAAATGTGAGAAAACTCGGCTAATTCTACTAAAGTTTTCGCTTTTTCTTGTAGTACCGGGATAGCTTTGAATAGAATATTTTTCTTTTTCATACTGATTTCTCCGATAAAAGGTGTTAATTCTTCAATGATATTGTCAATATTTCTCAAGTAGTAATTATTTATATGCTCAAGCTTTTTAAGGTCAAAATTTACCGAAGATTTACCGATATTTTTTAAATCGAAAAGCTTTATTGCATTCTCGTTATTAATAATTTCGTTATCTTTATTGCCCCAACTTAACCTGAGTAGATAATTTTTTACCGCTTCTGGCAAAAAACCCATATTTTTATATTCTCCCACTCCAAGGGCACCGTGACGCTTTGACATCTTTCTTCCGTCACTACCATGTATTAAAGGAATATGAGCAAAAATCGGAATATCCCAACCAAGTGTGTTATAAAGCAAAATTTGTTTAGCCGTATTAGTTATATGATCGGCTCCACGAATTATATGACTGATTTTCATATCATAGTCGTCTATTACCACCGAAAGCATGTAGGTCGGAGTCCCGTCCGATCGTAAAATAACAAAATCTTCCAAAGTGAAATTTTTCACTGTAATATCGCCGTAAACTTGATCACGTATAGTAGTAATTCCCTCATTAGGAGCTTTAATTCTTACTACCGGTTTTACATTAGGTATTTCCTTATTATCGTTATCACGCCATTTACTTCTGAACCCCGAAATTGTTTTTTTTTCGTTGTTTTGCTCGTAACAGTAATAAGCTTTTCCCTTATCGATTAATTCTTGCACGATTTTAATGTGTCTTTCTCGGTTTTGCGATTGAAAAATTATCTTGCCGTCATGATTAAGCCTTAACCAATCCAATCCGCTAATAATGGCATCTATTGCTTTTTGATTAGATCTTTTTTCGTCAGTATCTTCAATGCGTAGTAAAAACTTCCCTTGGCAATGTTTAGCGTATAGCCAATTAAATAAAGCGGTGCGAGCACCGCCTATATGTAAAAATCCGGTGGGAGAGGGGGCGAAACGAGTGACAATTTTTTTTTGCATTAATTTAATATATCTTCTCGGAAAAAATTCACAATATCTTGACCGAGGTGGTGCTTTACACTAAAGTTACGTACTTATTGATTTAATTTACAATGAAAACTTACAGTTCTCTAAAATCGGCAAAAAATAGAGATAAAAGGAACACTTACTTAGCAAAAAGAGGAAAAAGAATATATGTTTGCAATAAGAAGAACCCTAGAGTAAAAGCTCGTCAAGGAAAGTAATAGCCCTCGTTTAATCATGATATCAAAAAAAATAATTATTTTTTATTAATATTTTGGTGCGTACCAAGGAAATAAAATAGTGTGACTAGCTCTAACAGAGTTTGATTTTCTTGATTTATTTTCTTCAATTTTTATTTCTTGTAATTTATGATTAGGTTTATCCTTTTCTTCTATTGTTACCCAATAAAATTCATTTCCTTTTTTCATAATACGACAATTAAATTTTTCCAAATCGGGTATATTTTGAATATCAATTTTTTTTAATTTAAATTCAACGAAATTAATCTTATTTAAATCGATATTATCTTCATTTTCCATGTTTTTTTATCAATAGTTTATATGGTAATAAAAGTAGACAATATTAATTAATAAAAATAATACCATAAAATATATTATTACTTAATTCGCTTATTAGTCGAATATTCGAAATTAAATGCTTTTTCCGGAAACATAGATTTCCGTATATCGTAACAAGCTGCTGCCGCTTCGGCAAAACCCGTTAAAATTAATTTCAGTTTACCAGGGTAATTCGCTATATCTCCTATAGCATAAATTCCTGGAATGTCAGTTACATAATTATTGTTGTTTACCGTTATTCTTTTATTTTCGATTTCCAAACCCCATTCTGTGATATATTCTAAATTTGTTTTTAATCCGAAAAAAATTAATAACTCGTCTGCTTTAATGATTTTACTTTCATCTCCCGACAAAGTTTTTACTATTACTTTTTTTAAATTTCCGTTTTCTCCTTCTACAGAAAACAGTTGATATGGAATTACCGTATTAATTTTTCCTGTTTTGGCCAATCGATATAGATCTTGTTCGCTTTTGGGATGGCATCTGAATTTGTTTCTTCTATGTACTACGTGAATTTTTCGAGCAATATCTACCAAAGAAATTGCCCAATCAACTGCTGAATCACCGCCTCCGGCAATAACGATATCTTTTTTGGCAAACCTTGCTTTATTTTCCACCATATAATGAATATTATTTGCTTCGAAATCTGCCAAATTATTTACCATAGGTTTATTCGGTTCAAAAGAACCACAACCACCGGCAATAATTACGGCACGACATTCTATAACTTCACCGCTGTCAAGCTTTACGTGAAACATATCATTTTCTTGTTTTGTCACCTCATATGCCGTTCTTTTACAATGAAAAACAGGTTTGAAGGGTTGAATTTGTCGAGTTAGTTTATCGATTAATTCTTCTGCGGTAATTACAGGATAAGCAGGAATGTCGTAAATCGGTTTTTCTGGATATAAATATTTGCATTGACCGCCGATTGATTCTTGAGATTCGATCAAGTGACACGACATCTCCAGCATTCCCGCTTCAAAAACGGTAAATATTCCTATTGGTCCTCCACCTATTATTACAATATCAGTTTTTTTTTTCATTTGACGAATATAGTTCGACTATAAACTATAATATAAAATTGCATATATGATAATTTTTGTTATTCAATATTTTGCAATTAAAAGTTGTAGATTTTTAATATATTTCAATTATTTTTTTCTCATAAAAATTAAGAGATGCATGTATTATCGCTTGTTGCTTTTTTTTCTCATACCGTACTTTGCCTTAGCTAAAGATATATACGTCGGAATTTCCGCGCCTCTTACTGGTCCGACCGGATTTTTAGGGAGAGAAATGAAATTGGGAATAGAAACTGCCTTCCACGAAGCCAATTCTTATGACGGAATTAATGGTAATACCATTAACTTGATAGCATCGGATGATAAGTACGAGCCTTTTTATACCGAGCTCAATATGAAAAGATTTGCCGAAGATGAAAATTTTATTGCGGTTTTAGGTAACGTAGGTACACCCACGGCTAAAGTAGCTGTTCCAATAGCAAAAGAAGGTAATTTACCGTTTATCGGGGCATTTACCGGAGGCAGTATGTTGCGCAAAAATCCTCCCGATAATCATGTTATCAATTATCGTCCTGGCTATAATCAAGAAATTAATACTATGATTAAAGCTCTGTTTAATGCCGGGATTAAATCGGATGAATTAGCGTTTTTTACTCAAGACGACGATTATGGAGATGCGGGATATTTGGGAATAATTAAATCGTTAAATCTTTTTAATGTCGATATAAAAAAAATACAATCGATACCGCACGGGCGTTACATTAGAAATACCGAATACATAGAAGAGGGGTTGAACAAAATTATCGATAGCAAAAAAAATATCAAAGCATTTATAATGGTGGGAACTTATAAGCCCGTTGCCAAATTCATCAAATTAGCAAAAGAGCATTATCCTTCGGCATATTTCCTAGGCGTATCTTTTATTGGTGACGAAGCATTAAAAAACGAACTATGTTTAAATAACGAATTGTTATGTAACGAGTATACGAAAAACGTAATTATTACCGGCGTTGTTCCTTATCTTGATCAAAATTTACCGATTACCGTACAGTATGATAGTGCTCTGAAAAGTTATTTAAAAACTTTACCTGAAGAAAAAGAGCTGACAAATTTTGAACGCAGACCTAATTCCATATCTTTCGAAGGATATATTGTAGGCAAAATGTTTTTATTGGCTTTGAAAAATGCCGGGGCTCAACCTGGACGTGAAAGTTTGCTGAAAGCATTTGAAGGCCTGGGAGATTTCGATTTAGGCTTGGGTTATAAATTAAACATTTCTGCAAAAAATCACCAAGCAAGTTCTAAAATTTTTCCTATTACGCCGACACAAAATAAAATAGGTAGATTTGATTGGAAAGATATAAAAGAAGAATCAACTGTTAACATGTCATGAACGTAGATAAAGATTATCTTGAATTCCTTATCAAAAATGCAATTGAAGATAAGATGAATCTTTACGGAATAAAATATGCAAAAAAAATAACTTTACTATTCTCCGTTTTCTTTGTTGTTACGGTAATGATTGTTGTCGGGGCAAAATATAGCGCAGAAAAAAATTTAGAGAGTAAAATTAGTAGCTTAGCCAATAATTCGAATATGGAAATTCAAGCCATGATTAATAAAAAATTATTGTACATAAACCTGTTAAACGAATTGGCAATTGTTAGCGTTACTTCTGACTTTTCTGAAATCGAAATCGATAATCTTACGGAAAAATTGTATCTGATATATAGTGATTATAAAAAAGATAAAGAAATAGATTTCGAGTTGTTAACTTTTCGCTTATCTTCCTTTTTGGCACGAACAAATCATTTTCATCATTTAATTCAACTTTCGGAATTATTGTATGATGTTGTAATTTCATCACCTAGAATAAATAACATATTCGTTAATTATTATGGCAAAAAAATACTAGGCATAACTCCAAGCAGTAATAACGAACAGCTAAATCAATACTATAATAAATTCAATAAACATATTGAATATAGTAAGGCATTGGAAAGCGATACGGAAATTTTACCGATTCTTACCTTAGTAAATTTTCATATAATCGGTCAAATGCGAAATGAAAACTGCGACAAGCTGATAGAATATACAAGCAAGCTTTCCGCCGTTAATAAGGGAAAATTTTTAATTAACTTAACCGTGAATATTAATGAAAATCGCAACAAGTATGTCGACGATTACAGTGTTATCAAGGTTACCGAAGAATTTATGAGGCTATACAAAAACGAGCTTGAACAAATTATTTATAGTAACGGGGTAAAAGAATTCATCTTACAAAAATACAAAACCGCTCATACCGATAAAGAAATAAGAAAATACAGGTATGTTTTAAATTATTTGTATAAATTGGGATTATAATAAAAGTATTCTTAATCGAAAAATTATGCTAATTTCAATTAAGCTATCGGAATATATTTAATAGAAAAAATGAGTAGTAATTTCTTAGCCAGAGTGTTTACGTCGATTGTTTTGCTATCTTTAGTATTATGGGTATTTTTTCTCGGAGAATGGGCGTTATATTGCTTAATTATGATTGTCGTTTTAATTTCGTGCAAAGAATTATTCGATATGGTGAAAAAAAATTACCTAATATTTTTTCCACTTATAATTATCATGGTGATAATTCCTTATTCGGCATTGATATATGTATATTCGACGAATCGAAATATGCTAATTTGGCTAATGTTTTGTATTTGGGTAACCGATATTTTTGCTTATTTTTCTGGTAAGATAATCGGAGGGAAAAAATTATTTCCCAGCATTAGCCCGAATAAAACTTGCTCGGGTTTGGTTGGAGCAATTGCCATGTCTACATTATTCGGCTTAATCTTTGCTTATTTTTTAAAATTGCCTTATTACTTCTTTTTCTTAGGACCGTTAGTTACGATTACCGCCCAACTGGGAGATTTTTTCGAATCCGGAATAAAACGAATTTATCAAGTTAACGATAGTAGCTCTATTTTACCCGGTCACGGTGGTATTTTAGACAGAATGGACGGAATAATTTTTACCGCACCAGTTTTTGCTTTTTTATTAAGCAAGTTTATATAGTTTTCATTCTTATTTACAATTGATTATGATTGTTAATTGTAACATTTCCTCCGTTTATTACTGTAGTAGCAGAAGTCTTCGATGTTGGATAAGGATTATGTTCAGAATATGCTGGCGGAGAAACCGTAATTGAGGTTCCCAAGCTACTTTCATAACACTCTTCATTACGTACAAGTGTATATTCTGGTGCTGTTGGTGGTTGTTGAGGAAGATTATGGCCATTACCATGTAAATTTCCCGAATGGCTAAGCGACGATGAAGAAGCATAATTTTCTCTTTTAGTGTTTTGATTATCATAACTTAAATCACATAATTTTTTAGCAGTTTTAAATGCATAAACAACATAACCGGCCATACAAGCCGCTACTGAAAATATAGCCAGAAATACAACGCAAAAATTTGCCGCATCATCTTTACCATTTACACTTCCTCCGAGATTGTTACCCGAACAGATGTTAACTTCTCTCGGGCCGCAACATAACCACCATAAAAGTAAATCGCTAAAACAATCGTTAAAAGTCGATCCCCTGTTTGTTGACGAATATCCTATGTCAATTTGTTTTTGTTTGTCCTGAATAATTACATTTACTCCTATCATCGTTGCTACCGCTAATACGAAAGCAAGAACGGTCAAGGTGGCCGAAATCGTTATTCCGTTATTTATACCGTTATTATTGATTTTGTTAACGAATTTTTGTTGTAAAAAATATATAAGAGCAATCGAGCTTGCCAAAGATCCCAAATAAATAGTGCCAGATAAGGTAAAAAGACCGAAACCTAAGAATTGTTTTTTCATGTTATTTTAATGTAACAATTTATTTTTTTATTATATCAAATAAATAATGTTTTCGTCAAAAAATATAGATAAAATTTTTAGTATTATAGAAATCAGCCGGTTAAAAAAACTCTATTGTTATTATCGCTCTTGTGTGTTAGCTTAACTTGGTTATTAATTTGTAAAATAAATAATTACGTTCCATGCCTAAATTAAAGACGAAGTCCGGGGTAAAAAAAAGGTTTAGATTAACTGGTACAGGAAAAGTTCGTTCTGCTCAATCCGGAAAAAGACATGGGATGCGCAAGCGTAGCGGTCGTAGTTTATCTACTCAAAAAGGAACTATTGTCCTTGATAGCAATCCGAACGCTAAGATAATCAAACGTTTTTTACCGAAAGGATAATTAAAAATGACAAGAGTAAAAAGAGGCGTACAAAAAAGAAAACGTCATAAAGCATTGTTAAAACAAGCAAAAGGTTTTTACGGTCGTGCTAAAAATTGCTATAGAATTGCCAAACAAAGATTAGAAAAATCTTGGCAATATGCTTATAGAGACCGAAAAACCAGAAAAAGAGACTTTCGTAGGCTATGGATTCAAAGAATCAATGCAGCTTCTCGTCAATTCGGTATTGTTTATTCTGTTTTTATCAAAGGGTTAAAACTTGCCGAAATAGATCTTGATCGTAAAGTGTTATCGGACATTGCAATTCGAGAACCGGAAATGTTCAAATTAATAGTAGAAAAAGCAAAATTGGCATTGGAGAATGCAAAAAGTTGAAAAAATTTTAAATAATATAGAAAGCGTATCTTCAATAGCAGAACTCGAATCTTTACGTGTTTTTTATCTTGGAAAAAAAGGAGTTATCACCGGTTATTTTACCGATTTGAAAAAATGTAATTCTTTGGAAAAAAAAAAAGAATTGGGAAAAGAGCTAAATAAATTGCGAGATAAAGTTATCACTGCAATTGAAGGGAAAAAAAAATCGTTAGCAAAAAAACAACAAGAAGAGAAATTAAAAGAAGAAACAATAGATATAACTCTTCCCGTAAGACCAAATTCACAAGGAAAGAAACACCCGATCAGCCAAATTATAGAGGAAGTAGTGGGGATATTTTCATCTCTGGGATTTGAAAAGGTATCCGGAAACGAAATAGATGACGAATTTCATATTTTCGATGCATTAAATACTCCGTCTCATCATCCTGCTCGACAAATGCAAGATAGCTTCTATTTGACAAGCGGTTTAATGTTACGTCCCCATACTTCTTCCGTACAAATTCATACGATGCAAAAGGGAAATCCTCCATTTAAAATAATAGCACCGGGCAGGGTATACAGGCGTGATTTAGATGCTACTCACACGCCAATGTTTCATCAAATAGAAGGCCTTTATATTGATAAAGATATCGGTATGTCGCACTTAAAATTTTGTATAACTTACTTTATTGAAAAATTTTTTGGTAAAATCGAATCGCGGTTTCGACCCAGTTTTTTTCCTTTTACCGAGCCTTCGGCAGAAGTGGACATTAAAGATAATAATGGAAATTGGGTAGAAATTTTAGGTTGTGGAATCGTACATAAAAACGTGTTAACAAGTGTCGAGTTAGATTGCGCGAAACATCAAGGTTTCGCTTTCGGCATCGGGATAGAAAGGCTTACTATGCTAAAGCATAATATCGCCGATTTAAGGTTATTATTTGAAAACAACATAAATTGGTTAAAAGCTTACGGATCTTCTGTTTTTTCAGAATAATTAATATCCGATACTATTAGCAGCAGTATCAGATTTCAAATCGAAATAGCTCTTCTATATGCGGCTGTAATCGGACTAAGGCCGTTCTCAATTGCTAAAAGCCCTGCTTCCGTAGTTCCTTTTTTACTCGCCACTGTCGTTATTACTTCATCCGGAGACATTAATTTTAATAATTCTACCGTACCGACAACCGTCCTTAAAGCCATTTCTATCGCCATATTATTTTCCAAGCCGAGTAATACCGCATCACTTATCCAACCGTTCAATATATGATCGATTAACGGCATCTTTTCTTTTTTGCAAAATAATTTTACGATTTTTTCTTTTGCATCAATACCGGTGATTTTTGTCACTTCTTTAGCGTAAATGTCTGATATCTTCATCAAGAATGCGGGTAATCCCCCGGATAATGCGGCAGTAATTTCAATTTGATTTTCATTCTTTAACCAAAATACTTTTCCCATAGCGGAAAGTAAATTATCAACAGATGCGGATTTTTTTCCGTCGCTTCCATAAGCACCAATAACTCCGTTGCCAACCAAACAAGAAATATTAGGCATCGTACGAATAATTAAATGTTGTTTGCCTATGAGATTTTTTAGATTTTCTATCGATTTTCCTACTATTACCGAGATAAAAATTGATTTTTCGATTTTTTTACAAGCAGGTAAAATTTCATCTATTTGATAAGGTTTTATCGCACAAAGTATTATTTCGGGATTTTCTTGCAATTCGTCAATCGATAAAATTGTTTTTATTTTATATTTATCAGTAATTTTTTTTGCTCTTTCTTTATTTCCTGCTAAAGCAAGCACGTCTTTAATTCCGTTACTTAACCATCCCTTAAGGATAGCTCCGCCCATTTTTCCACAACCAATGATCAATTTCATAATTTTTACCTTAAAATAATTATTATAATGAACTCATTTATCGATTACGGAAACAAAAGTGTGATGAAAAAATCATCACACCCGATAAATTTCTGTTGACCGGCATTATCCGCCGCGTTAACTAATAATAACTAAGCAGCTTTAACTAATAAAGCCGGGTTGTTGTCATTAGCAACAGGTGCATTATTATTGTTTGCACTTATTGTTTCGAACTTTTACGGTAGTATCTTACCGAGCAAACATTTATTCCTTTCAACAAATGTCGATACTGATTCGCCCCCATATTTTTCTCGGTGGAGGCGCCGAGTTCCGCCCTCGGGTCCATTTTGTTTATTATGAAAAACATTTATTGCCATAGTAATTACAAAAGTAATTACTTATTTATTATAACATGTCTCGGATAAAAAAATCCAAATAAATTTGTTTTGAAACAAAAACAAGAAATCTTAACGAAATTAATAGTCAAATTATACAAAAGCAATCGTGAATTCTCTTCATATAAAACTAAAATGTTTTTAACAAAGTAATAGAATTTTTTACGTATCATTGACAATAACATTGCTCAGATACTTTCGTTAATGCATATATCAATATTTATTCTTAGCTTTGTGCTTTCTAGCGTTATTACTTTTTATGTATTCACAAAATTTTTATTACTAAAAATATCAAAGCAAAAACAAGAAACATTAGAAAAATTTTATGAGAAGTTAAAACAAAACTTGATAAAAATAAATTCATTTATAACGATTTATTGAATAATGAATACAGATTTTCTTTCTAAAGGAAAATGTCAATAATTACGACAAAAACATTGCTGTAGTGCAATCATATAGTCTTTTCGACAGTGTTATTTCAATCTCGAGCAAGTAAATAAAAGCGGTTTTTATTCGTGAGCGATACCTGGCAGCATAACTTCGACAATCACATTTTTTTTCCACATTAATGACGATTAATTATGTTTTCCTCAAAAAATCTCAGATCTTTATCAAAAAAAACGGTAGACAAAGCAACGGAACCGATAATTAACAGTGAAGAGCAAAAAATTTCAACGAAATTAGGCAAAATATTGAAGCACGTATCATTCACGGTCTTTCCGTATGTCAATCTCAATCGGCATAAAAAAGCGAAAAAGAAAAGAGAAAGAGATTTCTCTTTTTCAATCAACAAGCTTGATTCATTTTATACTTGACTTTTAGACTTAACTTTCAATTAAATCACACAAATGCTTCGGCTCAAAATTCTTGGCTAACTTATATGCATCGAAAATTAATAAGATTAATCCCAAAATTTATTCTTCCTATAAGAGGTAGGTTTCTCTCATATCGCTTATAATAATAAATCCTTTTTTATTCCGAATGTTACTGCGGAAGCAATTCTTGCAGAAATTACTGCGGCAACGAAAAATCTTGCAGTTTTTCTTTTGTATTGTGTAAGAGATTTTTGTATCTGTTGTGTTGTATTGTATTATTTTTAAGGCTCGATTGTTAATAGCATATACGTTTTATTGAAGACGGTTATCCCCTACACAAGCTATAACCCTAAGTAATATCTTTCATCATCTTCCGAAACCGGATCTTGCCGGTCCAGAATTGAATTATTATTCTCTTCAGTATTATCGTGAGCATCAAAAAATTGCTTATCTTCTTTATTTTTATTGTCGGCTGCTGCAATCGCTTCTGTGTAACCACAATCTAGCTTTAGCTTTCTTCTTATTAAATGCGATATGTAACAACCCACGTATATCGATTTTTGCAGTTTACTTAACTCTTCGAAAATTATTTTTCCTTCTGTTAATATGTTTTTTAATCTTTCATAAGATGGTGTCTATGGTAATATTGAGCCTGCTAATTTTTTTTAGCACTTACGTCACTTAGTTTAAGATCTCTTTCAGTAAAAAGCTCTTTTCTTGCGTTATCAGATAATTTTTCCAGTTTTTTTCCAAATTAAGCGAGCATCCAATTGATAATTATCTGATTCGAAAACATCTAGGGATTCAGTAATATTTTTTTCTTCCGCTTTTAATAGCTCAGTTAAATTTTGTTCAAATTTATTTTTTTGATTGTAATTGATTATAAAAATTGGCCTGCATATCACTAAAAATGATAAAGGTTTTATCAACGACATTTTTATGCTCGTCTCTTTCCATTGTTTTTATTAATTTTTCAGTGCTATCATGATTAATATTGCTTTTCTTTTAATTTTTGCAAAAGCCGCTCTAATTTTTTCAAAAAATCTTTTTTTCATTGGATTTATATTTTTTCAATCTTGCCATTAATACTTTTCTAGCTCTTTTTTATTTTTCCTTCTTTTAGATTGTGTCGAGATAAAACGTAAGCTTTTTGTAAATCGACAATTTTATCCAGCTCATAAGCAAATATCATTTACATTGTTCTTTCTAACGTTTCGTCCTTTAGTAACGGAAGAGGGTTTTTTTTCTAAATATTTTTCATGTTTTTTATCGTTATCGCCCGAAAGAATTTTCACTTTTTTATCAAGTAATTAATTGTTTGAGTTGTTTATAATTACATCACAATTCTTGAAAACATAATTAACTTTTTCGCTATTGCTGCCGATCAGGCCTGGTGATAAAATCCACTAATGATCGAACTTAATCAAATAAGAAATTTATTTACAGATTTTTTCGCGAAGCACAATCATAATCCTATCCCTTCTTCGCCTTTAATTCCAGAAAACAACCCGACTTTACTTTTTACCAATGCCGGTATGGTACAATTTAAGGATTATTTCGTCGGTAATAAAAAACCGGAATTTACTTCGGCGGTATCGATACAAAAGTGTTTGCGTGCCGGAGGTAAACATAACGATTTGGCAAACGTAGGTTACACCAACCGCCACCATACTTTTTTCGAGATGGCGGGTAATTTCAGTTTTGGTGGTTATGGTAAGGAACAAGCGATTATTTTGGCCTGGAAATTTATTAGCCAAGAGCTCTCTTTACTTAAGGAAAAGCTTTATGTCACGGTTTATCGCGACGATAACGAAACGGCAGATTTGTGGCGCAAAATTTTACCTGCAAATAAAATTATTTCGATTAGTACCGCAGATAATTTTTGGAGCATGGGCGAAGTGGGTCCTTGCGGTCCTTGTACCGAAATCTTTTACGATAATGGAAGTGACATTCCCGGGGATTTACCCGGCTCGAAAAATGAAAACGGCGATAGATTCGTCGAAATTTGGAATTTGGTTTTCATGGAATATAATCGGGATAAAAACGGTAATAAAGAATTGTTACCCGAAATAGGGGTCGATACCGGTATGGGATTGGAAAGGATATCGGCGGTAATGCAGGGAGTAATCGATAATTACGATACCGATTTGTTTAAAGAATTGATTAAGCATTCTAAAATGTTATTGGGCAATAACGATAACAAAACCGCACATAAAATAATTACCGATCATTTGCGTGCATCTTCGTTTTTAATTGCAGACGGAGTAAATCCGGGAAATCAGGGCAGGGGATACGTCTTGCGGCGGATTATCAGACGAGCTATGAGCTTCGCTTATCGATTGCGGTACAAAAAACCTATCTTATGCCGACTGTTTCCCGTTTTAGCAGATTTAATGGGAAAAGCTTATCCAGAGCTTAATTTTGCCGCCGAAAGCATTTGCCGTATTTTACAAACCGAAGAAGAAAATTTTCTTAATACTTTGTCCGGAGGTTTCGCAATTTTTAATAAAGTGACGGAAAAAGTAAAATCAGGCACTTTATTTCCGGGAGAAGAAGCATTTAAACTTTACGATACTTATGGTTTTCCTTTAGATATTACCACCGATTTATTATGGGAAAAAAACATCAATGTCGATGAAATCGGTTTTACAGAAGCTATGAATAAGCAAAAAAAGCAAGCAAAAGATGCTTGGGTTGGTTCCGGTGAAAAATGTATAGAGGAAATTCAGTTTAAAATTGCGGAAAAATATGGAAAAACAAGATTTATCGAAAAAAACGATATAGAGTGTAAAATTTTAGCGATATTAGTCGGCAATGAAATTCTTTCTACCGTGGACGAATATAAAAATATTGCCGTAGGAGATAAAATAACCGTAATTCTCGATAAAACTCCTTTTTATGCCGAATCGGGAGGTCAGTTAGGTGATATTGGTATTTTAACCATAGGCAATGTGGCTCTCGAAGTAATAGATACCAAAAAAATTTTAAACTCTGTGCACGGCCATGTTTGTATACTTGAATCCGGTATAATAAATGGTACTTCATGCTTGGCATCGTTTGATAAAAAAAAGAGAAACAGCCTTAGAGCCGCACATTCTGCTACCCATTTATTACATTTCGCTCTGCGCAAAATTTTGGGAAAGCATGTTACGCAAAAAGGCTCCTTGGTAGCAGAAGATCGTCTACGTTTTGATTTCAACCACAGTAAAGCGTTAACTATTGACGAATTACGAACAACGGAAGAAGAAACAAATGCTTTGATCCGGGCTAATAATCAAGTCGAAACCGAAGTTATGCCTAAAGAACAAGCTAGAAAAAAAGGTGCAACGGCTTTATTCAGTGAAAAATATGATGACCTGGTTAGAGTGATAACCATGGGCGATTCGATTGAATTTTGCGGAGGAAGTCATGTGAAATCGACTGGTGAAATCGGTATCTTCGTGATTACTAAAGAAAGTTCGATTGGTTCGGGATTAAGGCGTATAGAAGGATTAACAAGAGATAAGGCTTTAGCATTTTTTCGGGAAAAAGAACAACAATATCTCGACGAGATTAATAATTATAAAAAACAAATAAAAGAAGAAGTCAAAAAAGCGAAAGCTAACGAAAATAAACTGTATGCTCAAATTATTAAAAATATCGAATCTCAAACGGAAGAAGTGAACGGAATAAAATTAATAACAAAAATTATTAACGATATTCCTACCAATGCCGTGAAGAAAATAGTAATAAAAAATATAAAAAATAATAAAAATTCCATTATACTTTTTCTTACTGGTTATGAAAAAAAATCGATATTATTTATTGCGGTAACCAAAGATTTAACGACTAAAGCAGATGCAAACGAATTAATTAGGGTTGCAGCGGTAGCAATGAAAATAAAAGGCGGAGGCGGAAAACAAGATCTGGCACAATGCAGTGCCAACACTAATTTTTTTGCCAAAGCAACGATAGAGATTAAAAAATATCTAAGTACGAAAATTAATTAATGTTGATAATTTTTTTTTTGTGGCTAACTCCGAAATAGAATTACTTTGTGTTGGATTGTTGGGGGTGTTTTCAGTAATTTTATGATAAAATTTTTTTAAATACGCAGCTAACTTGTATACGCTAACAATTAATAAAGTAGTCAATTCTAATGCCAATACATCACCTCTAATTTCTTAGCAATAAATCTTTTTTTATTCTGAATATTGTTACAGAAGCAATTCGTGTCGAAATTACTGCAGCGCAGCAGCGAAAAATACTGTAATTTTTCTTTTGTATGCTTTTGTAAAAACTGTTAATGTTTGAAACTAATGATTTTGTACTTGTTGTGCTTGAACACTGTTATCTATACTACTAAGTTTATCGACATATTTTGCCGGCGGAACATTATTCCAAATCATACCTTGTACCGAGTAATAAAAAATAAAATCGATTAAAGATAATGCCACGAAACTGGTAATCGATAATGTCGCAATAATAGTATTATGCCACTCTTGTTGGGGAAAATTATTTTTTACGATGTCAACTATTCCCCTAACTGCAAGATAATAAATTCCTGAATAAGCGGTAACCGATAAAGCATGTATCGACCAACAAGCTGCACGTTTTCTTAATATCTCCGTCTGCATTTGATATTCCCATCGCTCTTTTATCCATATTCCCCAACTACTATTTTTAGTAAACTCGTTATGCTCTAACTCTACGTAAGTTTTTTTTCCCGATTCTGTTTCGGATCGATGATATAAATAATAATAACTATATATAACCAAACCGACCGATGGAGCAATAATAGAACTGAATAGTACGTATAACAAAACTTTTGCTCGTAATTGATTTTGAAACTGTTGACTGAATATATCTATTCCTTGTTTGGTAAAATAAAAAATAACGGCCCAAAGCGCAGTATAAATAAGAGTAACGATAAAAAGTAGCTTATTATGCTTTCTTATCCTTTCTTTTAGCTCTTGTAATTCGATACCACGCTTTCTTAGCTTTTCTTTTAGCTCTTGTAATTCGATATCAAGCTTTCTTAGCCTTTCTTTTAGCTCTTGTAATTCGGTACTATCAGCATTATCCATAACCGGATTATACCACATAAATATTTAAACTTTAAATAATTTATTAACCGATACGGTTTTCAGTGTTCCGGTTTTTCTATGTTTTATTTCTACGGTATTATTTTCAAGCGATTTTTTACTTATTATTATTTGTTGCGGTAACCCTATTAAATCCATGCGCGAAAATTTTACTCCACTACTGTCTTCGGTATCGTCAAATAAAGCATTATCCAGATTTTTGTAAATTTTTTCCGCTATTTCTCTAGATTCTTTGTGCAAATTAATCAAACCGATTTTAAACGGTGATATCGACTCCGGCCATATTATTCCTTTTTCGTCGTGATTTGCTTCGATAATGGCCCCTATCAGACGGGAAATTCCTATTCCATAAGAGCCCATGTGAATATAATTTAATTTTCCGTCTCGATTACTTACTTGCGCATTCATCACTTCGGAATATTTTGTGCCAAAGTAAAAAATATGACCTACTTCTATAGCTTTACTTGCTTTTAAATTACTTTCGGGTACGGGACAATTTTTTTGATCATGTAAGTCGTCAGCAGCCGTATAAACCTCTTTTAATTCGTTAAAATTATCTTCCATTTCTTCCAGCTTTTTATCGTAATAAATCATACTTTCGCCAGTTTCAGCAAAAATATGAAATTCATGGCTTAAATCTCCGCCAATCGGTCCAGTATCCGCTTTTACCGCAACCGGTTTTAAGCCGATTTTTTTGAAAATTTTCACATACGTATCGTACATATTTCGGTAAGTTATAATTGCGTTTTTCTTATTTAAATCAAAGCTATAAGCATCTTTCATTAAAAATTCACGTCCGCGCATCACACCGAATCTCGGCCTTATTTCGTCTCGAAATTTCCATTGTATTTGATACAAACATTTCGGTAAATCTTTATAACTTTTGATATGATTACGAGTTATTTCCGTGATTATTTCTTCATTTGTAGGGCTGAATAACATTTCTTTATTATGTCTGTCTTTAATTCTTAACATTTCTCGCCCATAACTTTCGTAACGTCCCGACTTCTTCCATACTTCTGCAGATTGTATGCACGGCATAATCACTTCCAAGTTACCCGCTTTATTCATTTCTTCGCGAACGATCGATTGAATATTACTAATTAATTTTGTTCCTAAAGGTAACCACGTATATATTCCTGCAGCATTTTTTTTGATCAAACCAGCTTTAATCGAATATTTATGAGAAATTGTGCTCGCTTCAGCAGGCAATTCTTTTGTAAGCGGTAAGTAATAATTCGATATTTTCATATATAATTTTATTTAAATATATTAAATATAATATTAAACTATTATTAATAATATACCTATATATAGTATAGTGTTATTTTAATAATACAATATATATTATTTTTTCATCGACAAACGAAAGATTTTATGTTATTGAATTTCAAATAATAAAAGGAGTAATATGGTTAATATTTGTACTACCAAAGATAATAACTTAACGTCTTTCGGTAAAGCGGTTTTATCCGACAGGTATTTATATAAAGAGGAAAATTATCAAGAATTATTTGCCAGAGTTGCAAAATATTACTCCGATGATTTGAATCATGCAAATCGTTTATACTCTTATATAAGTAATTTATGGTTTATGCCTTCCACGCCTATTTTAAGTAATGGCGGAACCGATAGAGGTCTTCCGATATCGTGTTTTTTAAACGAAACCGAAGATAGCTTAAAAGGAATAGTCGATTTATGGAACGAAAACGTATGGTTGGCAGCAAAAGGAGGGGGAATAGGGAGTTACTGGGGCAACCTTCGTGCTATAGGAGAAAAAGTCAGAGGTAGCGGTAAAACTTCCGGAATTATTCCCTTCATCGTAGTACAAAATTCTTTAACCTTGGCTATTTCTCAGGGTTCGTTACGTAGAGGCAGTTCAGCGGTATATTTACCCGTATCTCATCCCGAAATCGAAGAATTTATCGATATAAGAAGGCCAACTGGAGGCGACCCAAATCGCAAAGCGTTAAACTTACACCATGCGGTAGTAATTTCTGACGAATTTATGGTTGCCGTCGAAAAAAATAAAGAATGGGATTTAATTAATCCCAGTACCAAAGAAGTTGCTTGTACCGTGAAAGCCCGTAAATTATGGATTAGGATTCTTACCGCACGAATTGAAACCGGTGAGCCTTACATATTGTTTATTGATTCGGTAAACGACAAGAAACCGGAAATATATAAAAAATTGGGTTTAGACGTTAAGATGTCCAATCTGTGTAGCGAAATTACTTTAACTACGGGCAGCGATCATTTGGGAAATCTGCGAACCGCAGTATGTTGCCTGTCTTCTTTAAACATAGAATATTTCGAAGAATGGAAAGATGACGACACCTTCATCGAAGACGTTATGCGCTTTTTAGATAATGTTCTGGACGATTTCATAAAAAAAGCTCCTGACACTGTTAAAAAAGCCAAATATTCCGCTCTGCGTGAGCGCAGTATCGGCTTAGGCGTTATGGGTTTTCACTCGTTTTTACAAAAAAAAAGAGTTCCTTTTGAATCGTCCGTTGCTTCTTCGCTAAATAAGAAAATTTTTCAACATATACGCATAAAAGCAGATCTCGCATCGAAAAAATTAGCTGAAGAAAAAGGACCGTGTGAAGACGGCAAAGAATGCAGAATTAACGAGCGCTTTACCCATAAAATCGCAATAGCTCCCACTGCTTCTATTTCTATCATTTGCGGTAACACTTCACCAGGAATCGAACCTTATGTTGCCAACGTTTTCGTACAAAAAACTTTGAGCGGTTCTTTTACCGTGCAAAACAAACATTTGAAAAATTTATTGCAAGAAAAAAACATGGATAACGAAGAAACATGGTCTTCGATTACTACTAACGAAGGATCGATACAACATCTCGATTTCTTTACCGATTATGAAAAAGAAGTATTTAAAACGGCATATGAAATCGATCAACGTTGGATAATAGAGCATGCCGCCGATCGTAAAGATTACATTTGTCAAGCACAATCGTTGAACCTATTTTTGCCAGCAAATATACACAAAAAATATTTACACGGAATACATATGTTAGCATGGAAGAAGAAATTAAAGAGTTTATATTATTGTAGGTCGCAATCTATACAGCGGGCAGATAAAGTTTCTCATAAAATTTCTTCTTACGAAGAATGCTTGAGCTGTCAATAATTTTATAGTACGATAATTTTAGCAATGAGAAGTTCTTGCAGAATCGCGCTTTTAATCAATTTAAGAGCACCGCTCGGTATCTAGCATATATTTTTATTGCTGCTGATAAGTGGTGTAGCATTTATTATTAGCTTTAGCTGCATTATTTACTGCATATATATCAGTTAACAAAATTTTCGAAAAAAAGCTGCAAAATATAAATAATCAAGATTTATTTGATGCGTTATATTAGCAAATGTTAAAGAGATTGACAAGTTATTAACAGCTAAAAATTGTTAATATAATCAATAAGCTTGGGTAGCAACACTTTGGATCTTATTTTGTATTGTAGCAAATTTGATAAAATGGCTAATAAAATAACAATTGCTCAAAATTATTAACTAAAGATGCGGGTGTAAATTTACAAGATGATTGGGAAAATAATACTCCTTTATATTTGCTTCTGTTCCTTACCGGGATTCAAGAATAAATGAATCGGATAAGATTATCGCTAAAAGATTTATTTAAGCAAATATTAAATTTTGTAACACCTATTGGCAAAAAATTGTACTGATAGGCAGATTTATTCTGAAATTATTAAAATGTTATCGGAGAAAGGTGCAAATTTAACTGTAACGAACAATGACAGCAAAATACCTTTAGAAATAGCGGCAATGCTCTTATAATGCTATTCCTAAAATTGTTAAAATTTTACAAAAAGTACAGCAAAAACAAAATCGGATGATGTGTCCACTGATACTTCGGGTAATCATTTTTGTTTGTAATAAATTTTGAATTACGACCTGTTATTATTAACAAAAATCTGTATAAAAAAATGTTAATTAAACACCATCTAAATTTTAAAAATAATTGCTATTTTTCTTAAAAGGTAACCTAACGGTGAAAGCTTATTTACTCTGTTCCCAGCATATAAAGGGATTTCTTTTTTTTGTTGATTCGGAATCGACACTTTTAATGTTCCCAATTTTTGATTTTTTGCTATTGGGGCTTTTATGTTATTTTCATAAATTATTGTAGCGGAAATGTTTTTTTCGTCTTCACGTTTATAAGTTATAACGATATCTTCACAAGAAATTAAAGGTACCGATTTTTCCTTACCAAAAGCGATATTTAGATTATCTATTGTTTTACCAGATTTAAATATAACTTTATTATCAAAATTATTAAATGCGTATTGCAACAATTTTTCTCCATCTTTACGCCTTGTGCTTTTACTCTTCAAGCCGTTTATTACGGCAAAAACTCTGCGATTATTTTGCACTGCCGAAATTACTACACCGAAACCACCGGTATTGGTATAACCAGTTTTTATTCCGTCGACTCCTAAATCGCTCCATAATAACTCGTTAGTGTTAGGTTGATATATCCCGTTATATGTAAACTCTCTTTCTTGAAAAAAGTAATAATATTCGGGAAAATCTTCGTATATCTTAACTGAAAGCCTCAATAAATCACAAGTACTCATCAAGTGTTCTTCATCGGTAATTCCAGTAGGATTGGTAAAGTGGCTGTTCGATAAATTGAGTTTTTGCGCCATTTCATTCATTTCTTTAACGAAATTTTCTTGTGATCCCGACACTCCTTCGGAAAAAGTAATAGCTGCATCATTTCCCGAAACTATAATAATTCCTCGTAATAAATCTTGTACCGTAATTCTTTGCCCGATTTCCAAAAACATTGAAGAACCGCCTATTTTCCACGCATCTTTACTCACGGTATAGATGTCGGTCATTTTAATTATTCCGGATTTTAATTTGCTGAAAGCCAGATATATCGTCATCAATTTACTCATGGAAGAAGGATGCATCTTTTCATCAGCTGCATGTTCGAAAAGAATCGTTTTGGAATCGTAATCCATTAAAATTGCATTGGTTGCATTGCTACTGAAAATATATGAAAAAGCTAAGCTGGGTAATAACAGGAAAGTTAGGGAAAAGTACTTTATCATTTTTGTATGATTACGAAATACGTGTATGATTGATTATAGCTAAAATCAAATAATATGATAGGTAAATTGTGCGGAGTAATTGATGAAATCGAAAGCGATCACATAATTTTAAATGTTAACGACGTCGGTTATATAGTTTATGTTACGATGCCGACATTGCAAAATGTTAAAATAGGGGAAAACATCTTATTGTTTATCGAAACATACTTACGTGAAGATCAACTTAAACTGTACGGTTTTAAAACTAAGAAAGAACTTTCGATGCTTAAATTGCTGATTAAAGTGAAAGGAGTAAGTCATAAAATAGCTACCAATATTATCAGTGAAATTTCTTCAGATCAAATTATTCAAGGAATATCCGGTAAAAATCCGATTTTATTAAAAGCAAGCGGAGTAGGGATAAAATTAGCAAACCGTATTATCGTCGATTTGGAAGGAAAGATAATGAAAGAAGGAATTATGCCGAACGATAACTTAACGCAAGATGCCGTTTCTGCATTGATTAACTTGGGTTATAACTCGGGCGAAGCATATAGAGTGGTGAATGAAGCAAGAAATGAATTTCCCGAGATAAACGAAATTAATAAATTGATGCTTAAAGTGCTAAAGAAAAATGAAAAGAGATAGTTTAATTTCACCGCAAGTAATAGAAGAAGATAAAAGAATTTCCGTAAGGCCGAAAAAGTTAGCCGATTTTGTCGGACAAAAAGACATTAAAAATAATTTGGAGATATTTATCAAAGCAGCATTAAGTCGTAACGAATCTTTAGATCATATTTTATTACACGGTCCTCCCGGTTTGGGGAAAACAACGTTAGCAAGTATCGTTGCTAACGAAATGGAAGTAA
Organism: Rickettsiaceae bacterium H1; assembly: GCA_018101195.1. GTDB lineage: Bacteria > Pseudomonadota > Alphaproteobacteria > Rickettsiales > Anaplasmataceae > JACDQH01. The sequence continues at coordinate 255,725 of JACDQH010000002.1, forward strand.
ATTTTAAAGCTACGGCCGGACCTTTACTTAAAAAACCGGGAGATCTTGCGGCAATTTTAACGAGTTTGGAAAAAAAGGATGTTTTATTCATTGATGAGATTCATCATTTAAACAATAATATCGAAGAAATTTTGTACCCGGCTTTAGAGGATTATTATTTGGATTTGATTGTCGGTGAAGGACCTTCAGCTCGTACCGTAAGAATCGATCTTCCTAAATTTACCTTAATCGGTGCAACTACCAGGTTAGGGCTTATTTCCAATCCTTTACGAGATAGATTCGGTATTCCAATCAAATTGGAATTTTATAAACCAAAAGAACTGATTTTACTTGTACAAAGAGCTGCTGAAATTATCGGTATTAAAATAAGTAAAGACGGGGCATGTGAAATTGCAAATAGATCTCGCGGTACACCGCGTATTTCTTTAAGATTATTGAGAAGAGTACGTGATTTTACTGAAATAGAGCAACAATTAAAATTTATAGATAAAGAATTTGTCGATTATGCATTAGCTAAGATGGAAATTGATAAAATCGGTTTAGATAAATCAGATTATCATTATATGAAATATATTTTCGATAATTATTACAATAAACCTGTGGGAATAGGTACTATTGCTGCGGCATTATCGGAAAATAAAAACACTATTGAAGAAATTATCGAGCCATATTTGTTACAAATCGGTTTAATACAAAAAACTGCCAAGGGTAGAATTTTAACCGATAAAGGAATCCAATATAGTCTGCAAATATCCAAATAATTTCGGTAAAATCATAATAAATTAATTAATCACATAATATATATTATGGAAAATAATTTTTTATTTTAACGAGTAAAATCAATCGAAAATTCATCAATGATGATAATGTTATTAGATATATTTTTCAATATTATCAATGATTTCACATAATTTATTTATGTTTTACTTTAAAAAAGTGTAGTGATTGAATCAAAAGTACAAGCATTACTTTAAAATAAAACTTTGTAATCCTTATCAAAACCAGCTAAGATATCTAATTTTATAAATTTATTATTTTAAGTAAAACTTGAATAAAAATTGAGAAACATTTGTATTATTCAATAAAAGCAATATTTATAAATTGAATAATTGTTTATTTGATCTATTTCCACAAATAGAATTAAAATCTTGTTATTCTATTTTTCAAAATCAATGAAAAAATTAATTATAGCAAACTGGAAAATGCACGGGAGCAAATCTTTTACAACCAACTTTTTTAATAAAATAAATCGAGTGAAAACGGTTCATGAAATTGTTGTATGTTTGCCTTACCCTTATCTTTATATTGGTGCTAAACGACCTAATCTTAATTTGGGAGCACAAGATTGTCATGATAAAAATCAAGGAGCTTATACGGGTGACGTTAGTCCAAGTATGTTATATGATATGGGATGCAAATATGTAATTTTAGGTCATTCGGAAAGACGCATTGGTTACAACGAAACAAATAAAAAAATAAAAGCAAAAGCTTTATTAGCAATTAATAACAATCTGATACCAATAATTTGCGTAGGAGAAAAAGAACGTAATGAAGATGAAAGGCAATTACTGAAACAATGCGAAGAATCATTAACTGAAAATTGCATTATCGCTTACGAACCAATATGGGCAATCGGTACCAATATAACGCCCACTATTAACGAAATCAAACACCAATCATCTTTACTAAACAAAAAATACGATTTACCGGTAATCTACGGAGGATCAATAAATGAAAACAATTCGACAAAAATCTTAAATATTTCATCTATATCAGGTCTGTTAATCGGTAAATCCAGCCTTAATCCAGAAATATTTTTGCAGATAATAGCAGCAGCAAATGAAAGCTAATAATCTTTCTCTGGACACGTAACAGTACGTATGCTAATTAAACATACGTAAGTAAATTAAATTTTTATATTTATGGTAAAGCTTTTAAGCCTTCCCGGTAAATTAGGATCATCAGCAATCGACTTTGATTTGTTAGGTGTAGACAGCAAAAGGTATAATTTACAAAATTCTCGCGGAGAGAAGGGGTTGTTAATAATGTTCATATGCAATCATTGTCCTTATGTTCAACAAATTATCAACAAATTAATCACCGATACGAAAGATTTACTGAAACACAATATAAAATCGATAGCAATTATGCCTAACGATGTGAAAAAATATCCCCAAGATTCGCTAGAGAATATGCAAAACTTTTCTCAACAAAAAAAATTATCTTTTCCCTATGTTATAGATTCTACTCAAAAAGTAGCAAAATCATACGAAGCAGTTTGTACCCCTGATTTTTTCGGTTTTGACAAAGAGTTGAAATTAAAATATCGAGGTCGTTTACGAGGGCAAAATAATGAAAGAGAATTATTTGAAATTATGAGCAGCAAGAAAAATAATAAAATAAAACAATTTCCAAGTGAAGGATGCTCTATCAAATGGATCGGGGAATAATCAATGAGTGAAAGTCCGACAGAAATATTATTAGGAATAATCATAATACTATCTGCCGCTGTTTCAATTGTTGCTTTGTTTTATCGAATGAAGATTAGTCCCTTAATCGGTTATTTCGTCTCTGGCGCAGTAATAGGAGCTCATGGCTTAGGATTAGTTCAATCACATTCGATAATAGACATACTGGGAGAATTCGGTATAGTTTTTTTATTATTTTTAATCGGCTTAGAGCTAACATTTGAGCGCTTGATAGCAATGCGCCGTCACCTATTCGGCTTAGGGGGACTACAAATAATATTAACAACACTGTCTATTACGATATTATCGTCTTATTATTACGGGTTAACACTTAAAGCTTCCGTTGTTATCGGCGGAGGACTTGCTTTATCTTCAACCGCGGTAGTACTCCAATTATTACAGGAGAAAAAAGCTACTTCCAGTCAAGTGGGAAGATTATCGATTGCTATATTAATACTTCAAGACTTGGCAGTAGTACCGCTTCTGGTCTTGGTTCCATTGTTACTTTCACCAGAATCTTCCAGAGGATTATTCGAGACGATTTTACAAGCTTTAACAAAAGCTTTATTTGCTTTAATATTAATTTTCGTTGTAGGGAGGCTTCTGATAAGACCGTTTTTTAATATGGTTGCTTCAACAAAAAATGACGAGCTTTTTATTGCCACTACGTTATTAATAGTTTTAGGCACTGCTTACATAACCAACTATTTTAATCTTTCTATGGCTTTAGGAGCTTTCGTAGCCGGTTTGCTTATGGCTGAGACCGAACATTGTCACGAAGTGGAACAAGTTATCTTACCATTTAAAAAGTTATTGCTCGGCTTATTTTTTATGACAATCGGTATGTCGATAGATCTGCATTTATTAAGCATTAACTTAACGCTAATAATGCTGTTATCAATATTATTAATGGTAATCAAAGCAACAATTATAATTTTAATATGTTTGTTGTTTAGCTCTAAAAAAAGCTCGGCAATCAATACCGGTTTATTATTATCACAAGGTGGAGAATTTGCCTTTATATTGTTTAATTTAGATGCTACGCAAGAAATTATACCTCATGAAATTGCTCAGGTATTAATGGCGGTAGTAACGATTACTATGGCTTTGACTCCCCTTTTTTCCTATTTCGGTAAAATGCTTTCCAAAATTATAGAAAATGAAAAAATAAAAAGAACCGTAGAACAAATACTGGACTACGACACTATGAATATAGATCAATACGTAGCAATTGCTGGTTTTGGTAGAGCTGGCGAAATGATAGCCAAAGTCTTGGACGCAGAACAAATAAGTTATATAGGAGTGGATGTTAATTCTGAAATAGTTAATAAATCACAAAATGAAGGTTGTTCCACTTATTGCGGAGATGTAACCGACATTAACGTTTTAAAATCAATGCATTTAGAGAGAGCGAGAGCAATCATAATCTCAATCAGTAATCAATCTATAGTTAAAAAGACAATAAAATTAATTAAACAGAATTTTCCCGATATTAATATTATCGTTAGAGTGCCTGATTTATCGAATGCAAAGGGTTATTATAAGATCGGTGCCGACAAACTAGTACCCGAAACTTACGAAATAGGCTTACAGTTAGGTGCTGCAATGCTGTCTTCGATCGGTTTTAGCGACATATCAATTGCAATATTAAAAGAGAGGTTTAGAAGAGGAAATTACATAACAACCAAAAACGAGAGTTATGAAGACGTCTAAAACTTGATTATGATTATCTCCTCATATCCTTTCTTGATAAAATCATGTATTTTGCTAATCTTATTGCAATAACTTGAAAAAATTGATCCCGTAGCTCAGTCGGTAGAGCAACTGACTTTTAATCAGTGTGTCATGTGTTCGATTCACATCGGGATCACCACTTACCGTTCGTGATGAGTAAGGCAATCAAATATTTTCTACAAAACGCTCCTGATAAACCTGGAATATATAAAATGTTTGACTCGAAAGGAGATATTTTATATGTCGGTAAAGCAAAAAATTTAAAAAATAGGATCAAGCAATATTTGCAACCTTTAACCGATCGACTCTTAAAAATGGTTATACAAGTTCGAGATTTATCCGTTACGATAACTAACAACGAAGTAGAAGCATTAATTTTAGAATCGAAATTAATTAAAAAATTGCAACCGAAATATAATATTCTTCTCAAAGACGACAAATCTTATCCTTATATTAGGCTTACACAAAATCATGAATTCCCTCGATTAACGAAATATCGAGGTAAATACCAAAAAGGATGTTATGGCCCTTTTCCTTCTACTGAAAAACTATATAATATGATATCTGTTCTGCATAAGGTTTTTCAATTAAGGTCGTGTTCAGATCAAAATTTTGCAAATCGCAAACGTCATTGTTTGGAGTATCAAATAAAAAGATGTTCCGCTCCTTGTGTAGGAAAAATTTCACTTAATGATTATAAACGTTCGGTAAAACAAGCAAAATCGTTATTAAAAGGAAAAAAAAATAATGTTTGGAACGAATTAAAACGTCTCATGGAAGAAGCAAGTAAAAATTTAGATTATGAATTAGCTTCAGTTTATCGCGATAAAATGAACTCTATTCGGTATTTAGATCTAAATCAACAAAACATTGAAAACGGAGATGTTATTGCAATTTATAGAGATGGTAATTTGGCACACATACAAATTCTAAGTTTTTCCGATTCCAGTTTACATAATCGATATTTTTATACTATGAGTAATGTTTCCGATAATGATGACAGCAAAGTTATGGAAGCATTCATCATGCAATTTTATCAAGATTTAATTCCAAATAATATCATATCGAATTATCCGGTATCAAATACTACAATTATCGCGGTAAAAAAAATATTCGGTAAAGAAATAACTTTTCATCAGCCAAAAAAAGGTAAAAAGCAGCAAATATTACAAGATTTGTATAGTACCGTAAAAAAGAATTTTTATATAAATAATACTCGTTACTTTTTAAACTTAGTTAAGGAAAAATTTTTATTGGAAGTAACTCCTCAACGTATCGAAATATATGATAACAGTCATATTTCCGGTGATTGTGCAATCGGGGTTATGGTAGTAATCGATAGCAGCGGCTTCAATAAAAATCAGTATCGTCGTTTTAACTTAAGTAATATTATTTCCGATGATTATTTTATGATGAAAGAAGTTCTAACTCGCCGTATGAACAACGATATAAAGGAAAAACCCGATTTTATTTTGATAGACGGCGGTAAAGGACATATGTCCGTCGTAAAAGATGTTTTGCGTGGCATTCCTTTTGCCTGTATCTCAAAAGGAGAAAAACGTAATTCTGGTGATGAAACGTTTCATACATTAGAATTCGGTTCGTTTAAATTGGAAAAAAACAGTACGTTATTATACTTTTTACAAAGAATCAGAGACGAGGCCCATAGATTTGCTATTAGTAGCCATAGAGTTAAACGCAATAAAAGCATTAAAAAATCGCTGTTGGATGAAATACCGGGAATAGGAAATAAAAGAAAAAAGCTACTGTTGACACATTTCGGTTCGGTTGCCGAAATTAAACAAGCAACAATAAGACAGCTAGCGGATATTGACGGAATTAGCATGAAATTAGCTGAATTAATTTTTACACATTTCGATCAATCTTGAATAAGTACGAGGAATATTACAGATAAATTCGGGATTGCATTGTGCCGAACAAAAAAATTCGGTTTTATGTTCGTATAGTATGTCGATGAGAATCATAAAACGTTTAGCTTCGTTTCTATCAGTAATTATTGGAATTTCGCTTAAGAAAATCGTACTAAAATTCTCTGTAATAATATTGTAATCGGTTGTTATAAGCGGCTTTTCACACAACTCTTCAAAGGTGAAGTAAGCAATTTTACCTACAGTTTTTTCTATTTTTATTGTTCTGCCATGAACGTTTATTGTTTTCGATACGATAGGAAGATTATTTGTTTTTTCTTGAAAAACAGATTCAAATTTTACGGTGTCGTTAATAAAGTATCGTATTAATGTTTTATCGGTTAACCTATAATCGATTTCACCGCCGATTTTAATTATTTGCATTTTATTTTTTATTAACTCGATTGTTGGAAAAAAATTTTCTCTCCTTAAGCCGTTTCGGTAAAGCTGATCCGGATAATAATTCGATGTAATCAAAACAAAAATTCTATTTTTAAAGAGTGAATCAAATAAACGTGATAAAATCATTGCATCCATAATGTCACAAACTTCTAATTCGTCAAGAAAAAGCAATTTTACCTTTTTTGCTAACGATTTACCGAGAAGATTTAACGGATCCGTCTTATTTTTCAGTAACTTTAGTTCGGAGTGTATTTCTTGCATAAATTCATAAAAATGTATTCTTTTACGCTTTATGAGCTTAGAATTATCAAAGTATAAATTCATAATAAAAGATTTCCCTCGCCCTACTTCGCCGTGAAGGTATATTCCTCGACATTTACTGAAAAATCCTATTTGATCGTCAAAATTTTGTAATGCTCGGATTACTTTAGCTTGATCTTCAGAACGGCAAATGTCTTTATCTTTGATTAAAAATTGATATGCAGCGGTTACCGACATTCGAAAAATAAAATATATTTTTAATATAGTAGAAAAAAATTAAAATCTTTCATTTTTGCCCTGGGTTTTTTATTATTAAGAATAATTATTCCGCCTTAAGGATAAATTGACAAATTTCGTCATCAATAAAATAGACAGTATACCGATCGACATAATAATTAAAGCAGGAAAAGCGGCTTCACGATATCTTTCGTCCATTATTAAATCGTATGTTCTGGTGGCGATAGTTTCAAAATTGAACGGCCTTACTATTAAGGTAGCGGATAGCTCTTTTACTATGTCAATAAATACCAAAAGAAAAGCTGTAATAATTGTTTTAAGCAATATGGGCATGTGAACCGAGAGGCATGTTTTCCACCCGCTGTGACCCAGCGTAGATGAAATCCAATCTATTTCTCTGGGTATTTTACCGAAGCCGGATTCCAAAGTATTCGTCGATACCGAGAGAAATCTCACCATATAAGCATAGAGTAAGGCGAATATCGTGCCTATTAACATAACATTTAATTCGAGTCCGAAACATTGATAAAAAACAAAATTTACATACCTTGACAACGCCGCTAAAAATATCATAACTCCGGTTGCAATAATGGAACTGGGAACTGCATATCCCATGTTAACTATTCTGATTAATGATGCGGAGATGATTTTATTACGTAAACAATAAGCAAAAATGACAGAAAGCATAACGATAATTAACGATGCAAAGCTTGAAATCGATACACTGTTGATAAAAAAAACGAATAAATTGATATCGAGCAAATTATTAGTTTCAATCGACCAAAAAATTAGCGGTATTAACGGTATAAAAAAACCGATCAACGGTATCATTATACAAAATGAATATGCAGATATATTTTGTAATTTTCCGGAAATTTTCCATTGATAAATTTGATTATTGTCGTGAACCGTCCCCGAATAAATTTTATTTTTACGCATTCCTCGTTCGATATATAAAATTAAAAAAATAAAAATCAGAATCATACAAGTCAGACGAGCGGCCGAAGGATAATCGTTTAATAAAAACCACGTTCGATAAATTCCCGTAGTGAAGGTATCGATAGATAAAAATCGAGGAGTGCCAAAATCGGCCGCTACTTCCATAATCACTAATGTGACTCCTGAAATGATTGCCGATTTCGATACCGGTAAAATCACTTCGCAAATAATTTGATAAATCGATTTACCCATCACCCTTGCAGTATTAATCATATAACCGAGTGAAATAAAATTAGCTCGTGCCAACATGTATATGTAAGGATAAAAAGAAAAGCTCATGACGAATATTGCTCCGCCTAAAGATTTAATATTAGGAAAATAGTTAACGCCGAGGTAATTACGTAGAAATGTTTGTATCGGACCGGCAAATTCAAATAAATGGGCATAAGTAAAAGCCACAATATAAGCAGGGAAAGCTAAGGGTAAAAAAAATAAAATTTGAAATATTTTTTTCCCCGGAAAATCGAAAAAAGTCACTAAAATAGCGGAAGCCGTTCCTATTACGGCAGTAATTATTCCGACAGAAATAGTTAACAACAACGTATTTAATATATATCTTTGAAAATTAGCATTAGTAAGAAAAGTAAAATCGGTATTGTGAAATAAATAAGATAACAATATGAACATCGGACAAATCAAAAATAACAACACCGAATAAGTAATTGATTTGGTCACACTAATTTTTTATCTCAAGATATAAGAATTATATCACTTGACGATAAACGGTAAAATAAAATAATTTTCTATCTTGGTTTTTGATAGCCTTCTAATTATTTTGCTTTTTTTAATTGTCCATTTTTTTGGATAAATCATCTTTATCGTTCATTTTAACGTCAATTTCTTTAGGAAAATCATAAATTAAATTATAAGCACTTTGATAAACCCAACATAACCGACCTTCTATGACAGTACAGCAAAATCTTGTTCGTTCGTCTGAATATTTTTCAACAATATCTCGTTAATCTTTGTGTTGCTTCGTTTATTTCTTTTAGAGCGAATTTAATTATTTTCTGCATGCTTCCTTTTCAATCTTTTAACTTCATTTTTATCAAAAAATTTAACAATATTCACTCAATCCTCTCTTAACACTCGCTTTGATTGTTTAATTTAAATTATTTTCGTTGTATTGGTATTTTCAGAAATTTCCCTAATATTTTTTGTAACTTCGCTTACTAACTTAATTAACTTTTTTATAATTCTCTATTGTTTCACACCTCTTCTCTCTAAAAACTACAAAATTTTTATTAATAATTTTATAATTATTTACAAAAAAACTAATTAAACCCATTATTATTTTCTAAATCGATAAGAAAAATATTAAATTTAAACTTCTAATTGAATATATGATAAATAATCACAAGATAACTGAAATTTCTCAAAAAAAATGAGAAAAGTATTTAGAATACTTAAAAGAAATTATGGAACAAGACCTTATAGGTAAAATACGCTATTTAATTTTTTGGTACAAAATTTCATTCAAAAATTACTTGAGAATAAATTAAAAAAGGAATTTTTATTATCCAAAAAGCAAATTATTGCACAAATTATTCAAAATAAAATCTCTCGATTATTTAAAATCCGAAATTGAAAAAAATCAAACTGAAAATGACGAATTGTTTTGCAAAACTTTATGCTTATTCTTATTAATAATGATAAACTTTCTCTTTTCCTCAATCATCCAGTGCAATGTTTAATCCGCCATCAAACGAGGACAATATTTCATTAATAAAACAAGAATTAGAGGAAATAGAAGGTGATACAAAAAGATTAAAAACAAACAATTTTTCTCCAAGATAATTTGTTGTGACAGTATAAGTAGCGAATTTGGCCAATTTAATGCTAAAAGGACACGCAATTTTTCACGAAATTTACAACAGAATATCTTGTGAAAAACAAAGAAGAATTTTTAACGGAATTAAGAAAAATCCAAGGTATCGTATCGAAGTATTTTTATGTTTATCGTCGTTTTCTCCTCGAAGAACCGGTATTAGCTTAGAAGAAATAGGAAGAATAAGGGAGCCGGTAAAAAATTCCGCTGATGCCGAAGAACAACTGCAAAATGTATTCGAAGAGGTAATAAAAATATGTTTGACGAGTTACAAATGGAGATTTTAGCAAAATTTCAACGATGTGAAGAGAAGACGAATTGCAAAAAATTATGATATAATAATAAAAAGATAGGGGGGGAAAGTTTTACATATGAAAACGGCAATACAATTTAATCATCAAAAATTTAAAAGTTTACTTAACGACAAAGTAAAAGGGAAAAAAACTTATAAAGATGAAATAACAGATTTAGTCTCAGAGCTAGCAGCAATAAATAATCAACTTGATGATGATTCTGCTGTTGATCATTTAGTCTCAGAGCTAGCAGCAATAAATAATCAACTCGATGATTCTGCTGTTGATCAAGTTTACCATATGGTGCTTTGGCATAATTTATTACAACAGAGTTTTCACAGATTATTTCCAATAGATAGCTCATCAACAATAAGTGAAGACGGTTTAACTCTAATTACGATAAAAGATGCTAAAGAAGCAGGTTTGGATCCGCAGTATATAACTGAAAAGCTTCTTAGTGATAAAGATGATAAAACTACTTTGGTTAATCTCGTCATTAACGATAAATTCGAACTTCTTTTACATAATCACCATTCGGATTATTTAGACGATACGTTTCCCTACACACCAGTTACAGAGAAAGAATTCATCAATAAATTATATGAATTAGCACAATTTTTCTTACCCGAAGAACAGAAAATTATCCATGTATACGACTTTCAATTTAATAATTATAAGAAAAAAAGCTCTACCGGACAAATTATTAATGTTGAGTTACTTGCTAAAACTCAAGCGTATTATGTTCTTTTTACTCATAAACTTAAACAAGATAAAACAGAAAAAGATTTAACCGAGTTGCTAAAAGAGAGATTGGAAGAAAAAATCGATGATGAAGATTTAAAAAGAAAACTAAAGGAGTTAGTAGAATGTGAAGAAAGTAATTCTTTGGCAAAATTAATAAGTGATTTAACAGAAAAATCGCAAAACGTTGAATTAGGAATTTCAGTCGGCATAATAACTCAATTTTACCAAGAAAACGATTTTAATAACATTGCTGAAAACGGGGGAGATATTCTTCGTCAATTTCACAATTTCAATTATCAAAGCAATGCAGCAATTGAACAAATTGAAGGATTGCTGACCGATATAGGGGGAGGAAAAAAAACATATCTTACTAACGAAAAAGAATTGGCTACAATCTTAAAAAAAATGAATGTTATGTTTAAATTATATACAGGACATAATATTTATTTTGATTCCAGTACGCACATTATACCAGAAAGTGAAAAAGGTTTGAGATTGGGTTGCGTTAATAAACAGTTTAGGCAGAACATAGAAAAATTTTTACGGAAATTTTCCGGTATTGACATCACACAATGTATTACGTTCGTTGAAAAGCAAATAACAACAGGGACCGATATAGTACAAGCAAATATGGAAGAAGTTAGTGAAGCAAATCCAATGCCGATAACAGAAGAGCATATTCAACCCGATCACACAAGATTAAGAGAAGGTATTGATCAAAGTATTTTGGGAGAGCAACACGGCGAAAGAATAATGAGCGAATCTGGAGATTCGGTATCTGATAGCAGAGAAGAAGAATCACTACCACGGAATCATGATGCTCACTCACACCATAATGGAATCTCTCCTACTCTTAACGGTCAATCATCTCAGCTTCCTTCACATAGAAGAAGTAGCAATTTAGGGGATGATGACCAAACATATCCCATAATTCAAGAAAGAGAAAGGCTTAATCCCGATGATCGAAACGATGAAAATCTTGCAGATAGGGGTAGGGGTGTGCCATCTTCCCTTTCTTATTCACGTCAATCGCAAGGTAATGCCGGTGAAAATCACGGTATTAATCCTCCTTTTTCTTACTCTGCAAGAAGTCGACAACCGAACGAAAAACAAAATTCTTTTTTAGGAAAACATAAAGGAAAAACAGCGGGTTATTCCCAATTATTCGTAATATCTGCAGGAACTGCTTTTGCTGTTCTCTTCGGTAAAACAAGGCCCGATCTATTATTGGGTGATAAATTGAGTAATTTGTTATTAATAGGTAGTGTTACACTGGGTATTGCTTTATTAATTGGCGGTGCATATATGTTTTTTCAAAATAAACCTAGAACTAATCAAGAAAGTATTGCCGTGCCACGTGCTACGATTACGGGACAAAGAATTTAATTAACCGGTAGGAATTTTTTTAATAAACAATCTCATAATTTCTCTTGTAATCACTACTGCGGAAAGCATAGAGCTAAGTATCCCAATCGAAAGCGTAACGGCAAAGCCTTTTACCGGACCGAAACCGATAAAAAACATTATCAGCGCAGCAATTAACGTAGTAATGTTGGAATCAAATATTGTTCTTATCGCATTGTTAAAACCTCTGGAAATAGCTATTTCAAAATTTTTTGCATTCTGTAATTCTTCTTTTATTCGTTCGAAAATCAATACGTTTGCGTCCACCGCCATCCCGATAGTAAGTACGATTCCCGCTATTCCAGGTAAAGTTAACGTTGCCTTAATTAAAGTTAAAAATGCCGTCATTATTACCATATTGATAAAAAGGCCTATTGCCGCACATAAACCGAGTTTTCCATATACCGAAACGATAAAAAGAGAAATGATTAACATGGAAATTACGGCAGCTTTTATCCCTGCCGAAATTGCATCCGCACCTAAACCGGGACCTACAATTCGTTCTTCGACAATTTCAAGTGACGTAGGTAAAGCTCCCGAACGCAACAATATCGCTAATTCTTGAGCTTCTTCAAGAGTAAAATTACCGGATATCTCTCCTTGTCCTCCGAGAATCGATTCTTTTATTACGGGAATTGTAAGAACTTGATTATCAAGTATAATAGCAAAAGGTTTACCGACATTTTCTTTAGTTATACGAGCAAATTTTTTTGCACCGACATTATTAAATTTAAATAAAACTGCGGGAAAACCGAATTTGTTAAATCTTACCGAAGCATCTTTTAATAACTCTCCGGTTAATTCTATTCTCCTTTTAATTGGATATTGCCTTCCTTCTTTATCTTTCAAAATCATTGCGTTTTTTTTATCGTTTAACAAATGAAAAGTCAGTTTTGCCGTTTTACCCAGTAACGATTTTAATTGTTCGGGATTCTCCAACCCCGGTACTTGAATTATGATTTTTTCGTCTCCTTCCGATTGTACTAAAACTTCACGAGTTCCCAATTCATCGATTCTATTTTGTATGATACTTATGGAATCAGATAATACTTTGTGCTTTAATTTCCTTAAATCGATAAAATTGATAGTACAGGTATTATTTTTCGTACAACGAACGATAAATTCGTCGTTTATGTTTTTAATTTCTTTCTTAAATTCGGAAATTTTTGTATTTTCGGCTAATTTTACAGATAGGTTCTCACCGTTGTTTTTAAGATCGCTAACACCGATTTTTTTCAGTCTATTGACTGAATCCGTAATCAATAAATCTAATTTTTCTTGTAGATATTTATTAAAATCTATTTTTAGCAATAACGAAGATCCTCCGTATAAATCCAAACCAAAATTTATTTTATAATTCGGCAAAAATTTATTATCGAAAAAATTCGGTAAGCTTAGACAAATTGCGCTAACCAATATTATAATGCTTATTATGAATCTATAATGCAAATGCATACCTACTGATATTCCATATCGAGCCGAAAAACAACCGTTTTATATCAATAGCAAAAAGTCCTCAGATTGACTCGATTTAACATGATTGCTAATATGTCGAAGAAAAATAATGCAAGAAATATGAAACATGAAGAAATAATTGATGCCGAATTCGGTTCTCGTCACCCGAGTAAAAACATATATCGGGCAATATGCTTTATTGCATTATTTTGGTCCGTTTTTCAGCTTTGGGTTGCGTCACCGCTACAATTTTCTTTAGGTTGTGATTGGCTGTTATTTAATAATTTGGAAATTCGCTCGATTCACCTCGCGATTGCTCTTTTTTTGGCATTTCTTTTGTTTCCGATTTTTAAAAATAAACATATAACGAAAATTCCTTTCTTTGATTGGGCTTTTTCCATTATCGGCTTATGTATCTCTTCTTATATATACGTATTTTACGATCAAATAGCATTACGCGTCGGTATGCCCACGCAATATGATTTAGCTATTGCTTTTTTAGGAATCATTTTATTATTTGAAGCTTCGAGAAGAGTGGTAGGACCAACAATTGCAATTGTAGCATCGATATTTTTACTTTATTCGTATTTTGGTCAACATTTTCCCGGTTTGCTAGCTCATAGAGGAAATTCTTTAGCTTCAATTGCTTCACATCAGTGGTTTTCTTCGGAAGGTGTTTTCGGTACTGCTTTAGGTGTTTCGGCAGATTTTGTTTTCCTTTATGTTTTGTTCGGATCTTTTTTAGAAATGGCAGGTGCGGGTAATTTTTTTATTCAATTATCTTTTGCTTTATTGGGTAGGTTTACAGGCGGTCCGGCAAAAGCCGCCGTTGTTGCTTCGGGGTTAATGGGTATGATGTCCGGTTCTTCTATCGCCAATACCATTACCGTCGGTTCTTTCACCATACCGCTTATGAAGAAAATGGGGTTAAGCCCTGAAAAAGCGGGAGCAATAGAAGTTTCGGCGGGAATTAACGGCCAAGTGATGCCTCCAGTTATGGGTGCGGCTGCATTTATTATGTCCGAATATCTTGGAATTCCTTACCCTGAGATAATAAAACATGCCTTTTTACCAGCAATTCTCATATACGTAGCACTTTTATATACGGTGCATATCGAAGCAAAAAAAATAGGGATAAAACCCATAAAATCTCAACATGATAGAAGCGTTTTTTACAGTTTGTTAAGAGGGTTGATTATTATGAGCTCCGTTTTTATAGTACTGGGAGTAGTATATTTTTTAATTAACTGGATTCCAGGAATTTATTTCGCTCTTGCAAATACGCCTAACTTTATTGTCGTGCTTGGAATTTTTGCTTCATACGTATTAATACTTAAATATCAATCGCAATTCCCGGGTTTGGTAGAAGATAACGACGAACCGATCCTAAAACTACCTAACGTTACCGAAATACTTAGAAGCGGCATACATTTTTTTATTCCAGTGTTAATCTTGATTTGGTCGTTAATGATTAACAGGCTTTCACCAGCTTTATCTGCTTATTGGTCCATAATGTTTTTGATGGTGATTCTAATTACTCAAAACGGAATAAAATCATTTTTTAAGAATCAAAGTGATAAAATAATTACCGATATAAAACAAGGTATTCGAGATTTAATTTCCGCAATGATACTGGGAGCCAGAAATATGGTTCCGATTGCAATCGCAACTGCTACTGCCGGAATAATCGTTGGGACAGTATCGTTAACCGGAGTCGGTTTGAGAATCGGCAGTATTGTCGATAGTGTGGCTAATGGCGATGTTTTAATTACTTTAATTTTAACTGCGATTATTTCCATAGTTTTGGGCATTGGGATGCCTACCACCGCCTGTTATATTATTGTTTCTACTCTTATGGTACCAGTTTTAGAATATGCCGTTCATAGAAACGGAATTTTAGTACCTAATATTGCGCTACATTTATTTGTTTTTTATTTTGGTTTAATGGCCGACGTCACTCCTCCAGTAGGTCTTGCTTCATACGCTGCTGCCGCCGTTGCCAAAGGAAATACGCTAAAAACCAGTACGCAAGCGTTTTTATATAATATGCGTACTATGACCTTACCCTTCATATTCGTATTTAATCCAGAATTGTTACTTTACGGTATTACCAGTAAAATGGAATTTATTATCATTTTAATTTCGTCGATTATCGGTATATTTATGATTTCCGCTTCAACTCAAAGATATTTTTTAGTGAAAAGTAAGCTTTACGAATCAGCATTATTGTTAATTGTCGGTATATCTTTACTTTATCCGCAAGGTTGGATAAATATGTTTTTTTCTCCGTTTGATCAGATCAAAATCGATAACATAGAAAAGAGTCTTGAATCGCATGTAGATAAATTAAAGATTATTTTAATCAATCAAAATGCAGCTACACGAAATGATAAAAAGGTAGTGCTATTTAGATCGTTGTTAAAAGGAAATACGATCAAAGATAAATTATTTGATGCAGGCATTGGCGATTTATCTTTAAATAAAGATAATAATTTGGTAATCGGTCAAATCGAGCTTAACAGTAAAGCTGAAAAAGCAGAAATAGATATGAATAATATAATTTCTAATATTGAAGTATCAAACTTACAGCCAAGTAAAAATTTGGTATTTTTCCCTACGCTTTTTATATTGGGTACGATAATTCTTCTTCAAAAGCGTAGAATGAAGTTATGTTAGATGCAATTAGTTTAACCATAATAACTTTAACCGTTATTATAGCCTTTATCCGAGGTTTTATTAAAGAAATCTTCGGTATAATAGGTATTATTTTATCCTTTGTTCTTACTTATTATAATTACGATCTCTTTTCCGATTTACTGAAGATAAAATCACATTTGGTAACGAATATAGTATCTACTTTTTTAATATATATTATAGTAATTGTTTCAATTACCGTAATTAACAGTGGAGTAATATATATTCTCCGTCCGATTAGGTTAGGTCCCGCCGATAGAATTTTAGGTATTATGGTTGGATTTTTTAAAGGATTGTTTTTCTCGTTTGTGTTTTTTCTATTCCTCAAATTAGTGTATTATACGATTAATCCTAATTCGGAAATTAACGATGCGAATAAAATTTTACCCAATTGGATAATAAAATCTAAGGTATATAACCTGTTTAGTTATATTGAAGAGAATATAGATGAAATAGCACCAGAATATATCTATCAAGGTATAAAAAATATCGGTAAAGAATTAAATAATATCATCAATAAAGAAGAAGTTAAAGAAGGTGATAAACAGTTAAACGCTTAATGCGAAACAAAACTAAAGCTGAACGATTAAAAAAAATTGATTATTAAAATAAAAAATAATAATAATAAAAACAAAGTATTATCTTTTATCATAATATTATTTTTTCATAAGGTATTTTAGTGAAATGAGTACTTTTAATAAAGTAAGTAAGAATTTCAACAATCTGGTCTTTGCAGGCGGAGGAGTATTAGGAGTAGCATATGTAGGAGCTTTAGAAGCAATTGAAGAGCATGCACAATTGATTAGTAATATTAAAAATGTTATCGGGACTTCTATTGGGGCTGTTTTTGCCACTATTACTTCACTTCGTTACACTATTGTGGAAATGAAACAAATTATGAATAATCTTGATTTTAAAAAATTTGCCGATCAAGGTATTGTATCACTTAAATCAAAAGATATATTTAACAACGAAAGCATAAACATTATAAATTTCATCAAATTACTTTGGAATGAAAGAAGATTATACGGGCTTAATAGCGGTCACTTTCTGGAATCTTGGGTAGAAAAATTAATTGCTGCAAAAGTCAGAAAAGATTTTGCTACTTTTCGCGATTTACATGAAAACGATGATTTTGCAGAGCTTTATATTATTGCTGCCAATATTACCGATAATAAAGTAGAAATTTTTTCTTTTGAACACACGCCGGATGTTGTTGTTTCTAAAGCGGTAAGAGCATCCGCATCGGTACCGATAGTGTTTGATGTTGTAAAGATAGGTAAAAAAGTTTTTATAGATGGCGGAATGTATAGTAACTATCCTATTGATTTTTTTAATAATAAAAGTAGGTATCAAGATACTTTAGGTCTAAACTTTATTAACTCCGAGGTATTTAAAAATTCTAGTATTCTTAACAACACTGAAGATGGTAACTTTGGCTGGGAAAAATATTTATCTTCAATAGTTACTGTAAGTCAAGTTGCACAACATTTTGATTATATGCAGAGTAATAACTGCAATCGTACTATTATTATTGATGATTTAGGTATTAATTCCTTCAATTTTAATTTAAGCAATGAACAAAAACAAAAATTATTTGAAGAAGGCCATAAAGCTGCTTCAGAATATTTTGGAGATTAATTATTTTTAAGTTTTTAACTTATTAAGGAGGGTTATTTTGTTTTATCGTACTTTTTTTTGCATATTGTATTTACTTTTTTTATCTTTTTCTCCATTGGCTTTCAGTGCAACGGTTAATAAAAATTTTCATAATCTGGTCTTTGCAGGCGGAGGAGTATTAGGAGTAGCATATGTAGGAGCTTTAGAAGCAATTGAAAAACATGCACAATCGATTAGCAATATTGAAAATGTTGTCGGGACTTCTATTGGGGCTGTTTTTGCCACTATTACTTCACTTCGTTATACTACCGCGGAAATGAAACAAATTGTGAATAATCTTGATTTCAAAAAATTTGCCGATCAAGGTATTATATCCGTTGAATCAAAAGATATATTCGGCAACGAAACTGTAAATGTTATAGAGTTCGTCAAATTACTTTTGAACGAAAGAGAATCTTATGGAGCTAATAGCGGTAATTTTTTGGAATATTGGGTAGAAAAATTAATTGCTGCAAAAGTCAGAAAAAGTTGTGCTACTTTTCGCGATTTACATGAAAACAATGATTTTGCAGAGCTTTATGTTATTGCTGCCAATATTACCGATAATAAAGTAGAAATTTTTTCTTTTGAACACACGCCGGATATTGTTGTTTCTAAAGCGGTAAGAGCATCTGCATCGGTACCGATAGTGTTTGACGTTGTAAAGATAGGTAAAAAAGTTTTTATAGATGGCGGAATGTATAGTAACTATCCTATTGATTTTTTTAATAATAAAGGTAAATATCGTAAACACCAAGATACTTTGGGTCTAAACTTTGTTAACCATAAAGCATTTAAAAATTTTAGCATTTTAGATAATGCTGAAGATGATGATTTCGATTGGGAAAAATATTTATCTTCAATAATCACTCCAACTTTTATTTCACAAGATTTCAATTATATGGAGAGTGCTAACCTCGATCGTAGTATTATTATTGATAATTTAGATATTACCCCATTCGACTTTAATTTAAGTCACAAACAAAAGCAAGCATTATTTAAAGAAGGCTATAAAGCAGCTTCGGAATATTTTAGATATTGATTATTTTGAAGTTTTTAATTTAGTAAGGAGGATTGTTTATGTTTTATCGTATTTTTATTTTTTATCTTTCATTTTTCTTTATCATCTACCCTTCTGTAAGCATAGGGAAAATAAATAAAGATTTTTCTAATTTAGTCTTTGCCGGAGGAGGCATATTAGGAATAGCATATGTAGGAGCTTTGAAAGCAATTGAAGAACATACGCAACCAACTAATAATATTAAAAATGTTATTGGAACTTCTATCGGATCTATTTTCGCAACTATGACTTCTCTTCGTTATTCTTCTGCCGAAATGAAAATAATTATGGATGAACTCAACTTTAAAGATTTTGCCGATCAGGATATCACATCACTTGAATCGGAAGATATATTCGGCCATAAAAGGAGAAACATCGGAAAAGGCTTACTTCCGCTAATATTGAACAAAAGAGATGGTTTTGGCTTAAATAGCGGTGAATTTTTAGAAAACTGGATTGAAGATTTAGTTGCTGCAAAGATAGATAAAAACTATGCTACTTTTCGCGATCTACATGAAAACGGTAATTTTGCAGAACTTTATGTTGTTGCCGCCAATATTACAGATAATAGAGTAGAATATTTTTCATTTGACCATACTCCCGATGTAGTGATTTCTAAAGCGGTAAGAGCGTCTACTTCTATGCCTATAATCTTCGATGTTACGGATATCGGAGGGAAAATGTTTGTAGACGGAGGAATATATAATAAATATCCTATCAATTTTTTTAACAATTTATACAAATTTGAAGATACTTTAGGTATTAATTTTGCTCCTCATAAGTTCTTCGAAAATTCGGATGTTACAGAAGAAAATATGAAAGGAGAGTTTGGCTGGGATAAATATATTTTGTCAATTGTTGCGTCTACTTTTATTGCACAACATTTTGATTATATCAATAGTAATAATCCCAAACACACTATAACTATTAATACCTTAGGAGCAACGCCGTTTAATTTCAATTTAAGTAAGGAAAAAAGGCAAGAATTATTTGAAGAAGGCTATAGAGCTGCTTTGGAATATTTTAAAGATTGATAATTTTTTTCATTAAAATCGGTAATTCCTATTAGGTATTGATCTTTATTGTTTCCAATGATTTTAGTTTTTACTAAGCTGCCGATTTTGCCAGACTGATTCAGTCGAATTAAAGAAAAATTTTGTGCTCTTCCATAGTTTTTTTTCTCAAGAATAACTTCATGTTCGCAGTCAAGTTGCGATTTATAAAATTTTTGCATTTGCTTAGAACCAAGTTCACGTAGCAATTTCGCCCTATTCTTCTTCACTCGGGGATCAACTTGAGGCATTCTTGCTGCAGCAGTTCCCATTTTAGGAGAATAAGGAAAAACATGTAGATAAATAATCCCAGCTTCTAAAATTAAGTTATAAGAATTTTCAAACATTTCCTCGGTCTCAGTAGGAAAACCGGATATCATATCCGCTCCAAAAACAACTTCCGGTCTTTTTTCCTTAACTTTTTGACAAAAATCGATAATTTGTCGGCGATTATGCCGTCTTTTCATTCTTTTTAAAATCATATCGTCTCCCGATTGAGCACTGATATGTATATGCGGCATTAATCTTTTTTCACTTACTATCAAATCAAACAATTCTTTATCGATTTCCGCTACGTCCACCGAAGACAATCTTAATCTTTGCAAATTCGGTAGCGTATTAAGCAAACGTTTAATCATAGAACCTAATGAAGGTTTTCCCGGCAAATCGCTACCAAAATCCGTAATATCTACTCCAGTTAATACGATTTCCTTATGACCGTTTTCTAATAATATTTTCACCTGGTTAATTATGTCTGTTATAGGTATAGATCTATTATTTCCCCTAGCATGAGTTATAGCACAAAAAGTGCAACTATGATTACATCCGTTTTGTATTTGTACGAAAGCACGAGATCTATTTCCAAAGTACGGTACTATAATACTATGTTCGTTTTCGAAAATTTTATTACCAGAAGAATAATTTTTATGATTAAGTTTTTCTTTATTGCTTAAAACTTTTATAACTCCCGGCATTTTTTCATATTTTTCTTTATCAAGTTCTACCGCACAACCTACGACGATAATTTTTCTTTCTGAATTTGTTCTATGTTCCCTTCTTATCGTTTGTTGAACTTGTCTTTCCGCTTCATTGGTAACGGCACAACTGTGAATTATGGTTAAGTTTTTCACATTTGTTTTCTCAAGAGAATTTTTGATTACTTCGCTTTCGTAAAAATTTAACCTACAACCAAAAGTAATTATTTTTATCATTTTAGAGATATAAAAGGAAATTTTACCTTAAAAACACCATAAATAAAAATGAAAAGCACATTGAAATAATTCAAGAATATGAGTATTGAGTAAACAATTATTTTTATACCAATTTATAACCTTTGATTTTCTTGATTTATAGGGCTTACTTCCAATTCATTGAGGTTTGTTTCGATTTGTTGGAAATGTTCTAATAAACACTCTAAATTCTTACATTCAAATACTTGCTCTGCGGATAAATGATAATGATGTTTTGTTTTTTCTAGATGTTGTCGTAAAGATTGTGGTAACGGTAATTCACTTATTTTATCTTCTTTATTTATTGCTATCAAATTATCTATGATCATTTCTGCCGTAAACAAAAAAAGTTCTTTTTTTCCCACACCATAAAAATCCAAAATAATAGATCTTAATTTTTCTAATAATTGTTGTTCTTTATTATGGTTGGTTTCTTGTGTTTTAGCTGCATCATATTCTTCGATTGCCTTATTCGTTCCTTCGGTAATACAAATTCGTACTAATAATTCTGCAGTAATTTCTACGAAATTTATTCCTAAGGCTAAAGCGGTTTTACCTTCATTATCTTTTACATTAACAACATTGGCACCATGTTGAAGTAATAGTTTGACAACTTCCATATTCCCATTCTTTGCTGCCACGATTAAAGCAGTTTTACCTTCTTTATCTTTTGCATCAACGTTAGCGCCATGTTGAAGTAATAGCTTGGCAATATCCATATTCCTTCGTAGTAATGACAACATCAAAGCAGTTTTACCTTCTTTATCTTTTGCATCAAAATCAGCGCCGTGTTGAAGTAATAGCTCGACAATTTCCTTATGCCCGTTAAGTGCCGCCAACATTAAAGCGGTTCTATCATTATCGTCCGGATCGTTAATTTTTATTCTTTTTATTCGTAATAATTTCCGGGCGATATCGCACTCATTTTTTCTTGCTGCCCAACGTAGGAACATTTCGATTTTTTGATTTCCGTCAATTTCAACTCCTTTTGCAATCAAAAAATCAACTATACCTACATCATTATTCTTCTCTTCACTTCTTATCAATGCGTAATCTAGAACGGTATTTCCTTCCATATTCTTTGCATTAATATCGGCACCATTATCTAATAATATTTTAACAAGTTTCGTGTCCACCATTACTGCCAAGTGTAAAGGAGTGTTGTCGCTTAGAGTACGTATTTCAACAATATTTTCTTTTTCTTTCAATAACATTTGAACAATTTTAGTACTATTATTAGAAATTGCTTTCACAAAAACAGAATTAATATTGTGTTTCCCTAATAATTTTTGAACAACTGTCCAATCATCATTTTTTATTCCATCCATTAGTATCGAGTTATTAAGCATTTTTTTAATAAATAATTATGACATATCATATATTATAATAAATTATCATTTAAAAAACAAGTATTAAAATTTTCTGTAATTAGATGTAAAAACCTTTTATTTTTTACCAGATAAAAAATTTCTATTCTGCTTAACTCTTGATATATATTTAATATGTTTGTTACCTTATTACGCTTAACCGGCTTATTATTATGGCTACGTTTTTTACCAATTAATAAAAAATCGAACATTGCCGATAAATTAAAAAAAATGGGACCGATTTTTATTAAATTCGGACAAAGTTTTGCCAGTAGGCCCGATATTTTCGGCAAAGAAATTACCAAACAATTACTTACTTTATGTGATAAATTAGAACCTTTTTCATTTAAACAAGTAAAAAAAATTATCGAATGCGAATTCGGTAAAGAATTAACAGAAGTATTTCCTTATTTTGAAAAAAAACCTGTTTCCGCTGCTTCTATCGCACAAGTGCATAAAGCATATACAGGGGAAGGAAAATTAATCGCAGTAAAAGTATTAAGGCCGAAAATCGAAAAACTGTTTCAAAGAGATATCAGGCTAATAAAATTTTGCACTGTTATCTTTAAGCCATTTATTCCCAAGCGTTTTCGCATCGACGAAGTAATAGCTCTTTTTTCAGAAAATATCAAATTAGAACTCGATTTACGTTTTGAAGCTGCTAATGCCGACGAACTTCGGGAACATACGGAAGATCTCGAAGAACTATATATCCCAGAAGTGGAGTGGGATTATACTACGAGCAGAGTATTAACCGTAGAATGGGTGGAAGGAACACCGATTACACAATTTGATTATAGCCCCAAAATAGCCGAAATTTTAGCCGTATCATTTGTAAAACAAGCATATTATGAAGGAATTTTTCACGGAGATATGCATCCAGGAAATATACTTATCACCGAAGATGAAAAGATTGCTTTGGTCGATTTCGGTATTATCGGTAGGCTGGATAATAAAACCAAACTTTACGTTGCTGAAATTCTCATCGGTTTTCTACAAAGAAATTACAAATATGTTGCCGATATTCATTTCCGTGCCGGTTACGTTTCGGCAAAATATAATAATTTCGTTACAGCTTGCCGTGCTATCGGTGAACCGATTATGGGTAAACGAATTTCGGTAGCTAACCTGTTGCAACAATTATTTAAAATAACTGCCGATTTTAATATCCCTGTTCAGCCGCAATTACTTTTATTACAAAAAACGATTTTACTTATCGAAGGTCACTGTTTACGTTTATTTCCTGAAATAGATTTGTGGGAATTGGTTAAACCTCACATGGAAAATTGGGCAGACGATAATTTGGGATTTAAAAGGAAAATTTATAACAGCCCGATTTTTCAACGCATCGAATCGATAATTGAGAGATGCGATAATTGTCATCAAGCCAACGTAAATCAAAAACAAAGCAGCGAATCTTTTTTTTTTAAGGTAATAATTTTACTAGTATTGTTTTATTTAATATTAGATAAGATATTATAAATGATTAATTATCCTAATCTGATCAAAAAAAAGCTTGGAATATTAGGCGGTGGACAATTAGGCAGAATGCTTGCTATTGCCGCTCATAGTTTGGGTATCGAAGTAATTATTTTTACCGATATTAAAAATTCTCCCGCATCTTATGTAACTAATAAAACGATTGTTGCAGCTTATGACGACGGATATGCTTTATCGAAATTTGCCGATAATGTCGATTATGTAACGACTGAATTTGAAAACATACCCTGCGATTCCCTAGAATTTTTGGCAAAAAACACTCAAGTTTATCCCGATTCAACTGTTTTGCAGATAATTCAAGACAGATTAACGGAAAAACAATTTGTCAATGATTTGGGTTTACCTACAACTCGGTTCGAGCAAGTAGGTAAATTTGAAGATATAACTTTGAATTATCCTTTTATTATTAAAACTCGCAGAATGGGTTATGACGGTAAGGGACAATACTTAATACGTTCGATTAATGATAAAATAGATGTTAATTTTTCGGCAATAGCCGAAAAAGTAGTGGATTTTTACAAAGAAATTTCGATAATTACCGTTCGTGATTCTCAAGGAAATATAGAATTTTTTCCTATTGCGGAAAATTTTCATAAGGACGGAATATTACGCACTTCTTCCGTGCCTGCCGATATAAGTAACGATATTCGAATTAAAGCTAAAGAGATCGGAGCAAAAATTTCTACGAAATTAAATTACGTAGGAGTAATAACTATGGAATTATTTTTAACTAAAGACGGAGAATTATTGGTAAACGAGATTGCACCGAGAGTTCATAATTCCGGTCATTGGAGTATCGAAACTTGTAATGTCAGCCAATTCGAGCAACATGTCAGAGCAGTATGCGGTTTACCTATAAAACCGGTAAAACTTTATTTTTCGTGTGAAATGCATAATTTAATAGGTGACGATATTACCAAAATTAACCTTAACTCACCTGGTAAAAGATTAACCGTTTACGGCAAAAAAGAAGTAAAAAACGGTCGTAAGATGGGGCATATTATTATTCTTAAATCGTGAGATTAAATAAATATATCGCGCATTCCGGTTACTGTTCTTCTAGGCGATCGGCAGATAAGTTAATCTCGGAGGGTAAAGTTACATTTAACGGGCAATCAGTAACCGATTTTAACATTGTTGTTAATGAAAATGACGAAGTAAAAATCGACGGAAAAAAATTAAGTTTACCGAATTTAGGCGTTTGGCTTTATTACAAGCCGATAAGGGTAATCACTTCGAAAAAAGACGAACAAGGAAGAAAAACGGTTTTTGATCATTTGCCGAATAATTTGAAAAATTTAATTAGTGTCGGTCGGTTGGATTTCAATAGCGAAGGATTATTACTTATGACTAATAACGGTGATTTTGCAAAATTCATGACCGATCCGAAAAATAAAATACTGCGCAAATATAAAATTAGGGCCTTCGGTAAAATAAAACAGGATAAGCTCGAATTGATTAAACAAGGAATTACCTTGGATAACATTCGCTATCAACCGATAAATATTCAAGTAATCGATTCAAAAAAAAACAATTCTTGGTTTCATATCGCTTTGACCGAAGGTAAGAACCGCGAAATACGTAATATATTCGCTTTTTTAGAGCTAAAAATCGATCGATTGATTAGAACCGATTACGGAATTTTTAGTTTAGGTAATCTCAAACCGAACGAGATTGTCGCGATTCCCAATAATAAATTAAAAATATATACAATTAGAGGTTGAGATATGATTAGTATTATATTACTTTTATTTAATAAAGATGAAAAATTCAATAATTGTTCACTACGAAAACAACATTAACGATAATCAAGTAAAACCTCTAAAGTTACTATTTTGTGTCTGAGCTATTTTTTATTTTTGTATTTTCTCTTCTTGCCTTACGTTATTCTTCTTTTAAAGGTATTAAGCAAGAATTTTTAGCAGATGTTGAAAATAAACCGGAACCGAAGAGTGCAAGAAATGCAAAACAATAAATGAAAATACTCTGAAATACCAATCGAAGAAAGATACATGGGTGAGTATTATTGAAAAAAATAATAATAGCAACATAAATCGTTGTTAAAAATACTAATCCAAACTGGCAAGTACGGTATATTTAGTATCCAAATCGCTATGCACCTGACTGTAAAGTATTGGTTCGAGCTTCAGGTATTTTTCGGCCAATTTTTCTAACCTTGCCGGTTGTGTCAGATAGCTCCATTCCGCTTCGATAATTTTGATTGTATTCTGTATTTCGTCAATTTCGTTTTCAATATTACTCAGCTGTTTTTGCAGATTTGCCACGTTATACTTTATACCGAACAACATCCCGATACCGGCTAATAACAACAAAGTATATAAAAAAGTAAATGTTTTTTTAGATAATAATTTCATAATTCCCTCCTTATTCCTCTTAAACGAGCAGATCTTGCTCGCGGATTTAAATTAATTTCTTCTTTTGTCGGTTTGACTACTTTTTTATCGAGTAAAGTAAAATTAGCTAACCTATTTTCTTTTTTTTCAGGCAAATAACGAGATATTCCTTGTTTTTTACCACATAAAAAATTGAATTTATTTTTTACTATTTTATCTTCGAGCGAATGGAAAGAAATTATTACCAGCCTACCTCCTATCTCCAAAATTTTGACAGCCGAATCTATTCCTTTTTCCAATTCCGTTAACTCGTCATTGACCCATATTCTGATAGCTTGAAAAGTTCTTGTTGCCGGATCGATTTTGTCATGCTTTGTTCTGGGAACGACGGATCTGATTATTTCGGCTAACTCACCAGTAGTTTTAATTAATTTTTTATTCCGATAACGAATTATTGCCAAAGCAATTTTTTTTGCATAACGTTCGTTTCCATATCGGTATATGACATCGGCAATTTCTTCTTCCCTAAAAGCATTAATTAAAGCCGTGGCATCGATTTTATCGGTATTCGACATCCTCATATCCAAAGGCCCGTCTTTCATAAAAGAAAAACCTCGATTACTTTCTTCGAGTTGCATGGAAGAAACACCCAAATCAAGAATTATCGCGTCAACTTTTTTATTTTTCATTAATTTATCGATATTACCGAACTTGTCGATAAATAATTGAAATCTATCAGGAAAATCCCGATTAATCTTTTCGGCATATTTTTTTACCGAACCATCTCTATCGATTCCGTAAACAAAACAATCCGCTGATTTAAGTAAAGCCGAGGTATAACCGCCAGCGCCAAAAGTTCCGTCTACATACGTTTCTCCGGATTTCGAAGAAACCATTTTCAGCATTTCGTTTAATAACACCGGAGTGTGAGGAACGCTCATTTTTCACTCCGATTAAAATTAAGTTCGTTGCGATGTTTTATTGATATTTTTCTTGCCTGTTCTTTATGTTTTTGTAATTCTTGTGGCGACCATATTTCGAAAATTTTTCCTTTGCCAACAAATGCAGCTTGATTTTCTATCTCCAGGCTTTCCAACATTTCTATCGGTAAAGTAACTCTCCCGTCTGGATCGAAAGCTAGCCGAATGCTTTCTCCCAACAAAGACATAGCAAAAGCGTCTCGTGTTTCGGAAAAAACATCCATATGTTCGATTGCGTCGCTTAATCGGTTTATTCTATCGATACTTGATGCTTCGATGCAGTTATTGATAAACGAACGATAAATAACTATTCCGATAAAATCGTGATTTTTTACTACGGACCTGAAAGGTGCAGGGATAGATACCCTGCCCTTTTTATCAACTTTATTAATATATGTAGATAAGAACAAATTCATTTAACAAAGCTATTTTTTATCTTATTATGGTTAAATATGGTTTAACATGGGTTAACATGGTTTATAATGGAAATCAAGATTAATTTTTTATCCGATACAATATTCGGTATAATTAAGATAAAAAAAGTACTAGTGATTCGAAACAAGTGTTAATTTATTTAAACATATTTTGATTGCGGATTCCCGCTAATGATTGATGCTATAAAAGTAAAAAATTTTATAGGGAATTCGCTTTAATAAAGAAGCGCAAAACAGATTCTAAAAATTGGCAAAAAAAATTGGAGTTTTTCTCCAACTTTTTTTAATTGATTATAATTTAATCAGGTAATCCGACATTTTGAGATCCAATATTATCAGCACTTGGATTTTCTACTTCTGTGCTTAATTGTTGTGAAAAATGATTTAATAAATTTTCAATCGCTAATGCTCTTTCCATTGAAAGTAATGGCCATTCGGTTAAAAATTCCTCGAGTGACTTTGGCAAAGATAATTTTTTGACATCACCTTTATTTCTTAATTGATCTAAAATTACTTTTTTTGCTTTCAATTGCAAAATCGGTTTGCAAACATTATGTAACTTCTCGATTAATTTTTCTTCGGTTATTTCTACTCTTCCTTTAACTTCTTCCAATTTATCTGTTGCAGCCTTTTTTCCTTCTCGTACGTAGATATCTGCTAAAACATGCGGTAATAATTCCAAAGTGATTTCCTTTAATTGTTTTTCTACTGCAATGTCTAAATCAGTAATGCCGCTGTTATCTTCTACAGTAACATCGGCACCCGCATCAATTAATGCTTTGACAATTTCCGTATGCCCGTTACATACCGCCAAAAATAAAGGGGTCCGATTTAATCTACCTTTTGCATTAACATTGGCACCCGAATCAATTAATAGCTTGGCAATATCACTATTCCCTTCCCTTGCCACATACATTAAAGCAGTCCAATTAAACCCATCTTGTGCATCAACATCGACACCCGCATCAATTAATGCTTTGACAATTTCCGTATGCCCGTTACATACCGCCAAAAATAAAGGGGTCCGATTTAATCTACCTTTTGCATTAACATTGGCACCCGAATCAATTAATAGCTTGGCAAT